>JAZRGT010000041.1:0-11296 GCA_045644325.1 Eubacteriales bacterium | reverse complement strand
TTTTGAATCAACCTTCAAAATGCCCTATTTTTGTACCCTGCTACACAGTTTTCTCAGGGGTGTTACGCAATTTGTTACGCAAAAGTGTGAGACGCCCAATATTTTTCTAATTAAAACTCATTTAGCACTCTAACCAGAGATACTTTGCCACTTCCTATGATTTTTATTCGCTAACAATCTCGCCCTGCCAATCAAGGATCCCGCCGAACTCCACGATATTTGTGTAGCCGAGTTTGACAAGCTTCTCGGATGCCTCTTTACTGCGTCGGCCGCTTCGGCAGTACACCATAATGAGCTGACTCTTGTCGGGCAATTCGGGAATCGCGTACGTGCCGATGCTCTCGTTGGGAACGTTGATGGCGTTCGAGATATGCCCCGCGGCGAACTCATCTGGGCGGCGCACGTCAAGGATGATATAACCTGTCTCCTGCTCCATCATAGTCACTGCCTCGTCCATACTGATCCAGCGGTAGGTGTTGTTTTGCTGATTATCCGTGCCGGCGCATCCCGTAAACATCAGCGCAGATAATAATATCAGTATCAGTTTTTTGATGATCTATTTCCTTTTGCGCTATCGCGCAATATCACTCACAAGAATAGTATACCACATAACGCCTCTGTTTTCAACAGATTTCTTCAAATATGCCGCATCAAGCTCAAGTGGAACAACGTTTTCGATCAACTTATTGACAAATTCTTCGATTTGTGGTATAATATATCACACATAAGGGAATGAGGCTCTCCCTGAATTTTATTCGAACCGCTTTGATGCTGATGGCTTCTGCAACTATGGCAGAACTGTCGGCTTTTTTGTTTACTTGGCACTTTTGGAGGTATCTATGCTCACTTCACTCGCGCTCATTTTTCTCATCGGACTATTACTTGCCGCCATCTTCGGCAAGCTCAAATTACCGCGGCTTGTCGGTATGCTGCTGACGGGCATTTTGCTCGGACCTTTCGTTTTGGATCTGCTTGATCCGCAGATACTCGGAATCTCCGCCGAGCTTCGCAGAATGGCTCTTGTGATCATTCTGATCAAGGCGGGGCTTTCGCTGAATTTCTCCGACCTCAAAAAGGTCGGCAGACCTGCGCTTTTGATGTCCTTTTTACCTGCCACACTTGAGATCGCGGCGTTTTTCATATTCGCGCCGATGCTCCTCGGTGTTTCTCGCGTTGAGGCTCTTCTGATGGGGGCGGTACTTGCCGCCGTATCACCTGCGGTGGTCGTGCCGAGAATGGTCGCGCTGATGGACGAGGGAAGAGGAACGGACAAGAAGATCCCACAACTCATTCTTGCGGGTGCTTCGCTGGACGATATTTTCGTGATCGTGCTGTTCACGGCTTTCCTCGGCATCAACACGGGGGACGGTGTGGGCACAATGACGTTTCTGAACATTCCTGTTTCCATCGTGCTTGGAATCATTCTCGGTGCGCTCGTCGGTATCGCCGTGACGTATCTTTTCGAGCTCCTTCACCGCAAAGGGTGGACCATCCGAAACACGCTCAAAACAGTTCTTTTGCTTGGTATTTCGTTTTTGCTCCTTGCTGTTGAGGGGTGGCTTGATGGCAGACTTGCCGTGTCGGGGCTTCTCGCCATTATGAGTATGGCAATGATCTATGCGATGCGGACGAAGGCGGAGGTCGTGAATCGGTTGAAGGATAAATACGGAAAGCTGTGGCTTGCCGCAGAGGTGATCTTGTTCGTGCTTGTGGGCGCAGCGGTGGATATTCGGTACACCTTGTCGGCGGGGCTTGGTGCGGTGGCGATGATCTTTATTGGACTTGCCTTTCGATCGGTCGGTGTGCTTCTCTGTCTGCTCGGCACAAATCTCAACAAAAAAGAACGGCTCTACGCCGTCTTTGCCTATCTGCCCAAGGCAACCGTGCAAGCTGCCATCGGAGCTGTTCCGCTTTCCATGGGACTGCCGTGCGGCAATATCATTTTGTCTGCTGCCGTTCTCGCCATTCTCATCACAGCCCCGCTCGGTGCGGTGTTGATGGACACGACGAAAAATCATTTTCTTCATTAAATATATATAAGCCGATGAGGACTCTTGCGATTCCTCATCGGCTTTTTGAATTATTGCAATTACTTGTTCCCAAATTCCGATTTCGTTTCATCGGTATTTGCGCGCCGGTTATTCCACGGTTATAATACGCGTCAGAATCGTTTTTAACTTTTTATCCGTCTTGCCCGATTGATCCGGATAATAGAAATCGGAATATGCTATGATGGCTTGGTTTTTGCCGATCGGCTTCAGGTCCACGTTACAGCAAGAGCCTGCCCACTGATGAAAATTCGGTCGCTTGGGAGGGGTGTTCATCAGGTGGCTTCTGTCGTCCGCCGTCATAATCTCGATGGGAGCTTCCCATTCTATGCCCGAGGGATCTTCGCTCGCGCGCAGATAAATGCCGGGTCTTCCGTATGCCGCCAGCGTAACACCGCAATCAAGCTTCACTAAGTTTGGCAGTACACCGCATTTATCGAATTCTTCGGGCTCTGAGAAGGTCTTGCCGCCGTCCGTGGAGCGGGCAAAGTACATCGTATTCCACTCGGGACCACCGAGAAACACACTCGTCGCGCGGAGAAGAACGATCATAGAACCGTCATCCATAATTTCCAAAGCCGTTTCCGAGAAACCGTCACACATATACGCCGTCGGATGCTTGGTGGTGTTCGGGATGTAAGGAATATATCCCGCAAGCTCGAAGGTGTGCCCGTTGTCGGAGGATTTATAAAGGAGAGAGGCGCTGCACACGTCAACACCGCCGTTGTAGGGATTCAAATGCGCGCCGGTATATGATGTGATCCAGATGTTTCCCGCTTTATCCGTACGGAATCCGCGCCCGTAAGGACAAAACGGCGCCATAACAAAGTCATCTTTTCTGATAACACCGCGCACCGACATATGCGGATGAATGACTTTTACTCTTTCCTCCGTGCTTTCAGATTTTCCCGCTTTCGTTCGGTAGCCGATCCATTCCTTCTTTGAGTATTCGTCGGGAAGAGTTTCCATATCGTAAATGTAATTCGATTGTCCGAAAATATCTATATACATAAACTGCGGATACGGCCAGCTTCCGTCGGCTTCTTTTGTGATCTTATCGCTGGGGAGTCTCTGTGTTACAATTCGGGCGGGCTTCAGCTCCGAAGTTTTGCAAGAAAGCCCCGTTCTCAGCGGGAAATGCAGTTTGTCACCGTTCGGAAGAAGATGTCCCACCTCAGTCTCGCGCATATCGAGCCTTCTTTCCCAGGTCGCTCCGTTATCCTTCGAAACGCACCATACGTCTTTATTCCGTCCGAATTCTGCCCAATTATCATCGGCATCGTGGGTTTTGATAGCCAAGGCTCCGTTTTCGCATTTAAAGATCTCGGGGAATTGCACCTGACCCCAATAGCTGTCCTCGTATGCGGGACCTTGATAGACAACGCTTTCTTTGCTGATTCTGATATTCATTATAACTCTCCTTTCGACAGATAGCTATATTGTACTTATTTTCAAGCAGCTCATATACTTCGTCGAGCTTTGAAATAGGGCAGTTTTTATATTATTTCCTGATTTTGCATGATGCTCTTTTACTCGTTGCTTTTTCGGATATCCGCAAAAACGGTATCAAATAACTTCTGTTTATGCACCCAAAATTGCTCGGTATCTCTTCCGAAATGTACTCTGTTGGAAAGCAATATACAGTAGACCTTAGTTTCGCGGTCTACGTAAAGATAGGTTCCGGTAAAGCCGGAATGACCGTAGCTTCCGCGCGACATATTTTTGCCGCCTGGGTAGATTGCTTCTCGGAACATATGGAATCCGAGTCCGCGGGCGGAATCGGATAGTCCTTCGGTGTGGTCTGTTATGGCGAGGTCGAAGGTGCTCTTTTCGAGGAATCCCTCCGCGCCGCGGGAGAGAAGAGAGGCAAATCTGATGCAGTCGTCAAGCGTGGAGAAGAGTCCCGCATTGCCCGATACGCCGCCGATCGAGTAGGCGTTTTCATCGTGGACGTGACCGCAAATGTAATCATCCGAGGTTTTCTCTTTTTCGGTGGAAACGCATATCCGTCCCTCGGCGGGGCAATAGCAGGTATCCTTCATACCGAGCGGATCAAGGACCTCTCTTTGCACGATCTTGTCGAGGGGCTCTCCGCAGATCTTTTCGAGAATTCTGCCGAGGAGGATGTAACCCATACAGCTGTAGATCACGGTACTGCCCGTAGGCGCGGCGAGCGGTTTTTCGAGTATCACTCTTGCGGCGTCGCGGGGATCAATATTCATCTTCCACATATGGAAGAAGGATGTGATGCCCGAGGTGTGGGTCATAAGTTGGAATACGGTTATGTTTTCTTTTCCGTAGGAGTTTTCAAAGAAGTCGCCGACACGGTCGGTCAGGCGGAGCTTGCCTTGATCGATCAGGCGGAGAGCAGCCATAGAGGTTCCCATCAGCTTACTCAGCGACGCCATATCGAAAAGAGTACCTTCGGTGAGAGGGATCGGCTCGGGGAAGACCGCGCGGTTTCCGCCGATGGCGCGGAAAAAGACCTCGTCTCCTCTGCCAACCGCGGCGGCATAGCAGGGAAAGGCACCCTCGCTCACAGCTGTGTCGAGGATGGCTTTCCATTTTTCGGTGTTTATGTTTTTAAGGTTTGCAGATTTCATTGATTAATCCTCAATTTCATAGAAGGGCAACTGAAAAACCATAATCCTCTCGCGCGGATCGTTACCGTCGAAGAGGTCGCCGCATTCAATCTCGTCGTAGAATTCGAGCTCATCGAGAGTCATAAGGTAGCACATAAATTCGTCCGACGGATAATAAAAGAACAGCAAGATCTCGCGCGGGGCGGCATACCAAGAATCAATGATCCCTGCCATTACTTTTTGCAGAATTTCTACCGAAAAGGGATTGAAGAAATAGCAACGGTTAACCTCGGCGGGGACTTCGTATTCTTCCGCGCGAGTCAGTACGAAATCTGCCTTTGTCCGTGAAACGGCGCTTTTACGGTTATCGAGCGCGCTTTGGCAGATGTGCTCATCGTATTCAATTCCGATCGATTTGGCTTTCGTCCGATATGAGATAAAGAAACCGACTCTGCCTTTTCCGCAGCCGTAGTCGAGAACCACATCGTCCTTGCCGAAAAGTTTAGTACTTACCAAACGTTCGAGAACGCTGTAGGGTGTGGGTTCATACGGATAGCGATATTCATCCGAGCTCGTATCATCGCGCCCTATTGTTTTGATCTGCAGGAGCTTGTCCCACGAAAGTTCATTATTTGTCATTTTTTCTTCCTATACATTATATATACCGTTGCAGCCAAAGCAACTGTAGCGACGGCACAAGCTATAACGATCACGGTTACATTGCCCGACTCATCAGGCAACTGCTTTTCTGCGTGGCAGAGGGAGCATTTGTATACCGTTTGGGTTCCTTGATAGTTGTGCGACTCATCGCACTCGTATCCGCAAAGCGCGCAGGTCTTGACGTGGCTTTCATCATCCTTTGCCGCATAGTTGAAGGTATGCGCCTCGGTGGCGGTATAGGCACAGTTGCTGCATGTCGCGGTGTGGGCAGAGCTGTCGGAGGTGTATTCGAGGGAGTGCGCCGCATCTTTGTTGTTAGTTAAAAAGCTTTCAAACTCAGCCGCGACGGTATCGCTCTTATCCTTGAGAGTGTTTTGATTTTTTGCCTTGAAATACGCATCGAGTGTGGCGATTTCGGTATCGTTCAGCGTTCTTTCAAATACGACGATATCTCCGACCTCGCCGCTGTAATAATAGTTGGTCGAGCTTTGGATGCCGAGTCCGATGTAGGCGTATTCGTGGGTTGCGACGATCGACTTGCCGGGCGTGCCCGCTTGATAAAGATTTGCTCTGTCCGCGCTTCTGTCATAAACCATTTCCGAGCCGAGATAGAGCTTTTCGGAGTTTCCGTTCTTGATCGCGGAGACGGTTGACCATCCCTCGATCTTTCGGGCGGTGTAATAAATACCTCTGTTATTGTTTGCGCCCGAGCCGAAGCGGCAGACGATGCCGTTTTTGAACGCGGTGAAGTAAACGCTTCCCCAGTTGCCCGATTCGGGATAGTGGAGCAGAGTGTAGCGCGCGGAATTGTTGATCTTGTAGTCGCTCAGATAGTCGGTGGACTTTTTATCCGTCTTGGCATTGATGATGATCGAGATATTGCCCTTGTCCGAAAGGCTGTGATTGTAGATCATATTGTCACCGTTGCCGTCAAAGCGTACAGAGCAATCCTGATAGATGGGTGCAGTTTTACTGTCCGCGGTCGCGGGGATGGAGCTTACGCTGTCGTACCATTCAAGCACCTCGCCCGATTCGCCGAGCTTCATTTCGCCGAGCGAGTCGAACCAGACCGCCGCGCCTGACATATCAAGGTCGAGGACGGTGACGGTTGCGTATACCGTCTGACAGTTGAGCTTGAGTATTCCGGGAACGGTAAAGCGTGTGAGATTTTCGGAATAGCATTCCGCGGGAACAGGTGACCAAATTACATCCGAATTATAAGTAAAACCGAATTCATTGACGATCGAAACCTGAGAGGGAAGGGCAGGTGCAACTTCGGGTCTTGTAAAGATCGAAATACCTGCAATACGTGAAATTTCTCCTTCCATCGGATCGGCGCAGGTCAGCTTTGAAGCCGAAACGAAACCGTCTCCCATATTTTCCGCACAAACGTAGACGTTGCATACGCCGAGATCGGTGATCTGCAATTCTGCGGCGACGTTCGCGGTCTGATTTCCGATCTGAGAAAGATCGAATTTTGCGATGATTTCGCCCGTGGGCGAATCTTTTCTTATAACAAGCTCTCCTTTGCCCGAAGAACCCGTTATGTTTGCAACGAGGCTGTTTCCGTCCGCGCTGCCGAAATCGACGTTTTTGAAGGAAATATAATCTCCGTTAAAGAGTTTTACAGACGGCGCGTTTATAGCGATCGTGTAGTTTATACCTTCATGCTTGTAATCCGAAAAATAGAGCAGATCGAGACCCTTGCCGATATCTCTTGTCGGTGTTGAATAGTTTGCGTAGATATAATTCACAAGGTCTGCGGCATTATTGGTCTGGATTATATTGTAACCGAGGGCAAGCACCGCCGCCCAGCCTGTGGAATTTTCCTTGTGCTTTGCGCCGTGAGTGCCGCCGATGGATTCGTAGAGAACGTTCGTAAAGGCACGGGTGTATTGCTTGATCTTCGCGATCACGGCGGGGTTGCTTTGCGCTTGGGTGTAATCTGAGAATCCCGCCTCAACGGTAAATGCGGTCTCGGCATCGTGATGCGCTTTGATCTCTTTTACCCAACTCTCCGCATTTCTGTTGCTGTTCATAGTGCAGAAATTCGGCATTGTCGCATCTTTTCCGTATTTTTTCATAATCTCCGCGTGCCAGCCTTGAATCTTTTGGCTGTCATATCCACCCTTGAACATTACGATATCGAGGCAGTCATTTTTTCTGACAAGCTCGTAAAGCTCCATTCGGTTGCTCCATTGACTCGTGAACTTATCGAGATTGATCATTATCTTGCCTTTGCAAAGCTTGAGGGCATCCTCAAAGGTGGGCATTACGAGCGTGTTGCCGTTTTCGTCGCGGTAAACGTCACGCGATCCGCCCGTATATTGGAGCAGAGGATACTTGCATATCTCCGCGTAGGTCATATCGGACACGTTGAGAGATCCCGTATAAGTCGTGGTGCGCTTGATGCTGCTGTCGTGGCAGAGAACGTAAACTCCGTCCTTGGTGCGCGCAATGTCAAGCTCGACGATATCGACCTTGTGGTCGATGGAATCCTGAATTGCAACGAGCGAATTTTCGGGGATCGGGTTGCCGATGTAGGTGATGGCTCTGTGAGCGCAGGACATCGAGCGTCCGTTGGGATTATAATAGGAAGACATTATTTCTTCAAACGACCCCATTTCGGGTGTATTATTATCTTCAGCAAATAGCGGTATCGCCGATATCAAAAAGCTGAGGCAAAGGATAATAGAGATTGCGAAAAGTATTTTTTTCATATCGTAAAGCTCCAAAAGATTTCATACTAAAATTTTATCATATAAGCTACTCTCTGTCAACATAAAGCGGAGATTTTTTCCTATGTAATTAAAAAGACTGCACCTCTCGGGCGCAGTCTTTCCGAATTTTATAGGTTCTTTTCGATATACAAGGTATCGTATTGCTTTAGCTTAAATTTCTTGACGCTGACACGTGTCTTTGTCATAAAATGCTTTTCGTCGATCCGATAAGCGGTATATCCTCTGCCGAGGTTGGTTTCGATCTCCTTTTCCTCGCCGATGTTGGTGATGAGAATTCCGCGCTCGCGTCCATTGGTTGCCGCCATTGCGTAAAGACCGTTGCCGAGATCGCCGTTGACCTCGATCTGATTTTCCATTGCATAGAGCTTACCGAACGCCTTGAATGAATAATAAGTACAGAAAGGCTCATAGGTCATCGGGTTGAACAGACCTCCGTAAACACTGATATCGATACGCGCATCATAATAGCACATCATCGACATTTTCGTTTCGTGCATAGCCATCATCATTGCCGCAACGTCAGCGGACGCCTTGGTAGTGCCGCGGGTATCTCGTGTGCGATCGGTGTTCCATTCATTGAGATGGATCTCGATATCGGGATATCCTGCATCGGCAAGCAATTTTTCCGCGTATTTCTGAATATCTTCTGTACGTTTGACATCCATATAGCTATGATGAGAGAAAAAGTCAAAGGGGAGATTATCACGCTTTACGCGGTCGAGGAATCCGAGGAGATACTTGGTATGATAGATCGCGCGCGCCTCCCAATGGGTGATCTCGTGCGGCTGGCGATATTTTTCCTCTTCTTGCATATAGCCAACGTAAAGCCCTGTGCTTGCGTATCCACCGATCTTGATGCTATCGCCGAAGCACTCGCGCAGATGCTTTGAAGCTACGGCGTAAAGCTCATAATACTCCTCAGCCGTGCCCTTGAACATATTGTTCAGTTCGATTGATTCTTCGTTATCGGGCTCATTCCAGATTTCCCAATACTTGATGCCGAAATGAAAACCGTTTGCCCAGCCCTCGTTGTAGTGACGGATAACGTGCTCGCAGATTCGCGCCCACTTTGCGGGATCCTTGGGAGGAAAAACGCGGTAAGCCTTGACCATATGAGCATTTTCGATAGTCACACCAAGGCGAAAATAAGGCTCGACCTTTGCGGCAACCATCTTGGAGAGCAGCTCGTCGGTGAAGGCGAAATCGTAAGATTCGGGATCATTCTCGTCCGCATCAAAATCACGGAAAAGGTTGGGTATATCTACGAAAACATTGCTCGCGAAGCAGCCGTACGTATCGTGCAGACGGGAATACGGAATATTAGCTTCGGTAAGATAATGGAACATATCGTCCTCAACGCCATTGTTACCAATCTCAACGGGAGGCTGACCGACCGCGTGCATCGGCTTGATCTTACCTATATTCTTTTCAAAATTAAAATTAAGTTTCATGCTTTTCCTTCCACGCAATGCGCTTGATTTTTTACAATTTAATTATAACACAAAATATTGTCGGTGTCAATAAAAACTTATTTACTGTATTTGGTTGTTAACTGTATTTCTTTCGCAAGTCAAACGGTTGACTTCTTCGCAGATTTATGGTATAATTATAAAAAATAAGCTGCCGCCGGGTAGCAGATGCAAAAAGCATCCGTCCGCACATCGTTAGGTCTTTGAAGATGTGCACGGATGCTTTGTTTTTTGGAGGATATATGAAGAAGGTGTTTAACTATTTTTCAAAGCTTGAGATTGTGCTCTGGGCGTCGTCCGTCGCTTTGATCGTCATATCGTTTCTTGCATTTGACAGAACGAATTATCTGTCGCTTGCGGCGTCCCTTATCGGAGTGAGCTCGCTCATCTTTTTTGCCAAGGGGAACGCCTTCGGAAACGTGCTTATGATAGTATTCAGCCTGCTCTACGGCATTATTTCGTTCACCTTTTCCTATTACGGAGAGATGATAACATATCTCGGAATGACTATGCCGATGGCGGTATTCGCGCTGATCTCTTGGTTGCGCAATCCCTACGGCGATGGCTCCGAGGTGAAGGTGAACCGCATAAGCAAGGTAGAGACGGTGCTGATGTGCATCGCCGCAATCCCCGTGACGGTAGCTTTTTACTTCATTTTGAAGTACTTTGGCACGTCAAATCTTTTGCCGAGCACGTTTTCCGTGAGCACAAGCTTTCTTGCCGCGTATCTTACGTTTCGCCGAAGCCCATATTACGCTTTGGCTTACGCGTTCAATGATGTTGTTCTCATTGTTTTATGGAGTCTTGCGAGCATTGCGGACAGACAGTATATTTCCGTTCTCGCTTGCTTTGTTGCGTTTCTGTTTAACGATATCTACGGATTTATAAGCTGGCAGAGAATGAAGAAAAGGCAAGCGGATTAAATATCGTAAAGCTTCGCAGTTTCGCGGTTTCTGTATTCGTGCTTTTCGTAGTAGCCAATGAGCGTGCCGTCGGGATCGCGGAGCGCGACCATATAAACGTCCTTGTTTTCCTCGTCGTTGCGGAAGGTGTAAACGATGTTGTTTTCGCGGCTCTTTTTAAACCATTCGAGCACTTGATCGATCCTTGCGTTTGCGGCGGCGGGGTGACAGGCTTTTATGCTTCTGCCCGTCAGATCGCGCTTATACCGCGTTATTGCAGAGGGGTTCATATATACCACGGTTGACTCCATATCGCAGACAACGATCGGTGCACGGTCTTGCTCTAAAATACTTTTGAGTATCTGTTCCATCTTATTACCTCAAATGTTTCATAAATTCTATCTTGTTTTCAATTGCTATTGTGGTATGCCTTCCAAGGTCGGCGCGCGCACCGATCGAGCATTTCACCTATTTAAGAAATTTAGTTTAATATTATACCTTCTTGCGCGGACTTGCACCGATAAATATCTGCATATATTATAGCACAAAAGCGAAGTTCTTTCAATATAAAAACTTCCGAATTCAGTTTTGAGCGGCTCAAATTGAAAGAAATTTTTACTACGGTTGAATGAGATATGCATAGTAAAAAGGAATACAAATTTGTGAAATACTAAAATTGAATGAATTATATGATCAATATGCACAAAACGTAACCGATAAAATTATGCAATATGCAACTTAACAAACAAACCTCAAAAAACCGAAAAAAACTTTCAAAAAAGGGTTGACAAAAGGGGATGAAAGTGGTATAATATACAAGCTGTCGCGCAGAGCTGAAGAGCGAAGCGGCGGCGAGGTCATTGAAAATTGAACAACAGACTAAGAAGTACAAGC
>JAZRGT010000040.1:0-13386 GCA_045644325.1 Eubacteriales bacterium | reverse complement strand
TAGGGCGGTTCAATTCCCAGAGAATTGAGTCGTCCTATTTACTTTTCAACAAATTTGTGGTAGAATTATATTGGTTAGGTGACTATTCGATAAACTTGAATAGGTCAAACCAATAGATAAGACTTTAAGCAACTAAAAGTTGACAAATAGTTGGTGGCAGCAACCAACCTTTATTTGTATAATATAGATACAAAATAAATAAAGGAGGGGATAGGAATGAAGAACGTATTTTTCTTAGCAATAATAGGAATTGCATTTTATGGAGTATTGATTTATTTAATTGTTTTAGTAATCAAAGCTCTTCGTAAGTATTTGAAATCTACTGATGTACGAAATGAAAAAGAAGGTATTAAGAAATCACTTGGAGAAACCTTGAAGGAACATCGCGTAAAATGTAAAATGACACAAGAATTTGTTGCAGAAAGTTTAGGAGTAAGTAGACAAGCAGTTTCAAAATGGGAAAATGGAACGTCTGACCCTAGTACATCAAACTTATTTGCATTAGCCAAACTATTTGATATTTCTGTTGAAGAATTATTAAAAGACATTAAGTAGAGGTGTTCACATGAAAAATGAAAACTTGAAGAAAATAGCAAATATTATACTTGTAATGGGAATTATATTAACACTCGTTGGAGCAATATATATTGCAATCGCGCAACAAAGTTATGCCATTTCTGCTTGTTTTGTTTTATCATCTGCTCTAATGGGGGCTCTTTTGGTATCGACTGTAAAGAAGAAGTAAGCTGGAATCCAATTTGCCGAGCAGATAACATAAAAAGCCAATAGCCACGGTTCACCTCGAGCCGTGGCTTTTCTTTAGAAGTCGCATATATCCTTGACTTCGCATCAATTTTATGATAGAATATTAATAATACTTTACCTATGGAGGAAAAATGATGAAAATTCCCGTGAGCTTGATCGTTGACGATCCCGCGCCTATAATTTCCGTGTATTATGAGCATGTCGGCCGCAGAACGACTTCGGACGGCAGACCGATTATTCCAACTTTTCCTAATGATTTTCTTGACCAATTTTGCGACATCGTTGAAAAGCACGGAATCAAAGGAAAATTCACCGTTATTCCGATGCCGGGAAATAAAGGAGATATTGTAAACGGTCTGGATGGTGTCGGCAGAGAGGAGCTTGACGAGTGGCTCGATACCGTCAAAGCGCGCGTGTTGCCGTATTTTACCGTCGGTCCCGAGATGCTGACTCACCATAAGGCAGTCGACCTTGCCACAGGCGAGGCACTTGTGATGAATGAGCGCGATTGGGCGTCCACTCAGGACAGAACGACGCTGACTCCGTATATCTCTAAAGCACTTGCGATTTTGAGGGATGCCGGATTTTCCCCCATCGGTGTCACATCGCCGTGGGATTTCGGAATTGAGGTTGAGGACGAATACGAGGCGTCGATCTCGCAGGCTGTTTATGATACGTGCGGATCGACGGAAGCGTGGTTTTTCCTGCGCCAACTTCGTAACGTGCCGAAGGCGAGGCCTTGGATTGCACTTTCGGAGGAGGGAAGAACGCTCGTTGCCATTCCCGGTACGCTGAAGGATTCCACCTGGCAGACGATCAACTGCCCAGACACGAGCGATGAATACGTCAGCCGCGTTGCCGATGAGATCATCACGGCGGACGGCAAAGAGGGCGAATTCGTTCGTACGCTCTCGAGCGGCGGCTATCCCATCCTCCTGTCGCATTGGCAAAGCCTGATGTCGAACGGTCTGCGCACCGGACTTCGTATTCTTGACGAGATCGCGAGCCGTATCAATAAGCACTATTCCGACAAGGTAGAGTGGATGAGCTTTGAGGAGATAATGCGTTTTGTGGTCGACAACCCGGCGGATCATCCGATACCCGATTGCCGCAAGGCGTAAATGAAAGGATATATAATAAAATGGAAGAAATGATGAGAGATATGTACGTTGTGGTCACCGACTACGTTAAACCGAACACGGGCGAGGACGTTTCCGATGCTCTGCAGGAGCTCATTCTGTCGAATCCTCAAAGAACGATATTCTTCCCCGACGGTGAATATCTGCTTTCCAAGCCGATCTGCACTCCCGCGAATCCCGCGCACGCGGTTTCCCTCAAGCTTGCGACCTTTGCAAAGCTCAAGGCGATGGATTCCTGGACGGAGAAAGAAGCAATTGTTCGTATCGGTGCGGCAGAACCCTTTAACACCATCTATATTCCCGGCTCGAACTATTATTTCGAGGGCGGCATCATTGACGGAAACGGTAAGGCGAACGGTATTTCTATCGATTCGGGCAGAGAGACCTCGATTCATCACGTTTCCATAAAGAATACCGAGATCGGTATCCATATCAAGTGGGGCGCGAACAACCGCTCGTCCGATGCCGACGTCTTCAACGTAAATATCGTCGGCAATCATTCAAAGACCTCTATCGGTGTTCTGCTTGAAGGACACGACAACACGCTGACGAATATGCGTATAGCGGGCGTTCACACGGGTATTCAGGCGGACAGCGGTGGAAATGTTTTCCGTAATCTCCATCCGCTCTACACTTACGGGGGCGAGAACGCGGAGGAAGAGAACTACCTTACCAGCGTAGCATTTATGGACAGATGGAACGATAATTATTACGATATTTGTTACAGCGACCAGTTCTGCACAGCGTTTTCGATGCAGTCGAGCTCGCGCAATATTTACACCAACTCCTACATTATGTGGTATACCAACCGCGGCGGCGTGCAGACCGCATTTAAGGTCAACGGAAAATTCAATTCCGTCATCAGAACTCCCCGCGTAAACTTCCATGGCGATACCGTAAATACCCTCCTCACCGCCACCGAGGAGAACGGCTCGGGCATTATCGAAAACCCGATGATAAATCACGAGGAGTATATTACCGATAAGAGCTATAAGGAGTATCTGACGGGAATCGTTATTACGCCGAAAAAATAAGCGGTTTTGTACGGAAATAGTAGTATTTGCAAAATATAAATAAAGGGACAAGAATTATCCGATCTGACTCGGAATAATCTTGTCCCTTTAACAAAAATATTTCCAAAACCTCTTGACATTCGAGTGGACTCTAATGTTATAATATATGTAACAAATAATCAGGAGTATAAAAATGAAGAATAAGTCAGTGGCAAAATATTTTTCTCAAAAAAGTTTTTCGGTGCTTGATATTATTTGCATTATTGCAGCAGTGATCAGTGGGGTTGTCGCAACGGTTGTACGGGGCGGTGGACCGATCGGTTTCCCTGTACTCGGCGTTGCGGTTGTAGTACTGGTGTTTTCTCGTTCATCGCGCTCAAAGGACGAAGAAGTTGATAAGGAACTTGATCGTCTGCTTGAAGAAAACGGTATTGATCGGGCAGCAAAAAATTCTGTTTCGGGTTTCGATCTTGAAGCGAAGGTTATCAGAGGCAAGGATCAAAAGCTTCGCTCGGAGCGTTATTTTGTTACTTCCTTTGATTTTCTTGAAGATAAGATCGCGGCAAAGTCATTTTGCCTTGATCTGATAAACGGAACCGTGACCGAAAAAGTATATGAGATTGACAAGGGCGAGAGAGTTTCGATGGTCGAAACTGCTGTGCCGAAAGTGTCAAACAAGAAATCTTGCCGACTTTGCTGTGAATCTTTTGGCGGGGCAGGAGTTCCCGTTTCGCTTGATGATCTCGAGTCCTCGAAACTGATTGAAAAGGTATGTGCAGTGGGGGAGAAGAAAAATTGATAAAGATCAGCGAACTCGCAAAAATTTGCGGAACGACCACACATACTCTTCGATATTATGACAGCGAGGGCGTGCTATGCGCCGATCATGTCGATGCAGAAAGCGGATATCGCTATTATTCGCTTGATGCCGTTGAAAGATTCAAAAAGATCACGTTTTATAAAGAAATGGGCTTCTCGCTTGACGAGATAAAAGAGATCTTCTCTATGTCTGCCGAGGATGCACAGCAGAAGCTGTTTGCAAAAAAGAATGAGCTTTCCGCAAAGGTGAACAAGTTAAATAATAATATTGCTGCGATAGATACAATCGTCAGCGCATCCGACCGCTTTTATCCAAAAATAAAAGATATTTTTAGTATGCCGTTTGAAAATGATGAAAATGTCATAGGCAAGTGGGAACTGTGCGGACGGGTCGCTGATGCATCGGATATTTTCGGGTCTTTGAGAGACACGGTCGAGGAAGAAACAGACTGCGAGCTGTATTTTCTCCCCGGTGGCGCACCCGCGTGGCGTTATTTCTGGACTAAAGGAGTGCTTTACAGAATCGCGCCGAGGTATAATTTTGCAATACCGAATAATTATAGGATCATTATATATAAGGAAGAGAACTATATGATTCTTGATTATTTGTATGATAGATGTGTAGAAAAGGGTGAATCCGGCGTGCCGTTGCTCTATAGGCAGGTTGACAATAAATCTTATACCGAATTTGATATACGGAAATATAAGGATGATACCGATTTGGAATTTGATGCGGACGAGGCGGTTGTTGGTGAATGGGAGGTTTGCGATTATGTTCCGACTGTGGAGTGTTTTGAGGCAAACAAACGATTTACTACGGACGAGGAATGCTATACCAAAAAACTGCTCTTTTCGCCGCGAGGTTTATGCGAAAAAAGTGTTCGTAACGGAAAAAGGAATATAAAACACCTTCTGCGATATACAAAAGGCTTCGTGCTTAACGATAAGGAAGCGACCGCGGAAGAGTATATTATCAGAGAAATCTCGGGGACGACATATCTGTTTGTTCAACACAAGTCGGGCGATTATTTTTACGGCGGCGCAGAGCCGCAATGGTACGTTTTTAAAAGAAAACAATAGAACCTTCTCCCTTCGCGCTTTGCGTAGGGAGATTTTTTATATTCCCCTTGCAACTCCGCGGAATTTATGCTATAATAAAAGCCGAAAGGCGGTGAAGGTATGAACAAATACGACGTACTCAAACAATATTTCGGATATTCGGAATTCCGTGCGGGGCAGGAGAGTCTGATCGACGCGATCATCTGCGGGCGTGACGTTCTCGGTATTATGCCGACGGGCGGCGGAAAGAGTCTTTGTTATCAGATTCCCGCCTTGATATTCAGAGGTATCACTTTCGTCGTGTCGCCGCTGATCTCCTTGATGAAGGATCAGGTCATGGCGCTCAAGAGTGCGAATGTGCCCGCCGCTTATATAAATAGCTCGCTGACGTATAATCAGCTTTTGAAGGTTTACGATAATCTGCGCGTGGGGATGTACAAGATCGTATATATCGCGCCCGAGCGGCTTGAGGCAGACGGCTTCCGCGAGGTCGCGATGGGACTTGACATCGCAATGATCGCGGTCGATGAGGCGCATTGCGTTTCGCAATGGGGCAACGATTTCAGACCGAGCTATCTGAAGATTTCAAAATTTATTTCTTCCTTACCGCGCCGACCCGTTGTCGCGGCGTTTACCGCAACGGCGACAGAGCTTGTGCGCGATGATATTATAGGTAAACTCGATTTGCAGGAGCCTTTTCGTATAGTTACGGGCTTTGACCGACCGAATCTGAATTTCGAGGTGCATTCACCGCGGCACAAGAAGGATATGCTCCTTGAACTTATCCGTTACCGCCACGATAAAAGCGGTATCGTTTACTGCCAAACGAGGAGAAAAGTCGAATCTATCTGCGATTTTTTGAATGAGAACGGCTTTTCCGCGACTCGCTACCACGCGGGACTCGACGATGAGGAGCGCGTTCGGAATCAGGATGACTTCGTCTACGACCGAAAGAGTATTATGGTTGCCACCAATGCTTTCGGAATGGGAATCGACAAGTCGAACGTGTCCTACGTTATCCATTTCAATATGCCGATGAGCCTTGAGGCTTATTATCAGGAGGCGGGACGTGCGGGGCGCGACGGTGCGGCGGCGGATTGCATTCTGCTTTATTCGCCGAGCGACATTCAAACGGCGAAGATGCTTCTTGAAAATTCCGAGATCCCCGAGGATGCCGATGAGGAATTTATTGAGCTCCAAAAGGCACTTGATTATGAGCGGCTTGAGCGAATGATCGCGTACTGCAAGCATACGGGCTGTCTTCGCGGGAATATCCTCGATTATTTCGGCGAAGCGCATGGTGAGGAATGCGGAAACTGTCTGAATTGCCGAACGGTTTTCGTCGAACGGGATGTCACGACCGAGGCGCAGAAGATTCTTTCCTGCATAAAGAGGGCGAAGGATCTGCTCGGATTTTCGGTGGGCATGGCTCTGATAGTCCGAACTTTGCACGGAAGCCGTGACAAACGAATCGCTGAGCTCGGTCTTGACCGTCTCAGCACCTACGGAATTATGAAGGGCGAGGACAAGCATTTGACGAACGATATCGTCAATCACCTTTGCACGCTCGGTTATATCGGAAAAAATACCGAATACGGATCACTTTTTATTACTGAAATGTCGAACGACATTCTATTCGGCGGCGTGAAGGTGACGATGAAGTGCAAGGAAGAGAGCCGCGCCGCGAAAGCCGAGAAGACTAAAAACGTTCGTGAACAGATCAATTCCGACGAGGGGCTCTACGAGCATCTGCGTCGTCTTCGAATGGAGATCGCGAACGAGCAAAAAGTGCCTGCCTATATCGTTTTCACCAACGCCACACTCGCCGATATGGCGGCGAAAAAGCCGCTTGATATGCAGGAATTTCTCTGCGTTTCGGGCGTCGGCGAACAGAAGGCGAGAGCGTACGGCGCGCGGTTTATTGGGGCGATCGGTGAATATATTCATAGAGGTAACTAAATGTCAAATATCAAAATGATGATAGTCATGCGCCGTGACCTGAAGATGCGCAAGGGTAAGATCGCCGCGCAGGCGGGGCATGCTTGTATTGACGCCGTCCTGCAGGCACTCAAAAAGGAAGACCGTATGAACGACCTTGAAATGTCGGCGGACGGAATGATATTGAAAACTGACGGCAAACCGACCTCTCCGCTTTGTGAGTGGTTCAATTCGGGGTGCACGAAGGTCTGCGTTTACGTCGATTCCGAGGAGGCGTTGCTTGAAATTGCCGAAAAAGCCGAGGCGCGCGGAATCATTGCCGCCGTCATCACCGATTGGGGACTCACGGAATTCCACGGCGAGCACACTAAAACCTGCCTCGCCATCGAGCCGTTGCCCGCCGAGATCGCGGACGAGCTGACTGGCACGTTGCCTCTATACTAAAAATATTTCGGGAGGACTTTCCTATGCTTGACCTCATTATTAAAAACGGAAAGATCATTGACGGCACGGGCGCCGAGCCATTTTTTGCCGATATTGGTATAGAAAACGGAAAAATAGTCTTTATCGGCGACTGCACGGCAGAGGCGAAAAAGGTCATAGATGCCGAGGGCTTGGTTGTTACTCCCGGATTTATCGATTCGCACAGTCACGCGGACAATGCCGTAGTGGATTTTCCCGAGCAGAGGGAGAAGTGCGAGCAGGGAATTACCACCTCGGTTGCGGGTCAGTGCGGCTCGTCATATATGCCGAAAATTAAATCATCGAATGAGGCGAGGCGCTCGGCGGCGGGATTTTTCGAAAAGCTCGACACGCTGCCTTTGGGCGCAAATATCGTCACATTTGTCGGTCACGGTACGGTCAGATCGTCGGTTATGGGACTTGCAAACCGAGAGCCGACGGGTGATGAGCTTGAGCAGATGAAGGCGCTTGTAAGAGAGTCGATCAAGGCGGGAGCCATCGGAGTATCCTTTGGACTTATATACGTTC
This sequence comes from Eubacteriales bacterium, assembly GCA_045644325.1. GTDB lineage: Bacteria > Bacillota > Clostridia > Oscillospirales > CAG-272 > CAG-390. Next base: position 5,663 of record JAZRGT010000040.1, on the reverse strand, counting down.
CGAGCTGCTATGCCAAAACCGAGGAGCTTGTGGAGATCGCCAAGGCTTGCAAGGCGGCGGGCGGAATGATCAGCGCTCATATAAGAGGCGAGGGCGCGCAGGTTATTGACTCCGTGAAGGAATTTATTCATATTGTCAAGGAATCGGGCGCAAAGGGTGTCATTTCGCATCACAAGGCGGCGGGAGTGAAGAATCACGGCAAAACCGAGATCACTCTGGAGCTTATCGGGCAGGCGGTTGCAGAGGGCGCCGATATATATTGCGACGTTTACCCCTACATCGCTTCCTCGACCTCTCTTTCGGCAAAATTTGTTCCAAAAGAATTTCAGTCAGATAATAAGATGCTTGAAAACCTTGCCGATCCCGCGACACGCGCTCGGATCAAGGAAAGGCTCGCCCCTCAGGAAACGTCAAGCTATGACGGAGTCCTCGTCACCGTTTGCAAAGGGCACCCCGAGTTTCAGGGTAAAACGCTCACGGAGATCGGGGAAATGCTCGACTGTGACGGCACGGAGGCGGCTTTGCGCGTAATAGAGCTCGGCGGGGGAAGAGCGAGCGCTTGCTATTTCACAATGAACGAATCCGATGTGGAGCGGGTGATGGCGTATCCCCGAACAATGATATGCACCGACTCCTCGGTTGCGGGCAACAATTCGGTTTATCATCCGAGATTGCGAGCCTCCTTCCCGAGAGCGATCGGAGTTTATTGCAGAGAGCGCGGTGTTGTTCCGCTCGTCGAAATGATCAGAAAGATCACCTCCCTGCCCGCCGACGTTTACGGACTTGAGGGCAAGGGAATTATACGCGAAGGGTACGACGCCGATATATGCATCTTTGATTTTGAAAAAATAATCGATAAGGCGACCTACGCAGAGCCTGCAAACAGGTGCGAGGGGCTCTGTTACGTTATAATCTCGGGCGAAATCGCTTGCGCCCACGCCGTTTACATCGGCGCCGGCACGGGCAGGGCGATCCGACGAAATTAATATATGGGGTGATTCAAATCTTTTGATCTGAGTCACCCCATTTTAAAATGCCAAACGTATTGAAAATTGTCCGTTTATATGATATAATATTTACTAATATAATATTTTCCTATAAAGGAGAACCCCGATGTCTATCAAATTCAATTCCGAAAATCTGACGTTTAAGCTCGACACCTGCTCTACGAGCTACGTCATTCAGGTCAACCGCTACGGCTATCTGATGCACAATTATTACGGCGCGCTTGTTGGCGATGATGCGCTTGAATATCTCAATTTCGCACAGCGCCATTCCTCGCATTTCCCGCGCGTGGAGATGGAGAATAAGGAGATCCCCTTCTTCAGCAAGTCGGTTCACCGTATGGAATATTCCACGAACGGTTGCGGCGATTTCAGAGCGAGCGCGCTCTCGATCCTCCGCGAAAACGGCACCGCCGACACCGATATTAAGTACGTTTCGCATAAAATTTACGCAGGCAAGCCGAAGATCGAGGGTCAGCCCGCGACTTATGCCGGCGATGACGAGGCAACTACGCTCGAGATCACTTGCATCGACTCCGTAAGCCTTGCCGAGGTCACGCTTTTCTATACCGTTTTTGAAAATCTCGCGGCAATGACCCGCCACGCGATCGTTAAGAATACTTCGGACAAGGTGATGAATATTCAGCGCGTGCTCAGCGCGTGCGTTGATTTCCACGATGCGAGGGATATGGATTTCATCCACCTTTACGGAAGCTGGTCGAAGGAGCGTAGATTCGAGAGAATGCCGCTCATTCACGGCGCGCAGAGCGTCGCGAGCAAGATGGGATGCTCCTCGCATATGCACAACCCCTTCATCGCGCTCGCTTCGCACGATGCCACCGAGGATTTCGGCGACGTTTACGGATTCAACCTCGTTTACACGGGCAACTTCCTCGCATCTGCCGATATGGATCCCGACGGCGGCGCGAGAGTGCTGATCGGTATCAATCCCGAGGGCTTCAATTGGCGTCTTGAGCCGGGCGAATACTTCGTCGCTCCCGAGGCGGTGATGGTCTATTCGAACACCGGTCTCGGCGGTATGAGCCGCACATTCCATAAGCTCTACAGAAATAATCTCTGCCGCGGCGAGTGGAAAAATAAGCGCCGTCCCATCCTCGTCAACAACTGGGAGGCGACCTACTTCAATTTCGACGAAGAAAAGCTCTTCGATATCGCAAAAACCGCGTCCGAGCTCGGCATTGAGATGCTCGTTATGGATGACGGCTGGTTTGGCGACAGAAATTCCGACCGCTCCGCGCTCGGCGACTGGTTCGTCAACGAGGAAAAGCTCAAGGGCGGACTCGGCAAGCTCGTCGAGAGGGTCAACGGTATCGGACTCAAATTCGGTATCTGGTTCGAGCCCGAAATGGTGTCGAGGGACAGCGAGCTCTTCCGCGCGCACCCCGATTGGGCAATTCAGACCCCGGGCAGACCTATGAGCATTGCGCGCCATCAGTACGTTCTCGATATGGCACGCGCGGACGTCAGGGATTATCTCTTTGACTGCATCAAAAAGGTTATGGACAGCGCGAATATCGCGTATATCAAGTGGGATTTCAACCGCAGCCTGACCGAGGTCGGCAGCGCGACGGTCGGTGCCGAGCGTCAGCAGGAGGTCTTCCACCGCTACGTTCTCGGACTTTACGAGCTGCTTGAGCGACTTCTCACCGCATATCCGCATCTTCTCCTCGAGGGTTGCGCGAGCGGCGGCGGACGCTTTGACCCCGCTTGGCTCTACTATTCGCCGCAGTTCTGGACGAGCGACGACACCGACGCGATCGAGCGACTTGAAATTCAGTACGGCACCTCGATGTGCTATCCCACCTCAGCAGTCGGCGCACACGTTTCGGCTTGCCCGAACCACCAGACTGCCAGAATCTCGCCCCTCAAGACGCGCGGCAACGTGGCGATGGCGGGTACGTTCGGCTACGAGCTTGACCTTACCAAGCTGACCGACGAGGAAAAAGAAATTGTAAAGGCGCAGTGCGACGAGTACCGCAAATATTACGACGTCATCAACTACGGCGAGCTTTACCGCCTCATCTCCCCCTGGAAGGACAGAACGAGATGCGCGTGGAGCTACGTTTCACAGGACAAGCGCGAGGCGCTCGTCACCTACGTCGTTATGAGAAGCAGCATCTACGATCTGCATTATATCCGCCTCAAGGGACTCGACCCCGCAAAACGCTACCTCTGCGAGCAGACCGGCACCGTCCTCTCGGGCGACACCCTTATGAACGCGGGCCTCTGCCTCCACGAAAGACTGCGTGATTTCGATTCGAGCGTTTACCACTTCGTAGCGCTTGATTAAAATTCGGAGGAGCGAAAAATGGATAAGATCCTGACCGCCTTTTGTTATACCGACATTCACAACCAGCAATCGATGCTCGATTACCCCGCGACCGTGCGGAAGTCCCTCGTCGCTGCGAACGAGCTTGCGACCGCGGAGTTCGGTCTTGCAGATCTCGCCCTCGTCGGCGGTGATAACGTCTCGGATTATCCCCATTGGAATAAGTCCTGCGCGCTTCCGAAAAAGAATTTTCTCGATCTTAAAAAGAAAATGCACGCCTGCATTTCCTCGGGCGTGAAGGACGGCAAGGTTCTTTACGTTGCGGGCAACAACGATATGATCCTCGGAGATATCGGCACGGAGGAAAACGAGCCCTATAATACCACGGACTTTTACGATCTTATGGATTCGGCGTTCGGCGAGCTCCCCGAGGGCGAGAAAACCATACTTGTGTCGGAGAAAAAGCCAGATGAGCTCTATTGGGGCGCGTTCCATTATACGGTGAACGGTATTGATTTCATCGGAATCAATATCGACCCGAACACCGCCTTCAATTCGCACGAGGGATATTACAGCGACGAAACCCTGATCTGGGTAAAAAATAAGCTGAACGAAATTGATCCCGACGGCAAAAAGCCCGTTTTCGTGGTCGGCCACCTCTCCGCTATATGTTATTATAAGGAAGAAAAGCTCTACGAATCGATGATAAACGGCGACCGCGAGCTATTCTATGACATCTTCAAGGGTCACAAAAACGCGTTCTATCTTTACGGTCACATTCACGGCGAAGGATATTGCTACAAAAATTATTCCTCGGGCTCTGTTTTGCATATCAATGATAAAAATCTTCCGCTTGATTCGAATTTGAAATCGGAGAACTCGAGCGGCAAGGAATATGAGTTTACCCTCGTCCACATGGGCGGACTTCGTCCTTTCGGAAAACAGTATTTCGAAGGGGACGGTCTGACCGGCTACGGCGGAGGCACCGAACCGAAATACCATAGCGGCACCGCAACCCCGACACTCGCGCAGTATATGGTCCTCGAGGTCTACCCCGACCGTGCCGTTTTCCACATCAGAAACACGGGCACCTACGAGGGATATCACAGAGATGATAAGCTCGTGCCGTATACGGTTTACTTTTAAGCGACGTTAACAGCAAAAAGGAGATATAAATATGAAAAACACCAACTCTATTCGCTTGATGACAAGCAACGTTTTGGGAAATTGGCGAGACGGCTTTATCGAAAACCGCGATGACGTAATGGCGGAGATTTATCTTGACCTTTGCCCCGACGTGATCGCACTGCAGGAATTTTCCGCACGCTATCGGGGCGAGGAACGTGATCTTTTGTCGCTTGTTGCGCCCAAATACAAGGAGATCCTTACTCCCGTGCTCAACCGCAGCCATAACAACGGCACGCCGCTGCTTTATAATACGGAGCGCGTCAAGGTGCTTGATAAGGGCTACTACTTTTTCGCGGACGGCGTTTGTGACAACTCCAAGTCGATTTCCTGGGCGGCGTTTGAGATGATCGACAGCGGCAAACGCTTTGTTTACGCATCAGCGCATTTTATCCACACCTCCGAGGACGCACGCGTTATTGATGGGGATCAGGCAAAGCTCTTGTGTGACGGGCTTGCAGACTTTTATAAGTGTCCCGTGATAATCGGCGGCGACTTTAACAGCAACCGTATGTCGCGCTCCTATGCCAACCTGATCTCGCACGGATTTGTCGATCTGTACGAAAAAGCACCCAATCCCCCTACCGTCAAGTCCTACCATCCTTACCCCGTTCTTGATGAGGCTACGCATCTCTACGTGCCGAATCCCGAACCGGTCGTTGGCGACTTTAAGAATTCCATCGATCACATCTTCTATTACGGCAAGCCCGAGTGGATGCCGACGGTAGAGAATTTTGACATCCTCACAGACGTGCGCTCACAGATCGCAAGCGACCACTGCCCCGTTTTTGTCGATCTGGTGCTTCAATAATTATACCATATTTCACTTTTTGTATGACAAAGGGATCAGAACTTCAGTTCTGATCCCAGATTGCTGACAAAGTATCAAGAAAATCAATCATATAGCAATATGCACAAAGGCAGAAAGCTGTGTTAGCACACTCAATATCAGCCTTCCCCGGTGGGGGAAGGTGCCGCAAAGCGGCGGATGAGGCGCCTTTTAAGATATAGTTTTTCGCGAAGCGAAAATCTTCCAAAATATACCCAATACAATACTTCGCTCTACATTCAGATTGCAAATATACAAAAACGAAGGATATTTGCCAAATTTGATAAAGAAAAAAGTATTTAGTACAGGCAATCGGGGAAGATTTTCTCGCTGCGCTCGAAAAACAATATCTTAA
>JAZRGT010000039.1:0-47477 GCA_045644325.1 Eubacteriales bacterium | reverse complement strand
TCGAACCCACGACCTCCAGCGTGACAGGCTGGCGCTCTAACCAACTGAGCTACCGGGCCATCATGGTGGGAACAATAGGGCTCGAACCTATGACCCTCTGCTTGTAAGGCAGATGCTCTCCCAGCTGAGCTATGCTCCCATTTTGATGCCGCGCTTGCGACGGGTATTATTATACCACAAGTCTAACCGTTTGTCAACACTTTTTTGAAAGTTTTTTTGATTTTTTTGAGGATTTTTTTGTTTTTCCCGTTTCAACCAAAAAAGCAGGCGAAAAGTGTTGTCGAGTATGTAAAAAACGACAAAAACCCCTTTACTTTTCTGTTTTTAAGGTGTATAATATATATTACATAACTATGCTTTGTTGAAGAAAGATCCGCTATGAACATAAAAAAGTTTTTTTCACTGACTGTATTTTTATTTGCTTTATTAATGCTTTTCTCCTCCTGCTTTGGCGGGGATGAGCTTTGCCGTGTCTCGGGGGTGGAATATACCTACGTTCTGCGCGGAACGCCGAATGCGATTGCGCGCGTCGAGGTGCTTTCCTCCGACGGAGAAGTCCTTGCAAGGATTGATCCCTCATACCGCGTAAACGAGCCCTGGCTTTCCGAGGGGGATCACAATTACGGCTTCAAGCCAATCGACCTCGACGGTGACGGCGATGAGGATTTCGTTATTCAGACCGTGCGCACCGAGGGCGAGGAAAGATACCTTTTCTATATGAACAAGGGCGACGGTGAATATAAGCTCGAAAAGGAGCTTTCGGGCGCTGTTGCTCCCGAATTCGGTGACGGTGTCGTTATTGTCCACACCTCATCGAGAATCGATCAGCCTACCTATAATAACGAGCCGCCGATGTACGAGCTTCGCCGCGACGAGATATTTTACGGCTGGACCGAGCGCGGACGGCTTGAGGTGAAGCAGCTCAACCGCTTCAGTTATTTTTCCGAGACCGATATTTATAAATATTCGATCTACTTGCCCGACGAGGAGGGCGAGCTTTACGCCGACAGCGACAAGTGGATATACCCCAAGGACCTCGAAAAATATGGCTTTGAGCCGCTTGAATAAAAAAATAAAAAATTTTTCGGAAACCGTGAAACTTTTTACGGCAAAATCCGTCATATATATTGTAGTACAATACAGGAGATAAAAAATGAGCGAACAGAAAACAGCAATCATCATCGGCGCGGGACCTGCGGGTCTGACCGCGGCTTACAAGCTTTTAAAGGAGACCGACATCAAGCCGATCATTCTTGAGGAGAGCGAATATATCGGCGGTATCTCGCGTACCGCACGTTATAACGGCAACCGTATGGACCTCGGCGGTCACCGTTTCTTCTCGAAGAACGAGGAGGTAAACGAGCTTTGGCGTGAGCTGATGCCCCTTCAGGGCGCGCCCGCTTACGACGACAAGAAGCTCGGCGTGGAGAAGGAGCTCGCCGAGGGCGGTCCCGATCCCGAAAAAGAGGACAGAGTATTCCTGCTTCGTAACCGTATTTCCCGCATCCTCTTCCTTCATAAATTCTTCGACTACCCGATCTCGCTCAAGCCCGAGACCTTCATCAATATGGGATTCGTGCGCACTATGAAGTCGGGATTCGGTTATCTTGGAAGCTGTATCGTAAAGAAACCCGAGGATTCTCTCGAGAATTTCTATATCAACCGCTTCGGCAGACCTCTGTACGAAATGTTCTTCGAGGACTACACCGAGAACCTCTGGGGACGCCATCCCTCGCAGATTTCCGCCGATTGGGGCGCACAGAGAGTCAAAGGCCTTTCTCTTATGAAGGCTGTGTGGAACGTTATTTCCAAGCCCTTCCGCCCGAAGGACAAGGTTGAGACCTCGCTTATCGAGCAGTATTACTACCCCAAGCTCGGTCCCGGTCAGCTTTGGGAAACTCTCGCTTCCGATATCAAGGAAATGGGCGGCGAGATCGTGATGAACTGTTCGGTCAAGGATATCAATATCAAGGACGGCAAGGTCGTAAGCGTCGTTTCCGCTGACGGACGCGAGTTCAAGGGCGACGAGTTCTTTTCGACGATGCCCGTGCGCGATCTCGTAAACGGAATGGGCGACACCGTTCCCACCGACGTCAAGCGTATCGCGGACGGTCTTCCTTACCGTGATTACATCACTGTCGGACTTCTCGTGGACAAGCTCCTTCTTGAAAATAAGACCAAGGTAAAGACTCTGACGGGTAACGTACCCGACTGTTGGATCTACGTTCAGGAGCGCGAGGTTCGTCTCGGACGTCTCCAGATCTTCAACAACTGGTCGCCCTATCTCGTTGCCGATCCCGAAAACACCGTTTGGATCGGTCTTGAATACTTCTGCAACGAGGGCGACGAGCTCTGGGAGATGGGCGATAAGGAGTTCATTGACTTTGCGATCGCAGAGCTTGCGAAGATCGACGTTATCGATCCCGCAGACGTCAAGGATGCCACCCGCATCAAGGTCAAGAAGGCTTATCCTGCATATTTCGACACCTATTCCGAATTCGATACCGTCAAGGATTATCTCTCCGGCATCGACAATCTCTGGTGCCTCGGACGTAACGGTCAGCACAGATATAACAATATGGACCATTCGATGCTCACCGCAGTTGAGGCTGTTCGCTCTATCGCGAACGGAACCCGCGACAAGGCGACCGTCTGGGCTGTAAACACCGAAAAGGAATATCACGAGGAAAAGACCGAAGGCGAAAACAATAAATGAACGGATTAAAGGAAAAAATCGGCTCTAAGCGGTGGTTCAAGGTCGCGTACGCTCTGATCGCGACTCTGCCGCTGTTTGCCGCGCTGTATCTTGCTTTCTATTATATATATGGCCCCGGAGAGGGATTCTTCCACTCCGACTGCACCGATACTATGTATTGGGCAAACGCCGCGATCGAGGGCAACGGCATTTTTGATCCTCAGTATAACTATGCCGCACTTCTGCCTTTCTCGACCGTTTGGATAATGCAGCCGCTTATAAAGCTTTTCGGCTTCGGTATGACGGCACATAATCTCGGTATGGCGATCTTTGCCGTGCTTTTCGCGGGCGGTATCTATTTCTGCGCAAGAAGCGCGAAATTCTCGCATCTTTGGAGCTCTACCGCAGTTTTTGCGGTATTTATGCTCCTTTCCTGCTCGGACAAGCTTTGCGAGATGATGTGGGGACACACCATTTATTACAGTCTCGGACTCGTTCTGATGTTTTATCTTCTTGGTCTCGGTATGCGTTTTTGCGATGCGCTCGAGGAAGGGAAGACTGTCGGTGCGATCGTATGGGGCGCTCTGCTTCTTGGCATATCCATCGGAAGCGCAACGAACGGAATGCAGATCGTTGTTCTGACCGTTTTACCCGCTGCAGCGGCTTTTGCGGCTGAAAGACTGCTTTCGGCAAAGGACGGGCTCGTTACAAAGAAAACGATCCCCGCGCTTGCGAGCGCGGTTGTTATCGCGGCGGGAACGCTTGGCGGCATTATGCTTCTCAAGGTTATCACGAATGACGGCGCGATTCGCGCGGGCTATGCCGCGGGATATTCTGGATGGTCGGCTGTTTCAAACTGGCTTTCCAATGCGCAGAAATTCGTAAATCACTATTTTACTCTCCTTGGCGTCAATATGGCGCAGAATGCTCCCCTTTTCGATGCCGAGTCGATGAAGTATTTCTTCCGCATTGCTGTCGGTATAATTCTTCTCGTTATGCCCGTGGTGATCCTTTGTCTTTACGGCAAGATCAAGTCGCGCGGCGTAAGACTTATGGTGTGGGCGCATTTCGTGCTTACGGCTGTTGTAATTTTCGGTTATATCTGCGGCGAGCTCAGCGCGGCAAACTGGCGCCTGATGCCCATAATCGGCAGTGCCGCGATGCTGACCGTTTGCGGTCTGCGCGATCTCGTTTCCGACCTCGGTCTTTACGAGGTCAGGGAAAACGGCGGCGCGGCTGTGGTGCTCTCGAGAATCAGCGCGCTCGTGCTTGCTGTGGTGATTCTGTCCTCTCTCGTTTTTGCTGACGAGGTCAAGGCACTCGATCCCGAATACGGCCGCGATAACACCAATCACCGCCTTGCCGAATTCCTCGTTGAGGAGGGGCTTGAATACGGCTATGCGACCTTCTGGTACTCACAGGCGATCACCCTGCTGAGCGATTCCGAGGTGCGCGTGCGTAATATGGATATCGATGACCGCAAGGGCGTTATCGGACGCCATTATCAGTCGAGCCTTAACTGGTATAACGACCAAGAGGGCGTGGGCGAATATTTCGTTATTCTCTCCGCCACCGAGTACAGAAGCGTGTTTACCACGAAGAGCTGGCAGAAGTGGATGGATGAATGCTATCTGCGCCATTACGAATCACCCAATGATGCAGACGGCTTCCAGATATACGTTTTCTCGGAGAATATTCTCCGCGATTTCGGCTCGGATGCAAGAGCCGAGTGACCTATAAATGCCGACGGTGTAACTACCGTCGGCGTTAGCAACTGAAATTTTGAAAGGAGCACGGTTTATGAAAAAATCGGTTTTGCTTATAATTTTAATATTCGTTTCCGTGCTTCTGTATGCTTGCACGCCGAGCGGCGGTGAGGTAACGACGGACACGGTAGGTACCTGCGCTCCCGAAACGAGCGTTACTCCTCCCGAAACGACCGCTCAAGTGACCGAGGAGATCACTACCGAGCAGCCTCCCGAAACAACCTCTCCTCCCTCGCCTTCCGAGGTCCGTGTCTACGTTTACGATGCGCTCGGTAAGGCTTACGAGCATATAATCTCGTCAACGACTCTTCCGTCAGCCGCGCTTGAAGCGGTCGATATGACGGTCAGCGAGGACGTGCGCGCGGAGCTTGTCGGTTGGGAGTATTCGATCACCCGAGACGGCGAGAGACTTCCGTACGACACGGGTGAGCCCCCATTCATTACCTACGAGGGAATGCATATCTATCCCATTCTTGAATACAGCTACCGCGTGAGATTCATCGCGGGCGAGGGAAGATTTGCGGAAGGCGCGACCACCGAATTCTTTATCAAAGAGGGTACGGTGACGAGTGCCTCCGCGCTCCTCGGCTCGATGCCGACGAAGAAGGAGAGCGAAGCCTTTATCTATGAGCTTTCGGGATTCTCGTACGACGGCGGCGAGATAACCTCCGATGCCGCATTCACCGTCGACCGCGCAATGACATTTACCGCGGTCTATCTCGAAAAGGACGCGGAATTCAAGGTGATCGTCCGCACCGAGTACGGCAAATTGCCGGGCGGCGGCAAGAGTGCAGAGTTCAAGGGCAATCTTGCGGATGCGGAGGGCTTTGTTTTACAGTATGAAAACGGCACTTACTCCGACGTCCGTATCGGCGCATCACTTTACAAATATTCGGGCACTACTCTCAAAAAGAACGGAAGGGCCTGGACTCTTGATATTAATTGGGAGCGCATTTCGGTGGGATTCACTCTCGTTCTCGATTACGGCGACGGTCAGCAAGCCGTGATGTCCGAGATACCCGAGAACGGTAAGATCGTCCTGCCCGAGCTTGAGCAGCGCGAGGATGCGGTGCGTTATTATGAATTCGTCGGCTGGCGCGATGCTCGCGGACAGCTTTTCAACGGCGGCTATGAGCTTTCCGTTGACGAAAATATGACATTTGCGGCAGAATTCGTTCCCGGAGCGAAAAAGGTATATTCTATTGTTTTTGATACCGAGATAGGCGTTTTTGCGAACGGTTCGCCCGTTATCGTAGTGGAAGGATACTACGGAGATCCTCTTATTCCTCCCGCGCCTCCCGAGGTGAGCGAGCTGACCTTCGGCGAGGTTGTTTACGAGTTCGTCGGTTGGGATGGCGAGCTGCCTGCGGTGATCGGCGAAAATTTGAGCTTTACAGCCGTCTATAAGACTGAAAAGACGGTTTACTACCTTAATTTCTACGTTGACGGTGATCTTTATCTTTCGGTGCCCCATTACGCGGGAGCAACGCTTACGATTCCTCACACTCCCGAGGCGGACGTTGGCAAGATCTTTTCGGGATGGTCGGATCTGCCCGAGCTTATGCCCGAGTCGGATCTGGACGTTTACTCGACTATGCGCGATCCCGAGGTGGTTTATATCCTTGACGGCGAGACCGTTTCGCGCCTCCCCGCAAAGCAGGGCACTCTCGTTACGCTTGCTGAGCCCGCGCATAAATACGGTCACACCGTAAGCGGCTGGTCAACGGGCGATATTGCCGTACTCGACGGCAATTCCTTCACGATGCCCGCGCACGACGTGTTTTTCGAAGCGGTCTCCGCGCCGAATCACCACACGGTGCGGTACGTTATCGACGGCATTGAGGTCTACTGCGATAACGTGGTATACGGAGAGATTTACACCGTCCGCGGTATCGAAGTCAAGGCCGGTTATGAGTTTTCGGGCTGGAGCAGCAACGAGACTCCGCATAGCGAGCCGGGCAGCATTATTTCGGTCTCCGACAGCGATATAGTATTTATCGGCAGCTTCGGCAAGAGCAAATATTCGCTCAATTATTATATTGACGGTGAACTCATCTATGCTGATGAATATTTCTTCGGTGATGTTGTAACGCTTCGTCCGAACGAGGAGCAACAGGGCTGTGTCTTTGCTTGGCACAGTGCGGGCGCGGATCTTTCTCTCGGTGTGTTTGAGATGCCTGCGGGCAACGTGGACGTTTACGGAATCTTCTCCTCGGGTGATAATTACATTTATTTTACCATCGACGGCGTGAGCTACGGCTCAATCTGCGTCAACGCGGGCGAGACGGTCGATCTCGGCTATACACCAACAAAGCAGGGATATCTTTTCTCGGGTTGGAGCTGTGACGAGGTGGACGTTGAGAGCGGCATTTTCGTGATGCCCGAGGGCGATATCGTTCTCCGCGGAAGCTTTATCCCGAACGCGCACGACATTATTTTTATAGACATAGTGACCGAGACTGTTATCAGCACCAGCCATCTTGATTATGGATCGCGCTTCTCACTCGGCGACAGCATTTTCTGTATGGAGGGCAAGATCAGCGACGGTTGGATCCTTCTTGACGGTAAAGCACTTGCGGAGGGCGACGAATACGTTATGCCCGACAGTAACGTTGTTTTCGGAATCGTGTGGGAGGATTGTCTCACGGTTGAGGTTGAAGAAGGATATCACGTTCCCTATTATAATCTCGTTGGCGACGAATACTACGGTTGCCGCTACGATGAGGCGACGAAAACGGTTTATATTTCAGACCCCGCCATCAAGGTATGCGGCGAGAGCGAGGGCGTGAGCGTGATTTACGAATATATTTCAGGAGAACAAAGTGGAGCTTTTTAATTTACCCGGTTGCATTGAAAACCGTACGAACTCATCAAACCGCATTTTTATGATGCAGAATATCTGCGAGCGCGATTTTGACGAATATTGCAAGTCTCTTGAGGAGCACGGATATATAAAAAAAGAAGCTCACGTAAACGGTTGTCACCGCTTTGCGGCGTATTCGAACGGGGATCTGGGCGTTTTTCTGAATTATTTTGAGCCTCTTGGCGAGTTTACCGTTGCCGTTGAGGAAAATTGCAGGTATTTTGATTTTACCGACAAGCCCTGCGGCTCCTCGGTTTCTGCGCAGATCACGCAGATCGAGCTTGAGGATTTCGGTATGTCCTACGTTATCCGCCTGACCGACGGACGATTCATCGTAATTGACGGCGGCAGAGATTTCGAGCCCGATCGCGAAAGACTGTTTAAGTGCCTTAAAGAGGGCGCACCCGACGAAAAGCCCGTGATCGCGGCGTGGATACTTACGCATCCGCACAGCGATCACTACCTCTGCTTCATCGGATTTATGGAGCAGTACGGCGACCGCGTCGAGGTCGAGCGCTACATACTCAATTTCCCCGAAGGTGATGATTTCCTGCACTATCCCAAGCTTGAGAAAAAGGACAAACGCTTTGAGGATGCTTCTGGAAAAACTAATATTCCTAAAATGTGGGAGCAGATCCGCCGCTCGGGCGGTGTCGCTTATATTGCTCATACGGGTCAAAGATACTTGGTCGGCGGTGCAAATCTCGAAATTCTTGCCTCGATGGATGATACCATCCACCGTTCTTCGAACATAAACGCGTCCTCGCTCGTTATCCGTATGGAGCTTGCGGGACAGGTCATACTTTGGGCGACCGATGCATCCTTCAGCGACGCGCGTCTGCCCGAAAAGTTCGGTGAATATCTGAAAGCTGATATTCTTCAGGTACCCCACCACGGATTCCAATGCGGCACGGCAGAGTCTATGATGCGCGGTTATGATCTTATCCGCCCGAAGGTCTGCTTGCTTCCCGTTTCGGAATATAATGCTTACACAGCGTTTTCGGCGCATAAGGAGAGCACTAAATATCTTATGACCAAGATCGCCTCGGTTGAGGAATTCATTGTCGGCACACCGCAAAGGACGATCACTCTGCCGTATTCTGCCCCCGATGGAGCGCGTGTAGAGCACGACAGACTTTACAAAAGAGGTCGGGAGCGTTCGGGCGCGAACACGTGGGTGTTTACGGAGCTTAATACCGCCCGTGAGGACGATTTTATCTTCACGGTTATGAATATGACTCACGCCGCCGCGGACGTGACGATCGAGCTTTATTTTGAGCACCGCTCGCAAATGGTGCGCTCAATCAAGGCGAGTGCCGCACCGCTCGTTGTCAAACGGCTCAACATCGTCGGCGACGAGGTTGACGGAGACTACGAATACTTCGATTGGCTCTCGCTGAAAAAGCGCGGAGTGCCCGAAAATGCGTTCTTCGCGGTGAGATTCATCAGCGACGTGCCGATCATCATATCTCATCCCGACCACAGCGCGGTTTACGTGGCGAAGGATTTGAACTGATTAAACAGAAAAAACTCGGATATTGGAAAGCTTGGAGCTTATCAATATCCGAGTTCTTTATTATATTTGGTTTTAACGATCAGCAACTATGATCTCACAATCGCATTCCTTAACGCTTCCCTCGCGGACGATCTCACCGATCGAATCTGCAACGATCCTGCCCGAAAGCGGGTTCTTGACCGAGAGGATATCGCCCTTGACGGTCGCGTCGACCTCGGAATACTCGAAGGAGAGGTCGCAGCCCTCTGTGGTGCAATTTATCAGCTTTAGTCCCTTGCAATAACAAAGCGGCTGTGTGCCGACGATGTGGCAGTTGATGAGTGTGAGATTTTCCGAATACCACGCGAGATATTCGCCCTTCACAACGCTGTCGCGCACGGTGACGTTCTTGGCGTGCCAGAAGGCGTCCTTGGTGTTGAGCGTGGAGTTTGAGATCTCAACGTTTTCGGTATATTGGAATGAATACTTGCCGTTGAGCGTAAAATTATCGAGCTTAATGTCGCGGCTCTCAAAAAGAAAATATTCGCTCGTGACCTCGGATTCCTTGATATTGATTCCGCGGCATCTCCAGCCGAATTCGGTGGAGGTGGCGGTGCAACGCTCAAGACTGATATTCTCGCACTCGCGCAGAGCCTTGACATCGAGTATCTCGCAGTCGGTAAAGGAGCCGTTTTTAGAGTACCATATCGGCGCGCGGACACCTGCACCGAGCTTGCACTCGCGGAGTGCAAAATCTGTGCAATGCCAGAGCGGATAGCGGAGCGAGAAATTGCAATTGCGCACGTTGATGCCGATGCACTCCTTCAGCGCGGATTCGCCGTCCTCCGCGCCTTCAAAATTGCAGGCAATAATGTCGGCGTTACGGAGTCCGTAAAGCGCGCGCTCCTCGCCCGTGGTTATGTCACGGTAAATTTTTCTTTCGATCATTTTATCTACCTATTAGTTCTTCAGGCTGTGAATGGGCGCGGGAATACGTCCGCCGCGCGCGATGAATTTAGCGGGGGAATAGGTGTTGACGGGCATAATGGGCGCGCTTCCGAGAAGTCCGCCGAATACAACCTCGTCGCCGACCTTCTTGCCGACGGCGGGGATGACTCTGACAGCCGTGGTCTTGGTGTTAGCCACACCGATCGAGATCTCGTCCGCGATGATGCCGCAGATGGTCGATGCGGGGGTGTCACCGGGGATTGCGATCATATCAAGTCCAACCGAGCAAACCGCGGTCATAGCCTCGAGCTTTTCGAGAGTGAGCGCACCGATGCGTGCGGCGTGGATCATACCCGCGTCCTCGGGAACGGGAATGAATGCGCCCGAAAGTCCGCCGACGTGTGAGGATGCCATAACTCCGCCCTTCTTGACGGCGTCATTGAGGAGTGCGAGTGCCGCGGTAGTGCCGGGACAGCCGCAGGTCTCAAGCCCCATATTTTCAAGAATGTGAGCAACCGAGTCGCCGATCGCGGGAGTAGGCGCAAGAGAGAGGTCAACGATTCCGAAGGGAACGCCGAGACGCTTTGACGCCTCAAATGCAACGAGCTGACCTACGCGCGTTATCTTGAACGCCGTCTTCTTGACGGTCTCAGCGATAGCGGTGAGGTCGCAGTCGCCGACTCGCTGGATTGCCGATGCAACCGCGCCGGGGCCCGAAACACCGACGCTTACAACGCATTCGGGCTCGGTAACGCCGTGGAACGCGCCCGCCATAAAGGGGTTGTCCTCGGGTACGTTAGCGAACACGACGAATTTTGCGCAGCCGATCGAATCGCGGTCTGCGGTCAGAGCGGCGGTCTTGACGATAATGTCGCCCATCTTCTGAATGGCATCCATATTGATGCCCGCCTTGGTCGATGCGACGTTGACCGACGAGCAAACGCGCTCGGTCTCGGCAAGAGCGTAGGGGATGGATTCGATGAGCTGTTCCTCGCCGACGGTGCAACCCTTCTGAACGAGTGCGCCGTAGCCGCCGATGAAATTGATACCGAGGGTATCAGCCGCGCGGTCGAGGGTCTTTGCGAGCTTTATGTAGTCCTCGGAAGAAAATCTTCCGCCGAGGATCGAAATGGGCGTGACGGCAACGCGGCGGTTAACGATCGGGATGCCGTACTGCTTTTCAATATCGTCGCCGACCGAAACGAGTCGCTCAGCCTTCTTGGTGATCTTATCGTATACGCGATCGCAGACTACGTTTATATCGTCGCCCGCGCAGTCGATCAGCGATATTCCCATTGTGATGGTACGAATATCGAGATTTTCCTCGCGTATCATATTTATGGTTTCAAGTATATCGTGAATGTTCAGCATAGTCTACTCCGATCAGATGCGGTGCATCGAATTGAAAATATCCTCGTGCATCGTTGCGATGCGAAGACCGTTTTCCTCGCCGAGCGCATTCATCTTGTCAACGAAATCGCCGAAAGCGCAGGAGAGTCCGTCGATATCAACGAGAACGATCATCGCGAAATACTCGCGCAGAACGCTCTGCGAAATATCGATGATGTTCGCGCCCATAGAGGAGCATTCGGTTGCAACCTTTGCAACGATTCCTACGTTGTCTTTACCCGTAACTGTAATTACTGCTTTCATTACTGTACCTCCGAAAAAGTATAATCATATATATTATAGTATTTTTATGGGGATTTGTCAAGAGTTTTTGATCGTCACTTGAACGAACCGCAAAGAATACTAAGGATTTTTTGTTAGAATCAGCGAAATGATCGCTAATCGGTATGATTTCGATGTGATTTGCTTTTCTTGATATAATGCAGTACAGACCACGATCTCCTCATCCGTCAGCCTTCGGCTGCCACCTTCCCCGCTGGGGAAGGCTTATTGATAATTCCGCTTGATACTCCTGAACAGTGTCAGCTTTTATATAAAATCAAATCCAATTCACGAGCTATGACAAAAAGTTTTATTGATCGGATTGATTCTTTAATCGATATTTTCAGGTGTTAAGGTTAAACTATATCTCTTTAATCAATGTTCGCAGTTGCTTAAAAAGCCTTCCCCAGCGGGGAAGGTGGCAGCCGAAGGCTGACGGATGAGGAGATCGTGGTCTGTACTGCATTAACAACAGGAGCGGATTTTTTTAATTAAAATTGAAAATTCCCGAGCTGAGGCTCGGGAATTCACTATTTGTCTCCCGCCAAGCGGGACAGTACTTACTTACTGATAACCTCAAGTATCTTCTTAAGCAAGTCCTCCGTCGTCGGGTTCTGCTCGCGCTCGATGCGCGCCTTTTCCTCGGCTTCTGCCTTGGCTTTTGCTGCGGCTTCTTCGGCGAGACGCTTCTTTTCGGCAAAATATGCTTCTACGGCATCCTTATCGGTGATCTTGATGCCGTGTGCGCGGAGCTCTTTGCGTTCTTTGCGATCAAGAGTCTTTTCCGCGATCTTTTCGCTGATCTCCTTGCGGTCCTCTCGAACCTTGTTGACCACCTTGAGGATGGTGAAGAGAACGATGGCGACGAGGAAGAAGTTGATGACAGCATTGATGAACGCGCCCCAGTCGATATAGATCGAGTTGGCGAGGTCGATCTCCTGACCGATGACGTTGCCCGCGTCATCAAGGGTGTCGGTGTAGGCAACCTTGAGGTAGGTGTAGATCTCGCTGAGCGACTCGGCATTAAAAAGAGTCGCAAGAATATAGTTTACGATCGGTTTGAGGATATTATTGCTCATCGCGGTGACGATCGCGGTGAAGGCACTACCGACGATAACACCGACCGACATATCAACCACGTTTCCGCGATTGATGAATTTTTTGAATTCGCTGACGTAATTATTCATTAATATCCCTTGACCTCTTCAGCCTTCATCAGCTTAACGAGCGCGCTGGTGCCGAGACGGGTTGCGCCGAGCTTTACGAAGTCCTCGGCGTCCTCAAAGGAGCGGATTCCGCCCGCCGCTTTGATCTTGACGCCCTCGGGAACGTTTGCGGCAAAGAGTGCGATATCCTCGCGGGTCGCCCCGCCGGTGGAGAAGCCGGTGGAGGTCTTGATGTAGTCCGCGCCCGCCGCGCCGACGATCTTGCACATCTTGATCTTTTCCTCATCGGTCAGAAGGCAGGTCTCGATGATGACCTTGAGGATCTTGTCGCCGCAAGCCTTTTTGACCTCGCGGATGTCCTCCTCGACAAGGTCGAACTTGCCGTTTTTGATATTGCAGATGTTGGCAACCATATCGATCTCGGAGGCTCCGTTTGCGATCGCGTCGCGTGCCTCGGCGCACTTGCCCGCCGTGGTGGTGTAGCCGAGAGGGAAGCCGATAACGGTGCAGAGATTGAGCTTGCCCTCGGTGTAGTCGCGGGCAAAGGGAATGTAAGTTGCGGGAATGCAGACGGATGCGGTCTCGTACTTGATCGCATCGTCGCAGATGACCTTGATATCAGCCTCGGTCGCGGTGGGAGCGAGGAGAGTGTGGTCGGCGTATTTAAGAAGTTCCTGTTTCGTCATTTTTATGACCTCCGGATAAATATTCGATAGATATATTATATCACAAAATATGGGAAAAATCAACACGGTTTTTGTTAAGATGCGATTACTTAACCGACGGTTGTGTTTTTTATGTGTAATTTAAGATAAGTAATGCAAATGTACCGATTTTTAAACTTCCCGATGATTGACTTTTATATAATTATGTTGTATAATTATGCTAATATAAAATCGACGGAGGTCAAAAATGGCAGGAATAGAGAATTTCGGTAATATCGTTCTTGAAGCAAGACGCCGTGCGGGAATGACTCAGGAAGCGTTTGCGAACAAGCTCGGCATCACTCCGCAGGCAATCTCAAAGTGGGAAAACGGACTCGGATATCCCGACGTTACACTCTTTCCAGAAATCGCGGAGATATTGAACATCCCGATCGAGAGTCTTTTCGGAGTTGAGAGCGATCAGGGCAAGATCGTGCCTTTTCCGCAGAAAAGAGACGGACTGAATTACGTATTTTCACACGAGAACCGTGCTTGCTATTCCTCCAAAACGGTCGAGAGGATAGACTCGGAAAATCACATCGCATATTTTACCGACGGAAGCCGCGCCGATCTCAAGCGGTGCAATGCCGTGAACGTCGGCGGCGGGGAGATAAGATTTATTGAGGCTGAAGATCACGAAGATGTCTCCGACGGCATCAAGGGAGATCTTTGCCGCGATTTTTCCGAATTTTCATCCGTTACAGCAAAGCTGACTATGCCCTGTGATTTTTATATAAAAAGCACGGTTGAAGGAAAGGGAAGAGTGGTCGCAAGCGGTAATTCGAAATTTTTATCCCACCTGATTACCGAGGCAAACGGAGATACTCTTGAAATTTCTTTCAAAAAGTCGATTATGGATTTCCAGAGCCGTACTCGGAACGCCTTGACCGTTTATCTCCCCTGCGAACGGGGCGGTGTATTCAAAATTTCGGTCAGCGGCTCTTCGGATTGCAATATAGAGCCCTCCTGCGGCATTCTTGAAATATCCGTCGCGGGCAGCGGTGACGTGACCGCCGCCGATTGCAACAGAATGCATTGCAGTATTTCGGGCAGCGGTGACGTCAAGGTCGGGCGCGTGGCTTTCGGAACGAATATTTCTGTCAGCGGATCGGGCGACGTTGAAGCCGAGTCGCTTTGCGCTCCCCTTATTACCATAGCGGGAAGCGGAAGCGTCAAGGCGAGGGAGGTTGTCGGTGACGAGATGAATGTCAGCATCGCGGGCTCGGGGGATGTCGAATGCGGCGGCGAGGTGGATACTCTGAAGCTGACCGTTCGCGGATCGGGTGAATTTGATGCGCCCGAACTCACCGTCGGCGAGGCGCATATCTCGGTTTCGGGCAACGGAGATATCGTGATCGGAAGGATCAAGCGCGCATCGTATGAAACGCTTGGAAAAAACACGACACTTAAAGTCCTCGCGAGAGGGGAAGAGTGAGCACAAGAGTTATTGACAATAATGAGGAGGAGCGGAGAATGAATATCAATAAAAGCAGTAATGAGATTTGGAAAGCATGGCAGAATTATTCTGGATTTGAAAATCGCTCATTTCGGTTTACCGAGGATATGCGCCCTCTTTTCTATAAATGGCTTGGAATAACTCCTGATAGCTATGTGCTTGACGCAGGCTGCGGGACCGGTGTATTTGCACGATATTTGGCAACAGATATAATCGGCGGTCACATTGATGGATTCGATATAAATCAAGGGTTTATTGAGTACGGCAATCGAAAGCTCCAAGACCTTAATTTGAGCGATAAGGTCACGTTAAGGCTTGATGACGGTTTTGACTTGTCTACAAGTGATAATACTTATGATGCAGTAACAAATTACACTTATATCGGTGTTTTATCCGATCCCGTTGCAGGCTTGAAAGAAATGATCCGCGTGTGCAAGCCCGGAGGTGTAGTATCTTGTGTAATAGCGACAAATGCAATCCCGCGTATCGTATGGCAAGGAGATTATCCTTTCGACGGCGCAGATGAGCTTCAAAGGTTGTCGAGCGAAGAAATGCATATTTTTTCCAAATACGCGAGAAAAAACACCGATTTTAACCAAAGTGAAGAATGGCACGCCCTGCGTTATCCCAAAATGTTTGAAATCTGCGGATTGAAGCATATTCAAATACATCCATTTGCATACACATTCAATTACAACGACGAAAAATATCCCCTTGAATACAGACAGGAATTACTGAAAAAGGAAATCGAAGACGACATCGCGTGGATTACTTCACGTTATAATGATAAAAAAGATGTTTATATTGAACATGGATTTGACGATCATAAACTTAAACGCTTGATAGAACTGATGAGGGTAAAGTTGGATTATGTAACCAACAATTTTGAAAATGATAGCAGTTTTGAATGGACGGGTGGATTTAACTTTATCGTCACAGGAATAAAAGCATAAAATTCAGTTTCTGAATTAAATATATTTGAATGAGTAGAAGGCTGTTGCATTGAGAAAATGTAACAGCCTCAAATATTTGTGCGAAATACCATTGATCGAGATAATATGTTGTACATAAATTTACAGTCAATAAAAAACTTTATTCAGAAAGCTATGTTCGCACTCTCAAAACCAGCCTTCCCCGGTGGGGGAAGGTGCCGCAAAGCGGCGGATGAGGCGCCAATGAGATACCGATTTTTGCCTTGGCAAAAATCTTCAAAACGGTAACCGCACGAAGTAGTTTCCTTTGACTAAACCAAGTGCGAACCGATATGCGATGGAAATTCGCCCTATTTATAATTCAGGATATAACTGTTCAGATATCCAATCGGGAAGATTTTCTCGCTACGCTCGAAAAACAGTATCTTATTTGGCGCCTCATCCGTCAGCCTTCGGCTGCCACCTTCCCCCACCGGGGAAGGCTGATTTTGAGAGTGCGAACATATTTTTCTGAGTTAAGTCAAACTTTTGTACTGTTAAAAGTCTAAGTTTTTTGCGCATAAAAAGATTCGCTCTAAAAATGTGCAAGGGTGTATGAAGATGAAAAATCGGGGAGACTTTGGCGGTGAGTAATTGATAGAAAATATATTATTATCCTACTTTCTTCACACAATCATAATTTTTTCAAAAATACATCATCCTCACGACACAGTTTAATGGTATTCTATATATTGGTATAATTTAGCCGATTGCAGAATTACGTAAATTTTGATAAAATCCGTTTTTTCGGCGGCTTTGCCGACCGAAAAAACACCTTTTAGGCGAGCGAGGCGAGCCCGCGCGCCGAGGGGAGCTGCCAAAATCGTAGATTTTGGCACGCGGCGATAAGCGCGCGATTTTCAATTGTAAAACGCAGTTTTACAATTGGCTGATTGGTATAATTTACAAGGAGGTTACGAATTTTGATTAAGGTCAGAAATCTAACTAAGAATTACGGCGGTCATCTTGCCGTTAAGGGTATATCTTTCGATATCAAGCCCGGAAAGATATACGGTCTGCTCGGTCCGAACGGTGCGGGCAAATCGACCACTATGAACATACTCACAGGCTGTCTTGCCGCTACCTCGGGTGAGGTCACGGTTGACGGTCACGATATCTTTGAGGAGCCCCTCGAGGCAAAGCGACATATCGGATATCTCCCCGAGCAGCCGCCTGTTTACGGCGAAATGACTCCCCGCGAGTATCTGATGTTCGTTGCAGAGGCAAAGGGCGTTCCCTTTGAAAAGAGCCTGCGCCACGTCAAGGAGGTCATGCAGCTGACGCAGATCTACGACGTCCGCGACCGCCTCATCCGCAATCTCTCAAAGGGATACTGTCAGCGTGTCGGCATCGCTCAGGCGATGATCGGCGAGCCCGACGTTATCATCCTCGACGTGCCGACGGTCGGTCTCGACCCCGCGCAGATAATTGAGATCAGAAACCTTATCCGTAAGCTCGGACGTATCAAGACCGTTATCATCTCGAGCCACATTCTCGCCGAGATAAGCGCGGTCTGCGACCACGTTATCATCATCTCAAAGGGCAATATCGTTGCCAACGAAACTCTCGAAAATCTTGAGGCACGCGCGGGCGGCAACGGTCTGACTCTCAAGATCAAGGGCGACAAAAAACGTGCCGAAAAGCTTATTTCGGCTATTTCGGGTGTCGAGAGCGCCGAATATTCCGAAAACGACGGCATCGTAAACGCTTCGATCACATACTCCGCAGACGTCCGCGAGGCTCTCTTCAATGCCTTTGCCGAGGCGAAAATGCCGATACTCGAAATGCACACCGACGAGAGCACGCTCGAGGACATCTTCCTCCAGCTCGCCTACGGAACCGACGAGAGGGATGCAAGCCTGATCGCCGAGGTCACCGAGGAAGAGGACGACTCTCCCGAGGAAAAGAAGCCCGCAAAAAAGAAGGAGAAGGAAGAGGACGATTACAAGCCCCTCTTCGGTTCTTCGGATGAGGAGGACGACGAATAATGATCGCTATTTTCAAACGTGAATTCAAGTCATATTTTATCAACGTGTCGGGATACGTATTCCTCGCCGCTATCTGGCTCTTTTCGGGAATCTTCGCGACGGCACTCAACTTTATCGGTCAGTACGCGTCCTACGAGTACGCACTCAGCAACCTTATGATCGTGCTTCTGCTTATCATCCCGATACTTACGATGCGTTCGATGTCGGAGGACAGACGAAATAAGACGGATATGCTTCTTTATTCGCTTCCCGTAAGCTCGGCGCAGGTTGTGCTCGGTAAGTATTTCGCTATGCTCGCAGTATGGGCGGTTGCCTGCCTCGGTATGGGTGTTACTCCCATAATTATCGGTATGTACGGCGCGGTCAATTTCGCGTCGGCTTACAGCGCGCTTCTCGGATTTTTCCTCCTCGGCGCGGCACTTATCGCGGTCTGCACCTTCGTTTCCTCGCTGACCGAGAATCAGCTTATCGCCGCTATCGGCGGTATCGTCACCTCGCTTGCGCTCTACCTGCTCGGTTCGCTCGTCGGACTTATCCCCGCATCTGCGCTTGCGTCCTTCGCTTGTTTTGCGGTTCTTGCGATCGTGCTTGCTCTTATCGTTTATTTCCTTACCAAAAACTACGTTATCGCGGCTATCGTTGCGGTAGTAACGCTCGTTCCCACCGTGGCGATCTATTTTATCAATTCCGAGCTTTATGCTTCCGCATTCCCGAAAATGCTTGAGTATCTTGCTCTCTTTGACAGATACTACACCTTCCTCGGCGGTATTTTCGACGTCGGAGCGGTGGTATACTATATTTCCTTTGCTGTGTTCTTTATTTTCCTTACGGTGCAGTCCTTTGACAAGCGCCGCTGGAGCTGACGGAGGTGCGATATGAATAACAATATGAATAAAAAGCCCCTCTTTGACAGAAGAGGAAAAAGCGGCACCTACGCGGTCGTTATCTCTTTGATCCTTCTCGCCGTTTTAGTCGTTGTCAATATGCTTGTCGGCTCGCTTCCGACAAAGCTTACAATGATCGACACCAGCGGAACGGGCAAGTTCGATATCTCCGGCACGAGCCAGAGCTTCGTGGCGGGAGTTAAGGATAAGATCACTATCTACTACGTCTGCACCGACGGATATGAGGACAGTGATTTCAAGACCTTCCTTGACAGATACTCCTCCCTTAATTCCAAAATAACGCTTCAAAGAGTCGATCCCACCCGCGATCCCTCCTTCCTTGAAAAATATCAGACAGAGGCACTTAACGAAAACAGCGTTATTATCGAAACAGAGAAGCGCGTAAAAGTCATCGACTATTACGATTTCTTCCTTTTCTACAACGCAGATATCAATTACTCGATGAGCTACGAGGAGTACGCAAGCTATGGCGCGATGTACGAGTCCTATTACGGCTACAAGTTCACACCCGTTCAGTATTTTGACAGCGTACTCACCCTCGGCATCGAATACGTTTGCGCGGAGACCGTGCCCTCGATGTATCTCCTCAGCGGTCACGGTGAGGCGGAGTTCCCCGAGGTTGTGACCAATAATCTCGACAGTGTTGGCTTCAGATACGATAGCATCAATCTCGCCCTCGGTGATCCCGTTCCCGCAGATTGCACCTGCATCGTTATCAATAATCCCACGTCGGATATCACCGCGCTCGAGGCGGCAACTATTTCGAACTACCTCTCGAACGGCGGTAATCTCCTGCTCATCACCGCAAACGGTGCGGATCAGTTCAAGACTCTTGCCTCGGTAGTCGCAGAGTTCGGTCTCTCGGCGGAGGCGGGAACGGTTTACGAGGGAAGCACGGGCGCGTATATCCAGTCCCCCGCAGTTATCTATCCTACCGTAAGCGATTCGCATAATTCGGTGGCTTATATCGCGCAGAACAATATCTCCGTTCTCCTTTCGAATTCGCACGCCATCCGGGTCGCTGAGACCTCGGGCGTGACCGCAACCCCGATCTTCACCACCACCGATAAGGCGTATTCCGTCATCGGCGGTCAGAACGGCGAGGCGGGCGTGAAGAATCTCGGCGTTGTTGCGGAAAAGGAAAACGGCGCGACTCTTTGCTGGATCGCATCGGGCGGATTCCTCTCCGACAGCCTTATCACTTACACAAACGGCGGCAACTTCTACGCTTTTTACAGCGCGATGAACTACCTCACGGGTAACTTCACTTCGTCGCTGCCCGAGATTCCCGGTGTTGAGCTTTCCGAAACTCTTATCACCACCACGGCAATTGATGCGAATATCTGGGGAACCATCCTCATCTTCATCATCCCCGGCGCGGTTCTCGGAGGCGGAATCATCTACTGGATCCGTCGCCGCAGCAGATAATTAAAGCCAATATGAAAAAGTTTAAATCAATCATTATTTTACTCGCCGTTCTGCTCGTCCTTCTCGCCGTGTACTTCTTTGCAAGTCCGATGTGGCGTGAGGACGAGGCGGACGAAACAACCGCAGAGCAGTCCCATCAGATCGCCGCGATCGACCACACTCTGCTCGTCGGGCTTGAGCTGAAGCACGGGGAAGAGAATCTTACCTTTGCGCTCAACGATAAGGCGACCGAGTGGAATTGGAGTGAGGACGGCGATGTCCCGCTTGACAATATGGCGTTTGCCAATATCGTCACCGCGCTCAACAACGCAAAATCAAAGTATAAGCTTGAGGGTGTCAGCTCCGAGCAGCTTGCCGAATACGGTCTTGACGCGCCCTCGATGACGGTCAAGTTCAGTTTTTCGGACGGCACTGCAAAGCAATTTTTCATCGGAAATATCAACTCCTTCAATTCCAGCTACTACATCTCCGAGGCAGGCGCGCCGAATACCGTCTATATGATCGAGTCGGCAGTGAAGACCTCGCTCAAGCTCGATATCCACGATTTCGTGCTCGAGGAAACGCCCCCCGTTATTACCGAGGCGAAGATCCTCGGCGTGGAGTACAGTAATGCGGGCAATTACAGAGATTTCGTTTATTATCCTTCGGGCAACTCCGCGGATTATACCGACAGATACGAGTGGTATTTCAGAAGCGGACTCGTTGAAATGTCCTCGCTCCCTCGCGAAACTCCTCTCCGCACCGATCTCGGTGACAGTCTTTCCGCGCTCATCACGGGACTTGCCTTTGAGGAATGCGTCGGACTTGACTATACCGCGGGAGAGTTTGGCTTCTCGGAGAGCAAAAAGATTGTGATCTCCTATAATGCTGACGAGGGCGAAACCGGCGTGCTTCAGAAGAAGGAGTATGTCATCTATCTCGGATCGCAGAGAGAGGATGGCAGTATTTACGTTCATACCGATACCTCGAAGCTCGTTTATACCCTCTCCTCGTCCGACGAATGGCTTGATATTATCAGCGTCGAGCCCGCAAAGCTCTATCCCGACGAGCTCTGGCTCCCGAATTACGAGCTTATCGAATCGATGACCTTTACCGCGGGCGGAGAGACGGTTAAAGTAAACGTGGAAAGCACGGACGGCAAGATATCCTTTTCCTCTGACGTATCGGACGATGCTGATGCGATCGGTGCGCTCGTTAAGGCTTTTGAGAATATGAAGACGGTATCAAACGTCGCTTATTTTGATGCTTCTTTCAATGAAGATCCAAAGGGAGAGCTGTTCGCTGTATACGTCGCGCTCCGATCGCAGCCCGGCTCCGGGGTCACTGTCTCTGTCAGAGGCTACACGGATGAATATTGCGTTGTATCCTTCGATTTTATGGATGGAAGACTCATCGCCTATGAAGATGCAGATGCATTCATTGATATGATCTTCGCACTCACCGAAAAGGCGGCTTGATATGAACGCGGCATTTTTCCTTATACCGAAAAGTCAAGTTGCCACTCTTGAGGACGACGACACCTTCCGTCAGGGACTTGAAAAGATGCGTTACCACGGCTACACCGCGATCCCCGTGCTCACCAAGCAGGGAAAATACATCGGCACGCTCAGCGAGGGCGATCTGCTCTGGAATCTGATCGACGTCGGCGGTGCGAGCCTTGAGGAATGCGAGGATCTGCACATCGCGGATATCCTGAGACCTGACCGCAATCCGCCCGTCAAAATCACGGCAAAGGCAGATGAGCTGCTCGAGGAGCTCATGACACATA
This sequence comes from Eubacteriales bacterium, assembly GCA_045644325.1. GTDB lineage: Bacteria > Bacillota > Clostridia > Oscillospirales > CAG-272 > CAG-390. The sequence goes on along the minus strand of JAZRGT010000039.1, from coordinate 25,653 downwards.
ATTTTCTCCCCGTTACCGACGACGAGGGTGCATTTATCGGCATCGTCACAAGACACAGGATGCTTGAGTATTATAAAAACATAAAACAGAAAAAATAACTTTTTTCGCGCTGTTCTTCATGGAGAACAGCGCTTTTTTGATGTTAAATCGGAATAAATCAATCGATTTTTTAATATAATAAATCCAAGAGGCTTGACTTTCGCGGGGAATATGTAGTATAATATTACTATATATAATTTAATTACATTCTTTGGTAATGAATTATAAAAAAGGGGAGGGATGTTCGAATGGCTGAAAATCTTGCGGCTTATTATTTTCATCAGGGAACGAATTATAAGGCATACGAATATCTCGGCATGCATATTGAGGACGGGCAGATGTCCTTCCGCGTGTGGGCGCCGAACGCGCAAGCCGTTTCTCTTTGCGGAGATTTTGACTCGTGGGGTGCGGGACTTCCCTTGACGCGCATTACCGAGGGCGGTATATGGGAGATATTCACCGATATCTTGCCTCAAGGTACGTGCTACAAATACCGAATCCGCACGGCGGACGGCAGAGAAGTGATGAAAGCCGATCCTTACGCATCTTTTGCCGAAAAGCCGCCCGCGACCGCATCCGTCATAGATACGGGCGCGCTTTCCTATGAATGGAACGACGGTGGATGGATGTCCTTCCGTCCGAATGCGAGGGAGTATGACCGTCCGATCAACGTATACGAGGTTCACCTCGGCTCTTGGAAGCGTCACGATGACGAGTCTTATTATTCCTATCGCGAGCTTGCGGACGAGCTGATACCCTATGCAAAGCAGATGGGATATACCCACATCGAGCTGATGCCCGTTGCGGAGCATCCCTTTGACGGCTCGTGGGGATATCAGGTCACGGGGTATTACGCACCCACCTCGCGCTTCGGCACTCCCGAGGATTTTTGCGCTTTCGTTGATGCCGCACACGGGGCGGGGATAGGAATCATCCTCGACTGGGTGCCCGCGCATTTCCCGAAGGATGCGCACGGTCTTTACGAATTCGACGGACAGCCCCTCTACGAATACCAGGGCATCGACCGCATCGAGCACGCGGGTTGGGGAACACGCCGATTTGACGTCGGACGTCCCGAGGTGCAGTCCTTCCTTATTTCAAACGCGACGTATTGGGCGGAGGTCTTCCACATCGACGGTCTTCGCGTTGACGCGGTAGCATCAATGCTCTATCTTGACTATGACAGACGCCCCGACGAGTGGGTGCCGAACGTCTATGGGGACAACCGTTGCCTTGAGGCGATCGCATTTTTTAAAAAGCTCAACGCGCATCTTGCGGGCGCGCATCCCGCGCTTATGATGATCGCCGAGGAATCCGCGGCGCAGATAGATATCACGGGCGAGGGTGAGGATGCTCTCGGATTCACCTACAAGTGGAACATGGGTTGGATGAACGACAACCTTTCCTATGCCGAGACCGATCCCATATTCCGCAAATACCATCACGATAAGCTTACTTTTTCGCTTCTTTATTCCTTCGGCGAAAAATATATGCTCCCGATCTCGCACGACGAGGTCGTTCACGGCAAAAAGTCCTATCTCGACCGCCACCCCGGTGACTATTGGAACAAGTTTGCGGGGGCGCGCGGAGGGCTTTGCTGGATGATGATGCATCCCGGCAAAAAGCTGCTCTTTATGGGCACGGAATACGCCCCCTACCGCGAGTGGGCGTATGAGGAGAGCCTTGAATGGTTTATGCTCGACTACGAGATGCACGCAAAGTTTCAGCACTTCACCGCAGATCTCAATCATCTCTATCTTTCCTCCCCCGAGCTTTGGAAACGCGATCTCGGCTGGGACGGATGCGAGTGGATCGATGCCGACAACGCGGAGGGCGGTGTCATTGTCTTCTCACGCTCGGACGGTGAGGGCAGACTCGTTGCGGTGATCAATTTCAGTCCCGTCTACTATCCCGAATACCGCTTCGGTGTTCCTATAGCGGGAGAGTGGCGAGAAGTATTTTCATCCGACCGACTCGAATACGGTGGCGGAGGCGTTGTGCACGAAGGAATTCTTCGAAGCGAGGATATTCCGATGCACAAGAGAGAGGAGTCACTCTCGATCAGAGTTGCACCCCACGCGGCTCATATTTTCAGACTCGAAAAGGAAATCAAACGCGCAGTACCTAAATCTAATATAAATCATAAAGAGAGGAACAAAAAGCAATGTTCAAGAAAAAAGAATGTGTAGCCATGCTCCTTGCGGGCGGACAGGGAAGCCGTCTTTACGCGCTGACGACCCGTCTTGCAAAACCCGCGGTATCCTTCGGCGGAAAATACCGCATCATCGATTTTACTCTTTCAAACTGCGTTAACTCCGGCATTGATACCGTTGGTGTACTTACGCAGTATCAGCCCCTTCTTCTCAACGATTACATCGGCAACGGTCTCCCTTGGGACCTCGACCGCACCTACGGCGGCGTAAAGATCCTTCCCCCCTATCAGGGCAAGGAAAAGGCTGACTGGTATAAGGGCACCGCGAATGCTATCTATCAGAATCTTCAGTTCATCGATCAGTACGATCCCGATTACGTTCTCATTCTCTCGGGCGACCATATCTACAAGATGGACTACGCCGCAATGCTCGCATTCCATAAGCGCCGCGGTGCGGACTGCACCATCGCCTGCATCGACGTTCCCCTCGAGGAGGCAAGCCGCTTTGGTATTATGAGCGCATACGAGGACGGCAAGATCTGGAAGTTCTCTGAGAAGCCGAAGAATCCCGACTCCACCCGCGCTTCTATGGGTATCTATATCTTCAACAAGAAGAAGCTCGCCGAGTACCTTATCGCCGACGAGGCGGACGAGAACTCGAGCAACGACTTCGGTAAGAATATCATTCCCGCAATGCTTGCCGCAGGCGAGAAGATGTACGCATATTCCTTTAAGGGATATTGGAAGGACGTCGGAACCATATCCTCTCTCTGGGAGGCGAATATGGATATGATCGGCGACAAGACGCTTGATCTCAACGACGAAAAGTGGCGCATTTATGCCCGTCACTTTGCACGTGCGCCTCAGTACGTGGGAGTCGGCGGTGTGGTTGATAATTCTTCGATTACCGAGGGGTGCAAAATCCACGGAACCGTTCGCGGCTCTGTGCTAGGTCCCGGCGTAACCGTTTCGGCGGGCGCATCGGTTATCGACTCGGTAATTATGGAAGACGTAACCATCGGCGAGGGCGCAAGCGTTGAGTATTCCATCATCGATGCGCGCGTTCAGATTGGCAAGGATGCCAAGATCGGCGGCCCGAAGGGCGGCGAGATCGCCGTTATAGGAGCGGATATCAAGGTCGAAGACGGCGCGGTTATTGAGCCCGGCGCTATGGTCAATCCCGAATAATTGAAGTAGGAGGAAATTATTATGACAGCAGCAGGACTTATTTTTTCGAACATACACGATGAATGCTTGCCCGAGCTTACCCGTCTGCGCACAATGGCAAGCGTGCCCTTCGGCGGCAGATACAGACTGATCGACTTTCCCCTTTCCAATATGGTAAATTCGGGAATCTCGAAGGTAGGTATCATCACTCACTATAACTATCAGTCGCTTCTCGACCATATCGGAACGGGTAAGGACTGGGATCTGGCGCGCCGCTCGGGCGGTATCAAGATCCTTCCCCCTTTCATCACCGCATATGACGCGAAGGCTACAAATTCGCTTTACACCACCCGTCTTGAGGCTCTTCTCGGAGTAACCAACTTCATTTCGAGATGCACCGAGGACGTTATCGTGCTTTCCGACTGCGATACTATCTGTAATATTGATATATCCAAGGTTCTTGCACGCCACGAGGAGACCGGCGCGGATATCACAGTAGTAACAAAGCGCGTTTCGGGCGGAAACTACAACGCGGAGCGCCATTCGGTTCTCGTTCTTGACGAAAACGATAAGATCATCGACGCGGCTGAATACAGCCCCGATATCAAGGGAGCGTTCAACGTAAGCACCAATATTATGGTCATCACCCGCCGTTATCTTATCACAGTGCTCAACGATGCAGCGGCACACGGCTACACCTCCTTCTTCCGCGATATCATTGCAAAGAACGTAGTACGTGCCGATTTCCGCGCTTACCGCTTCGACGGCTTCTATTCGCTGATAAACAATCTTCCCGGCTACTTTGAAACCTCGATGAAGCTTCTTGATTCCGAGGTAAGAGAGGAGCTCTTTGAGTGCGGCGACAGACCTGTATTTACTAAGGTTCGTAACTCCTCACCCACCTCATACAGCAACACCGCAAAGGTATCGAATTCCATCGTCGCAGATGGCTGTGTGATCGAGGGCGAGGTTGAAAACTGCGTGATCTTCAGAGGAGTAAAGATCGGAAAGGGCACCGTAGTCCGCAATTCGATCCTCCTTCAGGATACCTACGTCGGTCAGAACGTCAACCTCAACTGCGTTATCACCGACAAGAACACCGTCATCCGTGACGGCAGAAACCTTTCGGGTCACGAGTCGATGCCTTTCTATATCGGTAAGGGTATTATGGTTTAATATTTAGAAAAAGGATCTGAAAATATGAAAAAAAGTATTCTTTTCGTAGGCGCAGAGGTTATGCCTTTTGCGGCTACGGGCGGACTCGGCGACGTTCTCGGCTCGCTCCCCACGGCTCTTGCCGCAAAGGGTGTTGACGTCAGAGTCGTTATGCCGCTTTATTCCGCCGTCGGCGAGAAATACCGCGCCGAAATGAAAAAAGAGGCTGAGTTTGACGCATACCTTGCTTGGAGAAAGCAGTATTGCGGCGTTTACAGCCTTATAAAGGATAAGGTAACGTATTACTTTATCGACAACGAATATTATTTCGCACGCGACGGTCTTTACGGTCAGTTTGACGATGGCGAAAGATATGCATATTTCTGCACAGCAGTGCTCGAGATGCTCCCCGAGATCGGATTTTTCCCCGATATCCTGCACGCGCACGACTGGCAGGCGGCTCTCTCGGTCATCTATCTCCGTCAGAAATATGCAAATGATGAAAGATATGCAGGCATCCGCCGCGTATTTACCATCCACAATATCGAGTATCAGGGCAAATATGATTTCTACATCCTCGGCGACGTTTTCGCGCTTGCGGATGAGGATCGCGCCGTTGTGGAATACGACGGATGTATAAACCTTATGAAGGGCGCGATCGAGTGCGCCGAGGCTGTCACTACCGTCAGCCCGAGATACGCCGACGAGATCATGTCCCCCGAGTATTCGCACGGACTCTACCACATCCTCCGCGCGAACGCGGGCAAGGTATCGGGTATTCTCAACGGTATTGATTATTCCTACTATAATCCTTGGACCGATCCCGTGCTTGTCAAGCATTACAGCGCAAAGCGCCGCGGAGGCAAGGATGCTTGCCGCTCGGCACTTCGTGCTGACCTCAATCTTGCAGACGAGAAGGGAACACCCGTCATCGCGCTGATCACCCGTCTTGCATCGCATAAGGGTCTTGATATCGTTGCCGAAGCTATGCGCGGTATCCTTGACGAAAGCGGAGCACAGCTTGTCATCCTCGGCAAGGGTGAGGCGAAGTATGAGGAATTCTTTAAGCAGCTTGAAGCGGAATATCCCGAAAAGGTTCGCGCGCTTATCACTTATGACCGCGATCTTTCGAAGAAGATCTACGCCGCTGCCGACGTCTTTATGATGCCCTCAAAGAGCGAGCCTTGCGGACTTTCGCAGATGATCGCTTCGCGCTACGGCGCAATTCCCGTTGTCCGTGAAACGGGAGGACTTGCCGATTCGATTCTTCCTTATTGGGAGGATGAGGACGGTGCTATGCACGGAAACGGCTTCACCTTTGCGGGCTACACCGCGGGTGAGCTTTACGAGCGCACACTTGCCGCCGTTGCGCTCTGGAAGAATGGCGAAAAACGCAAGGCTTTTGTCGAAAAGATAATGACAGTCGATTTCTCCTGGGCGGCATCCGCAGATAAATACGTCGCACTTTATAACGATCTGCTGTGATATATAGGAGAGCATTACCGGAGGAAGTAAAAGTGAATTTCACCCCTAACACACAGGAAGTCAAAGCAAATATCGAACAAAAATTATCCCGACTCTTCGGCACAACCGCCGCCGATGCGTCGAGAGAACAGATGTATAAGGCTGTCGCACAGACGGTCAAGGACATCCTTGCCGAGAAGCGTTCCGAATTCAATGCAAGAACAAACAAAGAAGGCGGTAAGCGCGTATATTATATGTGTATGGAGTTCCTGCTCGGCAGATCTCTCAAGACCAATCTCTGCAATCTCGGACTTTCGGACGAGTACAAAAAGGCTCTCTCCGATATGGGATTCGGACTTGACGATCTCTATGAGTGCGAACCCGACGCAGGTCTCGGAAACGGAGGTCTCGGCAGACTCGCGGCCTGCTTTATGGACTCGCTGACCTCGCTCGATTACCCCGCGAACGGATTTTCCATCTGCTACGAATACGGTCTTTTCAAGCAGAAGATCGTTGACGGTCTGCAGATCGAGCTTCCCGATAACTGGCTCCCCGGCGGCGAGGTATGGCTCGTTCCGAGAACCGACCGCGTTTTCACCGTCCGCCTCGGCGGCAGAATCCGCGAGGAATGGAGAGACGGCAAGCTTGAGATCCTTTATGAGGATACCGAGGACGTTGAAGCAGTTCCTTACGACATGATGATCTCGGGCGGCGACAGCGAAGCCGTCAACCGTCTGCGCCTTTGGAAGGCGCGCGACGTCCGCACCTTCAATATGGGACTCTTTACTCAGGGTCAGTATACCCGTGCGGTCGAGGAGTCGAGCTCTGCGGAGATCATTTCGAAGGTTCTCTATCCTTCTGATAACCACACCGAGGGCAAGCTCCTCCGTCTGACACAGCAGTATTTCCTCTGCTCGGCATCGATCCAGAGCATCATCCGCGATCATATGGCGGTTTACGGCAGACTTGACAATCTTGCCGATAAGGTTGCCATCCACATCAACGATACCCACCCCGCACTCTGCGTTCCCGAGCTTATGAGAATTCTCATCGACGATTATTTCTTCTCCTGGGATCAGGCTTGGGATATCACCACACGCACGATGTCCTACACCAACCACACGGTAATGCCCGAGGCGCTTGAGACCTGGAACGAGAGCCTTTTCTCCTTCCGTCTGCCCCGTATCCACTCGATCATCAAGGAGATCAACGAGCGCTTCTGCCGCGAGGCTTGGAACAGATTCCCCGGCAACTGGCAGAAGATCACCAATATGAGCATCCTCTGCAACGGTTCTGTCAGAATGGCAAACCTCGCCGTTGTCGGATCGCACCATATCAACGGCGTTTCGAAGCTCCATTCGCAGATCCTCGTTGATACTATCTTCAAGGATTTCTATCAGATGTACCCCGAGCGCTTTACCAACGTAACGAACGGTATTGCGCACCGCCGCTGGATGTGCTATTCTTCGCCCGGACTCGCAGGTCTTCTTGACGAGACCATCGGCACGGGCTACCGCAAGAATCCCGTCGAGCTCGAAAATCTTATGAAGTATGAGAACGATGCCGCGGTTCTTGACAGACTTCGCGCCATTAAGCACGAAAATAAGATCGCGTTCTCGAATTTCATCGAGAGCCGCACGGGCAAGGGACTCGATACCCATTCGGTTTTCGACGTTCAGATCAAGCGTCTGCACGAGTACAAGCGCCAGCTTCTCAACGTGCTCAATATCATCGGCAACTATCTCGATATCTGTGACAACCCGGGTGCCGAGTTCTACCCCAGAACCTATATCTTCGGCGCAAAGGCGGCTCCCGGATATCATATGGCGAAGCGCATCATCCAGCTTATCTGCAAGCTCGGACAGGAGATTGAAAAAGACCCCAGAGTCAACGAAAAGCTCCGCGTGCTCTTCCTTGAGGATTACAACGTAAGCGCGGCAGAGTGCCTTATCCCCGCCGCAGAAATCAGTCAGCAGATCTCTCTTGCGGGTAAAGAGGCGAGCGGAACCGGCTGTATGAAGCTTATGCTCAACGGCGCGCTGACCATCGGTACTCTCGACGGCGCGAACGTCGAAATGGCTGCCGCTGTCGGTAACGAGAATATCTATATCTTCGGTCTGACTGCAAGCGAGGTCGACGATCTCTGGCTTGCGGGCTACAATTCGGCTCTCTTCTACGCGAGAAACGATAAGCTCCGCCGCATCGTTGACCGCCTCAACGCAGGTTTTGCGGGCGAATCCTTCTCGGATATCGCATCCTATCTGCTTGCGGGCCACGGAGTAGCAGACCCCTATATGTGCCTTGCAGACTTCGATTCCTACCGTCTGACACACGAAAAGATGTACGAGGATTACCTGAACCGCGAGGATTGGACTCGCCGTTCGCTCATCAATATAGCAAAGGGCGGCTTCTTCGCCGCAGACCGCGCGGTAAGAGATTACGCAGAAAATATCTGGAAGATCACCCCGGTCAAGAAGTAAAATATGCTTGCAAAATTTATGCAAACCGAATACGCCCCCGCACCCCGCATCGAAAAAAGATGCGGGGGCGAGGACGTTTCCGCGCTCGGCGCGTTCGAGTGGGGAAGCGTTATTGAAATTACGGCAAGAATTCCGAGAAGGCTCGGTGTTACCTCTGCCGAGATCTGCATTCGCAGAGATACTTTTGCACCCTGCGACGAAGGAAAAGACGCATCGGTGCAGAGATTCGGTTTTGAGTTCGTCTCGACCGATTACGTTCAGGATGAATATAAGCTGAGCCTCGACACAGCCGCGCTTTGCGGCGAGTCGGAGTCGGGGCTTTTTTACTATACATATATTTTCCGACGCGGCGGCGAGGAGCTTGCCGCAAGCACGTCGGATAACGTCGAGTTCTCTCTTGTTAAAGATAATTGGAACGAATTTCGCCTCACCGTTTACCGTCCCGAATACCGCGTCCCCGAATGGCTCGGCGGCGGTATAATGTACCACATTTTCCTCGACCGATTCGCAAAGGGCGAGGGAAAGACAAGCTACCGTGCCGATTCGATTCTTGATCCGGATTGGGAAGACGGTGTTCCGCAGTATGCCGAATATCGCGGTGCGGAGGTCAAAAACAACCATTTCTTCGGCGGAAACCTTTGGGGAATCATTGAAAAGCTCGATTATCTCGAGTCGCTCGGCGTGAGCATTCTGTATCTTTCGCCGATATTCGATGCCGTCAGTAACCATAAATACGATACCTCGGATTATATGAAGATCGCGGAGGAATTCGGCGGTGAGGAGGCTTTCAAGGCTCTCATCGAAGCCGCGCACAAGCGCGGAATGAAGATCATTCTCGACGGCGTTTTCAATCACACGGGAAGCGACAGCCGCTATTTTGACGAATACGGCAGATACGGTCTGCCCGCGCGGGACGAGAATTCTCCGTATCATTCGTGGTACGATTTCCACGCGCCCGAAAAGGAAGGCGCACCCGATTATACGGCTTGGTGGGGCATCAGAATACTGCCGAGACTCAATACGCATAAGGACGAATGCCACACCTTTTTCACGGGCGCGGGCGGTGTTGCCGAGCATTATATGCAGGCGGGCATCGACGGCTGGCGTCTTGACGTTGCCGACGAGCTCCCCGACAGATTCCTTGAAGAACTCCGCGAGCGTATCCATTCGGTCAACTCCGAAAGCGTGCTGATCGGCGAGGTCTGGGAGAACGCGGCGGACAAGATCGCGTACGGCAAGCGTCGCTCTTATTTCCGTGGCGCACAGCTCGACAGCGTTATGAATTACCCCACGCGTAAAGCTCTTCTTGATTTTGCAGAGTTTGGCGACGCAAAGGCTCTTTCTGCGGCTTTGACCGACCTCTATTCGTCCTATCCGCGATGTGTTTCGGCAAGCCTTATGAACCTTATCGGAACTCACGACACCGAGCGCGTGCTGACGATTCTCGGAAATCCGCAGAAGGTGCGCGAGAATGCTTTTGCGTACAATGCCGTGCAGGAGAAGCTTCGCCTGACCGACGAGGAACGCGCAAGGGGCGTGAAGCTCTTAAAGATGATATCCGCGCTTCAGTTCACCCTCTTCGGCTTCCCGTGCGTTTATTACGGCGACGAGGCGGGTATGGAGGGCATGAGCGATCCCTTCTGCCGTTATCCCTTCCCGTGGCATAGGATAGATGCGGAAATTAACGAGCATTACAAAAAGCTCGGCGCGCTTCGCCGAGGTGAAGATATATTCGCGGGCGGTGAGTTTAAGATTACTCGCTCGATGGGCGGATATTTTGAGTTTATAAGATATAAAAAGGAAGAAAAGGGATATATCCTTGTTGCCGTCAATATGGCGGATGAGCCCATAAAGGTGCGCGCCGCGGGTGGTGTAAATCTTTATACGGGCAAGAGAGTGGTCGGTCATCCCACACTCAGCAAGGGCGAGTTTATCGTCGTCAAGATGAAAGGAGAAGTTGAAAATGGGATTTTGGAGTAAGGTCGTAGGACATTGGACAAAGCCGAAGAACCCCGACAGCGTGCGTTTTCGCCGCGAAATGGCAGAGCGCATTGCGGGGCAGTATATCAAATACGTAACCGAACGAATCAACAACGTCGACGAGGTTATCGGACGAAAGGGCAGCCTTGCCATCCGCGAGGACGAATTTCTCGTTTTCGCCTCCGCCGACATCCTTTTCCGCTGCAAGATCGACGAGCTCCGCGCAAGCGAGCTGCTCTCAAAGGACGGCGTTGTACTTATCGGTCCCGACCTTGAGCATGGGGGAGAAGAGAGAACTATAATTGCGTATTATGTATATTATAGGAAGTAAATACAAAAGGGGCTGGCTCATTTAACATAAATGATATTTGAGCTAACCTGAAGTTGCGCGATCTCCCTTCACCGCTTCCGCGGTCCCCCTCCCTCCCGGAGGGAGGCTTAGAAGCTAGTGCAAACTTCCTCGGATATTCAGACGAATAATGTTCTAACTTAATCCTAAAATAGCAAAGAGGAATATTTTATTGAAAAAGTTTGCAAAAACTCTGTTACGAGTGCAAATTGATTCAAATAAAATATTCCTTTTTGCTATGCAAAATTATAAATATGAACAAAATTCGCTGCAGAAACGTTGAAGTTTGCACAAGCTCTTTGCCTCCCTCCGGGAGGGAGGGGGACCACGGAAGTGGTGGAAGGAGCCCGCGCAACTTCGGTTTAGCGCAAATTTAACCAAGAGAATATCAATAACGTGCTCTATTATTACATTCGGTAAATATCTCTTAATGAGTCGGTCACTTTTGTGTTGGTTAATATATCCAAAAAAGCATATTGCAATTTATTAAAAACGCCGAATTGCATTCAATACTATTGACAAAATCACCAATACGTGATATAATACAATCAAATGAACGCAAGAAAAGGAGAAGCGACTATGCGTAAACAGGAAAGAGACCCTTATGTTCAGCTTTTGATTGATTTTTTGAAGACAATTCTCGTTTCAGATCTGTTTTATTTTTTGTCGATAAATCTTATCGGCGCGATACTCGAGGACGAGAAGAGCGTGTTAGTAATCAGCGCGGTATTGATGGTAGTTTTTTATGCTTACTATTTTATCGCGTTTTACATTATGCACGCGCGGAGAAGCATGGATGATTATTCGCTCGATATGGAAGATAAATATTCTTTCAAGGATGACCTCAAGGCTATCCTTGCCGAGGACGGTAAGAGATTAGCGATTTTATATGGCATACTTTCTATTATTATGCAGCTACTTTATTTACTTCCTATAAGGACTCCGATACCTTCCTTATTGCTACCTGTATTCCCGATCTATTTGTTGTTTGCGGTTCCCGTACTGACCGCAATTATCGGTTGGGGAATCGCAACCGCCGGATCGATACTGGTTATTGCATACAGCCACCGCCGAGTACATACGCTGAAAGCAAAGGGAAAACTCTGATATTAATAGCAAAAGCCGACTCAAAGCGAGTCGGCTTTTATATTTGATTTAATATGTTTACTTAACGTCCGCTGAGAACAGGTGAACCTTATCGATTCCTCTTGTCTCGTCGAAGATTACGGTAATCTTCTGCGCCTTAACTCCGAGTGCGATCTTGCGCAGAGAGTTGCGGTTGTTGGTGTCAGCGAAGATCTCCTTGCCGTCGGCAAGTACGCGGAAGGATTTGACGAGGGTGTTAGCAACCTTTACGGGAACGAAATCCTTGCCGGTCATAAGCTTCTGCGCGAAGACGCGCATCTTCTTATTGGGAGTGATAGACTGGCGCGAGAAGTCGGGGTCGAAGACGAGACGAAGCTCGGTAAGCTCCTTTTCCTCGCCGAAGTCGAATTCAAGCGCGTCGCCGATACCCAGGGTCGCGTAGTTGACGGTCATATTCTCGTCGGGACGCTCGATACCGTTCTGGAGGAGTGCAAGCTCTGCCTCGTCGAGGTTGATCTTTGCCGACTTAGTAAGCTCGGGGATCTCGCGAACTGTGCCGGGGATGTAGCATCCCGCGTCGCGGAGCTTGTTCTGGAGGGTCTTGATCTTGGTTTCGTAAACGCCGTGGGGAGTTACGCCCTCGTTTACGCAGATCGAAGCGGCGGTACCCATAGCCTGACCGATGAGGGCGCAGGTCGCCATAACTCGGGTCGAGGACATTGCCGCGTGGGTTGCCGAGAGGTTTCTGCCCGCGAAGAAGAGGTTATCAACGTCGTGGCCGTAGAAGCAGCGGTAGGGAATGCCGTAGGGCGAGGGAGCGGGATAGAGCTTGGATGCGGGTGCGCCCGAGAGATAAGAACGGAAGCCCGCGGGGTTGTGGTCGTCCATCGGCCATCCGCCGAATGCAACGGTATCCTCAAACTGTCCGCCCGCCTCAACGTCATTCTCGGTGAGAACGTGTGCGCCGATGTAGCGGCGGCTTTCTCTCTTGCCGGGGATGCATCCGACCCACTCGAGAGTCCAGTTGGTTGCGTTGTGGTCGCCGTAGTTCTTAACGTGATCCCAGATGCCGTATGCGATCTTGAGAAGCTCGTCGCGCATCTGCTCTGCATCGTGGATGCTGTCGTATTCGCCGCCGAGCTCGAGCCACCAGAAGTTGGTCTCGTTGGTTCCGAGCTTGTGGGGACGGGCGAGGTACTTGACCTCCTGAACCTTTACGCCCGAAACGCCGGTGCTTGCATCGATGATCGCGCCGTTGTCATCCTTGATAAGGTTGAAGTCGTCGTCGGTCTCAAACTTATATGCCCAATCGGGAGCGGTGAAGGGAACGGGCTCGTCGGTCTCGCGTGCCTGAATGAGGCAGGACATACCCATGGTCTTCTTGTCCGCAACTTCCTTACCCATAGCCTCGCCGTATTCGGAAGCAGCCTCGCGGCCTACACGCCACTTTGCGCCCGAGATGGGAGCAAGGATCGAGTCGCCCGAGCAGTCTGCGAAATATTTAGCCTTAACGGTGTGCCAGGTGTAGGTGGTCATCTGCCAAGCGGTAACGGAGGTGAGGTGGGAAACGCCGTCAACCTCGGTCTTGTCCGCGTCACAGCAGGTGGTGTTGAGAAGGAGGGTAATATTCTTTTCAGCCTTTACCTTTGCCCAGAGTACGTTGTCGAAGGTGCTGGGGATAAGGGTGGGGTTGAGGTAAATGTTTTCCTCTTCGATCTCGGAAATGATTCCCGTTTCGCGGTTTTCAAGTCCGTGTGCGCCGCGCACCCACATTCTGATCTCGCTCGATGCGTTGCCGCCGAGAACGGATCTGTCCTGAATGAGGACTACCTTCGTGCCCTCGCGTGCCGCGGCGATAGCGGCACAAAGGCCCGTAAGACCGCCGCCGATGATACAAAGATCGGTGGTATGCTCTACGTGACGCATACCGTTTGTTTTAACAGTAAGTTCGCTCATTTTATAGGCTCCTTTTAGTATATAATAATCAGTAGGTTGTAAAACGAAGTTTTACAATTGGATCAGTCCATGATAATGGTTACTTTGGTATAGAATTCTTTTCTGTCGCGCATCATCTCGAGTGCCTCAAGGCAACGGTCGAGGGGATAGCGGTGTGTGATAAGAGCCTCGTAGTCGATAAGGTCGCCGTCAGCCATAGCCTTGGCAGTTGCCTCCCAGTCGTTGATCTGCTGATTGTAGGAGGAGTTCCAGGTTCCGCGCAGAGTGATCTCGCGGCGGAGGATCTGGGAATATACGCTCTGTGTGATGGTCATATCGCGCGCGGGGTTGCCCATAAGAACGACGCGTCCGTGGGGCTTCATCGACTTGATAAGACTGCAGAGAGCCTGAGGTGCGCCCGTGCCCTCGATAGCACAGTCGCAAAGACCGTCGCGAGCCTCGTCGTAAGCCTCAAAGCCGAATTTCTTCGCGAAAGCGAGCTTTTCCTCGCTGATATCAACAACGCGGACGATTCCGGCACCCGCTTTCTTTGCCCAAGCTGCGGCGATAAGACCGATCGGTCCCGCACCCCAGATAACGACGGTGTCGCCAAGCTTCACTTCAAGACGGCGAACAGCGGCGCGTGCAACAGCACCCGGTTCAACGAGCGAAGCGCAAGCGAAGGAAAGGTCATCGGGGAGAAGAATGAGATTGCGGATATCAACCGCAAGATATTCGGCAAAAGCGCCGTCTCGGCGAGAGCCGTAGTAGTCGTAATCCTCGCAGTTAGCGAACTCGCCTACCTGGCAGGGAGCGCACTTGCGGCAGGGGAGAAGGGGGAAGATAGCGGCGCGGCGACCGATAAGAGCCTTGTCCTCGGCGTCAACGATCTCGCCCGCAAACTCGTGTCCGGGAATGGTGGGAAAGTGGTATGTACCCTTCTCGAACACACGAGGGATGTCCGAGCCGCAAACGCCTGCCGCACGGATCTTGAGAAGTACTTCGCCCTCGCCGCGCTTTGCCATAGGAACATCCTCGTAGCGGAGGTCGCCCACAGCGTGAAGCACGCAGGCTTTCATAGTTTCATTGCTCATTTTATGTTTCTCCTTATCGGAATTATTTACGCTCTATTATTACAGCCGCAAACGAGGATGCGCTGTTTTACGGCTTCAACTACTGCCGCGCGTGCCGCAGAGCCGTACTTCTTGGGGTCGTAGATCTTCTCGTCGGATGCGAGGTTCTCGCGAACAGCGGCGGTGTAAGCCACGCGGAGCTCGGTTGCGAAGTTGACCTTGCAGATGCCCTCTGCGATACAGCTCTTGACTGCCTCGGGAGAAAGACCCGATGCGCCGTGGAGAACGAGCGGGATGGAGCAGCCGTTTTCTTCAAGCTTCTTGCGGATCGCGATGAGGCGGGGTACGTCGAGAACGGGAGTGCCGACGTAGAAGCCGTGCGCGGTTCCGATAGCTACTGCGAGGGAGGAAATGCCGGTGCGGAGAACGAACTGTGCCGCCTTTTCGGGATCGGTGCCGTTGTCGGCGTCTGCCTCGTGGTCGTCCTCTTTACCGCCGACTTTGCCAAGCTCAGCCTCGGTGGGAATATCGAATTTATTTGCGATCTCGACAGCTTTTGCTGTGAGTTCAACGTTCTTTTCAAAGTCCTCGCCCGAGCCGTCGAACATAACGGAGGTGTAGCCCGCCTTTGCGGAAGCCTCGCAGAGCTCGAGGGATGAGCCGTGGTCAAGGTGAACGGCAACGGGAACGGTAGCCTTATCTGCAAGCGCCTTCGCGATAGCGGCGAAAACTTCGGGGGACGCATACTTTACTGTCGAGGGAGTTGTCTGAAGGATGACGGGTGCGCGGAGCTCTTCTGCCGCCGCGATGATGGCGAGAGCCATCTCCATGTTCTCGAAATTGAACGCACCGACGGCGTAGCCGCCCTTCTGCGCATCGAGAAGCATTTCTTTTGTGGTTACGTAGGACATTTTTGTACCTCTTTATCTTTTGATTTTGACTAATCTGTTTATTCCCGATGCGAGAAGTTCGGCGAAAGTGTCGATATCTTCGCGGGTGTTATCTTTGCAAAGGCTCATTCGGACGGTGCAATCGGCGTCCAACTCGGAGAGACCGAAGGCAACGAGAGCAGAACTGACGTGGCGGTTCTTGGCGTTCGACGAGCAAGCCGAACCGCTTGAAACGCAAACGCCGCCTGCGGAGAGAAGACCCAGCATCGTCTGGCTCTTGATTCGGGGAAGGGTTATGCTTAAAATATGCGGAGCGCGCTTTTCGGGAAGATTAACCTTCGCGCCCGCCGCGGTCACCTTTTCGATCGCGTAGGACGAGACGTCGAGCAGATGCGCGTAATTTTCATCCATTTGCGGTTTCATAATTTCAGCCGCCTTGGCAAAGCCGACCGCACCTGCGAGATTTTCTGTGCCCGAGCGAAGTCCTTCCTCCTGACCGCCGCCGATGATGACGGGGCGGAGGTAACGCTTCTTTATCAGCTCGCGGCGCAAAAGCAGTGCTCCCGTGCCCGCAGGACCGTGGATCTTGTGCGCACTTACGCTGAAAAAGTCGATGTACTGCGCCTTCGGAAGCGGAATGCGCATAAATCCCTGAACGGCATCACAATGGATAAGTGCCGTGGGGCAGGCTTTTTTGATTATCTCTGCCGCGTGTTCAAGATCGTATATCGCGCCCGTTTCGTTGTTTACGAGCATAAAGGAGGCAAGGCAAACGCCTTTTTTCACTTCCTTTTCGATAGCTTCAAGGTCGAGCGCGCCGCCCCTTGTGGCGATACGGACGATCTCAAATCCGCGCGAAGCGAGCACCTGCACGGTATTTTCAACCGAAGCGTGCTCCGAATCGGTGATGAGGATGCGCTTTGAATCAAGATGACGTCCCGTATGCGCCGAGCCGAGGATGGCGAGATTATTTGCTTCGCTTCCCGAGCCGCAGAAGACGGTTTGCCATTCGGTCGATTTAAGTCCCGCAGACGAGAGAAGGGAAGCGCGTGCGCCCTCGAGGCGTTTTTTAGCCGCAAGTCCCGCCGCGTGTAGCGAGGAGGGATTTCCGACGTTATCCCATACCTCGAGCATTGCCGCGCGGACTTCGGGTGCGAGCGCGGTGGTCGCGCTGTTATCAAGATATATCATCAGTATTTCTTGAAGGTCACGTTCTCGATGATGCCGCCGATCGCCTCAAGATGCTTGTCGTAGTTCTCGGCAAGCGAGGTGTAGGTGAGGAGATAGAAGAAATCGTCCTTGAGGGTGACGACCTGCATATAGCGATAAGTTTTACCGCTCAGAGTGCATTCGTACTCAAAGCTGATGGCGTCTCTTCCGCCGAGGGTGAGGGTGGCTTTTTCCTCATCGGATACATCCGAGTCCGCGGGAGTCTCGATTACCTTGAAATCGGGGAGAACCGACTCGAGCTCGGCAAGGGTAGCGGACTTGTATTCCTCAAGCTCGTCCATCTCTTCGGGATCTATGATCATACAGGTCATGGAAACGTTCGAATAGTCATCCGAGGAATAGTAAGCAGATGCAGTTCCGCCCGAGTTGTTAAGCACCCAGGTGGTGGGAACGTAGAGGTAGAAAGGCTCGCTCTCGCCCGCGGCGTTCTGATATCCTTCGGGAGCGGCGTTATCGGCACATCCCGAAAGAACGAGAGTGAGCAGGGTGAGAGTAGCGATAAGGAAACAGAGAGATCTTTTCATTTTAATCATTCCTTTTTGAAGTTTGCGACGGTGTCCGCGGCGGTCAGAATTCCTATCTTGCCGCTTTCATAGGTGAGACCGCCCTGGAAATAGACGGTGTAGGGGGGACGGAGAGGACCGTCTGCCGAAAGCTCAACGGACGAGCCCTGAATGAATGCGCCCGCCGCCATAATGACGGGATCGGAATATCCGGGCATATCCCAAGGCTCGGGGGTGACGAAGGAGTCAACGGGCGAGCCTGCCTGAATACCTCTGCAGAAGGCACAGAGAATATCGGGATCGTGCGTTATGACGGTCTGAATTATATCGTAACGCTTTTCATTCCACGAGGGATAGGTGTCGTAGCCCATACGCTCGAATACGTAAGCCGCGAGGTGTGCGGTCTTGATTGCGGCGGCAGTGGTGTGGGGAGCGTAGAAAAGTCCCTGGAACATCGTTCTGTTCTGTCCGAGGGTTGCTCCGACCTCGCCGCCCGTGCCGACGGTGGTAAGACGGTAGGATGCAAGCTCAACGGCGCGTTCGCTTCCTGCGATGTAACCGCCCGTCAGAGCCATTCCACCTCCGGGGTTCTTGATGAGCGAACCGACAAGCATATCGGCGCGGGGCTCATATTCGTCGGTAAACTCGCCGTAGCAGTTGTCAACAACGACGTAAACTCCCTTACGTGCCGCGTGAACGGCATCGGTCACCGCGCTTATCTCGTCGGGCGAGAGAGTGCGGCGGTTGAGATAGCCTTTTGAACGCTGAATGAAGACGACTTTTACGCTTTCGTCCTCTTTAACTCGGTTTACGATCGCATCAACGTCAAGTCCGCCCTCTGCGGTCATTTCGATCTGCGCGTAGTTTACGCCGAAGTCTGCAAGCGAGCCGTCGCCCGTCTTGCCCGAAATTCCGATGACGCCGTCAAGGGTGTCGTAAGGCTTTCCCGCTACCGAAAGAAGGGTATCGTTCGGGCGGAGAAGACCGAAGAGTGCGGTCGAGAGGGCGTGAGTTCCGTTGACAAAATTGTGACGGACGAGAGCCGCCTCTGTGCCGAAAACGCGGCTCCAGACGCGGTCGAGGACTTCACGTCCGCGGTCATCGTAGCCGTAGCCCGTGGTCGAGCCGAAGCACGCGTCGCTGACGCGCTCCTCACGGAAGGCGTCAAGAACGCGGCAAGTGCCGATATAAGAAACGCGGTCGATCTCGGCAAAGATTTCCGACAGCGCCGCCTCCGCCTCACGGGCGAGGGCAAGTGTTTTATCCGAAAAAGTCATTTTGTACCTTTATATTTTTGCTATTTTTTTATAAAATTGCTCGAGGTGATCGCCGCCGTCACTTGAGATGAACTCGACGGTGCCGATCTTTCTTGCGAGAGAATTGAGCGAAAGCCGCTCAAGAGTGTTTTTCGTATGCGTTGCAGTACCGACCGAGCCGTCGAATACCTTGACCGACTCACCCGCCGCGCGAGAGATTTCACGCTTGGCAAGGGGATAATGCGTACAGCCGAGAACGATACCGTCAAAACCTTCCTCGCGGTAGGGTGCGAAGATGGATGACATATATTCTTCGATCTCATCGGACGGCGCATCGTTTTCGATCATATATGCAAGATCGCGGCAGGGAACGCCGATGAATTCACAGCCCTCGCCCGAATTGGCACGCAGAAGCGCGGCAAAACGGCTCTCGCTGACGGTTACGGGTGTGGCAAGGACGAGGACGCGTTTGCATCCCGCCTCTTTTGCCGGCTTGACGGCGGGCTCGATGCCGATTATAGGCAGATCGGGATAAGCCGCACGCAGAGGCTCTATTGCTACCGCAGTTGCCGTATTGCAGGCAACTACTATCGCTTTGCATCCGCGCGAGATAAGATCGCCAAATATTCCTTTTGAAATTTCAAGTATTTCTTCGTGCGTTTTGGCACCGTAGGGCGCGTTTGCGCGGTCGCCGTAATATATAAAGTCCTCGTTCGGGAGAAGGCGGCGAAGCTCCAAAAGAAGCGAAATTCCGCCGACTCCCGAATCAAAAACTCCGATGGGGGAAGAATTCATTAAAGAGTAGGGTCGAGTGCGAATGCGGTTGCAAGGTTGGTGCAAGCATCAACGTCGCGGAGGTCGATCATTTCAACGCCCGAGTGGATATAACGGCTGGGAATGGAGATGCATCCCGCGTACGCGCCGATGCCTGCTGCCTGAAGGACGCTTGTGTCTGTTCCGCCGTAGAGAAGGATCTCGTTCTGCGAGGTGATCTTATTTTCCTTTGCAAGCTTCTGAAGCTTTGCAACTACCTCGCCGGAGCAGATGACGGAGCCATCCTTGATCTTGATAGCCGCGCCGCCGCCGAGCTTGACAGCCATAGGCTTTGAGCCCTGAGCGTCGCCGGTTCCGGTAACGTCAAAGGCAATTGCAACGTCGGGTGCAATCGCAAAGCCTGCGGGACGTGCGCCGCGGCATCCGACTTCTTCCTGAACCGAGAATACGTAGTACATATCGTGGGGGCAATTGTCAGCCAGCTTCTTTGCCGCTTCGATCATAATTGCACAGCCGATGCGGTCGTCGATGGGACGTCCTACTGCGCGGTTAGAGCCGAGCTTTGAGAGATTGTGAGCAAGGGAGAAGCAATCGCCGATCTTGACCTTGCGGGATGCTTCCTTTGCGGAGGATGCGCCGATATCAACAACGCACTTGTCAGCGGCAAGAGCAGATGCCTGAACGCCCGCCTCGGGAACGAGGATGCCCTTTTCGCCGTTAGCGAAAACAACGTGGCTGAATGCGGCGGCAACGAAATTGATGCCTCCGATGGGAGCAAAGCGGATAAATCCGTTTTCCTCAATATAGGTTACGATAAAGCCGATCTCGTCCATATGACCGCAGTAAAGGAGCTTCTTGCGCTCGCCGTCGGGGAGATTACCGTACTTGATTGCGATAAGGTTACCGAGCGCGTCGGTATAGGTCTCGTCAACGTAGGGTGCAACTTCCTTTTCAAGGAGAGCCGCGATCTGCTTTTCATTGCCCGAAACGCCGGGGCAGCATACAACTTTCTTAATAAGCGAATACATTTATATTTTCCTCCGAGATCAACTGAATTTATAGGATGTGAGAATTGCGTAAACGTGGGACTTGATGGATTCGAAGTCCTTGATGGAGATTACGCAGGATGCAGAGTGGAGATAGCGTGTGGGTGCGGAGATCGCAAGGCAACGGGTACCGTCGGCGGTCTTGTGGATATGACCTGCATCGTTACCGCCCGAAACGTAGCGCTTGATCTGAGCGGGAATGCCGTTTTCCTCGGCGATCTTCATAGCCGCGTCAACGAAGTCGCGGTTATAGATGGTGGAGCGGTCCATAAGGGAAACAACTCCGCCCGAGCCGACCTCTGCGACTCTTGAGTTCTTGGGAACGTCGGGAAGGTCTGCGATCGCGGTGGTCTCGAGGATGATGGCGTAATCGGGGCGGAAGCGGTGTGCCGCTGCGGTTGCGCCGGAAATTCCGATCTCCTCGCGCACGGTGAATGCGCAAACGAGGTCGAAGGGAAGCTCGATATTTTCAGCCTTGAGTCTGCGGAGGATCTCGATCATAACGACACATCCGAGACGGTCGTCGAGAGCCTTGCACTTTGCATAGCCGTCATTTTCACCGAAAATTACGAATTCGCTGTCGAACGTACCGCTGTCGCCCTTGGAAAGGACGCTTTCTGCATCCTCTCTCGAGGTCGCGCCGATGTCAACGTACATATCGTTTGCCTTGGTCGCGTTCTTGCGCTCCTCGGCTGACTGATGGTGGATAGCCTTTGATGCGATAACGCCGCTGACGTCGCCGTCCTTGCCGCGGAAGGTGACCTTTCTGCCGCAGAGAACGCGGGAATCGATACCGCCGAGGCAGGAGAAGCGGATGTAGCCCTCGCCGTCGATATCTTTGATAATGAATCCGACCTCATCCATGTGAGCGGAGAGCATAACGGTCTGAACGGGATGTGCGTTCGCACGCTTGATTGCGAAGACGTTGCTCATTCTATCGCGGATGATCTCAACGTCGGTACCTTCAAGCTGACGGACGATCTCGTCGGCAACGTACTCCTCCGAGCCCGTAGGACCGAAGGTGAGGGAAAGATGCTTTAATAATTCAAGTCCTTCAAGGATCTTATTTTCACTCATTGGGACATACCTCCTTTTCGATCTCGGGGCTTGTGACGAAGAGGGCGATGAGGTCGCGCATTGCCGCTGCATCGTTCATAGAAATGACTTCGTTTGAGGTGTGCATACTGCGAAGGGGGAGACCCATATCAACGGTGGGAATGCCGTTGCGGACGAGGTTGACTACCATAGTGTTCGTTCCCGTACCGCCCGAGGTGATCGTCATCTGGTGCTTGATCTCCTTTTCGTCGGCAAGCTTGCGAAGAAGCTTGGTAAGACGCTTGTCGGTGATGGGACCCGTGGAGAGGGAGGGACCGCCGTCGAGCGGAACGGTCTCGCTTTTTTTGGTGTCGGGGGTGGCTCCGAGGTCAACGTCTGCAACGATCGCGCAGACGGGATTGATCTCGTAAGCACCGGTCTGTGCGCCCGCCATATGCGCGCCCGCTTCTTCAAAGTTTGAAAGCTGAACGTAAACGTCGCCCCAAAGCTCCTCTGCGGGGATCTCGGCAACAGCGGCAATGGCGCAAGCGGCGCAAGCCTTGTCGTCAAATCCCTTGCCCGCGATCTTGTTGTTGCGGAGGCGTGTATATACGGGACGGAAGCCGACGGGAGTTCCGATTGAAACATACTTCTCGAGTTCTTCCTTGGAATAGCCCGTGTCGATGAGAAGCTCGGTGATATCGCGGAGCTTGCCCGACTCGCCCGGCTTCTGGAGGTGGGGAGGAGTTGAGCCTACAACGCCGTAGATCTCGCGTCCCTCACCGTATATGATGACCTCACTTGCCTGAAGGATTCGGGTGTCGAGACCGCCGATCGAGGTGACGGTAAGGAAGCCGTTTTCCTTGATCTCGGTTACGATCATACCGATCTCGTCGAAGTGAGCGTCAACGAGAATTTTCTGTGCGTTTTCCTTTCCGCAGCGGCGGATGAGGTGATAACAGCCGAGGCGCGTTTCGCGTACCTCGTCAAAATAGGGTGAGACGATCTCGAGGAGCTTATCCTTCGAATATCTCGTGTGTCCCGTGACCGACATCAGCGATGCCAGTGACAGAGTAAGCTCTGTCAGGTCGATCTTGTGTTCCATATTTTTTCTTCCTTTCGGATTTATAAATTCTTAACGAGTTCTTTGAAAACTTTGCCGCGCTCGGCAAAGTTCTTGAATTTGTCAAATGAGGTTGCGGCGGGGGAGAGAAGCACCGCGCTGCCCGAGGGAGTTACCTCCTCGGCAAGCTTCACGCAAGCGGCGAAATCCTCTTCCTTGAAGATTTTAAGCTCGGAATCGGGATATTCGGATGACACCGAAGCAAGTGCTTCGCTGACTTCATCGAGTGTTTCACCTGTCAGAATGACGGCGCCCGCGCGGAGGTAAAGCTCGCGCGCAAGACCTTCGTAGGGCGTTTTCTTGCCGCGCCCGCCGATGATGAGTGTCGGTTTGTTCTTGAAGGTCGAGAGAGCCGCGATCGTTCGCGTGGGGCTCGAGTCGATCGAGCTGTTGTAATATTTAACGCCGTTTTTCTCGCGAATAAACTCAAGACGGTGCTCAACGCCGCCGAAGGTTTTTGCAACGTTGACCACTGCATCCTTGTCGACGATCCCGTAGGTCATCGCGATGGCGGTCATATAGTTTTCGATATTGTGAACTCCGGGGAGCTTGATGTCGGATGTATCGAGGATAACGTCCTCGCTCTTGCCGTCCGAGTAGATGATCTTGCCGTCGCGCAGAAAAATGGCTTTGGCTTTGATGCCGTTGCAAATTTCCGCGTAAGAGCTTCTGTATGCCGAGAAGAGTATCTTGTCGGTATCTTTCTTTTCCGCAAGAGCGCGGCAATAGCTGTCCGTCGCATTGAGCACAAGTCGGGCGGTGATTTTACCGCAGACGTTGTATTTCGCCTCGGCATATTCGTTCATATCGGTATGCCAGTTGAGGTGGTTGGGAGTTATATTCGTGATCGCGGCGTGTGTCGCGCGCGAATCCATCGTCATAAGCTGGAAGCTTGAAAGCTCAAGCACGCAGATATCGTTCTTGCCGATCTCGTCAAGGAGAGGGAAGAGCGGCGTTCCGATGTTGCCGCCGAGATAGATCTTGCCGTCCTTGTAGCCTTCCTTGAGAAGAAGACTCGTGAGCGTTGAGGTGGTCGTTTTGCCGTCACTTCCCGTGATGGCAAATATTCTCGCGGACGTGTGCTCGCAGAAGAATTCGACCTCCGAGGTCAGTATCGCGCCCGACTCGATCGCGGCGGTCAGATCGCCCGCATCGGGTCTGATGCCGGGGGAGCGGAAGATCACCGCGCGGCTTGTGTCGCAGGTGAAGTTTTGGGTGGGTTCGATACCGCATTCAAATTTTACGCCCGCATCGGCGAATTCACGCGCGGTCTCGCCGAGGTCACCGAAGGATTTCATATCGCGGACGGTGACGGATGCACCCATTCCCGCTTTAATAAATTCACGCGCAACGGGTATATTCGATACACCGAAGCCGAGAAGGATTATATTTTTGTCCTCAAATTTTTCCCGAAGAAGACTGTGTAACATTAGCTCCTCCTTATAGTTAAATTCATACAGAATATATTATATAATATAATTGGGAAATGTGCAACACTTTTGGGCAAAAAAGATGAAAATTTAACAAATAAATAACAGCTTACATTACTTTCCTCTTGACAAAGAACAAATGTTCTGATATAATATAAAGGAACATTTGTTCTGATGATGGTAAAAGAGGTAACGCTATGAAAGACAGGTGCATACTTCATATTGATATGAACAATTTCTTCGCGACGGTCGAGTGCCGCGGGCGGGATGATCTCGTCGGAAAGCCCGTTGCGGTCGGAGGGGATGCCGAGGCGCGGCACGGCATCATTCTCGCGAAGAATTATGAAGCAAAATCGTACGGTATAAGGACGGGCGAGAGTATCGTCGAGGCAAAGAAAAAATGCCCGAGGCTTGTCATTTTACCTGCTCATTACGATGAATATATCAAGGTCTCGCGCGCCGCACGGGAGATATATTCGGATTACACAAACCTCATCGAGTCCTTCGGTATCGACGAATGCTGGATCGACGTTACCGAAAGCGAGTATCTTTTCGGTGGGGGAGAGAGGATAGCCGACGAGATCCGCGGGCGGATAAAGCGCGAGCTCGGGGTGACGGTCTCGGTCGGAGTGTCCTTCAATAAGGTGTTCGCCAAGCTCGGAAGCGATATGAAAAAGCCCGACGCGACCACCGTTATATCGCGCGAGAATTTTAAAAATACGGTTTGGAAACTCCCCGCAGAGGATCTTCTTTTCGTCGGTCGGGCAACCCAAAGACGGATCAATACGCTTGGAATTTACACCATCGGAGATCTTGCTACGGCGGACTCGGAGCTGCTTTCACGCTTTATGGGAAAGAATGGGATAATGCTCCAAAAATTCGCACTTGGAGGGGATAACGCGCCCGTTTTAAGGAATGAGGCGGCATATCCCGTGAAAAGTGTGGGAAACAGCACCACTGCGCCGCGCGATATAAAAACCGAACGCGAGGCGGAGATCGTCTTTGCCGTGCTTTGCGAGAGCGTTGCCGTGCGGCTTCGCGCGGAGGGGAAGAAGTGCCAAACCGTGCGTATCTCGGTGCGCTCGAGCGACCTTTCTTGGTTCTCGAAGCAATGCCGCGTTGAGGCGACCTTTTCCGAGCGCGAGATATACCGCGCGGCGGTCGGACTTTACCGCGAAAGCTTCAAGGGCGGTGCGGTGCGTTCGCTTGGCGTTTGCGGCGCAGACCTCTGTCCCGAGCGCGACGAGCAGATATCGATCTTCGAGGGCGAGACCGTCGGCAGAGCTCGACTCGAGGTGCTTGAGCGGACCGCCGACACCATCCGCAGCCGCTTCGGAAAATACGCCATCCGCCGCGGGCTTATGCTCGAGGACAAAACTCTTTCGGGCTTTTGCCCATACGACGAGCATACGGTGCATCCGATCGCGCTGAGAACGTAACAAAGCCGCCGGCGCGTTGGGGGGCGGGGGCGTTGTTTTTTTTTTTT
>JAZRGT010000038.1:0-11555 GCA_045644325.1 Eubacteriales bacterium | reverse complement strand
TCTGTAGAAAAACCTGCATTTTTAGCTACGTCATCAAGAGTGGTTGCATTAGAACCCAAGTTATTGATATATTTTACAGCATTTTTTATCAAATCTCTATTTTCCATTTCTTACCTCCTTCAATGGATAAATAAGCGGTTGACCTCCTGCTTGTGATAATATTATATCATATTAATTTCTGTTTGTCTTGACGAAAAACGCTGAATTTAAAAGGCGCACCTGCTTTATCGCAGGTGCGCCAAAGGGTGTGCTTTTTGATATTGCATGAAAGATATTGTAATTCGGCTCGATTTGTGATATAATGGTGATAATGGAACCGAAAGGAGACGGATATGGAAAAGCTACGCAGAAATATTGACGAGGCTCGTGCGGCTTTGACGGAAAAGCCGATGCTTGCCGCCGATGCCGAAAGAATACTTATTGCGCACAGCCTTATGGGCAAAAACGCCGACGAATCCCAACCCGTGCGTTTTGCGCGTGCTATGTCCGAAATACTGGACAGAGTATCCGTTCCTCTCGAGGATTACGACCTCATTGCGGGGCGCGTTGTGCACAGAGAGTTGACCGATGAGGAAGAGGCAATCTTCGCCGAGCTTCGTCGCGATCCGCGCTCACCTTATAAAGGCACGATATTCAGCTCGGGGCATTGCTCCTACGATTGGGAAATGATCGCCGAGCTCGGTCTGCCGGGGCTGATCGAAAAGGCTAAAGTATCTCTTTCGGAGAAAACGGACGCGGGTAGAAGAATATTTCTTTCCTCGCTGATCGAGGTCTATGAGTCAATCAGCCGTTATATCCTTCGCTATGCCGAGGCGGCAGAAGAGAAGAATATGCCCGATCTCGCGCTGACCTTGAAAAAAGCGGCAACCGAAAAGCCTTCGGATATGCGCACGGTTCTTCAGCTTTTCTGGATCATCACCCTCATTGATTGCTCGTACGTTTCCCCAAACCCGACTTTGACTGTCGGGCGACTTGATAAGATACTTTATCCTTTTTACAAAGCCGATATCGAAAGCGGCAGAATCACGCGCGAAGAGGCGGCAGAGCTGATAACCGATTATTACTGCAAGCACAACCTCAATATGGGGCGCGGCGAGCATCAGGTTGGCGATGACTCAAACTCTACTACTTTCGAGAGAGTTTTCAATTTTGATGCGCCGCAGTATCTTTTGCTCGGCGGAACCGATATTGACGGGAACTATGCCGTCAACGATCTGACTTGTCTTTTTGCCGAGTGCATACAGCCCGAGTTCAAGAATCCCGTCGTTGTTTTCTATTACGCGCCGGGAATGGATAAGTCTTATCCCGCGCTTTGGCGCAAGCTGACGGAAAAGGCGCTCCTTTCGTCCTCGCTGATGTTTTATAACGATGCGAATATAAAAAGCGCGTACCGAAGTCTCGGACTTCGCGATGAGGAGTTTGTAAACTATCATCATTTCGGCTGCAACTGGCCATCCCCCGGCTCGCACAGCTTTTGGATCAACGGCTCGCCATCATCGAAGCATTATTCCGCTTTCGAATCAAAGGAAGAGGAAAATTTGCTTTTACATAAATTTACCCGCATTCCCGAGCGCGGTTGGCAGGACGTTTTTATAAATATTCTTCGATCCTCGCGCGATGATCAAAATGTAACGATAGACGAAGTTTATGAGAAATATTTCGCCTATATGGAAGATTTTATTTCCAACAAGACCGATCGCGGAGTGCGCGAGCTTCGTATCCGCCGCCGCAAGCCCTATGCCGTCTGCTCCTTCACCGATTGCTTCACCGCCCGTCCGATTGAGCGCGGAGAGTGCTTCACCGCTTGCGCGGAATATTTGTTTGCCATAATGAATTTTCAAATGTTCGGTACGGTCTGCGATTGCTTTACCGTGACGGATGCGCTTGTTTTCCGAGATAAAAGGCTGACACTTTCGGAGCTGATTGATGCCGTGGAGGCGAATTTTGAAGGTCACGCGCGTACGCTGGCACTTTGCCGACGTGTTCCGAAATACGGCAGCGACGATGCTTTTGCAAACGCTCACGTTCGTCGCTTGGCAGATGGAATGGCGCGTATATCGCGGAAATATGCCCGAAAATATCTCCGCTCCGATGGATTTTTGCTCGTTCCGTGTCTGCAAAGCGATACCTGGCATCTTAAATACGGCAAAGACTACGGCGCCACGCCCGACGGAAGGCTGTCGGGAATGCCGTTCTCGCAGAATTCCCGTCCCGCAAACGGCTCTTGCACGAACGGGCTGACTGCAATGTTTAATTCCATGCTGAATATCCCCTCGGACGGATTCCTGTCGGGCGCGCTCAATCTCGACGTTGACCGAAAGCAGTTTGATGGAGAGGAAGGACATCGCGTTTTTGCATCTATGCTCGCGCTTTATCTTGATCGCGGAGGACTGCACGCGCAGGTTACGTCGCTCGATCCTAAAGATCTTATTGATGCACAGACAAATCCGCAGATGCACAAGGATCTCCGCGTCCGCATCACCGGTTACAGCGGTGTTTTCGTGGATATCTCAAAACCCCTGCAGGACGATATAATCGAAAGAATGAAATAATGAGGTAACGTTATGAAAAAAATAAAGTTGAAAAACGGCTTGTCGGTTTCTCCCATATGCCTTGGAGCGATGATGTTCGGCTCGACTGTGTCGAAGGAGGATGCTTACGCAGTTCTCGACACCTTCGTCGGCATGGGCGGTAACTTCATCGATACTTCCAACAATTACGCACATTGGGCGGGCACGGGCGACGAGAGCGAAACTCTGCTCGGCGAATGGCTTCGCGACCGCGGATGCCGTGACAAGATTGTTATCGCCACAAAGGTTGGCTTTGACCGCCACGGCGTCGGCGCGGGACTTAAAAGAGAGCAGATCGAGTATTGGTGCGACGAGAGCCTGCGCAAGCTCGGAACCGACTATATAGATCTTTACTATGCCCACACCGATGATATGAGCACCCCGATGGAGGAAACTCTCGAGGCGTTTGATTCGCTCGTCAGAAAAGGCAAGGTGCGTCTCCTTGGCGGCAGTAACTACGACACCTGGCGCTTTTCCGAATTCAATATGATGGCAAACGAGCGGGGATGCACCCCCTATACCGTTATGCAACAGCGTTTTTCCTACCTCAACTGCCGTCTTGATCTGAAGCCAAACTATATTTTCAACGAAAACGTCGGCAGAGAGCGCTTGCGTTATCTTGAAAATAAGGATATTCCGCTCGTCGCGTATTCTTCCCTCATTCGCGGTGCTTATGAAGATATCTCCCGTCTGCCCGAGAACTATATCGGCGGTGCGCGCTTTGAGGCTCTTGCGAATATGGCAAAGGAAAAGGGAGTTACCAACAGTGCACTTGCCGTCGCTTGGATGTGCAACGCGCACCGAATGGAAGGTTTCCCGCAGATCATCCCGCTTTTCTCATCGTCGAACGTCGAACATTTCAAATCAAATTGCGAGGGCGCACAGCTCTCCCTCTCCGACGAGGAAATGGCGATCCTTACGAACGCATGATTCCGTATGTTTTTGATATAAAGCGATCCTCGACCGTGGACGGTCCCGGCATTCGCACAGCGGTGTTCTTCAAGGGCTGTAACCTTGATTGCAAATGGTGCCACAATCCCGAGGGCAAGTCGCCCGAGCCCGAGCTTGCTCTGTTTGCCGAAAAATGCATTGGTTGCGGAGTCTGCGGCGAGGTTTGTGAGCATAGTGAAAATTGTATCCTTTGCGGCGAGTGCGCGGAGAGCTGTCCCACCGATGCAAGAAGGCTTTACGGCAGCAGATATAATGTCGATCAGCTTTACGAAATTATTTGCGCCGATGCAGATTTTTACCGCGCAACCGGCGGCGGAGTGACATTTTCGGGCGGAGAGTGTATGCTTTATCCCGAATTTATCGCAGAGCTTGCCGAAAAGTGCGCGAAGAGCGGTATTTCAGTTGCTGTTGATACGGCAGGTAACGTTCCGTGGCATTCTTTTGAAACCGTTCTTCCGTATGTTTCTCTCTTCCTTTACGATATCAAGGCACTTGATTACGTGCTTCATAAAAAAGGTACGGGTTCGGATAACGGTCTTATACTTAAAAATCTCGAAAAGCTCCTTGGTACGGGCAGAGAAGTGATAATACGCACACCCGTTATTCCCGGATATAATGACGGCGCGGAGCTTGAAAGAATTAAGGCTTACTGCTCCGAACGAGGACTTCGCCATGAATTATTGCCCTATCACGCCATCGGCGAGAGCAAAAAGAATGCCATTATAAAATAATGAAAAAGCACATCTGCCGCGGCAGATGTGCTTTTTATAATTGTAAATCAGTCCTTCTTGTAACCGATGTTCTTATCCTTAGCGGGATCGAAGAAGAGGTTGCAGATCGAAGCAACGAGGGGTAAATACCAAAAGTGATGTAAGTGAGAAGGAAATACGCCCAAGATCTGGAGGTAAAGCCTTCGGGCTTCAGCTCGGTGTGGTTGATGATGATGCTTCCGATAAAGCCGAGGAAGAAGGTAAGGATGAAGCGAATTACGTTTTTGGTGTCCATAGTGAATCTCCTTTATTTATAGATTGCATAGTCGGAACAACCTTGGAGCATACATCAAAGACGATGCCTCAAGATGTTCTTTGCACATTATATCACAAATTCAGCGATATGTCAACAAAATATTAAAAAATTTTTAAATCAATATTTCCCAAGCTCGTGCGCAAGCCTTGCGATCTCCTTCATATTTTCAAATGAAACCGAGTTCGGGATCGAGTGGTCGGAGGAGAAGACGTAGCCGCCGCCCTCCTTCATTGCGGGGATGATGCGTTCCATCTCCGCGCGAACGAGGTCGAGGTTATCCCAAAGCTGCGCGTTGATGCCGCCGCGGAATGCGAGGCGATCGCCGTAGAGCTTTTTCAGCTTAAAGGGATCCATTCCCGCCTTGACCTCAAGGGGATTGAGCATTTCAACTCCGGTTTCGAGTATATCGGGGAGCAGGGGCTCGATGAAGCCGCAGGAATGCATTTCTGTGACCATTCCGCGCTCGTGCGCCCAATCGACGGCTTTTTTGTGATACGGCTTCAAAAGCTCGCGGTACGCGGCGGGCGAAAAGAAGGGAGAACCCTTATAGCCCATATCGTCATACCAGAATATGCCGTCGAATTCGTATCCCGCGTCGAGAATGCGCTGACAAAGATCAAGTGAGGTGTTGAGGTACGTATCAAAAATGTCGGTGACCCAATCGGGATCGTCGTACATTGATATAAGCATATTTTCGGTGCCCGTCAGACGGGTGTGCGCCACATCAAAGCCGAACCATACAACGAGCTGTAAAAATCTGCCCTCTGCCTTCCAATTCGGATAATTCTTCTCAAGATACTTCCACGGAATTCTGTCCTCGTGATAGGTATACATAGCGCGCTTGGCTTCCTCCCACTTTTCGGGAGTGTCATAATAAAATTCAAGCACTTCGGGGGTGGAATCGAGAATATTGAATACCTTCTGCGTACCGCCCCACGGTGTCGTTTCGATCCTGTACCTTTCGGTTTCTTCAAAGATCTTTCTTTCGAATCTCGGGGAGTTGTCTGGGCATACGCGGATAACGCGGTCAAATCCGAAATAATCTTCCCAAGCGACATCCTTCGGCATACCCTCGGCGTGCCAACGCTTGATAGTTCCTCGCCACGCGTTGTCGATCATGGGGATGCGGTCGATCTCCTGGCGTCGGAAAACGCGGAGCATTCTTTCTCTTTCGGTAAGCTGTATCATATCGTAACTCCTTTCAAAGCAGAGCGGTGTAGACTTCTTTGCCGCCGTTGACGTATACCTCAACGACGTAGCCGTCTCGCAGAATTTTGAGATCGTTTATTTTGCCGGTGTATATGACGGGCTCTCTGCCGTCGCGCTCGATGATGAAGCCGTTTTCGGTGCGCCTTACAGACTCGTCTTCGTCCCGAAGCAGATGACGCACCTCTTCGATCGGGTATGCGGTAATTTCTCCGTCCGAGAGCATTATCTCGCGCGGTGCGGACATACATCCGATATCGGATGCCGCAAAGCCTTTGTATTTCCAGCCGGGGATCCACGAGATCAGAATACTTCTGCCCTTGTGATCCCGAAATACCTGACCCGCATATTGATCGGGCCCTTTGTCTGTTTCTGATTGATATTCGGGCGTGAATTTGTCATTTTCAAACTTTCCGAACATCACGGAAAAGTGGTGTCTTGCTTCAAGCGGACAGACCGAGGCAGTAAGGAGAGCACCATCGCCCACGGGCATAAATGAGGGACATTCGGTATATTTGCAGTTCTGCCACTCGCTCATAATGCCTACGTATTTCCAATTGAAAAGATCGTCGGAGGAGTAAAGCAAAAGTCTGCCCGTCTTTGTATCGGGATTGCCCGATGCCATTACGCAGTAATATTTGCCGTCAATGAAGCACACCGCGGGATCTCTGAAATCGGGACCGCCGTCAGCGGGATAGTGACCGATCACGGGATTGCCGGCGTATTTTTCGAAGTTTATACCGTCTTTCGAATATGCGACGCTTACCGTCTGAATCTTTTTTCCTCCGTCTTCGGGTGTGCGGATTGAGGCGTAAAAGAGGTAAAGAACGCCATCTTTGACGGTAGCTGTGCCCGACCAACATCCCCCCGAATCGTAATCACGGTCGGGATAAAGCGCGACGGGGAGCTCCTCCCAATTGAGAAAATCCTTCGTCCGCGCGTGACCCCAATGCATCGGCTGATGCCACGGGACCTCGTAATCGGGCGCGTGCTGATAGAAAACGTGATAGTATCCGTCAAAGTAAACGAGACCGTTCGGATCGTTGATCCAGCCTCTTTGCGGTCTGAAATGATATTTTAATTTTTGTGAGTAGTCCATCTTATTTTATCTCGTCAAGCGGGAATTTTGCAATTCCGAGACGGTGGAGGCAGGCGCCGTCCTCTTCGCCTCCGCGGCAGTATGCGCAGAGCATCGCGCCGTCTGCGGTGAAGAATACGCCGGGATAACAGAATCCGCGCTCGCCCTCCTCTATTATATTGAGGTCTCCGAAGGTCTTGCCGTTGTTTGTGCTCTTGCGTATCACTATCGGAGTTCTGCCCCAACCCCATTTTGTTTTTTCTTTGCCGTTGTAATTGGGAATGGGATTGTAGATGGCGTAAAGAGTTTCCGCATCGTAGCGCACGATCTGCATCGGAGAGTTGGGCGATGTGAAGATACTCGGCTCGGGGGAGGTGAAGCTGAGCAGTCCGTCGACCGAGAAGCTTTGATACTGATATGAAGCACCCGTGCGCATCCACAGCCAGAAAACGTCCTTCGAAAGCTCGATGATGCCCGGCTCTTGCAGGCCGTATTGGAGATTTATGTGATCGGAGCTGGCGAGGCGCGCGTTCGGATGCATTCGGAAGGTCACGCCGTCGTCATCGGATATCAGCAGAACTGTTATCGCGGGATTGTAAATTCCGTATTTGGTTTTATAAGCCGGATAATATGCCGCGGGTGCGATTATTCTGCCGTTCGAAGTACGGACGAGGCGGTCGTTGTTGATGACGTAATAGGCGGACGGAACGTCCCAAACGGTGCGTTCGGGAGTGAATGTCGCCCCTCCGTCGCGCGAGACCGATCTTCCGAGGGTGGAGGTACCGTCGTTTTCTTTTATAAGGAAATAAAACGCGAGTGCGCCGTCGGTGAGAGTGAGCGCGGAAACGCTCATAACGTTTTCCGTGCCGAAAAAAGCCGCGGGCGCGATCATTTCGGGCTCGGACCAGCTCTCGCCCTCGTCGTAGGAACGGATCATTTTGATGTTGCAGGCGGCGTGATCATTGCCGCTCGCGCCGCAGTAGGCACTGTAAGCAAACAGTATTTCGCCCGAGGGAGCGCGGAGAAACGCGCCCTCGCTGTTTCGGGGATTGCCCTCACTCGGAGGCAGATCGCAGACTAATCTTACGTTCATGGTGTGTTCCTCTCTTTTTTTATTTGTTTTACGGACAATATTATCAAATGTATAATTATTTCAACCGCAAAGAACAAAGCGATGTTCAAAAACGGCATAATAAACGGTGCGATTTTTTCGGGGAAGGCGTAAAAAGGATCGCGGACGACGAAAAACCAATTGAAAAAGTGGGAATATCCCTCGGATTCGCCGTTATAAGTATAATTTCCGAGCATAGCCCAAGCTGTCATACAAGAGATGACATACAAGTCGCGGTAGCACTTTTTGATATTGATTTTATCTGATTCATATACGAGTGACAAGATTCCGTAAACCGTCATAACGCTGTGGAATATCAGCGTTTGCACGACGCGGTATGAAAGCGGATGAACCGCGTGCCACATAACGCCCGCGGGATAGATAAGGTAAACGAGGTTGGAAATGAAACCGAGCATTACAAACGAAGTGCGGAGTTTTTCAAGGAACTTGATTCGGTAACTCAGAAAACAGACAACGCACATCGCGGTGCAGGCGTGAAAAGGCAGTTTTTCGATATCTATTTCGCCGTATGCAAGCGGCATCAGGAAGAAATCGGCAATATACATACCGAATGCAAGGTCGATGAAAAACTTCGCCGTCTTTTCTTTGCCTGTTTTCACTTTGTTTTTCAAAGCGAACAAAACCGAAGCGACAGTAATCAAGGTCAGCGCAATATAGAAAAAGTGCCAAAAGCCGAATAGGGTGAAAATATCTCCGCCTTTTTTGTCGGATAAAAGTTCGTGTAAAAAACGATACATTCGGATCACCGTCTTTTTAA
This sequence comes from Eubacteriales bacterium, assembly GCA_045644325.1. Taxonomy (GTDB): domain Bacteria; phylum Bacillota; class Clostridia; order Oscillospirales; family CAG-272; genus CAG-390. The sequence goes on along the minus strand of JAZRGT010000038.1, from coordinate 2,835 downwards.
AAAGAATATATTATCTCGCGATAAAATATTTGGCGATCTCTTCCGCAACAAGCGTATGTCCCGCTTCGGTGGGGTGGTTGACGTGCGAAAGGTATTTTGCGAGGTCGCTCGGCTCGGAAATATGCTTTTCGAATGCCTTGAAGCTGTCGGCAAGACCGAGTTCATAGCGGTCGGCGAGCATCCTTACCTGCTCGGCGTGGCAGACGAGAGCTTCCCATTTTTCATTTTGCTTGTAATAGGAATTATCCCAGGTCGGCGTGCAGAGGATCAGTTTGGTGCCGTACTCCAACGCCTTTTCGATCATTGAGCACCAAGCCTTTTCAGCGGCTTCGAGACCGACCGCGCGGTCGTTGAGGCTGTAATCTACCGTCAGAATATCGGGGCGGTGGGACAGTACGTCGTGCTCAAAGCGCGCCTCGCCGCTGACGGAGTTTTCGCCGCCGATAGCGGTCACGATGACGTTGGTCACCGCGAAGGGAAAGCGTTCCTTTATCATTCTGTGCAGCAGGTGAGGATATGCGGAAAAGGTGTTGACGAAGGGAGTTGCGAAATATCCCGAGGGAACGCTGTGACCGTGGCAAACGACATTGATAGTTCTGTTATTAGGCCATTTAGCCGCCATTTCGTTCAGTATCGGATCAAGATAGGTGATTCCTTGTATCATAGTAGTTTCCTCCGATGAAGATTAATTAATATCCGAAACGCGTGACCGTGAATTTTTCGGTGCAAAGGGTGGGGAATTCCTTTTTCCCCCAAGGCTTATGCCAGCGGAGCGAGCCGCGGAGTCTGCCCTCCGTGTCGCGGACGCCGTATATGAGCTGTGAAACCTCGGGGCTGAGTCCGGTTCCGCATTCAAAATTGAGCGTACCGATCTCGACGTTGCAGGGGCCCTTCGGCATTCCGAAGAGATCGATGTCGGCGGTTGAAACGATCACGGCGTTATGCTGTGCAACTATATGGTTGATGACCGAGAGGTGGGAGCAATCGTGGAAGGTGATGCCTTCCTCGCAGTTGTGTATGTAGAGATAGTCGGCAACCACGTGCTCGCCCGCGACAAGACCGTAGCGGTAGCCCTGAACTCCGACGTTGCGGATGACATTGTTGTCATTCTGGTCGCCCGAAAGGATGAGTCCCGCGGTGTGGCAGGGATTGTGCAGAAGCTCCTTGCCGAGGATGGTATCGCCGACGTTTTCTAAGAGCGCGAAATGGCTGTCACAGATATGAACGCGGCTGACGTTCTGAAGATTTACCGCGGACTGCGTGGGATACATCTTATCGTGGCGCATAGGAACGCGGAAATCGAGATTGGCTATCGAAAACTGCGAAACGCTGAATTTGCCCTTGCAGCTCGTGCCTTCGGGCGCGGCGAGGATGGAGTAGGGGCGCGCCGTGCCGTCGTGCTCCTCGGGAGCATCCCAATCCGAAAAAATACGAGTATTGTTATAGCCGAGAGGCTTTTCCGCAAAGCAGGTGGGCTCGAAGTTATCCTTTACCGAATCGAGCTTGCGCACAATATAGGCGTTGAGGATCTTGCAGGGCATTTCGCCCTCAAGCATAATGTTGGCATCCCCGGGCGGGATCATAAGCTGTGCGCGGAGAGGCTTGCCGTTGTATTCCTCAATAGCGGGCGAGGCGATTCGGTATCCGCCCTTGGTGTAGGGGAAAAGAATCTTGCCGCCGCCGCGTTCTGCCGCAAAGTTGATCGCCGCCTGAATCGCCGCGGTATCGTCTGTGATTCCGTCGCCCTTTGCGCCGAAATCAAATACGTTTATTCCAAAACTGCTCATTTTATTTCCTCTTTCTTGCAAAAAGATGATATTTTGTTTTTCCGGGCTTTGTTTCGCTGTGAACGGTGTTGACGTCACAGTAGAGGTAGGGATAATTAGCCTCGTTGACTCTGCCGAGCCTTTCGGGGATTTTATATTTTTCTTCAGCCCACGAGGGATCGAGAATGCAGAATTCCTCGCCGTCGGTGGAGATCAGGGATATGTAATGTCCGCTCTTGGTGAAAAGACCTATGGTTGCATCTTTTGGAATGCCGACGTGCGAGATGATCGCACCGCCCGCGCGCAGATGAGCGATAGCTTCATCGAGATCGTTGGTCTTTGAATAGGTGAGCCCGAATTTCTCCGCAATCACGGGACCAAGCATCGACATATCCGTGCCGACGCCGTGATTTGCCCCGCATTCCTCCGAAATGCGAACGCATTCCTCGATATCAAGGCTCTTATCGGTCAGCAGATCGACGGTCATACAGGCACAGCAAAGTCCGCACCCCGAGCTTCTGACGGTGGTCTTCTTCTTTTCCTCGGGTACGTCTGCCTTTTTAATCTTGGTAGGGTAGGGAAGATGGGGGTATTCAAGCTGATTTACGTATCGCATGGCGGGACTCCTTAAACTTATTGTATTAATTATACTATAAGTAAAGCGGAGTGTCAAGGAGTGCGGGGAATTTAATGAAAAAATCCGTCCTCGGTAAGGACGGATCCAAAAAAGAGTTTATATGAATGCAGTCAAGCTCTCCTCGACAAAAATCACGCCGAAGGCGTGTATATCATCCGCAGCTTGCCTGCGGTATATCATCAATGCGAAGCATTGTATATTATCAAGCCGCAGGAAATACACGCTTCGCGTGATGATATGCCAAGCCTGCGGCTTGGATAAAAAAATTCCGAAAGCAAAAGCTTTCGGAATTTTTTGGAGCGGATTACGGGGATCGAACCCGCCACCTCAACCTTGGCAAGGTTGCGCTCTACCAAATGAGCTAAATCCGCAGGTGGTGCCTCCGGTCGGAATTGAACCAACGACACGGGGATTTTCAGTCCCCTGCTCTAC
>JAZRGT010000037.1:0-49793 GCA_045644325.1 Eubacteriales bacterium | reverse complement strand
GATTTCATTCTGGAAACGGTTCAGACTGCAGGCCCCAATCCCTGCCCCCCGATCGTTATCGGCGTTGGCATCGGCGGTACCTTCGATAAGGCTGCTCTCCTCGCAAAGAAGGCTATTATGAGACCCAACGACTCCTGCCATCCCGATCCTTACTACGCTGACCTCGAGAAGGAAATGCTCGAGAAGATCAACGCTCTCGGCATCGGTCCCCAGGGCTTCGGCGGCAAGACCACCGCTATCGGTCTCAACATCGAAACTCTTCCCACTCACATCGCGGGTATGCCCTGTGCAATCAACATCAACTGCCACGTTACCCGTCATAAAACGGAGGTACTCTAATCATGGCAAGAAAGATCACACTTCCCCTTACCGAGGAACTTGCAAAGACCCTCAAAGCAGGTGACGAGCTTCTCGTTACCGGTGTAATCTACACCTCCCGTGACGCAGGTCACAAGAGAATGTGCGAAACTCTCGCAGCAGGCGAGAAGCTTCCCTTCGATCCCACCGATGCAACCATCTACTACGTTGGTCCCACTCCCGCTAAGCCCGGTCAGGTTATCGGCTCTGCAGGACCCACCACCAGCGGACGTATGGACGCTTATGCTCCCACAATGATGAGCGTTGGCGCAAGAGGCATGATCGGTAAGGGCGCACGTCTCCCCGAAGTTGTTGAAGCTATGAAGAAGTATTCCGGCGTTTACTTCGGTGCTATCGGCGGCGCAGGCGCACTTCTTGCAAAGTGCATCAAGAGCTGTGAGCTCATCGCTTACGAGGACCTCGGCGCAGAGGCTCTCCGCAAGCTTTATATCGAGGATATGCCCCTCGTTGTTATCATCGACAGCGAAGGCAACAACCTCTACGAGTCCGGCCGCAAGGCTTATCTCGAAAGCAAGTAATTGCAAAAAACGACTCACCGTACGCGGTGAGTCGTTTTTTGTGAAAATGTTATATTTATTTTAATAAAAATTAAAAAACCTCTTGACAAATGTGACAAAATGGTGTATTATTATTGTATCAATAAAATTTTTGGAGGCTATTATGAAAAAGCTTACAGCAATCCTTGTTGCCATCGTTCTTATGATGAATATGATGGCTATCTGTGCATCTGCAGCTAATTACGCTAACGCACAGCCTATCGACATTACTAATAACATCAAGTGGACCACCCTGTACGAAATGTACGAAAAGAAGCTCCCCATCGTAAGAGCTGACGCTGTGTTCATTCCCGCAGTTGAGTATGAAGCAGCTACCGCTCCCGGATCCGGTATGCGTACCATCACCATCACCGACTGGGCAGAGAAGGGCATGACCTCTTACTTCGATGACTATTTCAACCTCGGCGACGGCTTCTTTATGTATGACGGCGTTTGGGCAAACTCTGTTGCAGATCCCTACGATCATGGTCTTATGTCCTACTCCTTCACAGTACCCGAGACCGGCACATACGAGATCGTATTCCTCGGCTGCGGTCAGATCAAGGAAGAGAACGTTGACCTTAACGACAAGGACCGTGGATTTGCATTCCAGATCGACGACGGTGATATTATGCAGGTTAATATCTCCGATACCGAAGGCGTATTCCGTGAGTATAGCTACAACTACAACAAGGCTGATCTTGAGGCAGGCCGTCTCTACACCACCAACGGTGTTAACAACAAGTACTATCAGCCCGTATACTACTACGGCATTCAGATCGCTCTGACTGCAGGTTCCCACACCCTTGATTTCTATCACCTCTTCTCCAGCGGCGATCACGTATTCACCAGCGGCAACGGCCCCCGTCTTAACTACTTCGGCGCATACGTTCAGAAGTATCTGACCGATGCTGAGCTTGCTTCCTACGTATATCCCGAGCTCACCACCGAGCCCGAGACCACCGCAGCTCCCGAGCCCGAGACTCAGGCTCCCGAAACCCAGGCTCCCGAAACCCAGGCTCCCGAAACTCAGGCTCCCGAGACCCAGGCTCCTGCAACCCAGGCTCCCGAAACCCAGGCTCCCAAGTCCGAGGGCGGATGCGGCGCAATGGTAGGCTTCGGCACCATCCTTGCTATTATCCCCGTAGCAGCTCTCGTTATCAAGAAGAAGAGAGACTAATTTTTGATCTTAAAGATTAAGACTACATAAAACAAAGCCAACGGCAACGCCGTTGGCTTTGTTTTTGTATTGACAAACGTAAACTTTCTGTCAATTTTCCTCCTATTTGCCAATTCGGCTTGACAAGGGGCGTTATATATGTTATAATATTATGATTTAATAGGTAGAAAACTCGTTTTTTGCCCCTAAACCACAGAATTTTTTATTGAACGGAGAGATAAAATGTACAGAATCGTTGAAAAAAAGATTTTGAACCCCACCGTCGTTCAGCTCCAGATCGAAGCTCCCCTTGTTGCTAACAAGGCAAAGCCCGGTCAGTTCATCATCCTTCGCGTTGATGAGCAGGGCGAGCGCATTCCCCTTACCGTTGCAGGCACCGACAAGGCTGCAGGCACCGTTAAGATCATCTTCCAGATCGTTGGCGGCACTACCGAGAAGCTCAGCCACAAGGAAGAGGGCGACTACATTCAGGACTTCGTAGGTCCTCTCGGCGTAGCTACCCACCTCGACGGACTCAAGAAGGTCTGCATCGTTGGCGGCGGCGTTGGTTGCGCTATCGCAATGCCCATCGCTGAGGCTCTTCACGCAAGAGGAGTTGAGGTAACCTCCATCATCGGCTTCAGAAACAAGGATCTCCTTATCCTTGAGGACGAGTTCAGAGCTTGCTCGAGCACTCTCCGCATCATGACCGACGACGGCTCCTACGGCGAGCACGGTAACGTTACCGTTCCGCTTAAGGAAATGCTTGAGGCAGGCGAGAAGTTCGATATGATCATCACCATCGGTCCTCTGATCATGATGAAGTTCGTAACCCTCACCGCAAAGCCCTTCGGCACTCCCGTAACCGTTTCTATGAACCCCATTATGATCGACGGTACAGGTATGTGCGGCGGCTGCCGTCTTACCCTCAACGTTGACGGTAAGAAGGTCACCAAGTTCGCTTGTGTTGACGGTCCCGACTTCAACGGCTACGAAGTAGATTTCGACGAGGCTATGTCCCGCGGAAGAATGTATTTCGATTTCGAGCGCCACGCTCACGAAGAGACCTGCAATCTCTTCAAAAAGGAGGTACAGTAAAATGGCAAAGGCAAATATGTCGCTCACCCGTAACCCTATGCCCAACCAGGATCCTCTGGTAAGAGCACATAACTTCAGCGAGGTTGCTCTCGGCTATTCCGAGGAGACCGCTATCGACGAGGCTAACCGTTGCCTTAACTGCAAGCATATGCCTTGCGTTGACGGCTGTCCCGTTAAGATTCATATTCCTGAATTTATTTCCAAGATCAAGGAAGGCGACTTCGAGGGCGCTTACCAGATCATTTCCAAGTCCTCTTCGCTTCCCGCAGTTTGCGGTCGTGTATGCCCCCAGGAGACTCAGTGTGAGTCCAAGTGCGTTCGCGGCATCAAGGGCGAGAGCGTAGGTATCGGACGTCTTGAGAGATTCGTTGCTGACTGGCACAACACCTTCGCTACCGAGGCTCCCGTTCGTCCCGAGTCCAACGGCCATAAGGTTGCTGTTGTAGGCTCCGGCCCCTCCGGCCTTACCTGCGCAGGCGACCTTGCAAAGAAGGGCTATGAGGTAACCGTATTTGAGGCACTCCACACCGCTGGCGGCGTTCTTGTTTACGGTATTCCCGAGTTCCGTCTTCCCAAGGCTATCGTTGCTAAGGAAGTTGACACTCTCGAGAAGCTCGGCGTTAAGATCGAGACAAACGTAGTTATCGGTAAGACCCTTACCGTTGACGAGCTCTTCGATATGGGCTATGAGGCTGTATTTATCGGCTCGGGCGCAGGTCTTCCCAACTTTATGAACATCCCCGGCGAGTCCTACAAGGGCGTTTACTCCGCAAACGAGTTCCTCACCAGAAGCAATCTGATGAAGGCTTACCTCGACAACCCCGTTACCCCCATTATGAAGGGCGGTAAGGTTGCTGTCGTTGGTGGCGGTAACGTTGCTATGGACGCTGCAAGAACCGCACTCCGCCTTGGTGCAGAGAAGGTTTACATTGTTTACCGTCGTTCCATGGACGAGCTTCCCGCTCGTAAGGAAGAGGTTGAGCACGCTGAGGAAGAGGGAATCGAATTCCGTCTCCTTTGCAACCCCACCGAGATCGTCGGCTACAACAATCCCGAAGATCCCCGCGATCCCAAGAACGGCTTCGTAACCGGTATGAAGTGTGTCAAGATGGAGCTTGGCGAGCCCGACGCAAAGGGACGCCGTCGCCCCGTTGTTATCGAGGGTAGCGAGTTCGAGATCGAGGTTGACACCGTTGTTATCTCCATCGGTACTTCTCCCAACCCCCTTATCAAGTCCACCACCGAGGGTCTTGAGGTTAACGCACACGGCGGTATCATCGTTAACGAGGACGGACTTTCCTCCCGTAACGCTGTATACGCAGGCGGTGACGTTGTAACCGGTGCTGCTACCGTTATCTCCGCTATGGGCGCAGGTAAGACCGCGGCTAAGGCTATCGACGAGTACCTTTCCAAGTAATTGGATCTGGCTTCTTCCGTGACTGTATTTTCGGTCACGGAAGAATGCTATTGAGTAAAAGCAATTCGCACGCGATTATTTTTACCACAAATAAATTTTGCGCGATAACTACGCGCCTATAAGGAGAAAAAATGAATAATTCCTTCGATTTCTGCGTTGTGGATGAGATACTCTCCTCCTACAAATGCAGTCAGCAGGCTATAATTGCCATTCTCCAGGATATCCAGGAGCATTACAGATACCTTCCCGAGGAGGTTTTCCCCTATCTTGCAAAGAAGCTGGGAATGAGCGAGGTAAGCATTTACAGCATCGCAACCTTCTATGAGAACTTCTCCCTTGAGCCCAAGGGCAAATACGTTATCAAGATCTGCGACGGCACCGCTTGCCACGTAAGAAGATCTATCCCGATCCTTGAGCGCATCCGCTCGGATCTCGGTCTGAGTGAGTCGAAGAAGACTACCGATGACCGCAATTTCACCGTTGAGACGGTTTCTTGCCTCGGCGCGTGCGGACTTGCTCCCGTACTTACCGTAAACGACGTCGTTTACCCCGAAATGACCCCCGATAAGGCTTCGGCTCTCTTGAATCAGCTCAAGGAGGAGATCGCTAATGCTTAAGAACAGACAGGAATTTATTGCTTACCGCGAGGATTCGGTAAAGGCTTATGCCGCGCAGACCAAGAAGATCATCGTTTGCGCAGGAACAGGCTGTGTTGCGGGCGGTTCGCTTCATATTCACGCAAAGCTCAACGAGCTTATGCAGGCAAAGGGCCTTCCCGTTGCGGTCGAGCTTATGGTCGATCCCCACGGCGAGGAGGTCGGACTCAAGAAGAGCGGATGCCACGGCTTCTGCGAAATGGGCCCTCTCGTTCGCATCGAGCCCCAGGGCTGGCTTTACACCAAGGTAAAGCTTGAAGATTGCGAAGAGATCGTAGAAAAGACAATCATCGGCGGCGAGTGCGTTGACCGCCTTGTATATAAGAAGAACGGCGAGATCTACCGCGAGCAGTCCGAGATTCCCTTCTACCGTCAGCAGACCCGTGTGGTTCTTGAGCATTGCGGTAAGATCGACTCGGATTCTATCCGCGAATATATTGCTATCGGCGGCTATTCCGCATTTGAAAAGGCACTCTTTGAGATGACCGGCGCTGAGATCATTGCCGAGATCTCGAAGTCCGAGCTCCGCGGACGCTGAGGAGGCGGATTCCCCGCAGGAAAGAAGTGGGAGCAGGTTGCAAGACAGAAGGAAACACAGAGATACGTTGTTTGTAACGGTGACGAGGGCGACCCCGGCGCGTTTATGGACAGAAGTATCATGGAGGGCGACCCCCACAGAATGCTTGAGGGTATGATGATCGCGGGCGTTGCTTGCGGCGCATCCGACGGATATATCTACGTTCGTGCGGAGTATCCCCTTGCAGTTGACAGACTTCGCAGAGCTATCGCTCAGGCTGAAGAGCTCGGTCTTCTCGGCGACAACATCCTCGGCACAGGATTTAACTTCCATATGCACATCAACCGCGGTGCGGGCGCATTCGTTTGCGGCGAGGGCTCTGCTCTGACCGCATCCATTGAGGGTAAGCGCGGATTCCCCCGTGTTAAGCCCCCCAGAACTGTTGAAAACGGACTTTTCGATAAGCCCACCGTACTTAATAACGTCGAGACCTACGCTAACGTAGCTGACATTATCAATAAGGGTGCTGATTGGTTCCTCGGTATCGGAGTTCCCAAGAACTCGGGCACCAAGGCGTTCGCGCTCACCGGTAACATTTCCAATACCGGTCTTATCGAGGTTCCTATGGGAACCACCCTCCGCGAGATCATTTTTGACATCGGCGGCGGTATGAGAGGCGACGGCGAGTTCAAGGCTGTTCAGATCGGCGGACCTTCGGGCGCTTGCCTTACAAAGGAGCATCTCGATCTTCCTCTCGACTTCGACACTCTCAAGCGTGTCGGAGCAATGATCGGCTCGGGCGGTCTTGTCGTTATGGACTCGAACACCTGTATGGTCGAGGTTGCACGCTTCTTTATGAACTTCACGCAGAACGAATCCTGCGGTAAGTGCGTTCCTTGCCGTGAGGGTACCAAGAGAATGCTTGAGATCCTCGAGAGAATCGTTGCGGGCGAGGGTCGCGACGGCGACATCGAGCTCCTTCTCGAGCTTGCGGACACTATTTCTGCAACCGCTCTCTGCGGTCTCGGAAAGTCCGCTCCCAATCCCGTTGTAAGTACTATCAAGAACTTCCGCCACGAATACGAGGCGCATATCTACGATAAGAGCTGTCCCGCGGGCGCGTGCCAGAAGCTTAAGAAGATCTGGATCGATCCCGAGCTTTGCAAGGGCTGCTCCAAGTGCGCAAGACAGTGTCCCGTTTCCGCTATCAGCGGTAAGGTTAAGGAACCCTTCTCGATCGATCTTGAGAAGTGCATCCGTTGCGGCAGCTGTATCTCGGCTTGCCCGTTCAAGGCAATTAAGGAGGGCTAAACTATGAGCGAAAAACAGTATATGACGATCGACGGTATTCCCGTTGAAATAAATGGCGAGAAAAATATTCTCGAGCTTTGCCAGAAGATCGGCGTTAAGATGCCCACCTTCTGCTATCACTCCGACCTCTCGATCTACGGTGCGTGCCGTATGTGTATGGTCGAGAACAAGTGGGGCGGCATTGAGGCTGCTTGCTCGACTCCTCCCCGCGCGGGAATGGAGATCAAGACCAACACCGAGCGTCTCCGCCGTTACCGTAAGAACATTCTCGAGCTTCTGCTTGCAAACCACTGCCGCGATTGCACGGTTTGCGAGAACAACCAGAAGTGTAAGCTCCAGGAGCTTGCAATGCGCTTCAATATTGAGGGCGTTCGTTTCCCCAACCGCGCAAAGTCCACGAAGAACGACGATACCTCGTCCGTTTGCATCGTACGCGATGCGGGCAAGTGCATCCTCTGCGGCGACTGCGTAAGAGTTTGTAACGAGATCCAGAACGTCGGCGCGATCGACTTTGCACATCGCGGCTCGAAGATGGTCATTTCCACCGCCTTCGGCAAGCCTCTTGCAGAATCCCCCTGCGTAGGTTGCGGTCAGTGTGCGGCAGTTTGCCCCACCGGTGCGATCGTTGTCAAGAATAATAACGATTGCGTTTGGGAAGCACTTGATAATCCGGGCGTAAGAACAAGCGTGCAGATCGCTCCCGCAGTACGCGTTGCGATCGGTAAGGAGCTCAAGTGCCGCGACGGCGAGAACGTAATGGGCAAGATCGTTGCCGCGCTTCGCCGTATGGGCTTTGACGAGGTCTACGACACCACTCTCTCCGCTGACATCACCGTTATGGAGGAGACCGCGGAGTTTATTGAAAGACTTGAAAACGGAGGCAAGCTTCCTCTCATTACGTCCTGCTGTCCCGGTTGGATTCAGTATGCGGAGAAGAAGCATCCCGAATTTATCGAAAACATTTCCACCTGCCGTTCTCCTATGCAGATGATGGGCTCGCTTATCAAGGAGCAGCATAAGGAAGACGAGCAGAAGATGTTCCACGTTGCAATAATGCCCTGTACTGCAAAGAAGTTCGAGGCTTCGCGTCCCGAATTTACCAAGGATGGACAGCCCGACGTTGATGCAGTTATCACCACTCAGGAGCTCATCCTTATGATCAAGGAGTCGGGTCTTGAATTCAACGAGCTCGAGCCCGAGGCTGTTGATATGCCCTTCGGCGCAATTTCGGGCGCGGGCGTTATTTTCGGTGTGACCGGCGGCGTAACCGAAGCGGTTCTTCGCCGTGTATCCGAGAGCAAGACGCGCGAATCTCTGCTTCAGGCAGCAAACGCAGGTCAGCGCGGTATGGAGGGCATCAAGGAATTTTACATTCCTTACGGTGACCGTCAGCTCCACATTGCTGTTGTCAGCGGTCTCGGAAATGCAGAGCGAGTTCTCCTCCGTGCCTCCGCAGGCGAGCATTTCGATTTCATCGAGATCATGGCTTGTCCCGGCGGCTGTATTAACGGCGGCGGTCAGCCCTATTCGAGCAACGCGAAGGAAGCGAGAAGTAAGGGACTTTATGAGGTCGACAGAATGCAGAGCATTCGCCGTTCTCAGGAGAATCCCATTGTAAACTCTGTTTACAAGAAGATCATCAAGGACCGTGCTCACGAGCTTCTCCACGTTCACTATACCGCAAAACACGAAGACTAAATAATCCCTCTGCGGCGGCTTTGCCGCCTCAGAAATTTCTTTTAAGGTACAAATATGAGAAAATTTGATACAAAAGTTCAGCATCTGAAATATAAAGTCCTCCGCGAGGTTGCTCGCCTTGCGTGGAACGATACTCTGCTTGAAAATTGCATCGACATTCCAAAGACCATCGTTCCCGGAAACGAGCCGACGATGCGTTGCTGTGTTTATAAGGAGCGCGCGATCCTTGGCGAGCGTGTCAAGCTTGCCATTGGCGGTGATAAGAAGAATCCGAATATTATTCAGGTCATCGAGATAGCGTGCGACGAGTGTCCCGTCAGCGGATATGAGGTAACGAACGCGTGCCGCGGATGCCTTGCCCACCGTTGCGAGGACGTTTGCAAGAAGGGCGCGCTTTCCTTCGATGAAAACCACGTCGCGCACATTGATAAATCGAAGTGCGTTGAGTGTGGCGCGTGCGCGAAGGTATGCCCCTACACCGCTATCGTAAAGCGTACCCGTCCTTGTCAGAACGCGTGCAAGGTCAAGGCGATCTCTATGAACGAGCAGAAGGCGGCTCTCATCGACAACAATAAGTGCATCCGTTGCGGCGCGTGCGTATATCAGTGTCCCTTCGGTGCGATCTCAGACAGATCCTTTATCGTTGACGTCATCGAGATCATCAAGAAGAGCAAGCGCGAGGCGGGCGGAAAGGTCTACGCTATGGTCGCGCCCTCGATCGCGAGCCAGTTCAAGTACGCGAAGCACGGTCAGGTCATCACGGGACTGCGTAAGCTCGGATTTGACAAGGTCATCGAGGCGGCACTCGGCGCCGATCTCGTAGCACTTGCAGAGTCGCGCGAGCTTGCGGAGAAGGGATTCCTCACCTCCTCCTGCTGTCCAGCGTTCGTGACCTACATAAACTCCGCTTTCCCGAATTTGAAGGAATTCGTATCGCATAACCCCTCGCCGATGGCATTGCTCGGCAAGGTCATCAAGGAGCGCGATCCCGAGGCGAAGGTCATCTTCGTCGGTCCTTGCACGGCAAAGAAGGGCGAGGCTCAGCGCGAGGAGGTCAAGCCCTACGTCGACGCGGTTATCACCTTTGAGGAGCTTCAGGCTCTCTTCGACAGCCGCGATATCGACATCACTCTGCTTGAGGAATCGGGACTTGACGATGCATCCTATTACGGACGCATTTTCGCACGCTCGGGCGGTCTTTCCGAGGCGGTCGTTCAGGCACTTGATGAGCAGAATATCGATTTTGAGGTCAAGCCCGTTATCTGCGACGGAATCGAGGCTTGCCGTATGGCACTTCTCAAGAAGAATAAGAACATCCTTGAAGGCAACTTCATCGAGGGAATGGCGTGCATCGGCGGCTGCATCGGCGGCGCGGGATGCCTGACTCACGGTGAGAAGAATAAGACAGAGGTTGACAAATACGGCCACGAGGCGAAGGATAAAAAGATATCCGACGCTGTTAATAACTAAAAAAACGGAGCTGATCCTCGGATCAGCTCCGTTTTTTACTCGAATTTCAGACGTAGATTCGACCACCTGACAACTCCGCGGCATCCCGCGTATTCGTAAACGCGCCGCGCGGGATTGTTTTCGCCCGTGTAGAGTGACATAAAGGTTGCGCCGTGCTCCGAATGGTGTCGGCACATCTCGCAGAATATCAAAGTCGCGATGCCCCGTCCGCGATAATCGGGATGAGTGCCGATACCGCAGAAATTGCCGCGTATACCCGCACCTTCGCGTACCTGCGAAAGAGGACCCGTGTATCCGATGACGAGACCGTCCGCGTTTTCATCCACGGCGACAACGATCGGCTGATCGAGATGAGCAAGCACGGTCTTTTTCCAACCGGGATTATTGATCGCATCAAAAAGCTCGGCGAGTCCGTGATGACGGGTGGTGTCAAAGTATGTGATCTTGATACCGCCGTCCGCGAGAGCCGACAAGCGTTGTTCCTGATCTCCCGGAACTCTGTATCCGTCGAGTGACGAATAGTAGGATATCTGCGCGCACCATTCGGCGTATCCGCGGCGAAGCAAGAGGCGCGCGGCGGGGGAATCCGATTGAATACCGGGCGCGCAAGGGTGACCGTCCGTGCTGTCCGGAATGATCCAAGGCAGATGCGCTGGATTGTGAAAGACTATGTCAATGCGCTCCGCGCCGTATTCGCCGCGCAGGATACTTTCAGCTTCGTCAAGCAAAGCTGAGGCACAGCCGACTCGACGGTGCTCGCGAAGAACGCCGAAATAAGTCAGATATGAAACGCCGTCGCCGTTCGGCAGACGCGCGGAAAGAAAACCGACGGTTTCTCCCGAGCCACTCAAGGCGCAAAGCGTCAGTCCTCCGTCCATAAAGAATATACGCTCGAATTCCCCCTTTGCGAGAGGGCGATAAAGGAGCTTGTCGGAGAATATCAGAGAATTATATATCCCCCGCAGGTCGCCGACCGCCCCGCGGACGATTTTGTATTCATTTATCATAGTATGCACCTATATTTTGTTGGAATTTACGTTGCGCCGAGATTACTGATCGGAAGTTACATCCGCTTCAATATTTCGGATTTTGTAAGCCCTCCTAATTTCACCGCGAAGGTATCGAAATCGGTGTCGGGGTCAAGACCGAGACAGGCGAAAATTTCATTCAAAAATTCACGGTTTTCGGGATTAAGCAGATTATCTCTGTAAAGGGTATTATTTTGACGGTGCTTTTCATCGGGCACGGCATAACCCGGATGAATGCCCATTCCGACTCCGCGGCCCGGTGAGAAATAGTGCTCAAGATATGATTTCAGTTTATCCGAGAGCTTGTCATATTCGAGCTCGGTCTGTGCAAAGCCCCACTCGATATATAGGGTGTATTCCTTCTTCGGTATGATGCCGTTGTGCATCATCATGTCCTGCGTGAAAAGAGTGGTGTGAGGAGATCGAGAGATGATTTTTGTGCAAATAAAATGGAATTCAAGGTCGTCTTCGGTCAGTTCTTTGTGATCGACGATTGTATGCGTACCCCAGATAATATCATTGTCGCCGCAAATATCTAGACGTCCGAGCGGGATATTTTCGAGATCGTGCGCGGTCATATTCGGATTATCGGTGATAAGGTTATAATACCGAACCATTATCGGAACCATCATAAGCCAGCGGAAACTGTGCTCTTCGGGGAGCTCGGGCATTTTTCTGAAACGGTTAATCTCACCCGTGATGATGCCGTAGCAATATCGGGTACGGTCAAGCTCCATCCGGAAAATATCGCCGACTTTGTATTTGACGGTAACCTTTTGCGCGCTTTTGAAGGCTTCGAGCTTGTCGAAATAATCCTCACGGCAGGTGGAGATATAGTAATTCATAAAATCGTGAAAATCTCTGTCCGACCCGATGGACTCGACCTTATCCGATTCGCCAATGGGGAATTCTTTGTTTGCCCGGGGATTGGAGAGCCAAATGCCGCTGTCTTTATCGAGCTGAAAGAGAAAATTGAACTGACATCCGAAGGGTGTTACGGCGTTTATATTTGATGCCGAAAGCTTTTTCGTCTTTCCACGCGAGGTAAGGGGGAGAAGCAACTCGCGATTTTCGGTCTCAAGCCGTGTGTCGTACTCACAAAAGCTTCCGTAATTTTCGGTTCCATCGTCAAGAAAACGCCTTGATTCGGTGATAACCTTTACGATAGTGTCGCCGTCAAAGAATGCGGTAAGTCCGGTGTACCACACGTTGGTTTTGCTGTAATATTTCCGTACTTCCCAATCGGGCGAGATCGGCGCGAGCGCGAGATATTGGCGTTCTTCGTCGGTCAGCGTGATGAGATAAGGGCTTCCGTAGAGCTTTTTCCATTCGTTTGAGTTCATCTTAATACCTCCCATAGTTTTCTTGAATATATTATACCATATAAAAAATTCAACTTCAATAGTTTTTTTGTTTTCAGGGATTTACAATCTACTTGAAAAATGGTATAATAAATTAAACGAATATCATTGGAGGTAAATTTATGTTTGAAAGAAGATATAAAGAAGATAAACCCGTTCTTGCCATTTGCTATGACTTTGACAAAACGCTTTCCCCCGACGATATGCAGGCGCAGGGGTATATTCAGTCGGTCGGCTATGACGTCGACGAGTTCTGGCGCGAGGTCAATATCCTTGCCACCGAGAACGAAATGGATCAGAACCTCGCATATATGCTCAAAATGGTCAAGGAAGCCGAGGGTAATATCATCTTCAGCCGCAAAAAGCTCGGGGAGTACGGCTCGCACGTCGAACTTTTCCCCGGAGTTGAGGATTGGTTCTCGCGTATTCGCGAGTACGGCGCGGAGCGCGGGGTGATCGTTGAGCACTACATCATTTCCTGCGGTCTGCGCGAGATGATCGAGGGCACGCGCGTTGCGGGCGAATTTGAGAAGATCTACGCCTCCTCGTTCTATTATAACGAGCGCGGAGTTGCCGTCTGGCCCGCGCAGGTGATCAATTACACCAACAAAACACAGTTCCTTTTCAGAATATCGAAGGGCGTGCTTGAGCCGAACGATCCCGCAGTCAACGATCCCGTCGCGCCCGAGGAGCTTCGCGTTCCTTTCCGAAATATGGTCTACATCGGCGATAGCGACACCGATATTCCCTGTATGAAGCTCGTCAATTCGAACGGCGGACACTCTATCGGCGTTTATAATTCCGAGACGAAGGACAAGTCGAAGGTGCATAAGATGCTCCGCGACCGCCGCATCAAGTATTTCGTTCCCGCGGATTACCGAGAGGGCGGGGAGCTCGATCTGCTCCTCAAGGCGATAATCGAGAACACGGTGACGAGAGATGTGCTTGAAAACAAAGCCGAGATCAGTATCGACGATGCGGAGTGACCGAAAAGTAATGCACTACACTAAAATGCACGGCCTCGGGAACGATTACCTTTTCGTTTTCGGAGAAGTTCCCGAGAATGCGCCCGAGCTTTCGCGGATATATTCCGACAGAAAAACAGGCGTAGGCTCAGACGGAATGATCTATATCAATTATTCCGAAATTGCCGATTTTTCAATGCGCATCTTCAACGCCGACGGAAGCGAGGCGAAGATGTGCGGAAACGGCATCCGTTGCGTTGCGAGATACGTCTGCGAGAGAGGGTATACCGATCGGGACGAGCTGACCGTTGAAACGCTTTCGGGTGTCAAAAGGATCCGGCTTGACGGAGAATTTGTCACAGTAGATATGGGAAAAGCCGAGGTTTCGGAGGATATTCTGCTTGACGTCGGTCTGACTTGTACACCCGTCAGCGTCGGCAATCCGCACGCGGTGATTTTTACCGATGACGTGGAGCTCGTACTGCTCCGTGATATAGGACCGAAGATCGAGTGTAACGCGGCTTTCCGCGGCAGGGTGAACGCGGAATTTGTTGAAATAATCGGCGAAAACGAGCTTAGGATGCGTGTCTGGGAGCGCGGAAGCGGTGAAACTCAGGCTTGCGGTACGGGTGCCTGCGCATCTGCCGCGGCGGCTGTCGCAAAGGGCTTTTGCCGCGCGGGGGAGCCGATCAAGGTGCGTCTTGACGGCGGCGAGCTTGAAATAACGATTAAGACCGATTTTACCGCAATTATGCGCGGCGGTGCGGAGTTTGTTAGTGAGGGTGAGATAAATGAATGAAAAGATAGCAAAAGATATAGAAAAGCTCCACGAGCTGATTGAAAACTCGCGGCACACGGTCTTTTTCGGCGGCGCGGGAATGTCCACAGAGAGCGGAATCCCCGATTTTCGCGGTACGGGCGGACTTTATACCGCTGAGGGCGCGGGCAACGAGTACTATCTCAGCCGCGCCTGCCTTCAGCGCGAGCCCGAGGAATTTTATAAGTTTTTCAACGCGCACATGGTTTTCCCCAACGCCAAGCCGAATGCGGGACACCATGCCCTTGCGCGCCTTGAAGAGACGGGCAAGCTTTCTGCGGTTATCACTCAGAATATCGACGGACTTCATCAGGCGGCGGGGAGCCGCCGAGTGCTTGAGCTTCACGGCACACTCTCTCGTGCGTATTGCTCGCGTTGCGGAAAGGTCTATGACGGCGCGGTCTTAAGCTCGGGCGGTGTACCAAAATGCGAAAAATGCGGCGCGACCGTCCGTCCCGACGTCACGCTTTACGGTGAAGCACTCGACGGTTTCATTTGGCGCGATGCTGAAAACGAGATCGCAGAGGCAGACCTTCTCATCGTCGGCGGCTCGTCGCTGACCGTATATCCTGCGGCGTCGCTTGTGGGGAATTTCGAGGGCAAGCATCTTGTTATCATCAATTATTCCGAGACGGGATATGATGAGAGTGCAGACCTTGTTATAAGGGCGTCTGTGGGGGAAGTTTTGGCAAATCTCGCTTCGCTCGAGTGATAATCCGCCTGCGGCGGAGTGATAATCTGCTTCGCAGAATGATAATTTGCCTTCGGCAAAATGAAGGTGAATTTCCGCCTTTGGCGGAAATTATCCGATTAAATAATAAATTCAGGGCAGAACCGTTGTGGCTGCCCTGAATTTGTATTCAGTTGTTTGATTTTTTGCAGAACTCAAATTCGACCACGGTATTATCGGTTATTTTTGATATATGGAGTATCTTCCGCTCGGGATCGTAGACGTTATTGAGCGTATTTTCTCCCATCTTTGCCGTGACCGAAGCTATCTCGTAGCCGCTCGGGATAAAGTATTTTTGTAGATCGTCTTCCGTAAAGAGCGCACCTACTCCCCATTCGACTTTTAGATCGTGGTTGGTTTTGATCCCCTCGCCCTTAAAGATAACGTTGCAGTATTTGACGACGTGGATATTGATCTCAAGGTCTTCTGTCATTATGTCGGAAAAATTGAAATCCTCGCCGGGGGAGAGGTAGTTGGTTTTGAGCTGCTTGCCGCCCTGATAGATGGCGAGCTTGGTTATCCAATACTGTCCGTCATCATTGAGGGTGATGATGAATTGGTATGGCTCGCCGTATTTTACCGTGGTATTCACAAGCACTTCCTCTAAATATTCGGGCTTGTTGCAGGTGAAGGTCACGTTAACGAACTCGCGAGGCGGCGCGGTGGTTTCTTCGGGCGGCGAGGTTGTTTCCGTGGGGTTGTCATCGACGGGCGGATCGGGTGATATCGGAGGCTCGGGCGGAGGCGTTACCGCTTCGGTTTCTGCCTTGATGTATTCATCGGTCAGATCGAACCAATCATTGGGATCAAATATCGCATCTGCCATTTTCTCAGGAAAAATCGGGCGCACGCCCTCGTCGGTGAGAACGACGATGTTTTTACTTTGAATCCAGAAAAAGCTGTAAAACTTCGTCTTTGGATGAAGTCTTTCAAATCCGTTCGCCTTAAGTGCATCGACCGCTTCACTCGGACTGATCGGCTTTTCCGCCGCAAGTATCGTTCCCATATTCCGTGCAGTCTGGATGTCGGAAGAAATATTTGCCCGTTTGACGATACCCGCGAACGTCGGTATCATTACCGCCGCGAGGATGGCGACGACGGCTATAACGATGACGAGCTCGACGATGGTAAAGCCTTTTCTGCTTTTCATTGCTTCCTCCTTTGATCTCTGCGTTGGCAGAGTGCGCAAACGTGTTGGGGCTGATTTCTATATATTACCGCCCGTAGAGATTAGCCATCGAGGCTGATCTCTTTGATGTTTATAACGATACTGATATTACCGGCAACCTCTTCGATATCAAACGTAATAGGCTCTCCCGGCTCAAAGCGACCTGTTCCGTTTGTGGGAGAAACAGCGACTAATCCGCTGATTGAGTCTCCGTCGGTCATAGTCAATTTAACATCGTAGAATTGATGCGTGGATTTCATTTCCTCGGGGAGATCAAACACTATCGTTACAGAGCTGCCCATGGTTATGTTTCCCGGTATAATTGGAATTACAGTATCGTGACCGCAGGTTGAATTGACAGTATGGAAAATACCTACCTGATGGCCGGGTACAAAGAGGTCTTCGGACTCGTCCGAATCAGGAGCTTCTGCGGAATAATCTCCTGCAAGGTTGAACCAATTTTCCTCATTATAATTTGCGTTTTTGAATTTTTCCGGATATACTGCTACATTGTTTTCGTCCGCAAGAACGACGGCGTTTTCGGTTTTAAGCCAATAAAACGCATAAGACTCTGTCTTGGGTATAAAGTCGATAATGCCGTTTCTTTCGAGGATCTCGATCGTCGCGGCTGCCGACGACGGTGCAGCATCTCCTGCCGATTCTGCCACCAAAATGACGTTCATATTGCGCACCGCTTTCGTGTCCGCCGAGATATTTGCCTTTTTGACTATTCCCGCGAACGTCGGTATCATCACCGCCGCGAGGATAGCGACGACGGCTATAACGATGACGAGCTCGACGATCGTGAAGCCTTTTTTGTTTTTCATATCAGTACCTTCCTTTCTGTACTATATATAGACAGATTTTTTCGGTAAAGGTTTCACATTCTTGGAATATTTTAATAAAAAATATTGTTTTCGTGCTTTTATTATATCACGGCAATTTGAATTTTGCAAGAGGTATTTACTTTTGGGGCTAAAGGTGGTATAATATTTATCGGAAAATACGGTCTCAGGACTATGGAAGGATACGACTTGATATGAAAACGAAAACCGAAGAAATGTATGCCTTGATGAACCCGTGGCGGCTCTTTTTTAAGGTCGCTATGCCGGGCATGATCAGTATGTTCGCGATGTCGGTTTACAGCATTTTTGAGGGCATATTCATCGGACAGACTCTTGGAGAGGGCGCGTTTGCGGCGATCAATATTGCGATGCCCCTTGTTATGATAAATTTTTCGCTCTCCGACCTCATCGGTGTCGGTGCATCGGTGCCGATCTCGATCGCGCTCGGTCAGGACGATAAGGAAACGGCAAATAACGTCTTTTCCTGCTCGGTGCTGATGATCTTTATCGCCGCGATACTGATGGGCGGCGTGATGACCTTCGCCGCCGAGCCGCTCTCTCGGCTGATGGGCGCAGATGGCGAGCTTTTGCAGACGTCGGTGAGATATCTGCGCACTTGCGCGCTCCTCGGACCCTTTGCAACGATCTTTTTTGCGATGGACAACTATCTTAAGATCAGCGGATACGTCAAAACGAGTATGGCGATCAATATCGGATCGAATCTGCTCACGCTTGGATTGCTGACCTTCTTTCTGCTTGGACTTCAGATGGATGTTGTCGGATCGGCACTTGCGGTTTCGATTGCAATGAGTGTCTGCTCGGTCGTTGCCCTGATCCCCTTTCTGCGCGGAAAAACTCTGCTTAAATTCACAAAGCCGCATTTTCACCTCGGAATGTTCAAGCAGATCGCGGCTTGCGGTTCGCCCGTATTTCTCAACAACGTTGCGGGCAGAGTGACCTCGATTTTGATGAATATTTCGCTTATGACCCTCGGAGTGATCGAATTCGGTGAGGGCGGCGGTACTACTGCGGTTGCGGTCTACGCCGTCTTGATGTACGCCTCCGACCTCTGTTGGCCTCTTCTTTACGGCATCAGCGACTCGCTCGCGCCCGCAATCGGCTTCAACTGGGGCGCGGCGAATTACGGCAGAGTCAAAAGAATTGTCCGTTGCGGCTTTATAGGAACTGCCGTAATTGGTTTATGCTCGACCTCGTTGCTCTTTTTCTTCCCCGGAACGATCGCCTCACTCTTTGTCAAACCCGAGGAGATCCACTTGATGGGAATCGTCACGCCTGCTATTCGGCTTTTCTGTCTTGCTTATATCTTCCGCTGGGTGGGCGTTATGACACAGAGCTTCTTCAGCGCGATCGAAAAGCCCGCGCTTGCGACGGTTATGTCGGTTTCGATCGCACTCGTTTTCCCCGTCTTGATGCTCGGTGCGCTCTGGAATCTCGGACTTAACGGAATTTGGCTCAACTTCTTCGGCGCAAACGCACTCCTTGCCGTACTCGCGGTCGTGCTACTTTGCATCGTCGGTAAGGAGATAAAGAAAAAGGAAGCTGCACAAAATAAATAATAAAAGGAGCTGATCTTAACGGATCAGCCCCTTTTTGAATTTATATTACTGCAACCGTGGGCAGACCGAGGATGGAGGCGAAGAACTCCATTTCCCCGACGGTCGAGCCGTAGATGATCGCGCTGTGGTGGGTTGCGCCCGCGCGGCTGAGGTCTTCAAGGAAACTGTCGATAGACATTGTGCGAGGGGTAAACCAACCGCGAACCTTGAATTCAAAGGCTCTCTCGGGTACGTCGAGCATTTCGATCGGGGAGATGAGGAGCTTGTAGCCGTCCTCTGCCTTGAAGAGGTTGATAAATACAGCCTCTCCTGCGCGGTAACAGCCGTAGGAAACCACGGGATCGAGGGTGTTTTCACCGTAAATGAAGTTGATCTTCTTCATACCGGGCTTGCCCTTGACGAGCGCGAGGTTGTATTCGCCCATATGGCTGATGAGGAGAGAATTGTTCTTCCAGTCAGGGCAGAAGATCTCTGCGAAGGTCGCGCCCTCGTAGGTCTTAAGGAGCGCACCGACGAGGGATGCGGTCAGAATATCGCCCTCGCCCGCGTAGCCCGTGCCGCGTGCCATAGCCTTGCAAGCCTCGATAAAGGGCATTGCGGTAATACCGCTTTCGCCGCCGATCTTGCGGAAGTTGATGGTAAAGGCGTCAAGGGAATTGTTTTCAATAAACTTGCGAACTGCAAGACAGTTACGCGCTGTTTCTACGTGTGCCTCGGTGTCAAAGGGCTCGATCTCATAGAAGAGCTCCGAGTTTTCCTTGATCTCTGCCTCGATCTCGGCATCGGTGACCGACTTGCGAAGCTCCTCCAGCTCGCCTGCTTTGGGATAAACAGCCGTTACGCCAAAACGGGAAAGAAGATTTTCGTCATCAATAAGGAAGTCACCCATTCCGTCAAACGAGCCGCCGACCGAGCCCGCACGGCTTCCCGCGAGGGAACGAGCCGCACCCGCCGCACGAACGTAGCCCGCAACACGGTCGAGAACGTCGGAATGTTCGATATGACCCGCGCAGATCGCGTAGTCCTTTCCGCGCTGACGGAGAAGTGAGCACATATCCATAACGCCGTGAATTCCGTGGCAGAAGCTGATCTCTGCGGGATTCTGCTCGGGGCTGAAATCATAGGTCTCGGTGGTGTCGAGAACGATTATGGGAAGAGCGGTGCCCGCGAGAGCATCGATGGATTCAAGAGAGGGAGAATATGCCGCGTGCCAGGTGACGATGCAGTCAGCGCCCGCATTCTCAAATTTCTCAACAGCAGCCGCGAATTCGGGCTTGATGCGGCAGAATTCGTTGCGGATGACCTCAAAACCGCGCGCCTCAAGCTCGCAGGCGAGTCTTTCATAGAAGGGCTCAAGTCTCGGTCTGCCGATGGCACCGCTGCCGCAATCGTCATAAAGCTTTATATAAAGGGGAAGAAAACCGATTTTTACCTTTTTCATAATATTTGTTCCTTTCTTAATTGAGTCCGAGATAGCGTGCGGCGTTGCCGTACATAATATCGCTTACGTCTTCCTTCGTCAGACCGAGCTTTTCTGCGGCGCGGCGGAAGGCAAGGAGCTCCTCGTAGATAAAGAGGGTGATATCCGTCTCGTCGGTCTCGCGCATCTGCTTATCGTTCGAAACGTTGCCGTAAAGTCCGCGCGGAACGACGTTGACGTACTTGCCGCCGTCGTTGATGCGGTACATACGCATCTTTGTGTAGGGCATATCCGAGCCGTACATCACGCGCTTCGGTCCGACTGCCTCGATCAGCTTTTCCATAGCGTAATCATAGACGTTGGCGGAGAAATCGTAGTAGAGATTTTTTGTCTGCTTGATAACGTCAAATGCGTCGCCGATATCCTCGTAGACGTAGGCTCTGCCGACGTGGGCAATGACGACCTTCGCATTTGGGTATCTTTCGTCGATCTCAACCATCTGCGCGAGATTTACGGGATCCTTCAGACGCATCGATCGCGGAACGTGGAGAATGACGATTCCGCCGAGGTCGTTCATAACCTCAAGATGCTCGTGGGGGAGAAAATCGAAAATTCTGATCTCGGATGCGGGGATGTAGGGCGCGCAGTTGGCAAGATAGGGCTTGATGCCGAGGTAGCCCTGCGCCATAGCGTTTATTATGTCGCGCTTGGTGGTTTTATACGAGGTGCAGTAAAGTCCCTGCGCCCCTTTTGTCTTGATGAGATCGGTTACGTAGCCGTTGACCGCGTCGAGATAGCAGGTGGGAGAACCCATAATGAGCGAGCTGACGCTTTTGCCGGGGAAGATGTCCTGTGCGGTTTTCTCAATGTCCTCCCAGGACATATTCGGCGCAACGAGAGTTGTCCAGCTGACACAGCCCTTGCGCTCCTCGGGCTTAACTCGCTTCATTCCGTCAAGCCAAACGTGCGCGTGCGCGTCGATTATCTTGTCGGGCAGAAAATCCGCAAGCTTTTCTTCGTATACTTTTTTATCGTAATCTGTAAGTTGTACTCCAAACATTTTGTTCTCCTTAATCAGTCTGCTTCGTAGATTTCAAACTCAACGATGCGGAAATAGTGGGGATTTGCATTGACCTCTGCAACAACGCCGTATTTATCGTTGAATGCGGCAACGCCAGATGCATCGCGGCTTCTCGGTGCGGTGAGGGCGAACATAACGTACTTCGCCTCTGTCTTCGGGAAGGATGCGGTGATCTTATTGGTGGTTGCATCGACCTTTTCGTATTTCAGACCCGATGCGAGCTTTTCACCCGACCACGCGAGAGTCCAATTTTCACCGTCGGTGCTGACGAGAATGTCGAAGCCGTCGATATCGTAGGTCACGCCGCTGTTGTAAACCGAGAAGGAATCGATGAAGGTCTGCTCGTCGAGCTCAAACCAGAAGCCGCAAAGGTATTTGCCGTCCGCCGCGAGCTGTCCTTTTTCATTGTAAAGCTGTGCGATCGTGGTGTAGGAGGCGCATTCCGACTTCGAGAAGGTTAGCTTGAAATCGGTGTAGGTCGATTTAGCATCCTTATCGTAAACGTACTTGCCGTCGGTCTGATTTGCGGGATTCGAGATCGTGGAAAGACCGAAGCTCTCGGTTTTCGCGATTGCCTTGCCGTAGAGAAGATTGAAGGTGTACTGCTTGGTGGTCTTTGCGCCGCAAGCAGTGCAAGCGCGTTCCTTCGTGCCCTTTGCCTCCGCAGTTGCGGCGATGCTGACGTACCAATCGCCGTAGGTGTGCGGAACTGTCAGCTTGATGCTCTCGCGCTTGCCGCAAGCGGTGCATTCGCGCGTTCTCTCGCCCTCGGAATTACAAGTGGGTGCCTTGATTTCCTTCCACTCTGTGTAGGAATGAGAGGTCGCAGGCTTGTTGCCTGCCTTTTCGATGTAGCTGTCGATCAGCGACTGGATGCGGAGCATTTCGGAGGAGGATGCAAGAACGTCCTCGAACTGCGTTTCCGCCGCGTTTGCATAGTAGCCCGTCGAGCGGTTGACGAAGGAGTAGTCCGCTCCCTCTGCCGATCTGCCCGTGAGTGCGCAGTAGGTCATAAGCGCCTTGATATATCCCGTGAGATAATTGGGATGAACGTCATCCTTGGTGATGACGAAATCGGTCTTGGTGTACTTGAACTCGGTGTCCTTAATTCTGCCGTTCCAGAGGTCGGTGACAAGGTCGCCCGCGGGGATGACCACCCAACCGTCCGAAAGCGTCTTCTTGAGTGCCGAGCTAGTGGAGGTGTTCTTGGTGTCGTAATGTGTGATCATAACGGCAAAGCGCGTGTCCTCGGGGAAGAGGGCGGCGAGCTGCTTGACCTGATCATAGGAATCCGCGATCGAAGCACCTCTCTGCTGGAAGATGACGATGTCCTGATCGTAGAAGGCATCCATCTCCTTGCCGTCTTTGTTGTTATAATGGTTGGGGTGAAGCTCAAGCATAAGCTGATAGAGTCCGTAATCCTTGTAGCTTGAGGGGATGCCGTCGGTCGAAGCCTTGTCTCTGCCGTCGGTAAAGCCCGCGCTTCCGTAGGTGAAGTTGGTGACGGTCACCTTGTCGCCGTAAAACTCGGCGATCTTTTCAAAAACGCCCTTGTTCTTTGTGGGACTGCCGTCCGAATTGATAACTACCTCGCCGTAATATAACAGCGAATTGCCCGCGAACATGATCTTCTGTCCGTCAAGAGTAGCCTCACCCGCGGGAATTACTTCCTCGATCGGTTCGCCGCAAACGGTACAAGCGGCTTTGCGCTTGCCGTCCGCGTTACAAGTGGGGGCAGTAAGGACCTCCCAAACGCCGTAGGAATGGCCCTTGGGCGAGGTCTCCTCGCGCTTAACGTCACCGCAAGAGCATCTGCGCTCAAAATAGCCGCCCTCGGTGCAGGTCGGAGCCTTCAACTCCTGCTCATATTCGTGAACGTGTTCTGTGGTTTCGACAGCCGGAGCGGAGGTGGTGTCAACAGGTCCTTCGGGATCGGGAGTAGGCGGAGTTTCACACGCGGTGAAAAATGCAAGCAAAAGTGCGATCAATGTTATCAAAAAAGCTTTTTTCATTTTCTAATACTCCTTTACTGATGAGTGTTGCGCCAATTCTTATATCTTTCGAATTTTTCGCGGTAGTATTGCGAATACTCGGAGGGAGAGACCTTCGCTTTCTCTCCCGAAAATTGCTTTGAAAGGGATGCGATATTATCACCGCCGCAAGCCGCGAGCATTGCCGCGCCGAGGGCAGGTGAGTCGGTCTGTACCGAAGCGTAAACGTCAAGTCCCGTGACGTCGGCGATAAGACTCTGCCAGAATCTGCTTGCCGTCGCGCCGCCCGTCATCGTGATCGAGGTGACGTCGGTCATACCGCTTTTTTTGTATTCCTCGATAACGAGTGCGGTCTCAAACGCCGCGCCTTCCATAAGCGCGAGGGCGAGATCGTATTTTCCGTGACCGATCGTCATGCCCGAAATATGTCCGCCGAGGCTTTGACCGATGAGAAGTCCCGTTCCCGTCAAGGAGGGGCGGAAGAAGAAATTATCGTTTTTGCCGCGCAGGTGTTCTGCTTCTGCGGAAAGCTCGGGGATGGGGGTATCCGTCAGCTTTGAAAGCCATTCGAATGCCGCGCCGATGCCCGTAACCGTTGAAAGCGCACCGTATCCGCCCGCAGGGTGGATGCAGGGCGATATCCTGCTCTCGCCGAAAAGCGGCGCTTCGGTCACTCCGAAGAGTACCCAAGCCGTACCCGTGGCAAGCATAAGCTGACCGATTTCCACGATGCCGCTGCCAAGCGAAGCACAATACTGATCGTGCGCACCGTTATAAACGCGTACCGATTCGGAGAGACCGAGTTCACGCGCGGCATCTGCGGTAAGATTGCCCACAAACGCGCCCGTGGGGAGCGTTTCGGGGAGCTTATCCTCGGTAAGCGCGAGAAGATCGAGCATATCCGCGCTTATTTTTCCTTCATTTATATCATAAAGACGTCGGATCGCGGCGCAAGTGTGGTCTTCAACGACTCTGCCCGTCAAGCGTTGGTTGATAAAGCCGAGAGTTGAGGGGAAGGACGCCGCTTTCTCATAAATTTCGGGAATATTTCGTTTCATCCAAAGCAGCTTTGCCGCATCTGCGTTCGGCTGCATACGCCAGCCGTATCGGCTGTAGATCAGATCGTTTCCGAATTTTTCTTTAAGCTCCTCGCTCTCGCGGACGGCGCGGTTGTCCATCCACGAATATGCGGGAGTGAGAGTCTTGCCGTCCGAGTCGAGCAAAACCGTCGCTCCGCCCTGCGCGGAGACTGAGATCGAAAAGACCTCGCCGAGGTCCTTTGCGACGATCTCGCGGATCGCGCTTACAGCGGCAGCGTACCAATCGTCGGCGTTCTGTGTCGCCTCGGCACCGTTCGCGAAAAGCTCATACGTCTTCTTTGCCGTTGCAACGCACTTGCCATTTTCATCAAGCGCGAGCGCCTTGAGCGAGGTCGTGCCGACGTCGATTCCTATGTAGATCTTCATCATTTTGATGCAATTTCGTCGATCGCGAGGCAGATGAAGTCGATTGCGTCGCGGTCGGCAATGAGCGGAGGCTTGAAGAGGACTGCGGGCAGGCAGTTCTGCTTGTAGATCTGCGCGCTTGCATCGATGCAACGCTCGTGAAGCTCACCCATAAAGGTCTTTGCCGCCTCGACGTTTTCGCAATGCATTGCCGCGAGGAGTCCCGAGCCCTCGACCTTGGTGAACTTTTCGGGATATTTCTTGACGAGCTCGCCAAGCTTTTCTTCAAAATATGCGCAGTTCTGCGCAATTATCTCTCTGTTTTCAAGCGCAAACTTCATCGTTACGAGGTAGGAAAGCGATGCAAGCTCCTCCTGACCGTTCGTGACGAGTGCGCCGAACTGGTTGAGATTGTCGTATTCGGCGGTGGTGATGACCTTACTTGCGGGATATTCGCCGCCGGGGAAGCCCTTGCCGATGATAACGAAATCGGGCTTCAGGTCATAAAGTCGGAACTGGAACATTCCGTCATACCACATACAGGACTGAATTTCATCCACCATAGTGGGCGTGTCGTACTCGGCGCAAAGCGCGTGCGCACGCTTGAGGTAGTCCTTTTCAAGACGGATTCCGCCGTAGTTCATCAGGATGATCTCGTGCATAAATCCGGCGGTCTTGTAATTGCCCGAGTTGTATTTTTTGATCTTCGCTTCAAAGTCTTCGATATCGTTGATCGAAACGGGAACGACCTTGTAGATCTCGGCGTTTTCCGACTTCGCGCGGATATCCTCCCAAAGACCGCGGAAGGTCTGAATGAGGGTGGTGGTGCCGTGGTAGTTTGCCGTCACACCGCCGACCTTGTCACCCATTACGAAGAAAACGGGGGTCTTGCCCGCGTACTTCGGCTCGGGGAACTCGGGGGAGAGCTTATAGAAACGCGCGAGCATCATCTTGAAGCCCGCCTCGACTGCAAGCGAGCCGGTTTCAAGGTTGATAACACGGTTGAGAACCTTGGGCTCGGTCGATGCTATGACCTTTTCAATCTCGGTGGAGTTATCCCAATCAATTCCGTTTACCGATGCGATCAGCTTTTCCTCGCAAAGACGGGTGATGTGACCGCGGGTGTTGTTGTGGGTTGCGTTGGGGATACCGAGCGCGCGAGCCTTGTCGATCAGGCGGTAGCCGGGGAAGGCGTGACCGAGGGAGGCGTGGTAGTGCTCGCTCTTGCCGATGAAGTAGAGCTTGCCGTCCTCACCGATGCGGAAATAACCGCGCGCCGCAACGGGAGCAGCATCACGGCTTGCCGCCTTGCGGAAGGAATCGGTGGGCGCACCCGCGGTAACCTCGGGCATCGGATCGATTACCTGCTTGCCGACCTCGGCGAGCATCTCGGAATTTTTCTTCTGCACGCACTCGGGGAAGAAATCAACCTTTTCGTTAGCGAGAGCCGAGGCTTCACCAAGGCTGAGCGCACCGAGTGCATAATTCGCCGCCACAACGGCGTTTGTATATTCCTTGCCGAGAAGATCGGCAAGCGACATTGTTACGTTCTTGAACATATCAGTACCTCTTTACTCAATATCAATAATTCTTCCTTCTTTATTCGAAAGAAGTGCGGCGGTCTGAAGCTTGTGCGAAAGCTCGGTTTCCTCGGGAGTTACGCATCCGAAGGGGATCTCGATGCCGCAAAGCTCGCAGATGAAGGCGCCCCACATCTGGAGGATCGAATCTGCAAAGCCGAATTCAAAAATTCCGCCCGTGATCGAGGGGATCATCGGCTTGTTGCCGAGATTGATGCGGCACCACGCCTGCTCCTTGTCCCAGCTCTGTGTGTAGAGGAACGCGCCGGGATCGTTGGTCGAGAATTTTGCCGATGCCTCGATGCCGTAGACCTCAAGACGCCATTCGTTGGTTGAGCCGGGCGAGAGACGGCGGGTTTCATACATCATCGGGAAGGTAGATCCGTCTTTATCCTTTACGTCGCAAATCAGAAGCGCATTGTCCCAGGTTTCGCAGGGAACTCTGCCGCCCTTGCCGTCGGGACGCTCGGTGACGATGTTCGAAAGCTTCGCGAAGACGTTCAGCGGCTTCCAGCCCATACGGAAGGGAACGTGCTCGGTGTGAAGTCCGAGGTCGCCCATACAGCCGTATTCGCCGTTGATCGAGAGCGTGCGCTTCCAGTTGATCGGCTTGTTCAGATCCATATCACTCGAGTGGCAGAAAGCCGAACGGACTTCAATAATTTTGCCGAACTTACCCTCGCGGATCCATTCGATCAGCTTCTGGCAGGCGGGGTAGAAGGGGAATTCGCTTGAGCAGCGAACCATAACCTCGGGATGCGCCTTGATGGCTTCCATAATTGCGCGGTTTGCCTCGATGTCGATTCCGAATGGCTTCTCGCCGAGAAGATGCTTGCCCGCATTGATGATGTCAATGTAGATCTGCTGATGCAGATTGTGCGGAACTGCGCAGTAAACGGCGTCGATATCGTCTTTTTCGAGAAGCTCACGGTAGTCGGCGGTTGAGTATTTTACGCTGTCGAAATTATCGGTGAACCAATTTCTTGCTGCCTCGCTCAGGTCGGAAACGCCGACGATCACGGGCGCGGGAATATCCTTCGTGAGATGACACCATCTTGCCGCGGCGGAGGCAAATTCACGTCCCATAAGACCGCAGCCGATGACGGCAAATCTGATCGTTTTTTTATTCATTTCAACACCTCTTATAATTAATATAATTATATATTGTATTATACACATATTTTGCGCGCTTGTCAATGGCTTTGAAGCAAAAAGTCAAAATAATCAAAATTTGACGGAAATATTCAAAATCTGAAGGAGTTTCGATCGATATTGAAAGAAATTTATAAAAGTTACAAAATCCACTTGACAAATTCCGTCAAATGTGGTAGCATAATTACAATACGTTTTGAAAGGACTCGATATGAACAAGGCTGAATTACGGGAAAAGGACATAATGACGCTCTTGCGCGTTTCGGGGAAGGTCAGCGTCGGGGAGGCGATGGCTCTGCTCGACGTTTCGGAATCCACGGTGCGCCGTCTTTTCAACAAGCTTGAAGCCGACGGCTCTGCGGTTCGCACATATCGCGGCATCAGCATAAATACCGTTTCGGGCACGCGCGAATCCTATTCCTTCGAGCGCAACGAGCTGTATAGGTCGAATGAAAAAATAATGATAGGCGAAGCGGCTGAACGCTTGATCGAGGAGGGCGACACGCTTTATCTCGACTCGGGAACAACCGTGTTGCGGCTATGCTCCGCTATGGCGCGTGCGGCGGTAAACGGCGAAAGGTATTCAGCCGTAACCGTGTTCACAAATTCGCTTGCCAATCTCAATCTGCTAAAGGATCGTATGAACGTCTGCCTGATCGGCGGCGCGTTTCGTCCGCACAGACAGGATTTCTGCGGTTATCTGACCGACGAGGTCATCAAAAAGCTCCATTTCACCAAATGCTTCGTCGGGGCGGACGGATTTTCTGTCAAAAACGGACTCACAGCATCGGATTTTGACACCGCAAGAATAAATCAGCTCGTCGTTGCGGGCTCGGACAAGCGCATCTTGCTTGCCGACACCTCAAAAGCGGGCAAGGCATCGGTCATTCACTACGCGCCGATCGAGTCGGTTGATACCCTCGTAACGAACAAATGGCTCGATAACGAGATCAAAACCGCACTGCTGCAAAAGAATATTAATGTGATAGAAGCGTAAAAAAACTCCTATTGCCTTATTTCAATATTTGTTTTTGCAAAAGATAAAAACTGTATTCAGAAAGCTATGTTCGCACTTGCGTATCAGCCTTCCCCGGTGGGGGAAGGTGTCACGAAGTGACGGATGAGGCGCCAATAAGATACAGTTTTTCGCGTTAGCGAAAATCTTCCAAAACATAGATAACAAAATACTTCATTCTGATTTTAGATTGCAAAAGAATACAATACGAAGGATATTTGCCGAATAAAATTTATGATAATGCTTTTGTTTATCCAATCGGGAAGATTTTCTCGCTTCGCTCGAAAAACAATATCTTATTAGGCACCTCATTCGTCTCGCAAGCGAGCCACCTTCCCCCACCGGGGAAGGCTGATACGCGAGTGCGAACATAGCTATTTTGAATTATTAGAATGATATTTGAGTTTAATTGAAACAGAGTATTAGGCGCACGCGAAAACGCTTCATAATATACCAAGGAGTTAACTAAAATGGAAGGTTTTTATTCAAACGCGCGATCGCACGGACTATGGTATAAAGAAAATATGCCGTTCATAATGGATTGTGTTGGGCAAAAGATCAACTTCCGTGATTTTGACAGTAAGAAAACGGTATTTTCTATCGAATCCGAGCACCCGTACCCGCTGTGTGCCTCTCCCGACGGTAACTATTATGCCTTTGCATCGGGAAACACGATAACCGTTGTGAATACTGATAATAAAGAATCAGTCCCATACAAGCTTTCATCAAAGCATTTGCTTGATGCGCGTATTATGGCGGACTTTGTCAGCAATGATAAAATTATTTGTGTATACTCGGCGATGCGAGCTTTTGTTCCTAATTCTGTTATATGTGTGATTGATTTGAAAACAGGGACACTAAAAGCAATTAAAGCCTTAAAGAATACCTTGATTTCTAATTTGTGCAATACCGGAAAAGATATTTGTTTGCTTGGTTTATACCGCGAAGGGGATGTTTTTTTGATGGCACTCAATCGCTGTTTGTAGCACACTTTGACGGAGTACTTACGGATAAGATTCGTCAAATTCAGATTCCGGATAAGCGTAACGAATGGCTGACCCTTGAAGAAATATGCTCATATAACCCTTATACAGAGGAATATCTCGCAATAAATGCAAGCCGTAATTCAATAGTTTTATTGGACAAAGATTTTAATTATCTGAAACGGTGCGACATTGAATGCGATGATATGTTGCCAATGATGGCAAGCTATGCGGGATGGTATGATAACGGAAACGGTATATATGCACTTACCGGCGCCGGCATAGTGACTCTTGATAAAGATACTCTTAATCCGATTGATAGTGGCGGCGGACTTATGATGGTTTCTGCGAAATGCGCTTTTTACGACTGTTACGCCGCGTGTTTTAGTGCCGCGGGATGCAGTATCGTTAAATTATAGTTAAGTTATATTAAAAGGAAATAAGAAAGGGTAATAACTATGTTAGTATCACTCAACGAAGTCCTTCGCGATGCGAAGAAGAACAAGTACGCGGTTGGACTTTTCAACACCGTAAATCTCGAGATGGCTGTCGGAGTTCTCGCGGCGGCTGAGGAGCTTCGCTCGCCTGTTATCATCGGTAGCGCGGAATGTCTGCTCTGCTATTCGGGGCTCGACGATCTCGCAAATATGCTCCTGCCGATGGCGAAGCGCGCGAGCGTGCCCGTCGTGCTCCACTTTGACCACGGTCTGACCGAGGAAAACGTTAAAAAGGCGATCGCACTCGGATTTTCTTCTGTAATGTACGATTGCTCGACCCTCGGATTCGAGGAAAACCTCTCTGCGGTCAAGGCGATCTGCGACTACTCGCATTCCAAGGGCATTACTGTCGAGGCGGAGATCGGTCACGTCGGCACCGACGAGATCTGCGCTCCCGCGGACGCCTACACCGATCCCGACGAGGCAAAGAGATTTGCCGAGTTCACGGGCTGTGACGCGCTTGCTATCGCTGTCGGCACCTCGCACGGCGCGTATAAATTCAAGCCTCAACTCGATTTTGACCGCATCGAGAAGATCGCGTCTATGATCGATGCTCCCCTCGTACTCCACGGCGGCTCGGGACTCAGCGACGATGATTTCCGCCGCGCGATCGCTTGCGGTATTTCGAAGATCAATATTTTCACCGATATCAACGTCGCTTGCGTTAAGGCGGCGCACGATGCTTATGCGGAAGGCCGTGGTATGACCGACGTTATGGGCGCGATGAGCGAGGCGGTCAAGCAAGCAACGATGAAGAAGATGCTCCTCTTCGGTTCGAATGGTCGCGCGTAAAATGAAGATAAAAGGCGCGATTTTTGATATGGACGGCACGCTGCTCGATTCGCTCTGGGGCTGGGAAGAGCTTTGGGATTGGGGCGGCAAGAAGTACCTCGGCATCGAGGGCTACCGTCCTCCCGCCCCGATCGACAAGGCGGTGCGCACGATGGTGCTTTCCGATGCGATGGATTACATACACGAACACTGCGGCTTCGGCCCCGGCGCGGAGCTGATGCAGCATTTCAATGACGTTCTCCCCGAGCTTTACGCTACGCAGTTCGATCCCAAGCCCGGGGTGATGGAATTTCTTGATTACTGCTACGAAAACGGCATCCCGATGTGCCTCGCCTCTGCGACCGAGAAGCTCTATATCAATATAGCACTCGACCGCCACGGTATGCGCAAGTATTTCAAGGCAGTGCTTTCCTGCGCCGACATCGGCAAGGGCAAGGAAGAGCCCGATATTTTCGAGGCGGCTCTCAAGGTTCTGGGAACTCCCAAAGAGGAAACTTTCGTTTTCGAGGATTCCTATGTCGCGCTTGAAACCTCGGTCAAGGCGGGATTCCCGACCGTCGGTATCTACGATTGCCACGCCTTCGAGCAGGAAAGACTGAAAAAATCCGCCACCTACTACATAGCCGACGGCGAGACGATGATGAAGCTTGTGCCTTTTGAGGAATAATATAAATAACCACCGTTCTGTATTTAGAGCGGTGGTTTTATTACATATAGGAGAAATGAAGGAGCAAAAATCTCCCCGCAAGGGGGAGATTTTACTCCTTCCACGGCTCTGGCGGTGTTCCGAAGGAAAATGGAGGCGGAGTCGACAAGACAGAGTCGTAGCTTGCCGCAGGCAAGCATAACTTTCTGAAAAAGTTCGATCAAAACTTTTCGCTGTTTTAATTTAATTGAAAACTCCGCCCGAGAGTCGGGCGGAGTTTACATTATTCAAGCGTAATGCTGTCACAATTAAGAAAATCGTGCGCGGAAATGAGGGAGTTGGTGGGTATGATCTTTTCAGCTCTGCATTTCTTGCAGTAGACGCGCATTCCCTCGGCGGTCAGCTCCGCCTCGTAGTCACCGTCATAGGACGCGGCAAGGTTGAACGTTTCATCGTCCTCGCGAGGCTCGCTGCCCTCGGGATGGCACTTGCAGTAGATCTTGCCCTCGGCATCGAGGTCGTGGATCACGAATGTGACGATATCCATTATCTGCGGGTCGGGAAGCGCGGCTTCCTCGGCATCAAGGTCACGGAAGCTTTCGATTCCGTTTTCCTCAAGCATATCGAGAAGCTCAAGCTCGTTGCGCGCGAGCTCCGCCTTGACGTGGTTTGCCTCGCCCATAAAGCAGATATTGATGCCGGAATAGGGGCAGGGAAGCATAAAGACGTCGCGGCCGTAGAAAAGGCTTGTGTTGACGTTATAAACGTGCGGCTTGCCGCAGAAGATGCAGGGAACGCTCAGGCGCACCGTGCCGTCCGAGGCGAGAGTTATATCGAGCGCCGCATTATCGCGGAATGAAAGGCTTTCGTCCCCCGCTTTTTTGACCGAAGCGCATTCGGGATTGGTGCACTTGAGTCTTACTCTGTCAGCCGACAGATTGAATACACCGACCGCGCTCATTATTCCGCTTCCGCAGGAGGGACAGCGGTATGCCACCGTGGTGGATCTGGGTTCTAAAATCATTTGTTAATGATCCTCCGAATTATTCTTGTCATCATAAAGTATATGATTTCCTGTGCCTTGCGGTTATATCCCAAAAAGGTAAAAAATCTCCGCACTGCACCGCGTGCAGTGCGGAGTATTTTTATCAATTACTTGATGCTGTTAAGAACTGCCTCGTTTGCGGTGTAGCCACAAGCGGTAGCCTGCTCGTCAAGCCATGCCTCGAAGAGCTCACCGATAACGCCATCGCGTGCGGTGTTCTCCCAAACGAGCTTGCCCTCGCCAATGTAGTACATAATGTGGTAACCGTACTCAGTCTCAACGATACCGGTCTCGCCAGCGGTGCGAGCCTCGTCGAACATCCAGTTCTCGAATGCCTCAACCATCTGACCCTTGGTAACGCCCTCGTAAACGACGTTGGAGTCATCGGTCTTTTCGTTACCGAGCTTCTCGAAAGCCTCCTGGGTCTTCTCGCCTGCAAGGTAATCTGCAAGGATCTGATCAGCCTCAGCCTTTGCAGCAGCCTTTTCCTCATCGGTGGGCTTGCTGTTCTCGAATGCTACGAGAATGTGAGCGATGTCACGGGTCTCGGACTCGTCAAGGTGAGATTCCTTGGTGAGGAGGTATGCGGTGTAAGTAGACTTGTTGTCACCCTCGGAGGTGATAACCTTGGTATCGCCTGCCTTGGTAGCCTCATCGAAGAGCCACTTGTCGATCTCAGTGATCTTGTCCTCTTCGGTTGCGGGATCGTAGTGGTATACGCCCTCGGAAACGAGGTCGGTGTAATCGGTTTCTGCATCGGTGCAGAGCTCGTCGAAGATCTCAGCGAGTGCGTTGTTGTAAGCATCGTCAGCGGACTTCTCAAACTTAACCTCATCCTCGGAGGTGAGGGACTTGAGAACGAGGGAGAGAATATTTGCCTTGTCAGCCTTGCGAACGTCTTCTGCGGGAGCCTCGGTGAGAGCTTCCTTAGCGTAGAGCTCGTCGAAGGACTCGGATGCAACGGTGTTTACGATGTAATCAGCTGCTGCAGCCTTGAATTCGTCAGCGGTCTTTGCTGCTGCGAGCTTTTCGGCGAGAGCCTTGAGAGAGGTCTTTTCTGCCTCATAAGCAGCCTTTTCCTCATCGGTAGCCTCTGCGCCTGCAGCGGTAAGCTCTGCGGTGAAGGTGTAGGAGAGGTAGTCAACCATATAGAACTGGTCAACGTGCTCTTCCATATACTTTGTGATAGCGTCCTCGGTAACCTTAGCTTCGAATTCCTTCTCAAGCGCCTCGTAAGCTTCGCTTGCGATGTAGTTGAACTCGAGAGCCTCACGGATGTCCCTCTCATTTACGCCTGCGCCGTACATAAGCTTGATGTAAGCTGCAGTGCTGTAAAGGTTGGAGGATGCAGCCTCTGCGATGGAGTCGATGTAGCTGTCGATAGCTTCCTTTGCATCGTCAGAGAGGGTGATGTTGTTCTTCTTAGCGTACTCAGCGAGAATGAGCATCTGTCTGATCTGAGACATAGTGGACGAAGCCATGCTGTCAAAAGAAGTGTTGAGGATCTGTGATACGGATTGCTCCATACCGTACTGCTGATAAAGAGCAGCCATTTCCTGTGCCTGAGAGTAGATGAAGTAAGCCGCGATGCTTCCGCTTGCGCTGAAGTTGTCGGTCTTTGCTACGTTTCTCGTGCGGAGGAGAATACCTGTGTTAACTACTGCGGAGAGAGCGATGCATGCAACGATGAGGCATGCAACTACTGCGGTCGCGATAGTTGTGATGAGTTTTGTGTTCTTAGGAGCAGCCTCGTATTCGGTGTTGTTTACCGTTTCAAAAGCTCTGTCCTGTCTGCTTCTGTTTCCTTTTCCCATGTTAGTAACCTTTCCTTCACGGGATGCCAACATAG
The DNA here is from genome assembly GCA_045644325.1 of Eubacteriales bacterium. GTDB lineage: Bacteria > Bacillota > Clostridia > Oscillospirales > CAG-272 > CAG-390. The sequence continues at coordinate 15,566 of JAZRGT010000037.1, read as the reverse complement.
GGCGGCATCCGCGCGTTTTTTGTTTTTGACTTTCCCTTTCGGGAAATAGACCAAGTTATATTATACTATTTTTAATATCACGATGTATTAATAAACCGTAAATTTTCGAGAAATTTTATCAAAGATCGGTGATAAAGGGCACAATCATTGGATTTCTGCCCGTTTCACCCGCCAGCATCTTTGAAAGCTCGCGGCGGACACGCTCCTTGATCGCCTCAAGATTGGGCTTTTTTGAGCGGTCGAGCATATCGCAGATGATCTCTGACGCTCTCATTTTCGCTTCGTAGATAAGATCCTCCGAGTCGGGAACGTAGACGAAGCCCTTGGTTATGATTTCGGGGGGATTGATGACGAGCTTGGTCATAAGATCGACCGAGGCAAAGACGATAACGATTCCGTCCTCCGAGAGGTGAAGTCTGTCGCGGAGCACCGCGCCGCCGACGTCGCCGACGCCGTAGCCGTCAACGAGCGTTCTGCCTGCGGGAACGATATCCGTGAATGCCGCGCGGTGGCGGCTGACCGAAAGCACCTGACCGATCTCGCCCGTGAAGATATTGCCCACGGGAATTCCGAGGAAGGAGGCGATGTTCTTATTAGCCGCGAGATGGCGGTATTCGCCGTGGATCGGCATATAGAACTTCGGCTTGATGAGCTGACAGAGCAGCTTGATCTCCTCTGCCGATGCGTGGCCCGAAGCGTGAAGACCGAGCTGTACCGTGCCGTCAATGACCTTGATGCCGTTGTGGCAGAGCTCGTTGATGATTCTGCCGATCAGCTTTTCGTTGCCGGGGATCGCGCTCGAGGAGAAGATAACGACGTCATTTGCGCCGAGGGTGATATCGCGGTGGTCGCCGAAAGCCATACGGTAGAGCGCGGACATCGGCTCGCCCTGGCTTCCCGTTGAAATTACGGTGATGTCACCGGGGGCGTACTGCTTTGCATCGGCGATATCAATGATCGCGCCCGCGGGAGGTGCCATATATCCGAGCTCGATAGCGGCGGAAACGACGGTTTGCATACTTCTTCCCGAGAGGGCGATGCGTCTGCCGTGGCGCAGGGATACGTCGATGATCTGCTGAACTCGGTGAACGTTGGAGGAGAATGTTGAAATTATGATGCGCTTGCCCTCGTTGGCGGTGAAGATATCCTCAAGCGTGCCGCCGACGCTCTTTTCGGAGGGAGTGAAGCCGCCGCGCTCGGCGTTGGTCGACTCGCAGAGCATAAGGGTGACGCCCTTTTTGCCGAGCTCGCCGAAGCGCGCAAGGTCGATCATTTCGCCCTCGATGGGGGAGACGTCGATCTTGAAGTCGCCCGTGTGGATAATGCATCCGCAGGGGGTGTTGATCGCAAGAGCGCAAGCGTCCGCGATCGAGTGGTTGACGTGGATGAATTCTGCCGCGAAAACGCCGAGACGTACCGTGTCGCCCGCACGGACCACGTTGAGCTGGGGCTGGAAGGGCATACGGTGCTCGCGAAGCTTTCCTTTAATAATACCGATCGTCAGCGCGGTGCCGTAGATCGGGATATTGAAGTGGCGTAGAAGGTATGGAATGCCGCCGATGTGGTCCTCGTGACCGTGTGTGAGAAGCACGCCGCGCACCTTGGTGCGGTTTGCCTCAAGGTAGTCGAAATTCGGAATGACGAGATCGACGCCGGGCATATCCTCCTCGGGGAAGCCGATGCCGCAGTCGACGATGATGATATCGTCCTCGAATTCAATCAGAGTCATATTCTTTCCGATCTCGCCGAGGCCTCCGAGGGGGATGACTTTCACGCTCTTTTCGTTCTTGCGGGGAGCGTTGTTTTTTGCTTCCTTTTTCTTACGGACGTGAGTTTTGTACTCAGCGGGCTTCTTTTCGGCTTTAGCGGGAGCGGATTTTTCCTGATTCTGCTGTGCCTTTTCCTTTTTGGGTGCAGACTTCTTGGTCTGCTTTTTCTTTTCGGGCGCGGTCTGATCGGGCGCACCCGTATTTAGTGCATTTTTCTTTTTAGCCATATATACTCCTTTTTGGCAAAACAAACCCAACCTCACCGAAAATATCGCGTGGGGCATTTGTTTTGGTATGAAATTTATTATGTAAACCGCCGTATTTCCTTCGGGCGGTCAATAGCCAAGCTATATTATACTACATTTTTGAAATTTTGTCAACTCTATTATTTGCATACCGTTATGCATATATAAGCGTAACTGTAAAAAAATTACTGTAATTTTTTAGAAATTTCCTCAAAATATGTTGACAAGGCTCGAAATTTGTGGTATAATTATTCCATCAACCACAATATATGGAAATTGGAGGAATTTTAAAATGAAATCTACCGGAGTAGTACGCCGCATTGACGAGCTCGGAAGAATAGTTCTTCCCATTGAGATCCGCCGTTCTCTTGACATCAGCGTCAAGGATCCCGTTGAGATCTTTATTGATAACGAAAGAATCATTCTTCAGAAGTACACCCCCGCCTGCATCTTCTGCGGCGACGCGGATAATATCGTTTTCTTCAACGGCAAGAGAATCTGCCAGAACTGTCTCGAAGAGATCAAGAATAAGCTTTAATGTTACTATTGGCAAAAGTATGGGGTACTTTTGCCTTTTTTCAAAACACAAACAAAAGGAGTTTTTATCATGAAAAGATTTGTCAGCACTTTGATTTCGGCATTGATGATCATTTCGCTTTTTGCTTTCCCGTCGGCGGCAGCCGAGAGAAGCGGCGCTGTTTTTGCCGTTGACGAGATTTACCGCACGGCGTCGAGGCTCGAAAGCCAGCCCCATACCTACGAGGCGTGGGTGAAGGTAGAGAAGGGCGCGCCCTCCACCGCGCTCGGCGTTATCGCGGGCAACTACAAAAACGATTCCACACAGAGCTATGGCTTTGAGGTTCGCGAAAAGGGAAATCCCTTCCTTTGGGTCAGCTCAAACCCCGGCGGCGTAAGCAAGCGTATTTCCTTTGACAAGATCGACTTGCGCACGGGAGAGTGGACGCACGTTGCGATCACTCACGACACCACAACGGCGTATTGCTATATTAACGGCGAGCTGAAGCAGACCATAACCGATTCCCTCCCTGTTGTTGATATGACCAAGACAAGCGTTCTCGGAATTGGTGGAGACCTCCGCTCCGGCAACGGACGTTGGCTCAAAAATACCGCGCTCTCATCCGTCGCGCTCTTCTCGGATATGAGAACCGCAGACGAGATCAAGGCGGATATGCAGAAGGTAGATCCTTCGGAGTCCGAGCTCCTCCTGAGCTTTGATCTTTCGGGCAACGACGTAAGCCGTCTTAAGGACCTTTCCGCTAACGGAAACGATCTGACATACAACGGAAAATTGTATGAAGCTCCGAAGGTAGAGGAGGACACCGAAAGCGGCGGTCTTACCTTTAACACAGACCCCTATAAGCTTACTAAGGTCATAAACGTACCGATCAAGACCTTTGAGGCTACTATATACTTCCCGAAGAATTTCATCTCGAGCAATCGCGGCGGCGTTATTATAGGAAACTATAACAGCAACGTTGACTGTGTGAATTTCGAGATCTATTCGGACGGTTCGCCCAGACTTTATATCCACAAGTCGGGAACGACCTACAATTTCGTTTTCGATAAGGCGAACGTATACACGGGCGAGTGGGTGCATCTTGCGATAGTTCGCGAGACCTCGTCGAAGACGAGCTGTTATATCAACGGCGAGCTTGTTCAGAGCATCACCAAATCCGCGCCCGATATCGTAACGCCCGACGTCCACGTTCTCGGCGGCGACCAGAGAAGCGGAAACGAGCAGTATTTCAAGGGCCGTATCAAGAACGTAGCGCTCTACGACGATGCTCGCACCGCCGCAGAGATCAAGTCGGATATGACCGCGGCAGGCAAGGACGGACTCATCTGCTCCTACGAGCTTGACGGTCTCAGCGATCCCGCAAAGATTGAGGATAAGAGCGGCAACGGCTACGACGCAAACGTCAAGCGCTCTTATTTCACCGAAAAAGCTCCTCTTGAGAACTATGCATATTCCTTCGCAGTACTCGGCGACACCCAGATCCTTGCGGAGAGCTATCCCGCGAAGTACACCGCGCTATACGATTGGGTGCTCGGAAACGTTGAGTCGAAGAAGATCAAGTTCGTTCTCGGCCTCGGTGACATCACCAACAGCAGTACCGTCGCAGAATGGGAGCTTGCAAAGCAGAATATTACCCGAATGAACGGCGTTGTGCCCTATTCGCTCGTCCGCGGAAACCACGATACCGAATCCACGATGATGAAGTACTTCCCGATCAGCGAATATAAGGACAAGCTCGGCGGCTTCTATAACACCAAGAATATCTTCAATAGCTGGCAGGAGCTCACGGTCGGCGAGATCAAGTATCTCATTTTCACTCTCGATTACGGAGCAACCGACGCGGTTCTCAAGTGGGCGGAGGAGATCATTGTCGCTCATCCCGAGCATAACGTAATCATTACCACCCACGCATACCTCTTCCGCGACGGAACCACTCTCGACTCGGGCGACGTCGTTCCTCCCTCCAACAAGGGTGCGCAGTATAACGACGGCGACGATATGTGGGATAAGCTTATCAAGAAGCACGAAAATATCGTCCTCGTCCTCTCGGGACACGACCCTTGCGATTACGTCGTTGCGGCGCAGGATAAGGGCGTAAACGGCAACGTAGTCACCCAGATACTCGTCGACCCTCAGGGCGTTGACAAGGCACAGGGCGGCGTAGGACTTGTAACGATGCTCTATTTCTCGGCAGACGGCAAGACCGTGCAGGTTGAAACCTACTCGACCGACAAAAAGGCGTTCTTCCTTGAGGAAAACCAGTTCACCCTCACCCTCGACCTCGCGGGCGACAAGATCGAAACCGAAACCACCGCCGAGGAAACCGAATGCGGACTGACCGAGGAAACCACCGCAGAAGTAACCGAAGCTCCCACAACCGAGCCCGAAGCAACCGTAGCTCCCGTAACCGAGCCCGCCCCCGAAAAGAGCGGATGCGGCGCGAGCGTTTCGCTTGCAATCGTTCCTATGATCCTTCTCGCAATATCCACGGTATTTAAAAAGAGGAGAGAAGATTGAACGTAATCGCGAAAAAGACCGACGGTATCGTTCTGATGTATTCGCTTTCTGTGCTCGTTGGACTGATGCTGATAGGTATGGGCGCGGTTTATGCCAAAGCGGCGGAGATAGTGATGATCCTGCTCGGAGCTGCCCTTTCGGCTATTTCGGTATACCATATCGTGAAGTATTTGCAATTGCCGCACGATATCATCACCGTTGATAATCAAGGCATTCTGCATCTTCCGCAAGAAGTAACCGTCAACCCCGCCGATCTGATCGACGTTTCCTACAAACGTGCGAGAGGAAAGAGCTTTCAGTACCGCTGGGGCGAGATCGTACTTTCTACTCATCTCGACAGCTATAAATTCAACTTCGTCGACGATTGCGAGGGTACCGCAAAGGAGCTCACAAGGTTGATGTATGAGAGCAAAAACAATAAGTAACAAAAACGCGGACGATCTGAGTTTTAGATCGTCCGCGACTTTTATTTGTATTATGTTTGGCTGTTGACGTACTTTTCCGCCTGAATATTAAACATCTCGGCGTATTTGCCATTCATCGCCATCAGCTCGTCGTGTGAGCCGACCTCGCAGAGCTTGCCGGAATCGAACATATAGATGCGGTCTGCCATACGGGTGGTGGAGAGGCGGTGGGAGATGAAGATAACCGTTTTGCCCTCGGCGTGGCGGAGGATCGATTGATTGAGCTCATACTCGGCAACCGGGTCGAGTGCGCTTGAGGGCTCGTCCATTATCCACAGCTCGTATGGACGGGCGAATACGCGGGCGATGGCGACCTTTTGGCTCTCTCCGCCCGAAAGGTTCGTGCCCTTTTTGTCAAACTCGCGGGTCAGCATCGTCTGCGTGCCGAGAGATAGTGATTCAAGCTTCTCGGTGAAGCCCGACGCTTCAAGCGCGTTTTTCACCGTTTCGCCGTCCTTTTCCTCATCATAAGCACCCGACATTACGTTCTCGGCGACGGTCGAAGCGAAGATCTTGTAGTCCTGAAATACGCATCCGATCTTCGCACGGTATGCGGAAATATCGTAATCCTTCGCGCTTCTGCCGTTATAAAGCACCTCGCCCGAGGTGGGATCGTAAAGGCGCATAAGCAGCTTGATGAGCGTTGTCTTGCCCGCGCCGTTGTAGCCGACGATTGCGATCTTCTCTCCCTTTTTGATCTTCAGATCGATTCCCTTTAGTGCGTCAGCACTGCCGCTGTTTTCATTTTTCGGCTTCTTGTGATCCGATTTGTGCCACTCATATTTCGGCTTGTCGGAAAAATCATAGGTGAAGCTGACGTTTTTAAGCTCAAGCGACTCAAATTCGGGAACCTCGGCATTGCCCGAAACCACCTTCGGCTCGTAGGAAAGGAAGCCGTAGTATTTTTCGAGGAAGAGCGAATGCTCGGGGAATTTTGCGAGTCTTTCGACAAAGTCGGAAATATTCCAGCGCACGCGCCAGATAAGTCCCGTGCTTGCCGCAAAAACGCCGACGAGCATCGCGCCGTCAAGCAGGCGGGTGAACATATAGAAGATGATTCCGAGGCTGACCGCCTCCATCAGCACGTTATAAAAGATACCGTATATGAAGAAGTAACGGATACCGTATTTCTTTGCGACCTTGACCTTCTTTTCCGAATTTTCATCAGCCTCGCGGAGAAGAAGCTCGTCTGCGCGGCTGATGCGCAGTTCCTTTGCGTAGTCGGGAAGATGGTAAACGCGGTTGATGTAGCTTTGCTTGCGCGATAGAGGCTTGCGCTCCTTTTCCTGCGCGTATGAGGTCTTGTTGCCGAAGTGGTTTACGATACAGCTGATAACGCCGATCGAGCAAACTATAACGATGATGACGGCATCAAGCTTCGCCGCTATCAGCGTTCCGAGGATCGTTATAAGCGAGATAAGACGCGCTACAAGGCGGGTGAGATCCTCGAGTATCTTGATCGAGCGCGAGGATGCCTCGTCCATCGCCCAAACGAAATCGTTGTAGAATTCGGGATCGTCATAGCAGGCAACGTCGATCTCGCGTGTTTTGCGGAAAAGCTCGGTGTGGATTGCGCGGTTGAGCTTGTGGTGGAGGTTTGGCTTCAGGACGCGGTGCCAGGAGCGGTCGATGATGAAAAAGACCGCGTACCAGAGCGCCATCAGTCCGATGATCTTTGCTACCGTACCGAGACTTTCACCGAGATCGAGAGAGTTGAAGAGATAGAGGGTGAAGACGGCGTAGATCGAGTTGTGGATACCCTGAAGCACGCCCTCTTCAAAGAAGGCTCCGAGAACAAGATCGGGCGCATATCTGCAAACCTTGCCGAAGAGGACGAGATTGTTGTGCAGAATTCTGCCAAGGGACTGACGCTTTTCCTTTGGTTTCTTACTCATTGTCCTCACCTCCCGACGTGTAGTTTTTAGCTTGCAGACGGAACATTTCGGCATATTTGCCGTCCTTTTCCATAAGCTCTGCGTGCGTGCCTTCCTCGACGATCTCGCCGTCCTCCATCATATAGACGCGGTCTGCAAGCGTTGCCGAGGATAGTCTGTGCGAGATGAAGATGACGCTTCTTCCCTCGGTTGCACGGATCATATTCTCAAACATCGTGTGCTCGGCTATCGGGTCGAGCGCGCTTGAAGGCTCGTCGAGAACGACGAAGGGCGTTTTTTCGGCAAAGATACGCGCAAGCGACACCTTTTGCTGTTCTCCGATCGATAAGTTGACGCCCTCATCGTCGAATTCGCGTGTCATTGTCGTTTCTATGCCGTGGTCGAGCTTTTCGATCTTGCTCCAAGCTCCGCTTTCCTTTAAGGCTTCGGTTACGAGCTCGTCGTCACCCTCGCGGGGAAGACGGAGCGTGACGTTTTCCTTGACGGAGAGGGAAAACAGCTTGAAATCCTGAAAAACGCTTCCGAAAAGTCCGCGCCAGGATGAGAGGCGATATTCCTTCGCGCTTTTGCCCGAAAGAGTGATCTCGCCCTCGGTCGGATCGTAAAGGCGGAGCAGGAGCTTAACGAGCGTTGTTTTGCCGCTTCCGTTTCGTCCGACAACGGCGATCCTCTCGCCCTCGCGGATCTCAAAGTTGATGCCGCGAAGAGATTCCTTTTCTGCGCCCTCGTATTTGAAGTGAACGTTTTTGAATTCGATCTTGCCCGATTCCGCCACGGGAGCCGACTCGTCTTCCTTGATCTTCGGCTCGTAGTCGAGGAAGTAACGGACGTCCTCAATATAGAGTGCGTGCTCGTTGAATTCGGCTATGTACTGCACCATCTGCGAGAGGGTGTGGGAGATCGTTCCGATCGAGTTGAGAACGATGAGGCAGTCGCCCATCGTCATAGAGCCTTGACCCGGACCGATCGTGCGCCATACGGCGTAGAGCGTTGCGCCGAGGACGGTGACGCCCTCGAGTCCGAAGTTGAGGATGCAATCGTAGATAGCGATTCGCGGACCGTACTTCATAGTGATCTCGTTGTAGTTCTTGCGTACGGCATCGAGCATTTCGAGCTGATGGCTGAAGAATCCGCCCATACGCATTTCCTTTGAATATTCGCCGAGGTAGAAGGTACGGCGGACGTAGGAAAACTTGCGGTTGATCGGCTTGCGCGCGGTGTTCTGGTCGTGCAAGAGCGAATTGCGGCGCTTTCTGACAAATCCGAGCGCGAAGGGGATCAGCGCAAAGAGTATCAGGAAGGGGTCGATCGTGAATATCAGAAGCGAGGTCAGGGCAAGCGAGATGATATTCCAGATGAGGTTGTCGAGGGTGCCCATAACCTTCCATACTCTGTCCTGCGTTTCGTCCATAGCCTTTACGTATTTGTCGTAAAATTCGGGCGTTTCATAGCAGGATATATCCGCCTCGGTGGCTTTTTTATAAAGCTTGCGGCGGAGAGTGTGGTTGATCTTCTCCGAATACTGCGGCGAGATCGTGTTCCAATAGTAGTTTGATACCACCCAGATGCATATAGCTCCGCCGCCGACGGCGAAGATATAGGTGAATATTGCATCGGTAGACCATCCGTGCCCCTCAACGCTGTCAACGATAAGACGGATGAGATAGGTGTAGAGAAGGAAGTCGATCGGCGCGTAGATGAAGGTGACGAAGTAGTAAATAATGAAATACAGCTTCGACGTTCCCCAGACCTGCGCCAAGGCGAAGATATTGTTTTCTATATTTCTGCGCAACGGCAGCTTCTTTTTCTTCTTTTCTTCCTTTTCCTTTTTCAGCTCGGCACGCCGTTCTGCGCGGAGCTCTTTTTTCGATTTCTTTTCTTTTTCCATTTTGCTCCTTTCGGTGATGTCTGTGTGCAAAAAAAGAGCACACAAACGCTGTCTTGTGTGCTCGAATTTTTTGCGCAGTTATACTTATACGCAAATATACCCGGAGGAAGTGACGAAACGGGCAAGAGCACGTGCTGACTTGGCGGTCATATTCAATTCCTCCTTTCTTTTCATTTATTGCCCTAATTATACTACTCTGCGCGCGGATTGTCAAGACTTTCGGGCAAATTTGCAACTCAACTTATTGTTGAGCCGAATGGAGGAAAAGAGGGTTTACCTATATAGTGTCATTTCTGTCAAAAAGGTTTGGTGAAAGATCCGATAATAATGTCAAAATGCTTTTTCTTTTTGTCAAATGCACGTATATATTATACAATTGCTCAATAAAATAGTCAAGTGCTTTTTAAAAAATACAGAAAAATATTTTTCAAAGTTGTATAATGATAGTGTTACGGAAAGGAAACGGGTGGGAAGATGAGTAAGGATATTGAATTCAAAAACAGAGACAGACTTATACAGCTTGGGATAGCAATATCCGCACTGCGCAAGATGCGCGGAATGTCGCAGGAGCAGCTTGCCGAGAGAGCAGGGATCAGCCGTTCGCACCTCAGCTCCATCGAGGCACCGGGAATCGCACAGTCGTTTTCCCTCGAGATATTCTTTAATATCGCGGACGCGCTCGATATCGATCCCGCAGACCTTATAGATGCTTCGGTTTTTCCGGATAAGATAATAGGAAAGAATTCAAATTAAAAAGTTCAGGGATAACGTGCAAAACGCTCTCCCTGAATTTTTTTATTAAAGGATTAAAACCTGTTCTTACCCGCGGTGAGTTTAATAATCAGGTCGATATCATCGGGCTGAACTCGCGCCTCGTGGGCGGCGCGGCAGCGCTTTTCGGCGCCGCATTTGGTGCATTTGTGCGTGATGATATATCCCTTTTTCGGGTCAGGCTCGACGAGGATGGGCTCCATAAGTCCGAGGCACTCGCAAGCGCGGTCGCCGGGGTTTTCGTCGATATGTATTGACCAAAGACAGAAAGGACAGTGGTTGCGCGATGACGAACCGAGCGGCTTTACCTCGCGTCCGCAATGTCCGCAGATGAATCCCGAATCGTTTTTGGCGAATCTTTTATTTTCAAGTTCCATATTTTTGCCTCTTTTTTGCTCTTTTTTGAAAAAAGCTCTTTATTTATTTTGAATTTTGTAGTATAATTATATTAATTATACACCCACGAAGGCTTACCGTCAAGTCTTTCGGCGTAAATTTATCCGCGGAGGTCCCTGAAAAATGGAAAAGAGAATAAAATTGCCCGAGCTTCTGGCTCCCGCGGGCTCTCCCGAGGCGCTGACCGCCGCAATTCGCGCGGGTGCGGATGCGGTCTATATGGGAGCTTCGGGATTCAACGCGCGTATCGGCGCGGCGAATTTTACTCCCGAAAGTCTGAAATACGAGATCGCGCGCGCACACGAGGCGGGCGTGCGGATATATCTGACACTCAACACCCTCGTTTACGACCGCGAGATCGGCGATCTGCTCAAAACTGCGGAAGCCGCCTACCTTGCGGGCGCGGATGCCCTGATCGTTGCCGACCTCGGTGTCGCCTCGATCCTCCGCCGTACTTTCCCCGATTTCCCGCTTCACGGCTCGACGCAGATATCGGGACATAATCTTGAACAAGCTAAAATGCTTTCAGAGCTCGGATTCGAGCGAATGGTCATTGCGCGAGAGACTTCTCGCGAGGATCTTGCGCTCGTTTGCCGCGAGTCGCCCATCGAGATAGAAGCATTTGTCCACGGCGCACTCTGCGTCTGCCATTCGGGACAATGCCTCTTTTCCTCGATCGTAGGCGGACGCTCGGGCAACCGAGGACTCTGCGCACAGCCCTGCCGTCTGCCATATTCCGACGGGAAGGGCGGAAAGTCCTATCCTTTGAGCCTCAAAGACCTTTCTCTCGCGCCGCACCTGCCCGAGCTGATCGAAATGGGCGTTTCCTCGCTCAAGGTCGAGGGCAGAATGAAGCCGCCCGAGTACGTTGCGGGTGTAATTTCGATCTGGCGCCGTTTGCTTGACGAGGGAAGGGGCGCAAATGCCGAGGAAATGCGCCGCCTTGCCGAGATCTTCTCACGCCAAGGCTTTACCGACGGATATTACACTCAAAATATCGGCAAAAATATGCTCGGAATCCGCACCGAGGGCGACAAGGCTCGCTCGGCGACACAGAAAAATAAGATCGAATATAAAAATACTAAAGCCCCCATCCCCGAATACACGGAAAGAAATGCACGCGCGACCGATTATAAGCCCAAAAGGGCATCGGGCAAGCGCGGACGTCAGATAGTAAACACAGCAGTTTTCCACAGCGCCGCGCAGTATACGGCTAAAGCTGCAAAATTCTTTGATATCGCATATCTGCCGCTCGAGGAATTCCCGAATGCGCGAGGCGCGAAGGGCGTTTTGTTCCCGCCCGTAATTTTCAACAGCGAAATGCCGCGCGTGCGCCGTCAGCTTGAAGAAGCAAAGAAGCTCGGCGCAACCGATGCCCTCGTCGGCAATCTCGGTCATATCTCGCTCGCGCGCGAGTTCGGATTCCGCCTGCACGGAGATCTTCGCCTCAATATCACAAACAACGAAACCACAGCCGCGCTCGAATCGCTTGGATTTGAGGATGTCATCCTCTCTCCCGAGCTGACTCTGCCGCGAATCCGCGACATTTCGGGCACGACGTCCGCCGTCACTTACGGCAGACTTCCCTTGATGGTCACCGAAAAATGTGTCGGCAAGGAGCTCGGCGGATGCAAGGTCTGCGAGCGCGGACAGGCAAAGCTGACCGACCGAATGGGAATTTCGTTCCCCGTGCTGAAGATCGCGGAGCACCGTTCGCTGATCGTAAATTCGCTCCCGACCTATATCCTCGACCGTCCGCAGGATCTTACCGAGGGCTTTATCACGAGAAGGCACTATATCTTTACAGTCGAATCCCCGCGCGAGGTCGATGCGATACTCTCGTGCGCGCTGTCCGGTGCGCCCATTCCGGGCGGAAAATGCCGCCGTCTGCCGCAAAATCAGCAGGTGAAGAAAGGAAAAAATAAATGAGATCGGTAAAAAATATAACCGCGGGAGTCGCTGTTGTGCTGTGCGTTCTGATCTGCATATACGTTATGACTCTCTATTTGAAATTCACGCCCGAGGAACCTAAAGTTCTTTCGGACGGCACTGTAGAAGAGGTCGACAGCGCGATCAAGCAGTTCCTTGACTCGGACGTACACGCAAAGGAGCATCTGAATCTCGTTATCCTGCTTGCACTTTCGGCTTTCGTCGGATTTGTCTTTGAAAAAAGACCTGCGTTCGGTATGCTTACGTCGGTTTTGGCACTTGCATACGCGCTGACGCTTTTCAGCTTCGAAGGACTTCCGAAATATCCGATGACGGTTGTCTCGCTCTGCCTTGTTCACACCGTCGGAGCGATATTCTTCGCCGCAACCTCGGAGCGTGGAGGCAAATCATTTCTTGGTGTCAACAGCGCCGCCGCGGGCGGATTGCTCTGTAACGCCGCCGCTTTCTTTACCGTGTCCTCCGTCGCCCGCACACTCGGCGGACTTTGCGAGATTGATGATAAGCTCGAATATCTCAGCGAGCAGGGAGTCACGATAACGACCAAGCTTGCCATCGTTCCCGATACGGTCAATATGCTGCTTCGCACCTTTGAAAACCACGGTCTTGAAAAGGCGCGCGAGGTGCTTTATATCTTTAATAAGCAATACACCACCGACGGGGTGGCAGAGAAGATCGATCTCTCGTATTTTGCCGGTGAGTATACCGCTTATATGGTACTTACCGCAGTTCTTGCGGTGACCGTTCTTCTTTCCCTGGTATTCAGAAAGAGAACAGGACTCGTCGCGTTCCTTTCTGCGATCCCGGCGTTTTGTGTTTTCGGAAATATTCTTTTTGCCAAAATGTCGACTTTATCTCTTGCGATCCTTGCGATGACTCTTTCCGCCGCGATCGGAGCATTTGCCGCATCGCAGAGAAACGGAATGCCCGCGCTTGTTGACGAAAACGGAGACGAGCTTGAAATCGAGGACGAGGACGATCCCGATGAGGACGAGCTCCCGAAGACCGATGCCGAGGACGGCGCGGAAAACGAGGATCTTCCCGATTGGGAATGCGACAAGCTCGATTATTTCTATCAAAAACCAAAGTACGAGCCCGAGCCCGAGGAGATCACTCCCGAGAAACGTGACGAATATCTTGAAATAGAGGAGAATGACGATGGAGATCAGAAAGAAGATACAGAGCAAGCTTGAAGACGGCATTGAGTACGATTGCATCTTTTTTAAGGTAAAATTCAATAATTTCCGCGACGTCAGCTATTCGACGGCAAACGAGGTTCTTGACCGCGAGGAATGGGACGAGTGCGAGTGTGTGCTCTGCCTGCCCGACAGCTACACCGACGATGGCGAGGAAACTCCCTTCATCCTTTCTGTCCACGGCGCGGGAAGTCGCGTTTGTGAGGCTGATGACAAGACGGGAGGCATCGCGTACTGCCACGAGTGCATAAAGCAGGGCTACGCCGTGCTCGATGTTTGCGGCTCGCAACCCCACGGACTTACTATGGGCTGCCCCGAGCATATCTTCGCGCTCCACAAGGCGTATCTATACGCGATAAAGCATTATAATCTTACAAAGCGCGTGCTCGTAGCGGGCGCGTCGATGGGCGGTCATACCGCGATGAATTTTGCGCACACCTTCCCCGGTATAGTTACAGCACTCGGACTTATCTATCCCCGCCTCAATATGGACGGCGTTGAGATCGACGGTCACTATTGCATCGGTACTTGGGATAAGACGAAAAAGAGCGAGACCACGGGTTACAGCACCCACGATCGCATCGTTCAGATCTACCGCTTCCCCGAGGACGAGTGGTTTGCGCCGAATACTATCGGATTTAACCCCTACCTCACCCGTTCCTACATAGGCGCGGACGGCAAGAGAGTAGTCATCCCGCCCTGCCCGATCAAGGTATGGCAGGGAACCGCGGACACCACGGTCGATCCCGTAATGGTCACCGAATTTGTAGAATCGGTTCGCCGCTCGGGCAGCTACATCGAGTTCCACCTCATGGACGGCGTCGGACATAAGATCAACGACGTTATGAGAACCGAGATCGCGATGTGGTTTAACAGATTTATATAATATGTAAAAAACACGGCAGAACCGAACGGTTCTGCCGTGTTTTTTACGCCTCGGGATGCTCGTCGAGGTATTTCATATAAGCTAAATAGTTTTCGCGTATAGCGTCGGGTAGCTCGTCGGGCGTGACTGTTTTGATTATCGAGTGCGCGTAAGGATGATTGTGATCGCGCCACGCTTCGGAGAAGTTGTGCGCGTTCAGATACTTGGAATTAAGCGGGACGACATAGGTATAGCCGCTGAGGTCTTCGGGGGTGTGTAAGAGTACGACGCCAATTTCGAGCTCCTTGATACCCGCTTCGTAAAGCACGATATCGCGGTCAGAAAGAACGTCGGGAACGGCGAGATGATCGTACGCGTTATACGGGGTTATCGAATCATCGTCATCGGGAAAATCATAAGGAACACCCTCGTCCTCGACTTCAAGCATAACCTTTCCCGCGCCGAGCAGGCACTCGCCGAGATAGTCGGGGAATTCTTCGTCCTCGCTCTCATCGCCCGTGAAAAGATGAGTTTTGATTATTTTGTATCTTGCTCTTTCGGTTTCAACCTCTTCGTACTCGCGGTAGTATCTGTCGATTCCGCGCAGGGCTGCTTCGAAAGAAGCGGCGATAAAGTCGAAATCGGGCTCGAACTTTCCGGGAATGTTATCACTCCATATTTTTACCTTGAAAACCGTACCGTCGGTACTGGTGAAAAACGCATCGCGGTTTGCTTTGTAAAATTCGATGAACCTATGTGCGGCATCCGCAACCTCGGGCGATGCGATTTCGGCAAAACTAGAGAGCATTTCAAGCTTTTTATCGAACGTCGGAGCATACATCGAGATGATATAAAGCAGCTCGGTGTCGGTAAAAACGTGTCCGACTTCACGAATCTTTTCTTTCAGCTTTTGAGAGGGGAGAAGGTTTATGATTTCGTTTTTCATTACTAATAAGATGTTTTGAATATAGGGGTGACAGAGCGGAATCCTTCCCCATATTCCGGAAGGAATGCGCTCTGGCCAAACGGTCGGCGGGGGGCCGCCCCGTTGGAGCACAACGAAGAGGTTCGCCCT
>JAZRGT010000036.1:0-11850 GCA_045644325.1 Eubacteriales bacterium | reverse complement strand
CAGTTGCTAGAAATCGATCCGAGGATTGACAACACTGGTGTGAGCCGCCGATCATAACAATTCAGTAATTTAACGAATACCAATCTTTTAACGATAGGAAGGCACTACACCTTGACGGGGAGTAGTGCTTTTCTGCATTTTAGGGCGTCCGAGACACAAGATATAGGCACCGCAAATACCGAAATGCACCACCAATGTAAAAAAGCCCTTGATTTACAAGGACTTTCGGTCAATTTTTAACGATAAAAAGAAAACAGTAGGTCGATACGATTGTATCAATCTACTGTTCCTTATTTGGTTGCGGAGGTGGGACTTGAACCACACGGCCTCCGGGTTATGAGCCCGACGAGCTACCAACTGCTCCACTCCGCGATATTGATTTTGCCGGTTCTCCTTGCGGCACTGTATGGTGCCGGTGACCGGATTTGAACCGGTACGATACTCACGTATCAGCGGATTTTAAGTCCGCGGCGTCTGCCTGTTCCGCCACACCGGCTAAAACAGTGCACTCATAGTGCTTTTATATTATAACATACAAAATCTATTATGTCAATACCTTTTTGAAATTTTATTTTGTTTTTGGCATAATTCTTTCGACGTTTTTCGATTTTGTTGACTTTTTTGCCCCGTTATGGTATAATTACTTATCCCACGCACGGAGGATCTCTCTTGAAAAAACGATTTTTTGCCCTATCTCTGGCTCTTCTTATACTCTTCTCCTTCGGCTGTACCGAGGCTCTGACCGACGCCACGTCTACGTCTGAAAATACCGCGAAGCCGCGGCCCGACTGCTCGCACGCGGATGCGGATGCCAACGGCTTTTGCGATCTTTGTACCATCTCCGTCACGGTCACGCTCGATCTTTATGCCGTCAACGACCTTCACGGCAAGTTGCTCGACAACGATTCGCAGCCCGGCATCGACGAGCTGACATCCTATCTCAAAACCGTTCGCTCGAGCGAGGATCACGCGATATTTCTCTCCTCGGGCGATATGTGGCAGGGCACGTCGGAATCAAATCTCACACGTGGAAGGATCATCACCGATTGGATGAACTCGCTCGACTTCGTGTCAATGACAGTTGGAAACCACGAATTCGATTGGGGCGAGGATGCCATTGAGGAAAATCTCGCACTCGCGGAATTTCCCTTCCTAGCAATCAACGTCTATGATCGCGCGACCGACACCCGCGTTCCCTACTGCACGCCCTCGGTCGCCCTTGAGTGCGGCGGTGCTACCATTGCTATTATAGGCGCGATAGGCGACTGTTATTCATCAATTTCGGGCGACAAGGTAGAAAATATTTATTTTAAAACGGGCGCGGAGCTCAACTCACTTATCCGCGCGGAATCCGAGCGTCTTCGCTCAGAGGGTGCGGACTTCGTCATCCTCTCGATCCACGACGGCTCGGCAGACGTCAGCCTCACGGACGGGGAGATCGACCTCGTTTTTGAAGGTCACACGCACAAAAGCTACGTCAGGGAGGATGCGCACGGCGTTTATCATCTTCAAGGCGGCGGCGACAACGACGGCATTACACACGCGGAGGCTGTGATCAATTTTGTGACCGGTGACAGCACCGTCACCACCGCGGAGATCATATCTGCGCGCGTTTATTCAACGTATCCCTCCGATTCCCTCGTCGATTCACTTATGGAAAAATACGCCGACGAGGTTGCGAAGGCTGACGAGGTGCTCGGCAAAAATTCGGTCTACCGCAACGGCGATTGGCTGCGTTCTCTCGTTGCGCGGCTCTATTTCGAGGAGGGCTTCAAGGCATGGGGAGGGAAATACGATATAGTCCTCGGCGGCGGATATATTTCGGTTCGCGCGCCCTATAATCTGTCATCGGGTGACGTGAAATACGCCGATCTGCAATCGCTCTTTCCGTTTGACAACCGCCTCGACCTCTGTACCGTAAAGGGAAAGGATCTGAAATCCAAGTTTATCAACACCTCGAACTCGAATTATTTCGTTTATTACGGCGACTACGGACAATCCGTGCGCTTCAGCATCGACGACAATGCTACCTATTATATCGTGGTCGACTCCTACACCTCATCCTACGCACCGAACCGCCTGACGGTAGTCGCGTCACTTTCGGATGACCTGTTTGCGCGTGATCTGCTTGCGGAGTACATACGTAGCGGAGGACTTGAATGAGGGCAGAGGGTAGAGGGTAGAGGGTAGAGGGCAGAGGGCAGAGGGCAGAGGGCAGAGGTAAGGTAGATTTTTGCACGCAAAAATCTTACATCAATAATTTTGTGCTGTGCTAACGATATTTAATTAGATAATAATCTGAAACATTCAAATAAAAATAAAAAATCTCGGATATTTTGAAGCACATACTTCTTAAATATCCGAGAATTTTTCATTTAGGCATTGAATTATCCCACTCAATAAAGGATCCATCAACGCCGAATTTAATTATCACAATATCTGATTTCCGAGCAAAGCGAGGAAATCCACCTTACCTCTGCCCTCTGCCCTCTTCCCTCTGCCCTTAAAACAGCTTGTACTTACCCTCTGCTACCGCTCTCTGCTCGATTCCCTTGGTGAAATCGGGGAATTCTACGGGTGCGCCGCCTTGCTTGATCGACTGCTCGGAGAGAGGCGTGACCGCCATCATAATTGCTGAGTCATAGATATCGATCGGCATCGGTGTGCCCTCTTTGACTGCCCCAACGAAGGAGTCGATAACGAGGAAGTCCATACCGCCGTGACCGGTCTTGATGCCCGCCTCGAGGTAGTCGCGCCAGAGCTTCGGCATATACTTTTCCTCATACTGAGAATAATTGCCCCAGAAATTCTTCCACTTGAAGTGGTCGCTTTCCTTGTGATCGTCGTCACTGTAGACCGACATATTATCCTGCGAGAACCAGCCCTTTGTGCCGTGGATCTCGAGTCCGCGCGAATAGGGTCTGGGCAGAGTGGTATCAAGAGTCAGACGAACGATCTGTCCGAATTCGGTGGTCAGAATAGTGGTGATGATGTCACCCTGAGCCCACTTGCCGTCCGCGTAGGTCTGATCGCGGTCGGGGTGATTTTTAATGTATGTATCAATTCCCGCCGCTTTGGACGAAAAAGACGAAAGACTTGTGAACTTGTTGCCGTGACCGATTCCGAGCAGGACGTTGAGCGGGCCGAGCTCGTGGGTGGGGTAGTTTTCGCAGTTGCGGCTGCGATAGTTGCGGTGACGGTAATGACGGTTGACGAGTCCCATCGAGATCTCCTCGCGGAGATCGTGGCAATATCCGCCGCAAAGCTGAACGAGCTCGCCGAAGAATCCGTCGGCGTTCATCGAGTAAAGAGTCTGCTCCACTCTGCCGTAACAGCAGTTTTCAAGCATCATCGCGGGCGTACCCGTCTCGCGGTGTGCCTCGCAAAGCTGAATGCACTCGTCGATGGTATAAGCACCTCCGACCTCGAAGGCAACAGGCTTCTTGGCTCTCATAGCCGCAACTGCCGCGGGGACGTGGTTTTCCCACGCCGAGAAGACGAAGACCATCTCAACGTCGGGCGAGGCGATAAGCTCCTCATAGTTCAAAAATATTTTGGGATCATGTCCCTTGGGCGCGAGCTTTTCCTTCATCGCGTCGCAACGGTCCTGATATTCGTCGCAGATAGCGGTGATCGCGCAGTTTTCGTGCTCGGCAACGAGCATTCCCATCGTATTGCCTCGGCAACCGAGACCGATTATACCAACCTTAAATTTTTCCATAGTCTTACACTCCAAGATACATCAAAATAAGCTCGACAGTTGCAACGAGCGCGTCGGCGTGGGTGCGCTCCATTCCGTGGGAGGCGTGAACGCCGGGACCGATCAGCGCACCGGGAACGTCGTGACCCGCGCGCCACATAGCTCCGACGTCGGAGCCGTAATAGGGATAGAGGTCAACGCAGTAATTAAGCTCCGCCGACTTTGCCATATCGATCAGTTTGGAGGTCAATTCGTAATCGTACGGACCGCCCGCATCCTTTGCGCAGATAGAAAGTGTATGCTCATCGCACTTGAGATCCTTGCCGATGCATCCCATATCGACGGCAAGCATAGATTCGAGTCCCGCGGGAACGAATGCCGCGCCGTGACCAACCTCCTCATACATCGAAATGAGGAATTTGATATCCTTTTCGGGAACGATGCCCGCGTCCTTCATGATCTTGAAGGCGGTGAGAATGCAAGCAACGCTCGCCTTATCGTCGATAAAGCGGGATTTGAGATAACCGCTTTCGGTAACGACAGTTTTGGGATCGAAGCATATGTAGTCGCCGTTTTCGATACCGAGCGCGCGTGTGTCAGCCGCACTCTTTACGTTCTCGTCAAGGCGGACGTACATATTATCCGCATCGCGCGCGCGGCTTCTCGCATCCGAATAAACGTGAACCGAGGGGGAGCGGGAGAGGATAGTTCCCGTATATCTCTTGCCCTCGCGGGTGATAACGAAGCAGTATTCGCCGTCAAGAGAGTTGCAAAGAACTCCGCCGACGGGCGCGAAATTGAGGTTGCCGTTTCCGTCGATAGAACGAACCATCGCGCCGAGAGTATCGCAATGCGCCGCAACGCCGAGCGAGCTTTCGTGGCTCTTGCCCTCATAAGTCATAAGAAAACAGCTCTTCTTGGTAGCCTCAAAGCCAAGCTCCTGCTCCTGCGCAATATCAGCGAGCAGCGAAGCGATCTCGCGCGAGTATCCGCTCGGAGACGGCACGTCCATAAGCCGCTTGACGGTGTCAAAACAATAAGATAAATATTTTTCTCTGTCGAATTTCATTTTATGTTCCTTCCTTTTGAGAAAAGTGTATATATTTATAAAGCGGAAAATTTTCGCCAAAGGCGAAAATTCACCTTCATTTTGCCGAAGGCAAATTATCATTCTCGCGAAGCGAGATTATCACTCTGCCGAAGGCAGATTATCACTCACGCGAAGCGTGACAAATTCCTAATAATATGTCCCGCCATAATCAGCCCTACCGCTCCCGGCACAAATGACAGGCTTCCCGGAATATTTCTGCCGTTTTCCGAACCAAGCCCCTGCGCCTTGATCGGTTCTTCATCCGACCAGACGACGTCAAGCTTCTTGATCCCCTTTTCCTTCATCTTCTTGCGCATAATCTTCGCAAGCGGGCAAACGCTCGTTTTACTGATATCGGAAATGCGGAAGCGTTCGGGATAGAGCTTGTTTCCTGCGCCCATCGAGGCTATAACGGGCACTCCCGCCACATCGGCGCGGCAGATAAGCTCGACCTTCGCGGCAACCGTGTCAACGGCATCGGCGATGAAATCAAACTGCGAGAGGTCGATCTCATCGGCATTTTCGGGCAGATAAAAGAGGTTGACGGGATGCACACGGCATTCGGGATTTATCGAAAGGATGCGCTCCGCCATAACGTCGGCTTTCGGTCTGCCGACTGTATCCTGCGTCGCGATTATCTGGCGGTTTACGTTCGATGTCGATACGGTATCACCGTCGATAACGGTCAGCTCGCCGACTCCCGCGCGCGCAAGCGCCTCGCAGAGATGTCCGCCAACGCCGCCAAGTCCAAAGACCGCAACGTGCGCCGCCGCGAGCCTACTTACACCGTCCTCGCCAAGCAAAGCCCGCGTCCGTGTATCGTCAAGTTGCATTTACTTCCACCGCCTCTCTTTTGCATTAGTTTTTATAATTTTATCACAATTCCCCAAAATATGCAATAGAAAAATCCAAAAGAGCGTGGCAATCTGCAAAAAAATCTTTACAAGAGGAAAAAAATAGTGTATAATTATTCTGTATAAATATAAAATAATATTTTGAGGTGACTTATTATGCAAAATATTGATATGACCGAGCGGCGCATTGACGGGCGCGAGGTCTATTCGGGCAAGATACTGCACATTATGGTCGACCGCGTCGAGCTTCCGAACGGAGCAGAGGCGACGCGCGAGTACGTCGGTCATCCAGGTGCGGTATGCGTTGTGCCGATAAACGAAAAGGGCGAGGTGCTCTGCGTTCGCCAATACCGTTATACACACGGTCGCGTATTTCTCGAGATCCCCGCTGGCAAGCTTGAGCCCGGCGAGACCGACCGCCCCGCGGCGGCTCTGCGTGAGCTGCGCGAGGAAACGGGTGCTCGCTGTGAAGCTCTGACCTACATCGGCGACTTCATTCCCTCCCCCGCGATTCTCGGTGAGGTGATCTCAATGTATATCGCCGAGGGGCTTTCGATGGGCGACACCGACCCCGACGATGACGAATTCATCGACGTTGAAGCCATTCCGCTTGACACTCTCGCAGAAATGTGCGTTTCGGGCGAGATTGCGGACGGCAAGACTATTGCGGCGGTGTTGAAGGCGCAGTACATTATTGATAGAAGAAAGTAAATTTAATGGAATGAAGGAGCAAAAATCTCCCCGAGGGGAGATTTTACTCCTTCCAAAATGCCGGCGGGGGCGCCGTCATTTTGAAGCGCGGAGAGAATTTCGACCTCTGCGGAGGTCGACTTAAGAAACTTTTTTGAAAAAAAGTTTCTTAAGAATCTTCAAAAAACTTTCTGCTGCTGTTGTCTTTAGTTTTTTATTAAAATGATATAAGGAGTCCAAAAATGAAACTCAATTACAAGCGCACGCTTTGCGTGGGATTCGCGTTCTTTCTGATCTGTGCCTTCTGGCAGGCTTATGACACCATCGTTCCGAAAATTCTGACCGACCGCTTCGGTATGTCTCAATTCGTCTCGGGCGCGATTATGGCGATCGACAACATCCTCGCGCTCTTCCTTCTTCCCCTTTTCGGCATCCTCTCGGACAAAACAAAATCCAAGCTCGGACGCCGCACCCCCTTCATCATCGTCGGTACTCTGATCGCTGCAACGGCACTTATCTCCCTCTCTTTCGTCGATTCGATGCAGCTTGACCGCCTCGGTAACATCGCCGACATCAACTCCGAGGAAGCTCGCGCGGTGCTTTACGATTACGAATACAGCGCACCGCTCACAACGCCCGAGGGCGTCGAATACGATCTTGCCGAATTTGCCCGCGAGGACTTTATGAAGATTCCCGCAACTTTTGAAGATGGCAAGGCAAACCCCGATTATACCAACTACGTTGTTCCCGCGCGCTCGGCTTATATCGCGCAGGAAATAGTCGGCAAGGATCCCTCTGCGCTAATCACGTTTATTGCAGTTCTGTTCATTCTTCTCCTTTCAATGGCAACCTTCCGTACCCCCGCGGTTGCATTGATGCCCGACGTAACTCCCCGTCCTCTTCGTTCGAAGGCTAACGCCGTCATCAATCTGATGGGCACGATAGGAGGAAGCCTTATCCTCGGTCTCGGTATGGTGCTCTCCACGGGCTCGACCAAGAACACTTATATGTCCTACACCGGCTATTTCTGCATCGTTGCGGGAATAATGCTCGTCAGCCTTGTTATCTTCATTTCGACCGTACGCGAACGCAAATTCGTTGCGGAAATGGAGGAGATCAGCCGCGAAAACGCTATCAAAGAGGGCAATGACGAGGACGAAGCCTCGGGCAGCCGCAAGCTTTCAAAGGCAGAAATGGCATCGCTCATCCTCCTGCTTGCATCCGTCGTTCTCTGGTTCTTCGGCTACAACGCCGTAACGAGCAAGTACTCGGTCTATGCGGGAAGAGTTCTCCAGCTTGACTACAACTCCACCCTCCTCGTCGCAAACATCGCGGCACTCATCGCATACCTCCCCGTCGGCTTTATCGCTACCAAATTCGGCAGAAAGAAGACGATCCTCGCAGGCGTTATTATGCTCTCGGGCGCATTCCTCACCGCATCCTTCCTTGACGCGGGAACTCCCCTGCCCGTTATGATGATCCTCTTCGCCGTCGCGGGTATCGGATGGGCGACAATCAACGTCAACTCCTTCCCGATGGTCGTCGAGCTTGCGCGCGGCGGCAACGTCGCCAAATACACCGCCTACTATTACACCGCAAGTATGGCGGCGCAGACACTCACCCCCGTTGTTTCGGGTTATCTTATGGACTCCTTTGGACTGAAGATTCTCTTCCCCTACGCCGCAATCTTCGCGGCGGGCGCATTCGTAACTATGCTATTTGTACGCCACGGCGACTCCAAACCCACGAAATGAGGTAAACTAAAATGATTATCGTTTATATTCTTCTCGCTCTCATCGCACTTTCCGCGCTCTATGTATTCCTCCTCCGTCCCCGTCCCGAGCCCAAAACCTCTGTCGAGCCCCTCAAGGTAGACTACGCTCACCGCGGACTCCACGGCGACTTCGCTGTGGAAAACACGATGCAGGCTTTCTACGCCGCAGAGCGCGAGGGCTACGGCATCGAGCTTGACGTCCGCCTCTCGAAGGACAATCAGGTCGTCGTTTTCCACGACGACACACTTCAGCGTATGTGCGACCGCACGGAGCGCGTTGATTCAAAGACCGCATCCGAGCTTTCCTGGATGGAGATCAAGGGCACTTACGAAAAGATCCCGCTTTTTGAGGATGTCCTCGCGGGCATCGATCCCACCACGCCCCTTTGCATCGAGCTCAAGGGCAACGATACCCGCCTTTGCGTTGAGCTTATGAAGCTTCTCGATAAGGAGGACAGATTCTATTCGGTCAAATCCTTCAACCCGATGCTGATCAACTGGTTCCGCATCAACCGTCCCCGCGTGGTGCGCGGCGTGCTCGTTTCCAATTTCCTTGCCAAAGGACATAAGGGCAATATTTTCACCCGATTACTTGCAACAACAATGGTACTCAACTGCATCGCCAAGCCCGACTACATCTCCTACGACTGCAAGCACCCGAAGCTTCTGCCCCTCGTTATCTGCAAGAAGCTTTATAACGTAATGACCTTCACCTGGACGGTCAACACCCCCGAGCTTTACGGCGAAGCCAAAGCCAAGGGCGACATCCCCGTATTTGAAGGCTTCGAACCCAAGAGATATTGATATGAGAGATAATTACGACATTCTGAAGACCGAGGGCAGAAATCCCCGAACGATGGACATAGATAAGCTTTCCTCGCTCGAAATGGTGCGCCTGATAAATCAGGAAAACCGCGCCGTCGAGGACGGAATTGACGAAGCGCTTCCCGAGATCGCAGCGGCTATCGACATGATAAGCGAAGCCATAGAAAACGGCGGTCACGTCATTTATATCGGCTGCGGCACCTCGGGCAGACTCGGCATCATCGACGCATCCGAATGCCCGCCCACATTCGGCGTTGATTATGACCTCTTCCGTGGAGTCATCGCAGGCGGAAAGGAAGCCGTTTTCCGTGCAACCGAAAACGCCGAGGACAGCGAAGAAAAAGGTATTACCGCAATCGAAGCCGACGGCGTAAAGCCGGGCGACGTCGTTGTGGGACTTTCGGCATCGGGACGCGCACCCTTCGTCATCGGTGCGCTCAAAAAGGCACGCGAACTCGGCTGCAAGACAATATCCGTCACCTGCAACCCCGGATCACTTATGGAAAATCACTGTGACGTCGCAGTATCTGTCTACGTCGGTCCCGAGGTCATTTCGGGCTCGACCAGACTCAAAGCAGGCACGGCGCAGAAGCTGATACTTAATATGTTCTCCACCTGCGCAATGATAAAGACGGGCAAGGTGCGCTCGAACCTTATGGTAAACGTCCGCCCGACGAATGAAAAGCTCGTTGAGCGTGCAACGCGCATCATAATGCAGCTTTCGGACGCGGACAGAGAAACCGCCGAACGGCTGCTTGCGGAGTATGGTGAGGTGCCTGCGGCGCTCGATGCTTACGAAGGGCAGAGGGCAGAGGGCAGAGGTAAGGTTAATTTCCTCGCTGTGCTCGGAAATTTTCATTAAAACAAAATACAACCGCAGCGGAAAGTTTTCGTCCACCTTTTTCAAAAGGTGGCAGAGCTCGAGACAGCGTCTCGAACTAATGCGAAAGCTTCAGCTTTCGCTACTGCGCTTCAAAATGGCAAAGCAGAGCTTCGCCATTTTGGACAGAGTCAATACTTCCCGATTGTAGGGAAGTATTGCGCTCTGTCACCTTTTACCCAAGGAGAATGTATATGAAAAAACACTTGATCCCGAACATTCTTTTAATCATCGGCATCCTTCCTTTCGTTCTTCCGTTCATTTTTGGGATATACAGAATGAGCATCGAATCATGGGCTATGCTCGATTGGCTGGTGCTCTACTCCTTCATCTACTGGCCGACCTACCTTGCGGGACTTTTCTGCATTGCGCTTTACGTTATCCTTCTCTTGCGAAGGAAACGCATCCAGAGCAGTAAAGAGTGAATGAGCACGGCTTAAGATACTTTCCGCTATTTTTAATCAAATAATTATTCATTATTCATCAGCCGCTTGCGGCGGCTTCATTATTCATCATTCATTAAAATGAAAACAAAATTCCAATCCACAATCGAAACCATCACCGCCTCCTCCATCCCGATGCATATGCCGGGGCATAAGCGCAACACGGCGCTGCTCGGCGCCGATCTTCCCTACTCCGTCGACGTCACCGAGATCGACGGTGCGGACGATCTTCACGATCCCGAAGCGGGCGGCATCATCGGCTCGCTTTGCCATAAGTACGCCGATTTATACAAGGCAAAATCCGCCCACCCTCTCGTCAACGGCTCGACCTGTGGAATCCTCGCGGGCATCCGAACGCTGACAAAGCCCGGCGACTCGATAATCGTCGCGCGTAACTGCCACAAATCGGTCTGGCACGCGATTGAAATCTGTCAGCTCCACCCGACTTGTATTCTCCCACCTATCACCCCGGAATACGGCATCTGCGGTGCGATCACACCGACGGCGGTCGAGGAAGCCTTCTCCCGTGCTCCCGATGCATCCGCAGTCATTCTGACCTCGCCTACATACGAAGGAGTGATATCTGATATTTCGGCTATTGCGGAGGTCTGCAAAAAGCACAACGCCGCGCTTTTCGTTGACGCCGCACACGGCGCGCACCTTGGTTTTTCCGAGCATTTCCCCGATTTCCCGCGAGGCGCGGATATCGCCGTCACAAGTCTGCACAAGACCCTCCCGGCACTCACGCAGACCGCACTCGGTCTTGTTTTCAACCCAAAATATTCATCCCGCTTCGCCCGCAATCTCGGCATTTTCGAAACGAGCAGTCCTTCCTATATATTAATGAACTCGATCGCAAAATGCGCCGATATTCTTGCTGACGGCAAAGCTCTTTTTGATAACTACCGCGCGATGCTCGACGAATTTTATGCATCGACGAAGCCCGAAAAGCTGAAGCTCATCAGGACCGATGATATCGGTAAAATCTCAATCTCGACGAGAAATACGACCTTTACCGGCTCGACTCTCGCCGATGCACTCCGAGAAAGATTCCATATCGAACCCGAAATGGTTCACTCGGATTATCTGCTCTGCATGACCTCGGTCTGCGACACGTCAGAGAATCTTTCCGCCCTCTCGCGTGCAATTATGACGCTTGACAAAGAAGCGGAATATTCGGACAAAACTGATCTTCCCTCTTTTATAACCGAGCTTCCGCCCGTCGAAATTCCGCTTTGTGACGCGGTCTGGCTTGATCTGCCCGATGACGGAGAAATTTCGAACGCCTATCTTTGGGTCTACCCCCCCGGTATCCCCCTGCTTTTGCCCGGCGAGGTAGTCACCGAGGAGATAAAAAATCACCTCGAAATGCTGAAAAATTCGGGGATTTCGCCAAAAATCATCAAAACCTCTTGACAAATCGGCAAAAATCATATATACTATATGGTGAATTAAATTATATCCGAAAGGTGGATTTTTACAATGAAGAGAATTCGTACTATCAATACCCGTGACCTCAAGGCTTCCGTTAAGAACGGCGGATGCGGCGAGTGCCAGACTTCCTGCCAGTCCGCTTGCAAGACCTCTTGCGGCG
>JAZRGT010000035.1:0-27756 GCA_045644325.1 Eubacteriales bacterium | reverse complement strand
CGACGTATTCTTCGGCACCGACTACCATTCTCACCTTGGTACTCGGTGCGGAGGAATTGCCGCTTATAACACCGAGGTCGGTCTGCAAAGACAGATCCACAGCATTGCAAACTCACCCTTCAGAACCAAATTTGAAAATATCTTTGAGGAGGTCAGCGGAAACTCCGCGATCGGCTGTATCAGCGACTCGGATCCCCAGCCCCTTCTCATCCGCTCGAATCTCGGCACCTACGCGATCTGCACCGTCGCTATGATAAATAACGCGGACGAGCTGCTCGCCGAGGTTATGTCGAATTCGGGCCATATCAACGCTATGACGGGCGGCGCGGTCAACTCGACCGAGCTTATCGCCGCCATCATCAATACAAAGTCCACCTTTGCGGAGGGTATCAAGTACGCGCAGAGCCGAATCGACGGCTCGGCGACCATCCTCATCCTCACCGACGGCGGTAAGATCATCGCCGCACGCGACCGCCTTGGCAGACTTCCCGTCGAGCTCGGCGTTTGCGAGGACGGATATTGCGTTGCCTTCGAGGACTTTGCATACAAGAAGCTCGGCTACACCGACCTTCGCGAGCTCGGCCCCGGAGAGATCGTCGAGATCACCGCGGACGGCGTCACCGTTCTTGCCGAACCCGGTAAGGAAATGAAGATCTGCGCCTTCCTCTGGTCCTATTACGGCTACCCCACCTCGGATTACGAGAACGTAAACGTTGAGTGCATGCGTTGCCGCAACGGCTCGATCATGGCGAAGCGCGAGGTTGCCGAGGGCAAGACCGAGGGCATCGACTACGTTTGCGGCGTTCCCGATTCGGGCACACCCCACGCGATCGGCTACGCAAACGAGAGTCACATCCCCTTCGCGCGCCCATTCATCAAGTACACTCCCACCTGGCCGAGATCCTTCACCACACCCTCGCAGGTCAACCGCGCGAAGGTGGCAAAGATGAAGCTGATCCCCGTCAGCGAGCTGATCACGGGCAAGAACCTGCTCTTCGTCGACGACTCGATCGTCCGCGGAACACAGCTTCGCGAGACCGTTGAGTTCCTTTACGACAACGGCGCGGCGTCGGTTCATATGAGAAGCGCGTGCCCGCCTATTATGTACGGCTGCAAATACTTGCATTTCTCCCCCTCGAGAAGCGCGGACGAGCTTATCGCGCGCCGCATCATCCTCGAGCTTGAGGGCGAAGAGGGCGTAAACCACATCGACGAATACTCGGACGGCTCGACCGAGCGCGGTAAAGCACTTCGCGAAACACTTTGCAAGAAGCTCAACTTCGCATCCCTCGACTTCCAGACCCTCGACGGAATCGTCGAGTCGATCGGAATCGACCGCGAGAAGCTCTGCACCTATTGCTGGAACGGCAAAGGCTAAACCAAATCTTCGACTAACACAGCGGAAAGTTTTTGAGGTTTCTTAAGGAACTTTTTTCAAAAAGTTCCTTAA
This sequence comes from Eubacteriales bacterium, assembly GCA_045644325.1. GTDB lineage: Bacteria > Bacillota > Clostridia > Oscillospirales > CAG-272 > CAG-390. The sequence continues at coordinate 26,306 of JAZRGT010000035.1, read as the reverse complement.
GTCGCCCTCCGCAGAGGGCGAAAAACTCTCCGCGCTTCGAACAGACGACGCCCCGTCGGCTGTTCGGAAGGAGTCAAACCTTCCGCGGGAAGGTTTGCGCTCCTTCATCCCCATTTAGTTGAAGGAAAATTTCCATATTATAATTAAATAAGGAGCAACACTATGAAAAGAATTTGTATCTGCTTAATCGCATTTTTCATCCTTTGCAATTCTGCTGCTCTGAATTTAGGCGCAGAAAGCGCGTCAATTACCGATGCCGAAGCGGCAAAGCTGGTTCGCAACGCCATAAACGTTCATGACATAACCTGCGTTACCTGGACATTGAACGACGGCAGCGGTACTTGGTGGAAGATTCATTATCTGTCTGTCGACCCGAACAAACTGATCGGCGGTTCTCTCGATGGATTCCGTGAGCACATAAATACCATATACGCACCCCGAGAGGCTGAGGAATATTGGTCTGCAAACTTTTTCTTACCCGGCGAACCCCGCTTTATCGAGGACGAACAAGGAACTTTATATATTACGTTTCCCGTTCCTCAGCGATATCCCTTCTATTACGGAGAAATTGATGAGATCAAGGTTGAACTGATCGAATCAACCGGCGAAACCGCACGGGCAAAAGTATATGTACGTGTATCCGACCTTTCTGTAGAGGACATACACTTTCCCGTTTACGACGCCTGGGTCGAATGCAAATTTGAGAATACCGCCGACGGATGGCGGATCGCAGATTGTGCATTTTTAGATATGCTGCTCTCTTTTGACAGCAATTTCGAGTGGACCGCGGTCGATTCTCCCGCCACCGGCGACACTTTGTTCGAAAAGACCGCAATCCTCATTCTGCTCCCCATCGCGTGCCTACTTCCCGCCGTTTGCATAGCACGCAAACGGAAAAGAAATTTCGATTGCTGAAATTTCCCTATTAATACACGTTCGCCTTTGGCGAACATATCGTGCCGAAGGCATATCGTATCGAAGATATACCGTGCCGTCAGGCATATCGCGTGCCGAAGGCACTAAAAAACAGTGTTCAGAACGCTGAACAATAAAGTTCGCACTCTGAACTACGCCCTCCCGCTTGCGGGAGGGGAAGGGTGGGTATACGGTTTACCCAAGCGAAATCTCTATTGCCTTACCGCGCGTGCAACGCGCGGGGGTGAAGGAGCGAAAATCTCCCGCAAGGGGAGATTTTACTCCTTCCGAAATGTCGGCGAGACGCCGCCATTTCGAAGCACAAGGATGTTTCGCCCTCTGCGGAGGGCGACTTAAGGCTCCGCCTTAAGAAACCGCCACCTTTTAAAAAAGGTGGACCAAAACTTACCGCTATTATCTTTTATTAAAAATCGGAAATTTCCGCTTGCGGAAATTCTCCTTAACTCTGCACTCTGCATTCTGCACTCTGCACTTTTAAAAAACATCCGAAAGGACAAACAACTATGTTACATTCCAACTCCAAATCCGACAGCTACGCAGCAGCGGGCGTTGATATTACCGCCGGCTACAAGGCTGTTGAGCTTATGAAAAAACATATCGCACGCACCAAGAACGCAGGTTGTCTTGACGACGTCGGCGGCTTCGGCGGCTGCTTCGGTCTGCCCATCGCGGGCATGGAAGAGCCCGTTCTCGTTTCGGGTACCGACGGCTGCGGCACCAAGGTCAAGATGGCTATCCTTATGGACAAGCACGACACCATCGGTATCGACGCTGTTGCTATGTGCGTAAACGACATCATCTGCTGCGGCGCGCGTCCCCTTTTCTTCCTTGACTACATCGCTTGCGGCAAGAACATCCCCGAGAAGATCGCTGAGATCGTCGGCGGTGTTGCAGAGGGTTGCGTTCAGTCGGGCGCGGCACTCATCGGCGGCGAGACCGCAGAGCATCCCGGTATGATGCCCGTAGAGGAATATGACCTCGCAGGCTTCGCTGTCGGTATCGTTGACAAGAAGAAGATTCTTGACAACACCCGTATGGCTGAGGGCGACGTAGTTATCGCTCTTCCCTCCACCGGTATCCACTCCAACGGCTTCTCCCTTTGCCGTAAGGTATTCGATATCGACAACAACAATCCCGAGCTTTACATTCCCCGCGAGGAGCTTGGCGGCAAAACCATCGCAGAGGCGCTGATCGTTCCCACCCGTATCTACGTTAAGTCCATCCTCGCACTTCTCGAAAAGGTAGACGTTAAGGGTATCTCCCACATCACCGGCGGCGGATTCTACGAGAACATTCCGAGATCGATCCCCGCAGGACTCGGCGCAAAGATCGAAAAGAGCGCTGTCCGCATCCTTCCCATCTTCGATATGATCGCAAAGTGGGGCAACATTCCCGAGCGCGATATGTTCAACACCTACAACATGGGCGTCGGCATGAGCGTCGTTGTTCCCGCATCCGAGGTCGAGACCGCTCTCGAGATCCTCAAGGCTCACGGCGAAGACGCATACGTGATCGGTGAGATCGTTTCCGCAGATAAGCTCGGCGGAGAGCAGATAGAGATTATCTGATAGGGCAAAGGGCAGAGGGCAGAGGGCAGAGGGCAGAGGTAAGGAAAATTTCCTCACGCTGTTCGGAAATTATTTTAATAAATTACTTTTTGAGCAAAGCGAAAAAAGTTTCCTTACCTCTGCCCTCTTACCTCTTACCTCTGACCTACACAAAATAACATCATCCCAACAAGATTGGAGTACAATCTATGGACAGAACCAAAAAAATAGGCGTCCTCGTCTCCGGCGGCGGCACCAATCTTCAGGCTCTTATCGACGCAGAAAAGCGCGGCGAGCTGGGCAACGGCAAAATTTCTCTCGTTCTCGCATCCAAGCCCGGCGTTTACGCGCTTGAGCGTGCGGCACAGAACGGCATTGATTCGGTCGTTCTCCCCCGCAAGGAATACGCCGATATCGCCGCGTATTCGAAGGCTCTCGCCGAAACTCTGAAGGCAGCCGACGTTGACCTCGTCGTTCTCGCGGGCTTCCTTACCATCTTCGACGAGCAGGTTTACGAGGCTTTCCCCGATAAGATCCTCAACGTTCATCCCGCACTCATCCCCTCCTTCTGCGGAAAGGGATTTTACGGACTCCACGTTCACGAAGCCGCACTCGAAAAGGGTGTCAAGGTCTCGGGCGCGACGGTTCACATCGTCATTCCCGAATGTGACGCGGGCCCCATCGTCCTCCAGAAGGCTGTCGAAGTCAAGCAGGACGACACCCCCGAAACCCTCCAGCTCCGCATCATGGAAGAAGCCGAGTGGAAGATCCTCCCCGAAGCCGTCCGCCTCTTCTGCGACGACAAGATCGAGGTTAGGGATAATAAGGTATACATTAAATAACGAGAGCAAAATATAAATTTCCCGCAAAGTTCATTACGAGCCCGTGGAAATCGACGTACTTGTTTCACTTAAAACTTGACATTATTTAGGAAGCTATGTTCGCACTCGCGTATCAGCCTTCCCCGGTGGGGGAAGGTGGCAGCCGTAGGCTGACGAATGAGGCGCCTAATAAGATACTGATTTTCGCCTTGGCGAAAATCTTCCAAAACATAGCTTACTAAATATCTCATCTTCAATTTAGAAAGCAAAAGAATGCAATGCAAAGAATTATTTGCTAAATTTGATTAAGATATCAATTTAAAGTTGGTAAAACGGGAAGATTTTTTCGCTTCGCTCAAAAAACAATATCTTATTCAAACGCCTCATTCGTCGCTTCGCGCCACCTTCCCCCACCGGGGAAGGCTGATACGCGAGTGCGAACATAGCCTTCTGAATATTGTTTTTATCTTTAGTTGCAATCGCAAAATGTCAATTTTTAAGTGAGACATGGTACTACGGGCTCGTGATAATAAAGGTCAAATAATTTTGTTTTTCTCTCGTTCCGCAAATAGCATTTATAATAAATCCGTATAAAATTTAAGGAGATAGATATGAAGATTTCCACCATTGCACAAGAGCTTAACTCCCTCGCTTACCACGGCAGAGGAATCATTATCGGCAAGAGTGCCGATTCAAAGCGTGCTGTTACCGCATACTTCATTATGGGCAGAAGCGTAAACAGCCGCAACCGCGTTTTCGTAGCTGAGGGCGATGCTATGCGCACCAAGGCTTTCGACGAATCCAAGATGGTGGATCCCCATCTCATCATCTACTACCCCGTCCGCGTGCTCGGCAACAAGACCATCGTCACCAACGGCGACCAGACCGACACCATCTACAACCTCATGGACAAGCAGATGACCTTCGAGCAGGCTCTCCGCACCCGTGAGTTTGAGGACGACAAGCCCAACTTTACCCCCCGTATCTCGGGCATCATCCACTGCGAGGGCGGCGAGATGAACTACGCTATGTCCATCCTCAAGAGCGCAGAGGGCGACGACTCCTCCTGCGAGAGATTTACATACGCTTACTCGAACCCCATCGCAGGTAAGGCAAAGTTCATCCACACCTACAACTCGGACGGCGATCCCCTTCCCTCCTTCGAAGGTGAACCGAAGACCCTCGAGCTTCCCGACTGCTCGATCGACGAGCTGACCGACCTTATATGGACAAACCTCAACGAGGACAATAAGGTCTCCCTCTTCGTTCGCTACATCGATATCGCTTCGGGCGAGACCGAGACAAGAATCGTTAATAAGAACGCGTAAAAAGTGGTCAGTGATCAGAAAGACGCGATTTTTATGTAAATAAAATCGCTTTTCGCTCCGCGAAAAGCTACCATAACTCTGCACTCTGCATTCTGCACTCTGCACTAAAAATGAGGTATATATAATAATGAAGACTTTTGAACTGAAATACGGTTGCAACCCCAACCAGAAGCCGGCTTCGATCTATATGCACGACGGCTCGGATCTTCCCATCGAGATCCTCTGCGGCCGCCCCGGCTACATCAACTTCCTTGATGCATTCAACTCCTGGCAGCTTGTCAAGGAGCTCAAGGAGGCTCTCGGACTTCCCGCAGTTACCTCCTTCAAGCACGTTTCCCCCACCTCCGCCGCTGTCGGCACTCCCCTTTCCGAGAAGCTGAAGAAGGCTTGCTTCGTTGACGATATCGAGGGTCTCGACGAGTCCCCCCTCGCTTGCGCTTATGCAAGAGCACGCGGCGCGGACAGACTTTGCTCCTTCGGTGACTGGGTCGCTCTCTCCGACGTCTGCGACGTTACCACCGCAAAGATGATCGCTCGCGAGGTTTCCGACGGTATCATCGCTCCCGGCTACGAGCCCGAGGCTCTCGAGATCCTCAAGGGCAAGAGAGGCGGAAACTACAATATCGTAAAGATCGATCCCAATTACATTCCCGACGTTCAGGAGAAGAAGCAGGTATTCGGCATCACCTTCGAGCAGGGACGCAACAACTTCAAGATCGACCGCGAGCTCCTCTCCAACATCGTCACCGAGAACAAGGCTCTCTCCGACGAGGCTGCACGCGACCTTATCATTTCGCTCATCACACTTAAATATACACAGTCGAACTCCGTCTGCTATGCCGTTGACGGTCAGGCTATCGGCGTTGGCGCAGGTCAGCAGTCGAGAATCCACTGCACCAGACTCGCAGGCACCAAGGCTGACACCTGGTTCCTCCGCCAGCACGATAAGGTTCTGAACCTCCCCTTCCGCGCAGATATGAAGCGCGCAGACCGCGACAACGTAATCGACGGCTACATCAACAAGAACGAAGAGGACGTTTGCGCTGACGGCATCTGGCAGAAGTACTTCACCGAGCAGCCCCAGCCCCTCACCGCAGAGGAGATCCGCGCATATCTCGACACCGTCACCGGCGTTGCACTCGGCTCGGACGCATTCTTCCCCTTCTCCGACAGCATCGAGCGCGCAAAGAAGAGCGGCGTATGCTACATCGCAGAGCCCGGCGGATCCATCCGTGACGACGCCGTTATCGATGCCTGCAACAAGTACGGCATGATCACGGCGTTCACCGGAATGAGACTGTACCACCATTAATGCTTCGCAAGTGCAGAGTTAAGAGTTCAGAGTGCAGAGTTAAGGAAACTTTTCTCGCTTGGCTCGAAAAGTATTTTAATTTAAATGAAAATTTCCGAAGCCGTAGGCAAGGAAATTCTCCTTAACTCTGCACTCTTCATTCTGCACTCTGCACTCATATTTCCCCCAACAACATTCAGAAGAAGGAATTAAATTCTATGAATATTCTCGTCATCGGCAGCGGCGGCCGTGAACACGCCGTAATCAAAGCGATCAAGAAGAATCCGAACGTTGAGACCATCTGGTGTCTGCCCGGAAACGGCGGTATCGCCGCTGACGCGACCTGCGTTCCGATCGGCGCGAAGGACATCGACGGTATCGTGAAGTTCGCTTCCGAAAATAAGGTCGACTACGCCATCGTAACCCCCGACGATCCCCTCGTTCTCGGTTGCGTTGACGCGCTTTCCGCGATCGGTATTCCCTGCTTCGGCCCCGACAAAAAGGCGGCTATCATTGAGGGAAGCAAGGCGTTCTCGAAGGATCTTATGAAAAAATACTCCATCCCCACCGCGGCTTACGAGATCTTTGACGATATGGACAAGGCTATCGCTTATCTTCAGGACAAGGATATGCCCATCGTTATCAAGGCTGACGGACTTGCGCTCGGCAAGGGCGTTATCATCGCCGAGACTCTCGCAGAGGCGGAGGATGCTGTTCGCTCTATGATGGCGGACAAGGTCTTCGGAGCATCGGGCGACCACATCGTTATCGAGGAATTCCTCACCGGCCCCGAGGTTTCGGTGCTTGCCTTCACCGACGGCAAGGTTGTCGTTCCCATGGTTTCCTCGATGGACCACAAGCGCGCGCACGACAATGACGAAGGTCTTAACACCGGCGGCATGGGCACCGTTGCGCCCAACCCCTACTACACCGCCGACATCGCCGAGGAATGCATGAAAACCATCTTCGTTCCCACCATGAACGCGATGAATTCCGAGGGCAGAACCTTCAAGGGCTGCCTCTACTTCGGACTCATGCTCACCCCCAAGGGACCGAAAGTTATCGAATACAACTGCCGTTTCGGCGACCCCGAGACTCAGGTTGTTCTTCCCCTGCTCGAGAGCGATCTTCTCACAGTCATGCAGGCTGTTACCGAGGAGCGACTTTCCGAGATCGAGGTTAAATTCGCCGCAGACAAGTCCGCTTGCTGCGTAATAATGGCATCCGCGGGCTACCCCCAGAGCTACGAAAAGGGCTACGAGATCACCATCCCCGCCTCTCTCACCGACAGCGTTTACGTTGCGGGCGCGGAGCTCAAGAACGGCAAGCTCGTCAACAGCGGTGGACGCGTACTCGGAGTAACGTCCGTTGCCGACACCCTCGAGGGAGCCATCGCCGCTTCTTATAATAAGGTAGAAAATATTCACTTCGGCAACGCTTACTGCCGTAAGGATATCGGTCAGAGAGCGCTGAAGGCGCTTGCAAAATAATTGATGCTTAATTCGCGCGTTTCACGCGCGGGGGTGAAGGAGCGAAAATCTCCCCTAAAGGGAAGATTTTACTCCTTCCAAACAGCCGACGGGGCGTCGTCTGTTTGAAGCACAAGGGTGTTTCGCGCTCTGCGGAGCGCGACTTAAGGCGCTGCCTTAAGAAACCGCGCGGCTCTGGCGGTTTTCCGAAGGAAAATGGAGGCGTAAGCCGACAAGACAGAGTCGCAGCTTGCCGCAGGCAAGCATACCTTTCTGAAAAAGTTCGATCAAAACTTTTCCGCTATTATCCTTTTAATAAAATCGAAAATTTCCGAGCAACGCGAGGAAATTCACCTTAACTTTGCACTCTGCATTCTGCACTCTGCACTTTCTCTCCATCACTATTAACTAACGAAAGGTTAATCTCATGGTTTACAGAATTTACGTTGAAAAAAAGCCCGGTTTTGACAACGAGGCGCGCGCGCTTGCGGGCGAGCTTCGTGAGCTTCTCGGTATTTCGGGCGTCGAGAAGGTTCGTCAGATCAACCGCTACGACTGCGAAGGCATCACTAAAGAGCTCTTCGACTACTGCGTTCAGACCGTTTTCTCCGAGCCCCAGATGGACTACGCTACCGCCGAAGTCGATCTCTCGGGCGCTCGCATTCTCGCTTCCGAATACCTCCCCGGTCAGTTCGACCAGAGAGCAGACTCGGCGGCGCAGTGCATTCAGCTCATCTCCCGCGGCGACCGTCCCGCTGTTCGCTCCGCGAAGATCTACGCGATCTACGGCAATATTTCGGACGCCGAGTATGCCGAGATCAAGAAATTCCTCATCAACCCCGTTGAATCCCGCGAGGCAAGCCTTGACTGTTTCGAGACCCTCGCGACAGAATATCCCGTTCCTGCTGACGTAAAGATCCTTGAAGGCTTCATCGCCCTCGACCGCGCGGGACTTGAGGCGTTCGTTTCCGACTACGCCCTCGCTATGGACATCGACGATATCACCTTCTGCCAGAAGTATTTCCGGACCGAAGGACGCGATCCCTCGATCACCGAGATCCGTATGATCGATACATACTGGTCCGACCACTGCCGTCACACCACCTTCCTCACCGAGATCGACTCCGTCAGCTTCGAGGACGAGCTTCTCGGGAAGGCATACGACCACTACATCGGAATCCGCAAGGAACTCGGCAGAACCAAGCCCGTTTCGCTGATGGACATCGGTACTCTTGCCGCTAAATATCTCAAGTCCACGGGACAGCTTCGTAACCTCGACGAGAGCGAAGAGATCAACGCTTGTACCGTCAAGATCAAGGTAACCGTTGACGGCGAAGAGCAGGATTGGCTCCTCCTCTTCAAGAACGAGACCCACAACCATCCCACCGAGATCGAGCCCTTCGGCGGTGCGGCAACCTGCATCGGCGGCGCGATCCGTGACCCGCTTTCGGGCAGAAGCTACGTTTACGCCGCAATGCGCGTAACAGGTGCGGCTGACCCCACAAAGCCCATTTCCGAGACCATCAAGGGTAAGCTTCCCCAGCGTCAGATCGTTACCGGCGCGGCGGCAGGTTATTCCTCCTACGGTAACCAGATCGGTCTTGCAACCGGTCTTGTAAACGAGATCTATCACCCCGGATACGCCGCAAAGCGTATGGAGATCGGCGCGGTTATCGCGGCGGCTCCCGCAGATTGCGTTCGCCGCGAGTGCCCCGCACCCGGTGACTACGTCATCCTCCTCGGCGGCAGAACCGGACGCGACGGCTGCGGCGGTGCAACCGGCTCATCCAAATCCCACACCGCAACCTCCCTTGCCGACTGCGGCGCAGAGGTTCAGAAGGGTAACGCTCCCGAGGAGCGCAAGCTTCAGCGTCTCTTCAGAAACGCAGAGGCATCCCGCCTTATCAAGCGTTGTAACGATTTTGGCGCGGGCGGAGTATCTGTTGCTATTGGTGAGTTGGCAGATGGTCTTACCATCAATCTTGACCGCGTTCCCAAGAAGTACGAGGGACTTGACGGCACCGAGCTTGCAATCTCCGAGTCTCAGGAGAGAATGGCTGTCGTTGTTGCCGCAGAGGATGCCGCTCGCTTCATCGAGATCGCAACCGCTGAAAACCTCGAGGCTACCCACGTTGCAACCGTAACCGAGGAAGCAAGACTTACCATGTTCTGGCGCGGCAAGCAGATCGTTGGCCTGTCCCGCCAGTTCCTCAACTCCAACGGTGCGGAGAAGCACATCGACATCAAGGTTGGCGCGATCGATAAGGAAGCTCTCGACAAGGTTTCCATCTACAATTCCGAACTCTCCTTCACTGAAAATTACCTCGCGCTCGCTTCCGACCTCAACTGCTGTTCCGGCAGAGGTCTTTCCGAGCGCTTCGACTCCACCATCGGCGCGGGCACCGTTATGATGCCTTGGGGCGGTAAGAATCAGCTTTCTCCCATTCAGACCATGGTTCACAAGATCTCGGTCGAAAAGGGTCATACAAACGACGTTTCCCTCATGAGCTGGGGCTACAACCCCTTCCTCTCCGAGGCGTCGCCCTACCACGGCGCATATATGGCTGTTGTTGAGTCTATCGCAAGACTCGTGGCATCCGGCGCTGAATACAAGGACGTTTACCTCACCTTCCAGGAATACTTCAAGAAGCCCGGCCGCGACGGCGAGCGTTGGGGACAGCCTATGGCTGCTCTTCTCGGCGCATTTGCCGCACAAACCGCACTCGGCAGTGCCGCTATCGGCGGTAAGGACTCGATGAGCGGCTCGGCACAGGATCTCGACGTTCCTCCCACCCTCGTTTCCTTCGCGGTAACTGCTGACAAGGTCGAGAATATGATCTCCTCCGAGTTCAAGCAGGCGGGCAACAAGGTTCTTCTCGCAAAGCCGAAGTACGACGAAAACGGACTTCCCGTGACCGAGTCGATCCTCGCTCTCTTCTCCGCTGTAACCGCATCCCAGCGCGCGGGCGATTGCGTAACCGCATTTACTCCCGGCATCGGCGGCGTTGCAGAGGCTCTTATGAAGATGGGCTTCGGTAACGGCATCGGCATCACTCTCGGCGACGTTAAGGTATCCGATATCTTCGACCTCGCGGGCGGTTCCTTCATCCTTGAAGTTAAGCCCGAGGCGGTTGTCGCTGTGGGTAACTACGACGTGATCGAGCTCGGTACTCTCAACGCAGAGGGCGTAATCTCCCTTGGCGGCGAAAGCATCGCACTTGCAGATCTCCTTAAGATATCCGAGGACAAGCTCGAGTCGGTTTACGCTTGCAACATCACTCCTCCCGAGCGCAAGATCGAAACCGTAAGCTGTGCTCCCAAGGCATATCCCACCGCGGCTCCCATCGCTGTGGCAAGACCCAAGGTTCTCATCCCCGTCTTCCCCGGCACGAACTGCGAATTTGACACCGCAAAGGCATTCGCAGACGCGGGCGCGGATCCCGAGATCTTCGTAATCGCTAACCTCAGCGCCGAGACCGTTGCGCGTTCGGTTGAGCAGTTCGCAAAGAAGGCACGCGAGAGCCAGATCATCTTCATCCCCGGCGGATTCTCCGGCGGCGACGAGCCCGACGGTTCGGGTAAGTTCATCACCGCGTTCTTCCGCAACGGCGAGGTCAAGGATGCCGTCACCGACCTTCTTGACAACCGCGCGGGACTTATGGGCGGTATCTGTAACGGATTCCAGGCACTTATCAAGCTCGGTCTTGTTCCCTACGGTAAGATCATCGACACCGACGAGAACTGCCCGACTCTTACCTACAACGACATCTCCCGCCACCAGTCGAAGATCGTCCGCGTAAGAGTTGCATCCAATGCTTCTCCTTGGCTGTCCGCATGCCAGGTCGGCGACGTATTCAACGTACCGATCTCCCACGGCGAGGGCCGCTTCGTAGCATCCGATGCACTTCTCGCAGAGCTTGCGGCAAATTCCCAGATCATGACCCAGTACGTTGACGCTTGCGGCAACGCGACGGGCGACATCCGCTTCAACCCCAACGGAAGCGCGAATGCAGTCGAGGGTATCCTTTCTCCCGACGGCCGCGTATTCGGTAAGATGGGCCACTCGGAGCGTAAGGGCTACGGACTTTATAAGAACGTACCCGGAGAGTATGATATGAAGCTGTTTGAATCGGCAGTTAAGTATTTTAAGGGCTAAAATTTAATAAAAAGCTCGGATATCGGGAAAATTTCTCGGTATCCGAGCTTTTTTTGAGGTAAGAGGGCAGAGGGCAGAGGGCAGAGGTAAGGTTAATTTTCTCGCTGCGCTCGAAAATTTTCTATTTTATTAAAGACAACAGAAGCGAGAAAGTTTTCGTCCACCTTTTTCAGAAAAGTATGCTTGCCTTCGGCAAGCTGCCACTCTGTCTTGTCGGCTCCCGCCTCCATTTTCCTTCGGAAAACCGCCAGTGCCGCGCGAATAGTAAAAGTTTTTGAAGATTCTTAAGGAACTTTTTTCAAAAAGTTCCTTAAGTCGACCGCCGCAGCGGTCGAAACTCTCTCCGTGCTTCAAAGCGGCGCCGCCCCGGCGACGTTTTGGAAGGAGTAAAATCTCCCCTAAAGGGGAGATTTTCGCTCCTTCACCCCTGATGTACTATATTATATAACCCAACAAAACCAAAATTATTACCGTAGGGGACGGCTCATAATGAAGTTTTTTCCGAAACCCATTGACAACTGCGATTTTCACCATTATAATAATACTTGTAAGCCAAATTCGAAAAACGTTCTCATAAAAATATAAAAATGAAGAAAAAAAAGATTATAACTTTTATATTCCTCGCAATTTTACTGACTGCGATCATTTTCGTTTGCGTTTTTCTTTCCACTTTGCATAGAAACCACGCACAAGAAAATAAGATCACGGAAATTGTCGGAGAAAATATACTTGACAATTCCGTTTATATGGGTATTTCCGGATTATTGCTGAAATTCGATCTTGAATCCGATAATATTGAAAAGCTTTGTCGGGATGAAAATTGTTCGGATACATGCCCGCTTTGTTCTTCCTCGTCCGTTATAAGGATATATATGAATAAGATATTTTTTAGCTACCGCGGAACACCGGCAGGCTTCGCTTATTACGATATGAATACGGGAAAGACACATATAATTAAAGAATACGAATTTTTGAATACAAGTGCTTTTATGTATAACGGGTATATCTATCATATGCTTGATACCGGAAACATAAAAAAACCGCGTATCTTCCGTCTTTCCCCGGATGGAAAAGAAAAAGCCATTCTTAATCTTGAAAAAAACGAATGGCTGATAATGGTTGCCGATGGAATGATCATTACCGCAAATTCATCTGCTTACGGTCAAAATGAACCTTTAATCATTTATTCCTATGATATTAACACCCTCAAACGCCGCGAGCTCCTGAATATTATGAATGAGGATTTGAAAAGTATAAGTAATTGTGAATTTTATAACGGAAAATTATATTTCTCTTGCAATAATGGAGGACTGATACCCGATCAGCCACGTGAGGGTTATTTGTATTGCCTTGATATTTTCAGCGGCGAATTAACCAAGGTATGCAAGCTCCCCGTGATTTCATTTGCAGTTACCAAAGACGGACTTTACTACAATACGTCGGAACGTCGAGAAGTTAAAAATGAAGATGGCACGTCCTCATTTTTTATAGATTATACCGTTTGGAAATCCGATCTTTCGGGAACCTCCTCTCAAGAATTTTACAAAATAAACGATACCCAATCAAATCACGATTATTCCATATTAACAGTACGTGACGGAAAAATTTTCGGAAATCTCAGAAAGCGAATAATGTTTACAGCACACAATTATTTATTCGTCGTCGATATGAAAAACAACGATGTTAAAATAATGGACATACCGAAATAAAATGAAGAAAAAAGACGTAATTTCAATAATAATCACCACCCTCGCCATCGCCGCGCTGATCGTGGGGTGCGTTTATCTTTCAACTATGCCGCGCAGGGCGGGCGGCGGAGAGGTGATACGGTTTTATCCTGCGCATCAAAATGAGGTGTATATCTATAATAATGCTGTCATTGACACTCAAAACGTCACTATTTCAACCGTTGGTTTCGATCTTTCCGAGTTCGGTATTGAGCCTTCGGCAAAGATCGGCATCGGAAATATTGATGCCTTAACGCTTTATTTTGCGGCTTATCATCCTTATCAGGAAAATACGCGGTTTTTCGGTATGAATCTGATTACGGGAAAGATCTCCGAAATAATCTTTGAGAGCGGATTTGATTACTGTGATTACAAGGACAAAAGCTTTTACGTTCATCAGGGATACCTCTACTATTTTGCTTGGACGGTTACAGGTTTAGAAATTTCAAAGGATACAAACGACAGCTTTTGCCGTGTTCCGCTGACGGGCGGGCGCGGGGAGGTCATTGCGGAATATGAGAATTTTACGGCAAGTAATTCTCTCTGCTTCGTTTCGGACGGTATTGCCGTGTTCTGCGAGAGTAACCGTATTTATGCCTGCAATATTGATACGGGTGCAACCGAGACCTTGTGGGTTCCGAGCTCAGAGGGATACGATATCGTCAATACAAACGTCACGTATTACAACGGACTGATCTATTTTACGGCTTCTGCTCAAGCTCGCGAAGAGCTTGTTCCCGAAGATCCCGAATTTTTCTCCGAATCAACGAGCACGGTCAGCTCTTATCTGATTTCCCTCAATCCGAAAAACAAAAAAGCGACTCTACTGACCAAAGAGCCGATAAACAGCTTTTATATCGCGGATGGACGCATCTACTACATCCCGAAAGCACTCGGAACGATTCAGTTCGGTGATCGAATTATAATGCGTTTAAGCGCAAAAGAAGTTTATTCCTTTGATTTAAAGGGAAGAAATAAAGAAAAAGTCTGCTCTTTTGACGGCATTTTCGTCTACGACATACTTTATATTGACGACGGCGTCATCTGTGTTCAGGACTACTATGGCAAGACCTTTACGACGTCATATTGCGTCATCAACAGACATACGGGAGAAGTGACGAGGGTGAGTCGTGTTGTTCGCGCGATGCGCGAGTGATGTTTTGCTTTCGCAAAGTGATGTTTTCTGCTTCGCAGAAAGTTAAGGTTAAATTCCGCCCTCGGGCGGAATTTTTCCATTTTTATCAGATATAAAAAATTCCGAGCCGTGGCTCGGAATTTTTCTTACAGATTATTATTTCTTATATACTCTTCCGCTTCGCGGAGGATTGTTTTTGTGTTCTCAAAAGTCAGCGCCTCGCAGGCTTCTTTCAGGGGAAGGAGGTGGTGGCAGCGCACCTCAAAGCCGGGGTTGTGGGCGGGGGTTTGATCCGAAAACCTCGCGAGAAAATAAACTACCGTCTTTTTTCTGTTATGACCGAAGGTGTAGCTGACCTCGCGGCGGAAATCTCCCACGATCTCGGCGCGGATCGAGGTTTCCTCCCACGTTTCGCGCAGAGCGGTCTCCTCTTCACTTTCGCCCGCCTCGACGTGCCCTTTAGGAAAACCGCAATAACTGCCGTCGTGCGCACGCTCCAGAACGTAATATATTACATTGTCTTTGACGGTATAAAGCACCGTTCCGCAGGATTTTTCTTTCATAATGTACTCCAAAGTCTTTTTTTAATTATATACCCAAAATCTGCCTTTGTCAATGATTTTCAAAAAGTTTTTGATAAAAATGGAAAATTTCCGTACTTTAGCGGCAAAAAACATAATTCATTACGAGGAATTAATTATATTTTACCAAAAAATATTACGAGACGTACCTGACGGTGATAATTTTATTTGTGCATATTGGGTTTGTTGGGTTTGATAATATAGTTCATCAGGGGTGAATGAGCGAAACCCTCCCGCTTTGGCGGGAGGGTTTACTCATTCCGGAATGCCGACGGGACGTCGTCATTCCGAAGCGCGGAGAGTATTTCGCCGTCTGCGGACGGCGACTTAAGAAACTTTTTTGTAAAAAAGTTTCTTAAGGATCTTCAAAAAACTTTTTCGCTGACTGTTTTATTCTTCGTCGGTGGGGGATTCGTCGTCTTCAGCCTTGGGAACTGTTGTGAATCCTGCACAAGTCTGTCCGTCGCTGACTCGCATTACGATTACGCCCGCGGCGCTTCTGCCGTAGACGGGGATGCTATCGACTGCGGTACGGATGATGGTTCCGCTGTCGGTGATGATCATAATATCGTCGTCCGCGCCGACTGCGGCAATACCCGCGACGCGTCCGGTTCTGTCGGTCACGTTATGGCACATTACGCCCATACCGCCGCGGCTCTTCATCAGACGGAAATCGTCGAATTCGGTTCTCTTACCGTATCCGAGCTCGGTGATGGTAAGGAAGTGCTTTCCTTCCTCTGCCGCAACTACGCCGACAACGCGGTCGTCGCCGCGAAGCTTGATACCGATAACGCCTCTTGCGGTACGTCCCATCGTTCTCGCGCCTTCCTCGGTGAACTTAACTGCATTACCCGATGCAGATGCGATGATGATATCCTTATGACCGTCGGTGAGAAGCACGCCGATGAGCTCGTCGCCCTCGTCAAGACCGATCGCGATCTTACCGCCCTTGCGCTGATACTCAAACTCGGAAAGCTTGGTTCTCTTGAGGATACCGTTCTTCGTTACCATCGTGAGGAATCTCTCGTCGGCATTGTCGAAGGTGGATACCTCGATGACCGTGGTGATCTTCTCACCCGGCTCGAGCTCGAGGATGTTGACGATATTCGTACCCTTCGCGGTTCTGCCCGCCTCGGGAATCATATAAGCTTTGCGCATATAGACCTTGCCGTTTGAGGTGAACATCATAAGGTTCGAATGGCTGTGCATAACCATAACCTTCTCGATGAAGTCCTCTTCCTTGGTGGTCATACCGATTATACCCTTACCGCCGCGGCGCTGTGCGGAATAGGTGTCGGCATTCTGACGCTTGATATATCCCGAATGGGAAATGGTGATAACACAATCGTGCTTTTCGATGAGGTCCTCAAGCAGGATATCGTCAGCCGCCTCAACGATCTCGGTGCGGCGGGGATCCGAATATCTGCGCTTGATGTCAAGAAGCTCGTCCTTGATGACCTGACGCATCTTCAGGGTGTCACCGAGGATCGCGCGGAGCTCTTCGATAAGACGGCGGAGCTTTTCAAGCTCGTCGAGGATCTTATCGCGCTCGAGACCGGTAAGTCTGCCGAGAGTCATCTCAACGATAGCCTGAGCCTGAACGTCGGTCAGACCGAATCTCTCAGAGAGTCTTGCCTTCGAGTCGGGGATCGACTTTGAAGTCTTCATAATCTCAACGATCTCGTCGATATTGTCGATGGCAATTGTATATCCCTCGAGTATATGAGCGCGCGCAAGAGCGCGGTCGAGCTCAAACTGAGTTCTTCTTGTAACAACGCTCTCCTGATGCGCGATATAGTGGTCGATGATGCTGACGAGGGGAAGAATCTTCGGCACGCCGTCAACGAGCGCGAGCATATTGACTGCGCAGGTGTCCTCGAGCTGGCTGTACTTATAAAGCTGCTTTAAGATGATCTCGCCGTTTGCATCGCGGCGGTATTCAACGACGATACGCATTCCCGCACGTCCCGACTCATCGCGGATGTCGGTGATGCCCTCGATACGCTTGTCCTTAACGAGGTTTGCGATAGATTCGCAAAGCAGGCTCTTGTTTACGCCGTAGGGGATCTCGGTGATGATGATGCGGCGCTTGTCCTCTTCGACTTCTGCACGCGCGCGAACCATGATCTTGCCCTTACCGGTGAGATATGCTTCTTTGATGCCGTTTACACCGTAAATGATTGCGGAGGTGGGGAAGTCGGGGCCCTTGATAAATTCCATAAGCGCGAAGGTGTCGCAATCGGGGTTGTCCATACGGTAAATTACCGCGTCAACTACCTCACCGAGGTTGTGGGGAGGAATGTTGGTCGCCATACCGACGGCAATACCCATCGAGCCGTTTACAAGCAGGTTCGGGAAACGCGAGGGGAGAACGCTCGGCTCATCGCGGCGGTTATCGAAGTTCTTCGCCATAACAACGACGTTCTTTTCGATATCGCGCATCATTTCGTCCGAAATCTTTGCAAGTCTTGCCTCGGTATAACGGTAAGCCGCAGGGGGGTCGCCGTCGACCGAACCGAAGTAACCCGACCCCTCAACGAGGGGGTAGCGCAGAGAGAAATCCTGCGCCATTCTTACCATAGTGCCGTAAACTGCGGCATCACCGTGAGGATGGTAACGACCAAGTACGTTACCGACGGTAGTTGCCGACTTATAGAAAGCACGGTCGGAGGTCAGGTGATCCTCGTACATAGCCCAGAGAATACGTCTCTGACCCGGCTTCATACCGTCGCGAACGTCGGGAAGCGCACGCGAGGTGATTACCGACATTGAATATTCGATGAAGGACTTCTTTACCTCGCCCGACATCTCAACGTCGATTATTTTTTGGTTTCTGAATGACAAATCTTCTTTATGTTCCACGGT
Organism: Eubacteriales bacterium; assembly: GCA_045644325.1. Taxonomy (GTDB): domain Bacteria; phylum Bacillota; class Clostridia; order Oscillospirales; family CAG-272; genus CAG-390. The sequence continues at coordinate 8,450 of JAZRGT010000035.1, read as the reverse complement.
TCTATACCTTCCAATAATGTTTCTTCTATCGGTATCTCTTTATATTCTTCGTTTTTCGGATGAAGTATGCGGTCGATCGCCTCGTCGATATCAGTCGCCTCGGGAAGCTCGCTTCCCTCAAGCACAACCTTCATCGCGCCCGCCGCAGTTGCACAGATGAGTGCATATTCCTCGGTAAATCCCTTATCAAATCTCGCGGCAATATAGCCTGAAAGGAACGTGTCTCCCGCGCCCGAAAATCCGATCAATCGCACTTTCATCGACTCGCGGAAAATCACGTCACCCTCGGGATTAACGTGAACCGCACCGTCCGCACCGCGTGTGCAAATGACGGTGGTTTTGTACTTTTTTGCCACCTTTACACAGGCTTCTGTTACATCGCGCAGACGCTCGTCTGGGTCTGTGGAAAACTTTTCAAAAAGTCCTGTGGATAAGCCGAGGTTCTCGAGCTCATATTCATTTGGCTTGATAATATCAGGGTTTGCGGTAAGTCCGAATGTCAAAGCTTCGCCGTCACAGTCGAGAACAACTGTCTTTCCTGTGGATTTTCCAAACTCGGTAAAGAACTTATACACATCCTTTTCCACACCCTGTGGAATACTTCCGCACAAACAAATTACGTCAGCATCAGTTGCCATAAAAAGGTCGGTAAGCTCGACGATCTCGCCTGAGAGAAAGACTCCGCCGCGCTCGTTGAGCTCGGTGCAAACGCACTCGGAATCGATGACCTTGGTGTTCATTCTGACACCGCAGACCGTATCGACCGAATATACCCTGATACCCTCGCGTGTGAGGAAGGAATTTGCCAGATCTCCGAACTCGCCGCCGCCAAATGTGTAATATTCAACGTCACAGCCAAGGCGGTGAAGCATTATAGCCACGTTTGCGCCCTTTGAGCCCTGAGTAGTCACGCTTCGCGCCGCACGGTTCATCCCTCCCGCCGCCATCGGAGCGGGGAGATAGAGCGCGCGATCGATTCCCGGATTGAGCGAAAGAACGGCAAATTTCTGCTTTTTGCGCATATTTGAATCAAAGCACTCGTCGGGAAGCTCGGGAATATCCGAAAAATCCTTGATTTTGAGATCTCTTTCTCTTCTCATACGTTAAATATCAAGGTTCGTCGCGTATTTAGCGTTCTGCTCGATGAATTCACGTCTCGGCTCAACCTTGTCACCCATAAGAAGCGAGAAGGTCTGATCGCAAAGCATTGCATCTTCCATTGTAACACGGAGAAGAACACGGCGCTCGGGGTCCATAGTGGTCTCCCAAAGCTGATCTGCGGGCATTTCACCAAGACCTTTATATCTGCTTGTCTCAATACCCGAAAGATCGCCGATCTCGGCAAGGATCGCGTCGCGCTCCTCGTCGGAATATGCGTATCTTACAAAGCTGTTCTTCTTCGTGGGCTTGAATATCTTATAAAGAGGCGGCTGTGCGAGGTAGACGTGACCGTCCTCGATCAGCTTCGGCATATGTCTGAACAGGAAAGTCAGAAGCAGGATTCGGATATGCGAACCGTCGACGTCGGCATCGGCCATAAGAATGATCTTGCCGTAACGGAGCTTCGATATATCAAAGTCCTCGCCGATACCGCAACCGAGAGCCTGAACGATCGGGATTACGGAAATAGATGAATAAACCTTATCAAGACGGCTCTTTTCAACGTTGAGGATCTTACCGCGGAGGGGGAGGATCGCCTGGAACTTCGAGTCGCGTCCGCCCTTTGCGGAACCGCCCGCGGAGTCTCCCTCTACGAGGTAGATTTCTGCGAGAGAAGCATCCTTAGTCTGACAGTCTGCAAGCTTACCGGGGAGGGATGAGCCTTCAAGAAGACCCTTACGTCTGGTCAGCTCACGCGCCTTTCTTGCCGCCTCGCGCGCACGGGATGCGGCGAGAGCCTTATCGAGGATCGCGCGGGCAACCGAGGGATTTTCCTCAAGGAATTCGGTCAGACGCGCGGTGACTGTTGAGTCAACGAGCGCGCGGATCTCGGAGTTGCCGAGCTTTGCCTTGGTCTGGCTCTCGAACTGCGCGTTCTGGAGCTTGACCGAAATGATAGCGCAGATACCCTCGCGGACGTCCTCGCCCGAAAGAGCCTTGTCGGAATCCTTAAGTATGCCGTTTTTACGCGCGTAATCGTTGAGAACACGGGTCAGCGCCGCCTTGAAGCCGGTTTCGTGAGTACCGCCCTCAATAGTGTTCATATTGTTGGCAAAAGTAAGGATAGTTTCGGTGTAAGAGGTATTATACTGAAGCGCGACCTCCGCCTGGCTCGTTCCCTTTTCGCCGCGCATATAGATGACCTCCTCGTGAACGAGGTCGGAATGCTTCTGATCGTTGAGGAAGGAAACAAAGTTACGGATACCGCCCTCGAAAACGAGGTCGCTTTCACGGGGCTCCTCGAGACGCGCGTCGATCAGCTTGATGCGGATGCCCGCGTTGAGGAACGCCTGCTCACGCATACGGGTGAGAAGCATTTCATAATCGAATATTGTGGTTTCAAAGATAGTTCCGTCGGGCTTGAAGGTAACGGTTACGCCGTGTTGCTTTTCGCCCTCACCAACGGGACCGTGGCACTTAAAGGGACGGTCAACCGCGCCGTGAACGAATCTTTCGGAATATTTTACTCCGTCAACAACGTCCTCAACCTCGAGCCATTCGGAAAGCGCGTTAACAACGGACGCACCAACACCGTGCAGACCGCCCGCGATCTTATATCCGTCGCCGCCGAATTTACCGCCCGCGTGAAGGATGGTGTAAACGACCTCGAGGGTAGGAATACCCTGAGTGGGATGAATACCCGCGGGAATGCCTCGGCCGTTATCCTCGACGGTGATACTGTTGTCGGGATTGATTGTGACTACGATGAGGTCGCAGTGACCCGCCAGAGCCTCGTCGATGGAGTTGTCAACGATCTCGTTGACAAGATGGTGCAGACCGCGCGAGGAGGTGGTACCGATATACATACCGGGACGCTTGCGGACAGCCTCAAGTCCCTCGAGGACCTGAATCTGATCTTCCGTATAAGCCGCATCAACGACTGTGGAAAGCTCGCTTCCCTCGGGATCGAGCTCGATAAGCTCCGCCTCGGGGATAACCTCTTCTTCAGCTTCCGGAATCACGATTTCCTCAGCCTTTTCTTCTGCTTTTGTGATTTTTTCGTCAATCATTTTTATCTTCCTTTCGGATTTATCCGATGTTAATACTGGAGTTAAGTTGCTGGTTACTAGTTGTTAGTTGCTGGTTGAAGGTAACTTTTCGGTAAGCCGAAAAGTAATTTTATTTAAAATAAAGTTAATTACGAGTGATAAATATTATTGAATCGCAAGTTTTGTTACGAGTCCGTTACGCTCGAAAAACTGTATCTTAATGGGCGCTTCATCCGCCGCTTTGCGGCACCAATTTGCTTGCAAATAGCACCACACGGGGAAAACTGACTGTTAGCCACGCTTCGGCTTTCTGAATTTTGTTGAGCGAAATAATATCGTTTGAATTCGCCCTTGATTTGGTTTTGCGATGAGTTGTTTATACGGTAATGTTTTGGAAGATTTTCTCGCTACGCTCGAAAAACTGTATCTTAATGGGCGCCTCATCCGTCACTTCGTGACACCTTCCCCCGCCGGGGAAGGCTGACTTAGAGCCTCGTTCAATATTTCTAAACATCGTCAAGTGGTTTAACTATAGAAAAGCGATGTTAGAAACGAAAAGCTCTTTATCTTTAGTTTATAGATACTTGGAAGAAGTAGAGATTGAGTGATACGATCTGCGAGTGTTTTTGCCTTACTATATCACTGTAGCTGATGTTCGCACTCTCAAAATCAGCCTTCCCCGGTGGGGGAAGGTGGATCGCGAAGCGAGACGGATGAGGCGCCTAATAAGATATCGTTTTTCGCGAAGCGAAAATCTTCCCGTTTGCTAAACTTCATTATAGTACCAAAATTACATTTTGCAAATATCAGAATAACCGTTATCTTTAGTACTATAATCTATGTTCGCACTTGCTTTTCAATAAAAATATTCCTAAAAATTACTATAACCTACCGAGCAGCGAAGCCGCCGACAGGGTTGAAAAGCACACCTTCGTATCAAGTCCGACGCGGTAGAGTATGAAGGATTTCGGTATATCATCCCCCGCGGACTCGACCTCACCGCGCTTTTGCGCCGCGGAAAGGTATTTTTTTGTAATAGTCGAATTAAGTGTGGCATTATCCATATCAAAAATGCCGATTATATCGCGTATGCGGATGTTTTTGTTGTTGCCAACGTGAAGGAACATGGTGTTTTGTCTTTCTGAAACTCAAACAAGCGGAAAAGTGCAGAGTGCAGAATTCAGAGTGCAGAGTTTCGGTAACTTTTCGGCACGCCGAAAAGTATTTTTATTAAAAATTTAGTAGATTACGAGTGATAAATGGTATTAAAGCTCAAATATTATCACGAGTCCGTAGGGGACGGCGCCCTCGACGTCCCGAGCCCAATTAAATTATCGCTTTGTATTAAGTCAAGAAAATATCACAGTATTTTCTGAATTAAATCAACGATATAATTACGTGCTGTCGCGGGACGTCGAGAGCGCCGTCCCCTACAAGCTCGTTATGATATTTAATAGATAATTTTAAAATCTCTCGTTCGTTTATTTCAACCTACCAATCAGAAAAGTCGCTGAAAGGTTGAAAAATATCTTTTATAATTATAATTATTTTTTATTTCTGCTACTGACAAGAAAGTGTCGAAAGCAAATTAATTTTTATTAAAATGCCGACACACCTTGAAGACTAATTTATAGAGGCACATTTGAATATCCGGACCGCCGCCTTCGAAGGCTTCGCCGTCTTTCGTTTTTGCTCTGCCGCGGAAATATCCTTCATCGGATGAATAGGAAATATCTACCGAAACATCGCGCCATTCAAGCCAGAGCATAAGGTGATCGGTGTCGGGAAGCCAAAGTCCTTCGCGCGCGATCTTTTTATCTTCCTCGCTGACAGGTGAACCGTCCCAAGCGCCGCCGAGGGTATGCTCGACGCCGTTATAAAAGAATACGTTTCCCGGACTTTCAAGATGCCCTTCAAGTTCTTCAAACCCGAACCCGACGGACAAAAGCTTGTCCATCATTTCTTTTGTGATACTCATTTTTTGATTTTTGAGAATAAGATATTTTAAATTGGTTCAGAACATTTAACATTGTAATCCGCGCACAAGTGCGCGGGGGGTGACAGAGCGCAATACTTCCCTACAGTCGGGAAGTATTGACTCTGTCCAAAATGCCGAAGCGGAGCTTCGTCATTTTGAAGCGCAGTAGCGAAGGCTGAAGCCTTCGCATTGAAATGAGGCTCCGCCTCAAACTCCGCGAACTTTTAAAAAAGTTCGATCAAAACTTTCCCACTACTGTTAATTCAATAAAATCGAAAATTTCCGAGCGCAGCGAGGAAATTTACCTCACCTCTGCCCTCTGCCCTCTTACCTCTGCCCTGACGGCAGTCAAGAGCTGTAACTCCCGTTCTCCACCCGAATAACATTAACGTTCTCATTCTTCAGATCCACATCCGAACACGCCGTCATTATCACTTGTCCGCGTTTCATCCGCTCGCAAAGATAGGAACGGCGTTCCGCGTCGAGCTCGGAAAAAACGTCGTCAAGCAGAAGCACGGGACTTTCTCCCGTATTTGAAGCCGAAATTGCCGCTTCCGAGAGCTTCAGACCGAGTGCAAGCGACCGCTGTTGCCCCTGTGAGGCGAAATTTCGGGCGTTTTTGCCGTCGAGACGGATTATCAGGTCATCCTTATGGATTCCCCAAAGCGTTGCTCCCGCGTAAATCTCGCGGTCGTGGGACGACATAAGTTGACCGAAAAAGACTTCTTGCGCGCGTTTCGGGTCGATGGCGTCCTCGGGCTTGATCTTGAACGAAAAATCGTATTCAAGAGAAGGAGTCTCACGCCCGCCCGTCATTTCGTCGAAGCAGACTTTTAATTCGCGTTCTGCCGCCTCGATATATCGGAGTCTCTGCTTGGTAATATTCGCCGCCTCCGCCGCAAGCTGTGCCGACCAGAATTCTATGGTCGAATCAAAGCTCTTGCGGTCTTTTTCTGCGTTCTTGATCAGCTTATTTCGCTGCTGCAGAATGTGATTGTACCGCTGAAGCGAGCGCAGATAAAGCGGACGGAGCTGGCTTATAGCGACATCGAGATAAAATCGGCGCATCGAGGGGCCTTCTTTTATGATGTTGAGATGCTCGGGGCAGAAGATTACGGCGCGGAAAAGACCGATTATCTCGCTCATTCGCGTGATCTTCATACCGTTTTGCTCGATATGCCGCGCGTGATCCTTCGAAAAATCGATAGTCAGATTCCTCTCGCGCACGCGATCCTCAAAATCGAGCGACAGCCTTGCCGTTTTTTTATCAAACGCGATAAATTCCGCGTCCTTCGCGCCGCGGAAAGACTTGCCGAGCGAAAAATAGCAGATCGCTTCGAGCAAGTTCGTCTTTCCCTGCGCGTTTGCGCCGAAAAGGAGATTGATACCGTCCGAGAACGAAACCTCGGCGTGTTCAACGTTCCGAAAATCCTCGGCACAAATTTTTGTGACTTTCATATATGAAATTAGTGCTTAGTCTTAATGGGAAGGAGGAAGAATACCTCGTCGCTGCCCTCTTCGAGGTCGAGAGGAATGATATTGATACTCGAGAATACGCTGGTCATCTCAATGCGCAGACGCTCGCATTCGCAGGAACGGATCGCATCAATGAGGTACTTATTATTGAGCGACACAAGAAGATCCTCGCCCTCGTGATTGATCTCGATCTCCTCGTAGGACGATCCTGCGGAGGAGTTAGCCATGATCTTCAGCACGTCGCCCTCAGCGGAGAAACGAAGGGGGGTACGGTTGCTTCCCGCGATCTTTTCCTCGGTAACGACAGCCGCACGCTCAAGCGCGCCGAGCAGACGGTCGCGGTCAACCTCGAGGAAGATCTTATGATTTTTGAGGATAATACGGTCGTAATCGATGTATTCACCCTCGATGAGACGGGTATAGAAGGTCTTGTTTTCAAAATAGCAAATGAGGTATTTACGGCTCATATGCATCATAACTCTGTCGTCCTCGCCGTCGGGGAGCATACGGTAGAGCTCCTGAACCGTCTTTGCGGGAACGATATAGGAATATCTGACCTGAGTATCATCCGCGGAACGGTTTACGATATCGGCTTTGGTAGTACATTTAGCCATCTTGAAGCCGTCGCAGGCAACGACCATGAGACTGTCCTTTTCAACTCTGAAATAAGCGCCGTTGAGGATATATCTCTGATCGTTGACACCCATTGCGAAGCTGACCTTTGCGATCATCTTCTTAAGGAGCGCGCAGGAGATATCGTAGCGGAGGGACTGGTTATTGATCGCGGGGATCGCGGGGAAGCCCTCGGGCTTGAGCGCGGACATTTTCTGAGTAGATCTGCCCGACTGAAGAGTAGTCTCAAGCTTTGAGTTAACGGTAAGTGTGACCTCGTCGCCCTCCATAACCTTAAGCATCATAAAGAGCTTATTGGCATTGATGGCATAGGTACCGGTCTCGAGGACGGTAGCCTCGCACTTAACGCGCATAGCCTTTTCGAGGTCGAAGGTAGTAAGGACGACCTCGGCGGGATTTTCTGCATTCATATGGATGCACTCAACCTCGGGGAAGGGACCCTTATTGGGAACTGCGCAAAGCAGGGGAGCGATGCTGTTTATGAGTTTTTGGCGGTCAAAAATAATTTTCATTTGAATTGACTCCTTTTAAAAAATCGAATTTTTGTGGAAAACCGAAATGTCGTTTCCACAGCCCGAGCCTTTTCTTTCACGCGCTCGCGCTTTAAAAAACAAAATAAAACAAATCAAATATATATAATATATATATAATATAATATAGTAATAATAGTATTAGAACCTGTTGAAACTGTGGAAAACTCTGAAAATCGCCGAAAATCGACGTATAGCGTGATTTTCGGGGCTTTTTGGGGATTTTTCGGTACTTTTTCGATGTGGAAAATTTTCGGGAATGTCGTACCCTTTTCCACAAGGGGTTTTAGAGGCTAAAAAAGTCTCATAACGACATTTTTCGCATTTCCAAACACTTTCAACAACATTTCCACTATCCCATGTTGAAAGTTTTTGAAGATTCTTAAGGAACTTTTTTCAAAAAGTTCCTTAAGTCGACCGCCGCAGAGGGCGAAACTCTCTTTTGTGCTTCGGAATGACGGCGCCCCGCCGGCATTCCGGAAGGAGTAAAACCGCCCCACCGGGGTGGTTTTTGCTCCTTCACTCTATTAATTATTAAAATATTATGCAGTGAAGGGGTGACAGAGCGCAATTCTTCCCTACAGTCGGGAAGTATTGACTCTGTCCAAAATCGAGAAGCAGAGCTTCACGATTTTGAAGCGCGGGAGGCGAGACCTGAAGGTCTCGCATTAAATCGAGACTCCG
>JAZRGT010000034.1:0-17698 GCA_045644325.1 Eubacteriales bacterium | reverse complement strand
CTTGCGACCTACCACAAGATGATAGAGGACATCCGAACGATTATCTTCGAGAGATTGCGCATCCACGATACGGGAAGCGACAGCTATTGCCTGCTCAGTCCCTTGAACGAAGACGATTATACCCGCCTCTACGGAATCTTGCTCGACGGCTGCAATATCTCCGATGCGGAAAAATACGAAACCGTGCTTAATAATACTATCAAGCAATCAATGACGAATAAGGAGATTGTAGCCGCAGAGGACAAATATCCGCTTGTACGGATGACCGAGCAGTACGAGCCGAAGTTTAACAAGCCTCAGCATTCGATTTATTATATCTCTGCGGACGAAATGATCCGAGAAAAGCTCTACCCGACCGAGCAGCTTGATGCGCTTCGCCCTGACGGAAAAGTAACCTTGAGTGGAAAGGTCGCTGACGGTAGGGAGATCACCTTTGAATTCGACAGATGGAGTAAGCGCGTGGTATATACAGAGAAGTATATGGGATCCGAAACTGTCATAGAGGGGTCTTATACGATTCCGAAGGTTAATTCTGTCGACGCGGACTTTCTTACGCTGTCTTTGGATAACGAAAGGCTATATATGGTATTCGACGGCGATTACGTCATGATCTACCAAAGCCTCCCCGTTTTACCTAACAATAAAGAGAAGCCTGAGCCGATCAAAATGGAGGCCACGAGCTTTTACGGTGAAAAGGTAAGCTCGATGGAGTTGTTCTATGAAAAATAATAAAGGTTTTACGGTAGTAGAGCTCGTGATCGTCATAGCGGTGGTCGCAATACTCGCGGCTTACACGTCGAAGCGGAAACCGATACCGTCCTCGATGCGGACTTCCTCCGCGAGAACTTCATCCTCGACGGCTGTGAGATAGAATCGGTCACGGTACAAATGGGCGACGTTACGCTTACCGACGCCTACGACCCCGCAAAGCAGGAGCTCCGACTGCAAAACGTAACCGAAAACGTCAATGTCACGTTTGTATTCAAGGAAAAATAAAAGAATTGCAATAAAAAGAAGCTTTTCGCCGAGGCGAAAAGCTTCTTTTTGAATCCAAAATCCTTTTTGCGTTTGCCTATAATGCATTACAGACTTCGTCCTCCTCATTCACCGCTCCCCGCGGTCCCCTTTCCCCGCTGGGGAACGCTAAGGTTTTAGCGATAACCGCGAAACATTCAGCGAAGACGATTTAGCAATATAATTTTGCATATCAAATTGGAATATTTTATTGAAAGAATTTGCACAAACTCCATTACGAGTTAATCTAAATAAAAATATTCCAATCTGCCCAAACAAAATTAAAGCAATATCCGATGTTCGCTGAAGATCGAAGAGGTACGAATGCACCATTAAGCGTTCCCCAGCGGGGAAAGGGGACCGCGAGGAGCGGTGAATGAGGAGGTTGGAGTTTGTACTGCATAAATGACAAGCGTACTTCTATTTTCTGATGTTAATTAAGAAAATTATCTCCGCCGAAAGATTCGGTCGATTTGAAGAAGATGATAAAGTAAATTATATCTGAAGACAATACACTTTTCAATAGAAAATCGAGATAAAAAATACACTTTTCATATAAAAATGTCTACACAATAATACACTTTTCATATAAAAATATCGACTAAAAAATACACTTTTCAAATATTGACTAAAAAAAGAAGGTATTCGCCTCTCGGCGAAAAGCTTCCTTTTTTCTGATCACTGACCACTTATTTCTTGGGCACGATCTTTTCCTTACCGCCTATATAAGGACGGAGAGCTACGGGGATGTTGATCGAGCCGTCGGCGCAGAGGTTGTTCTCGCAGAAGGCGATGAGCATTCTGGGGGGAGCAACAACGGTGTTGTTGAGGGTGTGGGCGAAATACTTGCCCTTTTCCTTCGAGTTTACGCGGATCTTGAGTCGGCGTGCCTGCGCGTCGCCGAGGTTCGAGCAAGAGCCGACCTCGAAATACTTCTGCTGTCTGGGGGACCAAGCCTCGACGTCGATAGACTTGACCTTGAGGTCAGCGAGGTCGCCCGAGCAGCACTCGAGGGTACGAACGGGAATATCGAGCGAGCGGAAGAGATCAACGGTGTTCTGCCAAAGCTTGTCAAACCACATAGGAGACTCCTCGGGACGGCAGACAACGATCATTTCCTGCTTTTCGAACTGGTGGATACGGTAAACGCCTCTCTCCTCGATGCCGTGCGCGCCCTTCTCCTTACGGAAGCAGGGGGAGTAGCTGGTGAGGGTGTAGGGGAGGGATTCCTCGGGATTGATGGTGTCGATAAACTTACCGATCATGGAGTGCTCGGAGGTACCGATGAGGTAGAGATCCTCGCCCTCGATCTTGTACATCATTGCATCCATTTCTGCAAAGGACATAACGCCGGTAACGACGTCGGAGCGGATCATAAAGGGAGGAATGCAGTAGGTGAAGCCGCGGTCGATCATGAAGTCGCGTGCGTAGGAGATAACTGCGGAATGAAGGCGTGCGATATCGCCCATAAGGTAGTAGAAGCCGTTGCCCGCAACGCGGCGTGCGGCGTCAAGGTCGATACCGTCGAAGGACTCGAAGATATCAGCGTGGTAGGGAACCTCGAAGTCGGGGGTCACGGGCTCGCCGTAACGCTGAACTTCAACGTTCTCGCTGTCGTCCTTACCGATCGGAACGCTGGGATCAATGATGTTGGGGATGGTCATCATGATCTTCTTGATCTTTTCTTCATATTCGGGCTCAAGAGCTTCAAGCTCTGCAAGACGCTTTGCGCTGTCTGCAACCTTCTGCTTGGTTTCGTTAGCCTCTTCGATCTTCTTCTGCGCCATAAGCATACCGATCTGCTTGGAGAGACGGTTCTTCTCAGCGCGGAGGTCGTTAGCCTCGCTGATGATGCGGCGGTTCTCCGCGTCAAGCGCGATAACCTCGTCAACAAGACCGAGCTTGTGCTCCTGGAACTTGTTGCGCATATTCTGCTTTACTATTTCGGGATTTTCTCTGACAAACTTTAAATCGAGCATAATTTTACTTCTCCGTTTGTTTTTTGTTATTATAATAAGAAATTATATCATATATGAAGGAAAAAGTCAACATCAGCCGAAAAGCTTTTGAAGATTTTTAAGAAACTTTTCTCGAAAAGTTTCTTAAACAGAGCTCGAACACTTGCCTGCGGCAAGCTGCAACTCTGCCTTGTCGGCTTGCGCCTCCATTTTCCTGCGGAAAAACATCAGAGCTGCACAGCGTCTCGAATTAATGAGAAGGATTCAGCCTTCGCTACCGTTCTTACTTATATTTCGCCCTTGATTTTCTTTGGGTGCGTGAAATCCTGCGCGGCGCTGACTACCCACCCAAACCCTCCCGCAAGCGGGAGGGCTTCATTTTTTAGCGTTCCGAACTTTAATTATGTTGGTGGGAGATTTGCGTTGACCGAGGATAGTTGGGATGAATGAGCGAAAACCTCCCGCGAGGGGAGGTTTTCGTTCATTCCGAACAGTCGACGGGGCGTCGCCTGTTCGAAGCACAGGGGAAGTTTCGCCGTCTGCGGACGGCGACTTAAGAAACTTTTTTGGAAAAAAGTTTCTTAAGGATCTTCAAAAAACTTTCCGCTGCTGTTCTTTTTTGTTTTGTATAAAAACCCGCCTCGCAAAAAGCGAGGCGGTTTATGTGATTTCATTACTTAACGAATACGATCTCGTCGAAGATAATGTAGTTATCAGCGGAGTATACGTAACCGTCGGTGTAGCAACGCATGTTCATAACGAAGATATCGCCGAAGGTCTCGCCAAGGCCTACCTTGTTGGTTCCATCATAGAAGGAGGTAGCGGGGATGTATACCCAACCTGCGAAGTTAGCGGGGATTTCCATACGGCAAGCGTTTACGTTTGCGGTCTCAACCCAAGTACCTGCCTGATAGTAGTAACCAATAGCGGAACGGTCGCCGTTACCGCCGTTGGGGCCCTTTGCACGGTAGGTATTGGTGTTGATGGTTACGGAAGTGCACATGGGCTTCTCGGGGTTGACAACAACGTTGGAGAAGTCAACGTAGAACATAATGCCCTTGGCGGTGGAGATGTCCATATCAGCAATGGGAGTAACCTCGATCTCTGCGCGGTCGTCCTTGGAGTCGTTCTTAGCAGCCATCTTGACAGCCTGGCCGAAAATAGCACCTTCAACCTCGCCTACGAAGACGGTGCTGCCCTTGGAGTTACCTGCAACAACGTACTCGTCTACGCCTGCATCGAAGGACATTGCACGGCTAACGATCTCGTACTGGGAGTAGTCGGGAAGGGATACGGGCATAACAGCCTTGAGAGCTGCCTGCTGAGCTGCGGAGAGGTCTGCGAACTCGATGGGATTTGCAATGACTTCCTCGGTGGTCTCTACGGGAGCTTCGGTGGTGTCTACGGGAGCGTCGGTAGCGGGAGCCTGAGTCTGCTCGGGAGCCTTGGTGGTCTCTGCTGCAGGAGTCTTGCCGTTGTCGCAAGCAACTGCGGATACTGCCATGATAAGGCAGAGAAGAATAGCAATAATGCGCTTCATTTTGGATAAATTCCTCCATTATTTTATTTGATAATAATATTATAGCATTACATTTGCTGTTTGTCAAGAGATATTATTTTTTTTTAGAAAACAAGAAAAATGTTGACAAATTCGAGGGGATATGATATACTAAAATTGGTGAAATGTCACTAATACAAAAAGGAGTTTCGCACTATGAGAAAACACAACAATTCAGTTTTACGTACTTTGTCTTTTATTTTAGCGCTTTCTTGCCTTCTTTTGCTGCCGTCGTGTTTTGATAACAGCGGAACCCTCTTTGAGGGTACGGTGCCGGACGAGCGCGATGCACCCGAATTTGACAGATTTGAAATACTACCGGAAGGAATTGAGCTGAGGCTTTCGGATGACGGAAGCTATTATATCATTTGGGACGGAACAAAATGTACGGCTGAAACCGTAATTATTCCCGAAAAACATAACGGCAAGCCGATAACGGAGATCGCAAGGGGAGCATTTTTGGAGAACAATGTGCTCAAAAAGCTCACTCTGCCCTCGGATATTGTCCGTATAGGTGTAAGTGCGTTTGCAAACTGCGATAATCTTGAATACAACGTGTACGGCAACGCGAAATACCTCGGAAGCACCGAGAACCCATACGCGTATCTGATATCGTTGACGGATTCATCCGTTGAATCGATCGAAATAAACGAAGCAACGCGGGTTATTGCCGGTCACGCATTTTTTAGAAACGATGACATCGTCTCGCTGACCCTGCCCGACAGTGTAATATGCGTAAGCGAACGGGCATTTTACGGTTGCGGAGGTCTTGCCTCTCTCGATCTCGGAGAAGGCGTTAAATATATTGACGACGGAGCCTTCGGTCAGACTGCGGTCACCGAGATAAAGATTCCCGACAGTACCGTGCGTATAGGAGACGGAGCTTTCGGAAATCCATCCGGAATCGACAGCCTTGAATTCGGAAAATCGGTTGAATATATAGGCGCAGGAGCTTTTCCGAATTTGCACTTCGAAGTCCTTGAGATCCCCGACAGCGTTACCCATCTCGGTTCGGGTGCGTTTTCGGAAAGCGAAATAAAAAAGCTCATCATAGGAGACGGACTTAAGGTGATAGAGGCTTTTCAGTATTGCGCTTCGCTTACAGAGATAGTTTTCGGAGATTCTGTCGAATATATAGCCGCGGGCGCGTTCAAAGGATGCAGCTCGCTTCGCAAGGTCGAGCTCCCGAAGTCGCTCAAGGGAATTCACATGTTTGCTTTCAAGGATTGCGAGAATCTGGAGTACAGCGAATACAAGAATGCAAAATACCTCGGAAGTGCGGACAGCGATTTTGAGTGCTTGATGTCGATTACGAAGCTGAGGCAGTTTTATGATGGCGATCTCGTACTTCACCCCGACGTACGACTGATCGCTTATCCCGACGATGATTATACCGGCTCGGTGATACAGCATACAAATACCGTTACTATGGACGGCGAAGGCACGCACCTTCGCGTAATTGATAACTGCGTGATAGATCCCGAAACGAAAACTCTGATATTCGGTACGAATAAAAGCAGTATTCCGAATGACGGAAGCGTGACCGCGATAGGTAATTATGCTTTTTACGGGCGTGTCGGAGTAACCGAACTTCCCCTGCCGGACGGACTTATCAGTATCGGAGATTATGCTTTTTGCGCTTGTGAAAAACTGCGCTCCACAAAGTTCAATGCGGAGCTTGAGAGCATCGGCGATTATGCGTTCGCTTATTCGGATGAATACAGAACTCCCGAGTTGCCCGACGGACTTAAACGCATAGGCGAACGTGCTTTTGAGAGTTGCATTAAAATAGCTGAAATCAATATTCCCGGAAGCGTCGAGGAAATCGGCATCGAGGCGTTTTCTCATTGCTACGGTGCGTACAAGATCACGGTAGGCGAGGGTGTGACAAGACTTTCTCATTGTCTTTTTGACGATTGCAACAAGGTCACAGAAATCTTTCTTCCTTCAACGCTTAAGGTAATCGACGAGGGCGCGTTCAGACAGTTGTATTCGTTAAAACACATCACTCTCCCCGAGGGATTGCTCTACGTTGAGGATCGTGCGTTTGAGTATTGTCAGACGGTCACATCCATCGACTTGCCCGAGAGCCTACGCGGCATCGGAATGAATGCTTTTCGAGGCTGCCGTCTTATCGACAAAATTAATATAAAAGCGGGACTTTGCGAAATCGGAAGCGACGCGTTTAGTTGGTTCTCCGAGAATGTGCAGATAAGCTACGAGGGTACCGTTGAAATGTGGAAGAAGATAGATAATCACGATAATCTCATAAGAGGGCGTGACGGCTTGACGGTGAGTTGCATTGACGGTACTGTGATTCTTTATCCCGATGAAGCACCGAAATCCTCCATGATTGATTAAAACAAAAAAGAAAGGAGAACGACAATGAATAAGGCTTTACGTATCATCGCTGTTTTGCTCACAATGTTCCTCATATTACCGCTCTCCGCCTGCTTTTCGGGCAGGGGCAAGCTGTTTGGCGATATTACCGACTTGCCGGACTCTCCCGATGTTGTCGGTTCCGGATACGATACCACTGTATTAATTGACGGAATAGAGCTGACCCTTTCGTCGGACCGAGCTTATTATTACGTCAGCGACGGCTCTGAATGTACCTCGACCGTGTCGGCTATTCCCGCTTCCGTCAACGGTCTGCCCGTTGAAGAGATCTATAAGTTCGGGCATAACGATATCATCGAAACTCTGCTTATCCCCGAGAGCATCAAAAATATCTCCGGATACGCTTTTGACCGTTGTCCGAATCTGAAATATACCGAATACGGAAACGCCAAATATCTTGGCAATAACGACAACGAATATATTGCCCTGATAGAGTTTGCTGACTTATCTGCAAATTCGGTCGAGATACATCCGAAATGCCGTGTTATTGCAGAGGAAGCATTTTACAGCTGTGGAGAGCTTGCAAAGGTTTCTTTTCCCGAGGGACTTGAAACTATCGGAGCGCATGCATTTACGAACTGCGACAAGCTTACCGAGGTGATCTTCCCCGACAGCCTTAAATTTATCGGCTTCGGCGCATTTTCGCAGTGCGAGGGCATTGCCGAGATCGTTTTCGGAGATTCGATTGAAACGATACAGAGTAACGCTTTTGCTCATCTTCGTTCATTGAGATCGGTCGAGATTCCCGATAGCGTAACCGATCTCGGTCAAAGTGTTTTCAGCGATTGTACTTCTCTTGAAAAAGCCGTTATAGGCGACAAAATAGAAAGCTTGCCGAGCGGTACATTCAGGCAATGTACCTCGCTCAAATACGTCGATTTCGGCAGCTCGCTCAAGGTCTTGGGTGAACACGCTTTCTCCAACTGCTCTGCTCTTACCGATATCGTGATCCCCGCCACGATCGACACCTTGTACTCGAATACGTTTGAGTCGTGTACTTACCTGAAATATAATTATTTCGGCAAGGAGCTCAGATATCTGCCGGGCGAAAACAGCGCATACGAATATCTCGTTTCCTATATTTACGATTCGTGTGAAAAAGCGGTCATTCATCCCGATACCCGCATCGTTTCGCAAGGACTCTTCCGCCCTCTTAAAAGCCTCAAGGAGATCTCAATAGACGGCGAGGGCAAGTATCTGACGGTGGCGGGCAACTGCATAATCGACAAGGCGACGAAAACTCTGATCGCGGGCATCAACACGAGCGTTATCCCCGACGACGGAAGCGTTGAGGCGATAGGTGACTACGCATTTTACAGTCTGCAGGAGTTTTCGCTGACCCATATTCCCGCAGGCGTCAAGACTATCGGAGACTCGGCGTTCCGCTCTTGCAAAGCTATTGAAAGCATCGAATTTCCCACGGAGCTTCGGGCGATCGGTTCATACGCTTTTTCGGGCAGCGCAGTCAGATCGGTCAAATTCCCCGAGGGGCTTGAGAGAATAGGAGATAACGCTTTTGCTTCTTGCCCGATAACCAAGCTTTATCTTCCGTCAGGCTTGCGGGAGCTCGGCGAAAGCGCTTTCAGTTATAATGACAAGCTCGTTTCAGTTGAGATCGCGGATGGATTGACCGAGATAGGCGCACGATGCTTCCACTGTTGCCTGTCCCTCGACCGCGTGGTTCTTCCCCGAACTCTTGAAAGTATATCGGATTATGCTTTTTTTGAATGTTATTCGCTAACGGCGATTGATCTGCCGAGCGGTTTAAGATACATTGATTCATACGCCTTCTCGGCTTCGGGCTTGAAGTCCGTAACTCTGCCGGATAGCGTTCGCAATATTGGCGACAATGCGTTTTCGGGCGCAAAGCTTGCGACGGTCGATCTGGGCGGCGATGTTGCTTATATCGGCGAGGGCGCTTTTGCTTGCTCGAATCTTGAATCTATCTCATACAGCGGCACGCTGTCAAAATGGCATAGCCTCACCGACGGTGATTGCGATATGTTCTCGGGCGGCAAAACCGTAACAGTCAAGTGCTCCGACGGCGAGATCGAATGTCTCGGAGCAATGAAATCAAAATCGCAAAATTCTGCTTACGATTAAGTTTGTCCAATTGTAAAACTGCGTTTTACAATTGAAAACGCGCGCTTATCGCCGCCGCCAAAATCAAGGATTTTGACGGCTCCCCTCGGCGCGCGGGCTCGCCCGGCTCGCCTAAGAGGTGTTTTTTTCGGTCGGCAAAGCCGCCGAAAAAACGGATTTGATTATAATTCGCGTATTTTACAATCGGCTACTTACTATTAAGTTTGAAAGGAGAGAGGGGTATGAAAAGAACAAAAACAATATTCATCCGCGCGGCAGTACTGATTCTGGCGTTATGCTTTATCGTACCGCTCGCCTCCTGCTTCGACCCGAATTACGATTGGGATCTGCCCGAAAGAGATCCCGTCATATTGCCGCCGATATTTGATCTGCCTGAGGTGACGAAGGAGATCGAGACCGCTCCTCCCGTAATCACCGAAACGCCCGAGGAGGAGCTAATCCTCCGTCTTTCTGACGACGGCACGCACTATATTGCCGCGGGATGCCGCAATAAGAATATCGAAACGATCACCATTCCGAATAAGTATAACGATCTCTACGTTAGCGAGATTGCGGATCACGCCTTTGCGGGGCTGGAAAAGCTACGCTATATTTCGATCCCCGACAGCGTCCTGCACGTTGGATATAAGGCTTTTGAAGGCTGCACGTCGCTTGTCTACGAGGAATATTTTGACGTTTTGTATCTCGGAAGTCCTCAAAATTATATGCGAATTGCGGTCGGAGTGCGCAATTCGCCCGATAGAATTACCCTTTATAACGGTACGGCGGTAATTGCTGCCGGCGCGTTTGAAAAATGCAACAAGGTTACAGAGATATATCTTTCATCAAGGATGCGCATCATCGGCGACTACGCCTTCCGCGGCTGTACCGCCCTCGAGAGCTTTGAGTTCGGAAACAGCGTATCCTACATCGGCGAGTCGGCTTTCGCGTCCTGCCCCAAGCTCTCGGAGATAGCGATCCCCGACTCGGTCAAGGAGATCGGCGCCTCTGCGTTTGAGGGATGCACCGCGCTTCGACAGGCATCCACGGGAAACGGAGTTAAGGTCATTGAGAGCAATACCTTTGGGGCTTGTACCTCGCTTCAGCAGATCAGCATCGGTGCGGCGGTAAAGCATATCAAGGAAATGGCGTTTTTCGGCTGTAAGGCGCTGCGCGATATTTCTTTGCCCGCCGTCCTTCAATACGTTTCCGCATCCGCGTTCCTCGATTGCCTTGCTCTCAAATATGAAATCTATAAAGGAGGAAAATACCTTTCCGGTGCGGACAACGACTATTTTCTTCTTTACGAAGTACCCGACCGCGAGATCACGACCCTCCCCCTGCATCCCGATACCGCAGTTGTCTCGTACGGACTTTTCGGCTCGCTTGAAAAGCTTTCGACTATTTCAATCGAGGAAAACTACGGCAGCGGTAAGAATATCCGCGTGGCAAACAACTGTATTTACCGTCTGCACGACTATAATACCGTGATTATGGGTATGAATCACAGCCGCCCGTACGCATCGTCGGAGGAGCTTGTGATCGGTGATTATGCATTCTACGGATGTGATCTGAGTGCTATGGAGAGGCTTGGCCGCAACGTCGCGGAGATCGGCGACTATGCCTTTGCTTATTCCCGCGGCGCGGACTCCATCCGCTTCTTCTCCGAGGTCAGAAGCATCGGAGAGGGCGCGTTTATGAATTGCCGTTCGCTTCAATCTATATATTTCAGCGGCACGAAGGTCGAGCGGATAGGCGACCGCGCCTTTTACGGCACCGCGCTTTCGGGCGAGCTGAAGCTCCCCGCGGGATTAAAAAAGCTCGGCGCATCCGCATTTGAGGGATGCACCAAGCTTGAAAACGTTATTTTGTCCGATACTCTTGTGGAGGTCGGCAACCGCGCGTTTGCGGATTGCACGTCGCTGCGCGGAGTGCAGATCTGCCCGAGCACGGTAAGCGTCGGCGTTGATATGATGGTCAACACCTTTGCCGGAATATATTATACGGGAGATTTCGAGTTATGGCTCAAGGTCGCAAACCGCGACGCAATGAAAGCCCTTGCGCCGTATACCGTATACTGCCGCGACGGAAAAGTTAGTTATAATTGATTAAATACAGCGGGGATCACTTCTGAATGCTCGAAAATTCATCGGTAATCTTTTTCATGTACTTATCCATCAACTTGCGCGAGGACGAGCTGACGCTTGACCAGTTCTGATTCTGCGCGGCTGCCTGATAGTACATATCCGTGATCTTGTTGAGCATATTGTTGAAAAGTCTGCCGAGGTCGAAGCAAACGGTGGTACGGATGATATTATACATTTCCGACTCGTCCGAGGTCTCGGAATAGCGGAGCTTCATATTCATCTCGAACTGCGCGGGAGTGGTGGTTCTGTAAGCCTCCGAAGCCCAGCATTCAAGAACTGCGGCGGAACGCTCGAGGTCTGCGCTTGCGGCGAAGATGGCGTAGAGCGAGAAGGGATTACCTACTACCGAAATGTAATTTTCCTGATCCTTGTCGTAAAGGGGAGTGGGAACTATACCGTAAGAGAATTCAACGTTGCCGACGAGCTTCTTGTCCGCGAGGTGACAGCGGTCCTGAATGAAGAGCGCGTTGCCCGTAACGAAGGCGTTCTGCGCGGTCTTTTCGCTGCCTACGTTGCAGTCAAGGGTGGCGTTCCAGGCTCCGAGCTTTTCGCAGAGAGTGATAGCCTTGTCGCTGTAGAAGTCCTCGGAGACGATAAGGAGCTTTTCCTCGTCCTGCTCAACCAGACGGAGAGCCGAGCCGGTATAGAATGCGTCAAATCCGAAATCTGCGCCTACGAGACCGTAGCGGTCCTCGGGTGATTTGGTGTTGTCCGCGTTGAGGTCAAGGTAAATGCTCTTGGTCATTTCGATGAGGGCATCGAGAGTCCATTCGTGGTTTCTGACGAGGTCGACGGGATCGTTAAGCTGAAACTCCGAAAGGAGATCCTTGTTGAAATAGAGACCGTACATAAGGTGGAGCATATTGATCGATGCGTCACCCGATGCAAAATAAATGCTGTCGCCGATCGAAACGACGTCAAGCAGGCTTTCGGGCCACCAAGGCATTTCGAAATTCAGATAGGGCAGATCAGCCATATCCGCGCAATAGCCGTTGTAGGCACAGGTCGCGGTCGTTCTCGAATACGACGAGATGAGGTCGATGGGGGTATCGCCGCCCTGATAGATATTGCCGACGTAGCTTACGAACTGATTGATGTTACTGCCGTTTCCGGGGGTGCTGAGCCAGGCGAGCTCGATGCCGAGCTTTTCCTGAACGTTAGCATTTCGCTTGTAGATAGCATCGTTTACGATAACGGAATTGAGCTCCTCGGCTTCGTATTCCTGCATCTCAACGTCGCTCCAATAGAGAACTGTGACGGTCTCGCCGCCGAAGTCGAGCTCGGGAAGGTCGCTCTTGAGGTAGCCGTTTGCATCGTAAAGATGGGAGGTGTCCTCTGCCGTAGCTCCGGGGATAGCTGTTGTTGCTTCGCCGCCCTCGGTACCCGAAGGATCACCGGTCTCGGCGCAGGCAATCGCCGCGGGAAGCAGAGTGAGGATTGAGAGTATAAGCGCTATAAGTCTGATTGGCTTTTTCATTTTAATTGCCTCCAATATTATTTGTTCAAGATAATTTTATCATACCGCGGAGATATTTGTCAAGAGGTTTGATATTTTTCTCTCCGTTCTTCCTTTTTCTTACCCCTTTCCCACCATTTTAGGGGTTACATTTCGTCGCAAAATAGATTATAATTATAGTGTAACGAATTTTTGCGAGGTTAATATGGAACTTATTTTGATAAGCAATTCGAAGCTCAAGATAATGCTGAGCGCCGAAGATATGAAAAAATACAATATCGAATGCGACGGCGGAAGCGCTCTGCGGCAGGGGTTCAAGCCCGTGCTTGAGAGGGCTCACGACGATTGCGGGTTCGATATAGAAAGCGGACGCTTGCTCGTTCAGGTCTTTCCCTCGCGCGGGGGAGGCTGCGAGATGTTCGTAACGCGCGTTGCCCTCACGGGCTCGGACGGAGCGACCGACGCATCGGTCTGCATCTTTGACTGCCTTGGGGCAATGATATCGCTGTGCCGCGTTCTCCACACACGCGGACTCGGCAAGAAAAGCGAAGCCTACGCCCTACCCGAGGGATCGTTTGCCCTGATTCTTCCCGAATTCGACCGCGACGAAAGATTGCCGCTTGAAGCGACGGTGATAAACGAGTTCGGCTACCGCCGCGATTGTGAAAAGATCGAAGGATACATAAAGGAGCACGCCCGAGTGATTTTTGCGGAAAACGCCGTCGCACGGCTCGCAGAGCTCGCATAAAAAGCGAGAAAGTTTCTTAAGTCGCGCTCCGCAGAGCGCGAAACTTTCCCATGCACTTCAAAATGGCGGCGCCCCGCCGACATTTTGGAAGGAGTAAATCCTCCCCTCGCGGGAGGATTTTGCTCCTTTGCTCCGCGACCGAAGGGAGCGGTGATGTTCGCGCTTTGCGCGAGTGATGTTTCGCCTACAGCGAAGTGATGTTCGGCTTCGCCGAGTGATGTGTTCCGCTTCGCGGAACGTTAAGGAAAAAATCCGCCGTGGCGGATTTTTTTCATCTTATTATATTTCGCCCTTGATTTCGTTTTGGTGGCAAAATTTCGCGCGGCGCTGACTGCCCACCCCAACCCCTCCCGCAAGCGGGAGGGGAAAGGGAGCGCGGTCTTTTGTTTCGTGCGCTGAATGTTAATTATATTAATTTCTGCGCTTCGTAAATTAAATAAAATACTTGACAACAACCGCAATGATTGATATAATTATTATATGTATAAATCGGAGGTTGATTCTATGGATAATATAGATGCAAGATGGGAGGCGCTTGAGGCGAAGTGCCGCGAGTGCAAAAAATGCTCCCTTTGCGAAACGAGAACGAATTGTGTTTTCGGTACGGGCAACAGAAATGCCGACCTGATGTTCGTCGGCGAGGCGCCCGGCGAGCAGGAGGATCTTTCGGGAACTCCCTTTGTCGGCAGAGCCGGTCAGCTCCTCGACCGCTTTCTTTACGCCGTTGACATCAAGCGCGAGGACGTTTATATCGCGAACATTCTCAAATGCCGTCCGCCCAAGAACCGCGATCCGCTTCCTGCGGAGGAGGACGCTTGCATAGATTTTCTCCGCGAACAGGTGCGTCTGGTGCGCCCCAAAGTGATCGTCTGCCTCGGCAGAATCGCGGCTATGAGGCTTATCAAGCCCGACTATAAGATCACGCAAGAGCACGGAACTTGGGTAGAGAAGGGCGATTTTGCTATGACCGCCGTCTTCCACCCCGCGGCACTTTTACGCGATCCGCGCCGCAAGGAAGATATGCTGAACGATATGAAAGCGATCAAGAAACGTCTTGATGAAAATAAATGAAAGGAATAAAGATTATGAAAAAGATTACAGCATTGATTTTAGCTCTGTGTATGCTCCTGCCGACGCTTATGGCGTGTAATGAAGGCACCGTGGATGAAACAACGGAGGCTCCCACCGTCGAAACGACCGTAGAGGAAACCGCCGCACCCGCCCCCTCGGGACTTCTGCTCGTAACTCAGGGCACCACCGACTACGTCATCGTCCGCCCCGAGCAATGTCAGAACTATATCACCGACGCTATGACCGACCTTCGCAAGGCGATTGAAGCAAAGTACGGCGTTTCCATCAAGCCTCAGGATGACTGGGTAAAGGGCCATCCCAAGGGCGAGGCGTACATTTCCGAAGCCCCCGAGATACTTATCGGTGAAACGAACCGCAAGGAGAGCATGGACGTTCTTGCATCTCTCCAACCCGGTGAGTACAAGGTCTGCGTCAGCGGCAATAAGCTCGTTCTGATCGGTACGACCGATTATCTGACGGGTCTCGCGGTTCAGGAATTCGTGAAATACGTCAGCGCAAGTGAAAACGCGTCCGATCTTATGGTTGCGAACGAGTATTCCGTCCTCAAAACGCAGGAGGATTTCAATAAGCTCCTTATGGGCATTACCATGTACGCAATGGGCGACAGCTACTTCGGCGGTTCCTCGCTCGGTAAGGAAGCCACCTGGGTAAATATGCTCGGCGAGAAGTACGGAATGCATTACATCAATTACGGTATCGGCGGAAGCACTATGTCCGATTACGTTACCACTAATAACCCGATGGTAGTCCGCTATACCAGAATGGAAAAGGGCGATGCGGATGTCATCCTTCTTGAGGGCGGACGAAATGACCGCACCAAGGAGGTTCCGCTCGGTGATTTTGAGTCACGCGACTCCAAGACCTTTATGGGAAGCATCAACATTATGCTCGACGGAATGCTTAAGACCTACCCGAATGCGCTGATTATTCTCGTAACTCCTTGGTATCACACAGGCAAGGTTGCCGCGACCGGTCTTTCGAACGTTGATTACGCAAACGCAATGCGCAGCTTGGCGGAGTACCGTAATGACCCGCGAATCGTCTGCCTTTATGCGGCAGATCCGAATACGATCGGAGTCAATATGAACGACGGCAACTTCCGCAATAAATACTGTATCGCGGGAAATGACGTCAGCCACCTCAACCTCGACGGAATGAAATATGTCCTGCCCTTTATGGAGCAGTTCATCGCCGCCGAATACGCAAAGTTCAAGGGACAGTAAAAATAATAAAGATAACAAAAAATCGGGGCGAGCCCCGATTTTTTGTTATAAAAATCTATTTAATTTATCAAAAGTCCTCTCACTCGCCACCGTCAGCGGTAGTCTGCAATATGGTTTGCATATGCCCATCAGCGACAGCGCGGCTTTGACAGGAATAGGATTTACCTCACAAAACAGAGCGTCGGAGAGGGGCAGAAGCGCGTTTGCAAGTAACTGTGCTTCGCGCGTTTTGCCTTCTGCAAATGCGTGGCAGAGAGTCGAGGTTTCCTTCGGTTTTACGTTTGAAAGCACCGAAATTACGCCGTCCGAGCCGAGTGAAAGCAGGGGTAAGGTCGCGTTATCGTTGCCCGACCAAAGGCATATCTCGCTCCCAAAAGTAGACAAAAATTGCGCTCCGTAGGCAATGTCTCCCGTCGCATCCTTGATGCCAATTATGTTCGGAACGGCAAAAAGCTCGCCCCAGACAGAGGGCGGAATGGTCATCCCCGTGCGCGAGGGGACGGTGTAAAGAATGATCGGAAGCGAGGTCACCGAGGCGATCTCGCGGTAGTGGCGGACGAGTCCTTCGGGGGTGCATTTGTTATAGTACGGAGTCACGGCAAGCAGCGCGTCGGCGCCGTTTTTCTCCGCGTTTTTTGCCTTTTCGACAGCGTGCGCGGTACAGTTTGAGCCGATGCCCATAATGACGGGAACGCTTTTTTGTGCCGTTTTTACCGCTTCGCAAAGCAGAGTTGTCGATTCTTCATCAGAGAGTGTCGGTGCTTCGCCCGTCGTGCCGCAGACGAGCAGCGCGTCGATTCCCGCATCAAGCTGAAAACGCAAGAGTTTGCGGTAAGAATCGAGGTCGAGCGTACCATTTTGCTCAAAAGGTGTGACGAGTGCCGTCGCCGCGCCGAAAAACAAAGAAAATTTACTCAAAATTTTTCTCCTTTCTGAAAATAAATAGTGCTTAAATATTGCATTTTTTTCGGTTTTATTATATAATATATATAATGGCTAATTATGTTTATTGAGAGATTTAAAAATGAGTGATATTATTATAAATAACAAGCCCGAGACAAGCCTTTGTACCTCGGATTTCGACTATTTTCTCCCCGAGGAGCAGATCGCACAGCATCCCGCCGAACCCCGCGATTCCTCGCGTCTGCTCTGTGTTGACAGAGACAGCGGCGAGATGTCGCACAAGCATTTTTGCGATATAATCGACCATCTTCGCGAGGGTGACACGCTCGTCGTAAACGATTCAAAGGTCATTCCCGCCCGCCTTTACGGTCACGCCGAGGGCAGAGAAGAGGCGATGGTCGAGCTTCTTTTGCTCCGTCAGCGCGGAGACGATCTCTGGGAAACTCTCGTAAAACCCGGAAAACGCGCGCGCATCGGAATGAAGATGGTCTTCGGAAACGGAACTCTTGTTGCAACGGTTGAGGATATAGTTGAAGAAGGCAACCGCCTCGTCAGACTTGAATACGACAAAAATTGCTTCGCGAACGTTTACGATATGCTCTCCGAGGTCGGCGTTATGCCGCTGCCTCCCTACATCACCGAGAAGCTTCAGGATAAGTCCCGCTACCAGACAGTATATGCAAAGCGCGAGGGCTCTGCCGCCGCACCGACTGCGGGATTGCACTTCACTCCCGAGCTTCTTGAGCGCATCAAGGCAAAGGGCGTTGCTGTTGTTCCCGTAATGCTCCACGTCGGACTCGGTACCTTCCGTCCCGTAAAAGCGGACAGGATTGATGAGCACGTAATGCACACCGAGCATTTTGCGGTAACGCAGAAGAGCGCGGATATCATTAATGAAAGAAGGGCAAAGGGCGGACGTCTTATCTGCGTTGGCACCACGTCCTGCAGAACCATCGAGAGCGTAGCGCACGAGGACGGATTTATCCCCGCCGCCGAGGGAGATACGGGAATTTTCATCTATCCCGGCTATAAATTCAAGGCGGTTGACGCACTAATCACTAATTTCCACCTGCCCGAAAGCACACTCCTAATGCTCGTCTCCGCATTTTACGATAAA
>JAZRGT010000033.1:0-18906 GCA_045644325.1 Eubacteriales bacterium | reverse complement strand
ATCACCAACGACGAGCTCGTTAAGCTCGCTCACGAGGGCGCACTTGCAAAGCTCGGCGGCAAGCCCGTTGACTCGGGTAAGTACGATATCATCCTTGAGAACGGCGCAATGCGCTCGATCCTTTCCGTATTCTCGGGACTTTTCTCGGCTCGTTCCGCATTCCTCAAGACCACGATGTTTGCGGGCAAGGAAGGCGAGAAGGTTGCGGCTGATATCGTGACCCTCATTGACGACCCCTTCCACGATAAGAAGTTCGGTCATTGCCCCTTCGACGCAGAGGGCGTAGCTGTTTATACCAAGAGCGTTATCGAGGACGGCGTGCTCAAGACTCTTCTTTACAACCGTATGTACGCAAAGAAGTTTGATACCGAGACCACCGGTAACGCAACGAGCGCAAAGGGCATCGGCGTTCAGGGACTCTACCTCAAGCCCGGTGAGCTTTCCGAGGAAGAGCTCCTCAAGAAGCTCGGCAACGGACTTTACATTACGGGTCTGCAGGGACTCCACGCGGGCGTTAACGCCGTCAGCGGAGATTTCTCACTTCAGGCTTTGGGATTCCTCGTTGAGGACGGCAAGAAGACCCGCGCGGTCAAGAATATTACTGTTGCGGACAACTTCTACAAGCTCCTCTTTAAGGTAACTGCTATCGCAAACAACCTCAGCTTCGGCACGGGATCAAGCTTCGGCGCGCCCGACGTTATGTTCTCGGACATCGCTATTTCAGGAAATTGACCTCACTTGTAAAACTGCGTTTTACAAGTGGTATACGCGCGCTTATCGCCGCTTGACAAAATTAAAGATTTTGTCAGCTCCCCTCGGCGCGCGGACTCGCTCAGCTCGTATAAAAGGTGTTTTTTCTGCGGCAAAGCCACAGAAATTACTAATTTAAAAAATAAAAATTATAATAGGACGGTATAAAAGTCATGGAAAAAGTAAGAGTTGGTATAATCGGCTGCGGCGGAATTGCAAACGGCAAGCATATGCCCTCCCTCGCAAAGCTTAAGCACGTTGAGATGGTCGCATTCTGCGATATTATCGTAGATAAGGCAAAGGAAGCCGCAAAGAAGTTCGGTACTGCCGATGCAATGGTTTACGAGGACTACAAGGAGCTCCTCGCTGACAAGACCATCGACGTCGTTCACGTTTGCACACCTAACCGTTCGCATTCCTTCATCACCGTTGACGCTCTCGAGTCGGGCAAGCACGTAATGTGCGAGAAGCCTATGGCGATCAACTCCGAGGAAGCAAAGAAGATGCTTGATGCCGCACAGAGAACCGGCAAGAAGCTCACCATCGGTTATCAGACCCGTAACCGCGCAGACGCGGTATATCTCAAGAAGCTCGTTGACGACGGTATGTTCGGTGACATTTACTACGCTAAGGCAACCGCACTTCGCCGCCGCGCAGTTCCCACCTGGGGCGTATTCCTCAACGAATACGAGCAGGGCGGCGGTCCTCTGATCGATATCGGAACCCACGCGCTCGACCTCACTCTTTATATGCTTAATAACTACAAGCCCAAGTACTGTGTTGGTACTACCTACCATAAGCTCTCTCAGGCTGACAAGGAACATCAGGGCAACGCTTGGGGCAACTGGGATCCCGAGAAGTTCACCGTTGAGGATTCTGCATTCGGCTTCGTAGTTATGGAAGACGGAACCACCATCAACCTTGAGTCCGCTTGGGCACTCAACGTTGCCGATCCCCGCGAGGCAGTAACCTCCTTCTGCGGAACTCTTGCAGGCGCAGATATGATCAACGGCCTCCGCATCAACGGCGTTGCTCACAACGCACAGTATGAGTTCAAGCCCAACCTCGATGCAAAGGGCGCGGCTTTCTATGACGGAAACGGCAACGAGTCCCCCGCAGACCGCGAGGCTCGCCTCTGGATCGACGCAGTTATCAACGATACCGAGCCCCTCGTAACCCCCGAACAGGCGTATACCGTAACCCGCATCCTTGAAGGTATCTACACCTCCGCAAAGACCGGCGATATTTACAGATTCTAAACTAAATTATATTGCGAGCTTGTTTCAACCTAAAACTTTACAATTAGAAAGCTATGTTCGCGCCCGCTAAGCAGCCTCCCTCCGGGAGGGAGGGGGACCACGGAAGAGGTGGAAGGAGCCCGCGTACATAAAATTATATATGTTGTTCCGGAACATCAACTAAAATTTAAGTTGCGGGGGCTCCCCCAGTCACCCCCAAGGGGTGACAGCTCCCTCCCGGAGGGAGCCTAAATTAGAGAGCGCGAACATAGCTTGATGAATTTAGTCATTTTATAGGATTTAGCAAAGGAGAGAATATGGAAGAAAAACTTGCAAAAATCGAAGAAATGTTATCCGAGCTGTCATCAAAGCTTGATGATCTTTCCGATGATATCGAAAGTACCATTGAAGATGCGGTAGAAGATGCCGTAGAAAGTGCAGTAGAGGATGCGGTGGAAAGCGCTATGTCAAACCTCAAATCGGGCGAATCTCCGATTCTTTTGACAGTCCTTACTCAGGATGGCAAGAGTATTCTTCTGGTTCACGCTATCAAGGCTCGCAGAATGAAAAAGGATGCCGAGGAATACGGGATCTTCGTTCATTGGTGTGATAATTGCGAATGCGCAGGAAAATATCCGAACAAGGCTGCGGCACTTGCTGAAATCGAATTAATGGCAAAGCATATCAGCGTTGGCTTGAAAACAATTTATAAGATGAAATAATTTTCTATCTCTCCCTCAGTCGCCTTCGGCGCCAGCTCCCTCCTCAGAGGGAGCCGAGATAAATAGTGCGAACATAGTTTACTTGTATTTGATTTGGAGAAAATTTCTGTTAGCTATGTTCGCACAGATTTCTTGCCTCCCTCTGAGGAGGGAGGGGGACCGTCGCTTGACGACGGTGGAGGGAGAGAAAAAACATTAAAAGGAGAAAACCATGAAACTTTGTGTTCTTGAAAATCTTTACGGCAACAAGACTCTTGAGGAGTCGCTGTCGATTCTCACCTCGCTTGGCGTACATACCGTTGAGGTTGGCGCGGGCGGATACCCCGGCAAGGCTCATTGCAACCCCGCAGAGCTTCTCGCTGATGAGGCAAAATACAACGCATTCGTTGAAACCTTTAAGAAATATGACGTAGAGATCGCGGCTCTCGCTTGCCACGGTAATCCTCTGCATCCCGATAAGGCAACCGCTGATAAGTTCGATTCCGATTTCCGCGAGGCTATCCTTCTCGCAGAAAAGCTCGGAGTTAAGACTATCGTAGGCTTCTCGGGCTGTCCCGGCGACAGCGAGGGCTCTAAGTTCCCCAACTGGGTAACCTGCCCCTGGCCCGAGGACTTCCTTGCTATCCTTGAATGGCAGTGGAATGATAAGGTAATTCCTTATTGGAAGGAAATGGGCGCGTTTGCACTCGCACACGGCGTTGAGCACATCGCGTTCGAGATGCATCCCGGCTTCTGCGTATACAATCCCGAAAATCTTCTCCGCCTCCGCGAGGCTGTCGGACCCGTTATCGGCGCGAACTTCGACCCCTCCCACCTTCTCTGGCAGGGCATCGACCCCGTTGCCGCTATCCGCGAGCTCAAGGGCGCGATCTATCACTTCCACGCGAAGGATACCAAGATTGATAAGTACAACACCGCAAAGAACGGCGTTCTCGATACCAAGCATTACAGCGACGAGCTTAACCGCGCGTGGGTATTCCGCGCAGTCGGCTTCGGTAACAACGAGAGCTACTGGAGAGACGTTATCTCCAACCTCCGCCTCTGCGGCTACGACGGAGCGATCTCCATCGAGCACGAGGATAGCATTATGACCGTCGACGAGGGACTCCGCAAAGCGATCTCCGTCCTCGCTCCCATCGTTATGACCGAGGATAAGCCCAGAACCATCTCTTGGGCGTAACCACAACAAACACAGCGGAAAGTTTTTGAAGATTCTTAAGGAACTTTTTTCAAAAAGTTCCTTAAGTCAAGCTCCGCAGAGCTCGAAACTTCCCCCGCGCTTCAAGCGGGCGACGCCCCCTCGACCGCTTGGAAGGAGTAAAACCACCCCTCGCGGGTGGTTTTCGCTCCTTCACTCTTTTAAAACGAGGTATTTATATGTATAAAAAAATCCTTATCGCCCTCGACCTCGAAGGCGTAAATAACGTCAAAGGCGTCCCCTACGAGGCACTCTCAAAGGACACCGACGAATGGAAGATCGCAAGACGGCAAGGCGCACTTGAAGTCAATGCCGCAGCAGACGCACTTTTCAGCGCGGGCGCGGAAAAGATCGCTCTCTGGGATAACCACGGTGGCGGTCATAATATTGATCCCGCAGACCTCGATCAGCGCATCACACTACTCGATCCCGACCTCTCAAAGCCGAGAATGTACTTTGCCGATGACTACGATTGCATCTGCTACTTTGGTTACCACGCAATGGAGGGCACACTCGGCGGCGTGCTTGCGCATACGATGAGCAGTAAAACGGTGCAGTTCTATAAACTGAACGGCAAATATATCGGCGAGATCGATATGGATGCCTATATCGCCGCGGCACACGGTAAGCCCTCAGTATTTTACTGCGCCGGTGATATCGCCTGCGCTCAGGCAAAACGCGCCGTAAGCGGCATCACGATCGTCGTTACCAAGCACGAAATATCGAGAAACGAAGCTGATTTTCGCGATAACTCCGAGCTTTTTGACGAGATCCGAGAAAAAATTGTGAGTGCGGTCAAATCGTCGCACGAATACAAAACCCTCTCCTTCCCCGCCGTATTTGAAAAATCCTTCAAGCGTGTCGAGGACGCGGGTAAATATCTCACCCGCCTCAAAAACCGCGGCATTGATGCCGATTATCTTTCCGACGAGGTTATGGGCAAAGATGCTCACACGGTGGTCTCAACCGTACATAACATTAGCGAATTCATCGCTTGCATATAAGAAAACAGCCGAAAAGGCTGTTTTTTACTGCATAGTTTCCAAGCGTGGAGCATATATTTTAGCGAAATATATCTCTCGGAGGACACAAAATGCTCGATAATTTCAGCGGAAAATTTGATTACACCACACACGTTTTCGATCGCGGTGAAATCTGCGATCTTTCGGACGATTATACTCTGCCCGACTATATGCCTGCGGTTGGCAAGGTGCTCTCCTGCACCGCCACAGCCGCTCAGCCGACCCTCTATTACGGTGCGGGCGGTGCTGAATGCGCGGGCGGCTTGCGCTATTCCCTACTCTACGAATCCGCAGAAGACGGCTCGCTATTCTGCGCAAGCCTTCCCGGAGAATACGACGTTATGCTCACACCCGACCGAGATTTGAAATCCTTGTCGGATTCCTCGGACGTTTCGGGACTCTGCGATGCAGTGCTTGAAAACGTCACCGCACGTGTAACCGCACCGCGCCGTCTGACTATCAAATCCAAGCTACGGCTTCGTCCCGCGCTTCGTGCAAAAAATGAGTTTTCACCCCTCGTGCACGGCGCTGATATCTCGTCGAATTCGGTCAGAAAGCTCAGCGGAAATGCATCCTGCACCGTCTGTGCTTCTGCGACCGCTATTCCCCTTATCTGTCGCGACAGCGTTTCACGTGCTGAAGCAGGACTTTCGGCTGAGGACGATGTGCGTGTCATATCCTCACACGGAGAGGTTATGATAACGCAGATCCAAAATACGGAAGCGAGCGCGGATTGCCGCGGCGAGGTTAGTATCACACTTCTCTTATGCCGCGAGGGGGAAGGCGAGCGACCGCGCAGAATTATCCGAAAGCTGCCTTTCACCACTACGCTTACTTTTGACTCGCCCATCCCGTCAGGGGCAAGACAGATCGGAATTCGCGGCTACGGCGTCTGCCCTTCGGTCTCATGCAGCCTCGACGGCGACTCGATTGCACTCGAAGCGGGAGTTCTCCTCTCTGCAGAAGCAGCGTCAAGCGCACCTATCACTTATATCAAAGATATCTATTCAAAGAACGCCGACTGCGAAACTGCACACACCGAGCTTGTGCTCCATTCGCCCGTTTCGGCATTCAACGGTCACGCAACCTTCAGCGCGGCGCACGAGCTTTCCTCGCTTGGACTTGACAGCGGTATGAAGCTTTGCGATGTTACCGCAAAGGTCCTCCCCGACATCGAAAAAGAGCTGTCCGCAAGTGGCAAGCTGACGCTTTCGGGCAAAATGCGTATTTTTGCGATCGCAGACAACGGGGGCGAATTTATACCGATCGAATATGACGGAGATTTTCGTTACAGCACTGATCTCAGCGAAGCCGTCGGTTTCGATGAACCTGTCATTTCCGCTGTTATGACCGTCGGCGACGTCAAGGGGCGGATCGACGCCGATAGCGTTGTATGTGATTGCGAGATTTGCGCCGCTGTGCTTATCGAAAACAAGCAAAAAATTTCGGCGCTTTCGGAGGCGAATTTCACATCTAGCTCCTTCGCAGACGAGTCGGGTGCGTCGATACTCGTTTGCTATCCCGCGAAAGATGAGACGCTTTGGGACGTTGCCAAGAAATACCGCACGGACGTGGCATTGATCGCTGAAAAGAACTCACTTCCCGCCGTCGCCTCTCCCGACGCTCCCGATACTCTTTCTAAAATAAAGTTTCTTATTATATAATGAAAAGATCCTCCGCAGCGCGGAGGATCTTTTCATATTAAGGCTTTACGCCGTTTGAGAAAGAGAGCTGTATATTGGTGCCGTTTCAAATACGGCGAGAGCGCTTGCGCACTCTGCGCTGCAAGCCGATACGGCGTCGGGTGTCTCTGCGGCAACGTACATAGCGATCATTCCGAGTGCGGAAAGCCCCAGAAGAATTGCCATAATAAGCGCAATAATGCGAACTGTTTTGGACATTTTATACCTCACAAAAATTTTACTACAATTATTATACTACATTCCATTCTAAATTGCAATAGATTTTTATAAAAAAAACAAGCACCTCCCGGGGGAGGTGCTTGTTTATGTAAGACAATAATCTGTTAATTCAGATTAGTTCTCTCTCTTCTTGAAGCTAACAACTGCAACGCCTGCAACTGCAACTGCTACGAGAGCAACTGCGAAGAAGATTGCGTTGTCGCCGGTGTCGGGAGAACCGGGCTCAGTGGGCTCAGTGGTCTCACCGGTAGCGGGAAGGATAACAGAGAGTCTGTTGGTAGCTACGCCACCCTCAGCCTCCATCCAATCACAGTTGGAGCAGTACCAGTAAGCGATGTTACCGTTCTCGGTAGCGGTGGGAGCCTTAGCCTCTACTGCTACGAGAGCGTGAGCTGCGGGAGTCTGAACTGCGAGTCTGTTGGAAGCTACGCCGCCTTCAACCTCTACCCAGTCACAGTTAGCGCAGTAGGAGTAAGCGATGTTACCGTTCTCGGTGCAAGTAGCTGCCTTAGCCTCTACTGCTACGAGCTCGTGAGCTGCTACAAGGATAACAGCGAGTCTGTTGGTAGCTACGCCACCCTCAGCCTCCATCCAATCACAGTTGGAGCAGTACCAGTAAGCGATGTTACCTGCCTCAGCGCAAGTTGCAGCCTTAGCCTCAACTGCTACGAGAGCGTGACCTGCGGGAGTGATAACAGCGAGTCTGTTGGAAGCTACGCCGCCTTCAACCTCGATCCAATCACAGTTCTCACAGTACCAGTAAGCAATGTTACCGTTCTCTGCGCAAGTAGCTGCCTTAGCCTCTACTGCTACGAGCTTGTGTGCGGGAGCAAGCTTAACAGCCTGACGGTTGGAAGCGATACCGCCGTCAACCTCTACCCAGTCACAGTTCTCACAGTAGGAGTAAGCGATGTTACCAAACTCTTCGCAAGTAGCTGCCTTAGCCTCTACTGCTACGAGCTTGTGTGCGGGAGCAAGCTTAACTGCGAGGATGTTGGAAGCGATACCACCGTCAACCTCTACCCAGTCACATGCGGTGCAGTAAGAGTAAGCAATGTTACCGAACTCTTCGCAAGTAGCTGCCTTTGCCTCAACTGCTACGAGAGTGTGAGCAGCGGGGGTCTTAACTGCGAGAAGATTGGAAGCTACGCCACCGGCAACCTCTACCCAGTCACAGTTCTTGCAGTACCAATATTCGATGTTACCCTCAGCCTCACAAGTAGCTGCCTTAGCTGCAACCTTGGTAAGGGAGTGAGTGTGCTCGATCTTGGTCTGGGGCTCAACAGTGCCGCAAGCGCAGTAACGCTCGAAGTACTTGTCGCCATTCTTAACCTCAACGAGAATCCATGCGCTCCAGTCGTGCTCGCCCTTAGCGCAATCGGTCTCAGCAGCGAATGCAAATACAGTAAGAGCTGCAATGCAAAGAACAACTGCCATGAAAATTGTTGTAAACTTTCTCATTTTTAATCTCCTTTTCTAATTTTGAAAGTTTTTCGGATATATTATACCACACAAACACTTTTAAGTCAATGCTTTTTCGAAAATCTTTATTTATATTTTGGAATTTTCACAAACTTTTTTTGGAGCTTTGGCGTAATCTTCCATATTTTCATAAAAAAACTTTCACATTGAGCCAAATTTACTTTTTATTCCAATTATTTATTTTTCCATTCATTGCAAAAAAGCTCTTTACAAAAAGCTTATTTTTTGGTATAATTATGTATTGTTATATCCTATTTCGGGAGGAGTTTCATGTTTTCTTCATTTAATAAAAAGGCGCTCTGCCTGCTGCTTTGCACTGTGATTCTTTCATCCTTTTTTGCAACCACAGCATCGGCATCCATCAAGCCAAATTACGATGCCTACCAATACGGTGACGCTTATAAAACAAGCGTTTATTATGAGCGTTTACTTGAAGCCAAGTCAAAGCTGACGGGTGATCACCGATACGACGTCATTCTTATCGCGCTCTCGCAGGTTGGATATCACGAGGGCGATTCGGATGCCGATATGGACGGATGGAACCTTGAAGGATCGGGCAATTTCGTCGAATACAACCGCCTTTTCTGCAAGCTTGAGGGCATCTGGGGCTATGCCTGGTGCGCGGCGTGCGTTTCCTGGTGTCAGTTTCAGGCGGGTATCCCCGCCGAGATCGACTGCTCCGAGGTCAGCTGTCCGAGAATGATAAACGAGATTTTGAAGCCTCAGAACCTTTACAAAACCCGTGAATCGGGGTATACCCCTCTTATCGGCGACCTGATCTATTTCAAAAGTGCATCCTCAACCGCAGTTTCATCGCACGTCGGACTCGTTATCGGTGTCAAGGACGGATACGTCTACACGGTCGAGGGCAATGGCGGCGAGCGTGTCGGACGGCACAAATACGCACTTGATGACAGCTACATAGTCGGCTACGGCGCGCTGAAATACGAGACCAAGGAGGGCACGGATTATTCCGCATTCTCTCTTGCAGAAGATGAATCCAAGCCCGGCAAATACACCGTTACCGCCGATTCTCTCAACGTTCGCGCGGGCGCGGGCACTTCATTCTCCATCCTCGGCACTCTCAAATACGGCGATGAGGTCGAGGTGCTCAAGTTCAATGAAAATTGGGGCAAGATTAATTTTAATGGCAAAGAAGGATGGATTTCCGCATCCTACCTCCGCTCGAGCGATATGAACGTCTTCACTATATATTATAATGTAGGCGAGGGCAAAATGAAGCTTGCTCAACAGCGCAAGTTCCCCGGCAACGAAGCGGTTATTACCGACGAAATCCCCAAGCTCGAGGGCAATACCTTCCTCGGCTGGGCAACCAAAAAGGGCGGCGAGGTAGTTTACACCTCGGGTGCGAGCTACACCGCCGACGAAAACGTCACTCTCTACGCCGTGTGGGATCCGATAATGCTGACAGTTACCTTTGCCGACTTCGACGGAAGTGTCCTCGTGACCGCTCAATATCCCTACGGTTCAAAAGTAGAAGCTCCAGCCGATATTGCTCCCTCGCGCGAAAGCGACGGGGAATTCGCATATGAATTTGCAGGCTGGGATGAAAAGCTGACTTGGTATCTCAAAAAAGACGTCACCTACACCGCGACCTACACCTCGCGCGAGCTGACCGCAGAGGAGAAGGAGCAGTTCATCGCGGCACAAGCAACCGAGGAGATCACCGAGCCCACAGCCGAGGGTGGCTGCGGAGCGGCAATCTCCGTCCTCCCCGCAGTATTGATGCTGATCTCTACAACTATTATAATTAAAAGGAAAGAAAAGTAAAAACCAACGGACTTTTGCCGAGGCAAAAGTCCGTTTTTCATATCAGTTGATATCAAAATCTACCATTACGGGGCAATGGTCGGTTGAGAGGAGGGTGTAATCGTGGAGGATTACGCGCCACATTTTGGGAGTCAGCGTGCTCTTATTGTAGAGAAGCGCGTGGTCGATCGCGGAGCTGTATGCCTTGGAGGGGACAACCACGTCGATATAGAGATTGAGCTCCGCATTCCAGGGGGAATAGGAATGGTGGGTGGTGATATCCATAGTCTCGGGAGAGAGCTTCTGCAGATTCTCAAAGCCCGCCTTGTAGAGGTTCTTGATCGGGTCGGAGTTTATATTACAGTTGTAGTCGCCGCCGACGATCATCGGGCAATTATACTTCGAGGTAATATTCTTAACAACCTCAGTAAGCTGTTCGGCGTCCTTCAGGCGCGCGCTCTTGCCGAGATCGTCACCCGTCCAATAGAAATGAGTCGAGCCGACGGCAAAAACGTCGCCGCTTGCCTTATCCTTGAACACCGCCCAAGCAACGGACTTCGACTGGTCGCCTGCGCCGTCGTCATAGAGATGCCAGCCGCACTCGAGGATATCGAGCTTATCCGCGCGGTAGAGCATTGCGGTGTAGTCACGTCCGGCTTTGTTAGTCGGCTTGGTGGGAACTGCGGAGTAGCCATACTTGCTCATTCTCAAGTGGTAGCTTTGAACACTCGCCGCATTCTCCTGAAGACCGATAACGTCGGGCAGATACTCGTAGTGAAGCTCTGCCTGCATCTGGTTACGTGTCTCGATGGGGTATTCGTCAACGTGCGCACCGTGAACGTTATTGAAGATAACGCGATATTCGCCCGCACGGTTTTCAATATCCTGCTTGTCCTCGGGCTCTGAAGTGCCGGTATGAGTGAAGCCTTGCGCGATCTCGACCGTGTCACCCTTGAAAAGGGTTCCTGTCAGGTATTCGTATGCTGCGGCGTAGCCCTCCATGCATTCCGCAGTAACGTAAAGCTTGCTGCCGTCTGCTTTGACAGAATAGCCGTGGCGGGTAGCGACAGCATCACCGCCGCGATTGCTCACGCCGAATACGATCTCACGCGCGCCCTCCTCGATCTTCGCCGATGTATCAGCCTTGATCTCGAGCGGGAAGCCCGCCTTAACGGTCAGCTCGTTTGCAAAGAGACGCGCGTATCTTTCTGCGGAGTAAATGTCGCTCTTAGCGTAAACGATGCGGTACTCGTTAATATCAGCACCGAGGACTGTACAGGAATTCATCGAATACTTGCTGTAGGTGTAAATAAACTTATCTTTTTCGGTGAGAACTACGGTCGCTTTTCCGACGTTTCCCTTACCCTGAGGAATGAGGACGTTACTGATAAAGAGCTCGCTTACGCGGTCGATGGTGTCAAGAGTGAGTCCCGCAAGGATCAGCTTATCGCCCTCAAAGGTGAAAGCATAGTCACGCGCGCGCATAGTGCTTGTGTACTTCTTAGACTGCTCGCGGGCGGTCGGGCCGAGGAGGATCTCATACTGATGCTCAACGCCGGTATCTGCGACGGGCTTTGCAAGTATCTCATCGCTGACGATTTTGAGCTCAACTCCGGTATATTTCTTGATCTGCTGACGGAGCGAGATCGCGATATCCCTGATACCCTTGTCAAAATCAGCGGGATAAACTATGTAGAATTCGCAGGCACCGTTTTCGCTGAATTTGA
Source organism: Eubacteriales bacterium (assembly GCA_045644325.1). GTDB lineage: Bacteria > Bacillota > Clostridia > Oscillospirales > CAG-272 > CAG-390. The sequence continues at coordinate 7,075 of JAZRGT010000033.1, read as the reverse complement.
GCTCGGCGGGTACGGGATCAGTCTCGGGTAGCGCGGTTGTGTCAGCCACGGTAGTCTCGGGCTGTTCGCTCTGATTGCAGGATGCAAAAAGTCCCGCAAGCATCGAAATGCAGAGGATAAGGATAAGAATGCGTGTTTTTTTCATAATAAGCCTCACTTTATCGGGTTATTTTCAATATATTCGTCAAGGATCCTTGCCGCGAGCCTGACGGCTTTGAGGCAGGGACGCTTTGAATAATACTCTTTTGTTCGTTCTTCGGGAACGTGATCGGTATTTACCGCATTTTCGCCAATTTTAGCGACCAGTATATCGCGGCAGACGATACTGCCCCACCGCTCGGAAAATCGTGATGCGAGGAATTGGATGCGCTTATAGTGTTCGCTCTTCTCGCCCTGCGCGGGAGGGATCGGGAAGCCGTAAAGCAGACCCGCCGCCATAGCCATCCCAGAAAAAGCTCCGCAGACCTCGCGAAGTCTGCCGACTCCGCCGCCCATCGAGGACGAAAGCCGCGATGCAGTTTCATAATCAAGTCCGTGAAGATCGCAAAACGCGCAGAATACCGCCTGAGCGCAGACAGCACCCGAGAGAAAAAGCTCTGCCGCACGAGCCTCGTGGGATGTCATTTTTTCTTCCATCAGTGCCACTCCTCGCTCTTTTTTACAAATGAAATAAATCTCGTTCCCTGCAAGGTCAGCGTTCCTTCATCGGCAACTGCAAGCGATTCGAATTCGCCGAGGGATACGCGAAGCTCGGTTCTCTGACCGTCCTGAAGCTCAAAGGTAACGTAATGGTAATAATGTCTGTGATAAAAGCTGTTATGGTGATTATGATGTCTGTGCGAGACCGTTCTCTTATCAACCACCCTCGCCTCGAGCGTTACGCGCGGCGCGCTGTCGTTCTTTGATTTTTGTTTAACCGCATAAACTATTATGAATACAAAAACCGCACCGAACGAGAGGGATGAGAAAAGGAACATCAATAAAAATATAATGAAAGAAATACCGAAAAGCTCCATTGTTTCACCTATTAATGTGCTATGTTCGCATAAGCAATTTTAATTAAGATTGAAATTTGCCTCGGCAAATTTCTTCCTTAACTTCGTCCGAAGGACGAAACATCACTTGCGCGGAGCGCAAACCTCACTGTGGCGTAAGCCAATACATCACTTTTCTCCGCAGGAGAAAAACATCACTGAGCCGCCTCTTCCTCGGCGAGTCCGAAGTATCTGTCAAGCACTTCTCTCGCCGCCCAGGAGGCGTTATATCCGTTTGCGCCGCGCTCTATCACGCAGGAAACGACAATCTCGGGGTCCTTGAGGGGCGCAAAAGCTACGAAAACGGCATTGTTGCTCGTTGTTGCGAAGGTCTGTGCCGTACCCGTCTTACCGCCCGCGCCGATCTCGGCGGGGAAATCTCCGAAAGCCTTACGGAGATCGGATGAGGACGAAAGAACTCCGCTCATGCCCTCGATTATAGCGTCGTACGCGATATCCGAGATCTCGACCTCGGATAGGATTTCGGGCTCGGTCGCGTAGATCACCTCGCCGGAAAAGCTTCTGACTTCATAGAGAAGATGTGCGGCGTATCGCGTTCCGCCGTTGACGATCATCGAAATGTAATTCGAAATCTGAAGCGGAGTATGCTCGCCGTAGCCCACTCCGATCGAGGTTCGGAGCGTATCACCGGGCATCCACGCGCGGTCGGAGATCGGGATATTGAGCGTCTGCTTATACTCCGCACTTCCGAGGATTCCAACACTTTCGGAAAGCTCGATACCCGTGGGCTGTCCCATTCCGAAGAGCGTGAAATATTTATTTATGCGATCAATGCCCATAATTCTGCCGAGCTCGTAATAGAAATAGTTGCAGGAAACGCTGATCGCCTCGTCAACCGTGATCTTGCCGTGAGATTTGTGATAATCGGTATAATACCAGCATTCGGGCTGATAGTCCTCGTAATAGGTGTAAATACCCTTGGTATTTATCGTGGTGGTCGCGCCGAAAAGATTAGTGTTAATATAAAGAGGCTCGGCAAGTGCCGCAACCGACATTCCGATCTTTGCGGTCGATCCGGGACGGTACTGTCCCATCAGCGCGCGGTTGGTATAGACCTGACGCGGATCGTTGACAAGCTCGGAGAAATCGCTGTTAAAGGTTGCAAGGTTGAATGTAGGATAGGAGGCGATTGCAATTATCTCGCCGCCCTCGGCGGTCTGAACCACTATCGCGCCCGCATCGCAATCCTCTCCGTCGAGGTCGCCCTCGATCGTTGCGGAGCGGTCAACGATATACTGAATATTATCCGCAAGCGCATCCTCTGCCGCCATCTGCAGATATATATCTATCGTCAGATAAACGTCCTTGCCCGCCACGGGCTCCTTCGTTATCTCACGGCTGACGGTATTGCCGTCTTCGTCCTCGGTGACGGTCATTTCGCCGTCGATACCGCGAAGGTATTCCTCAAACGCGAGCTCGCAACCGCTGATGCCTACCTTTGCCGTCATCGGATAGCCGAGGGAGGAATAATATTCGGCATCCTCTGCAAAAATTCCGCTGATACGGCCGAGAATGTGAGAGGCATAGCCGGGGAAATAGTATTCGCGGGTATAACTGACCTTAAGATCGGTACCGCGAACGCCAAGCTCGCGCACCGCCGTAACGGTCGCCATATCGATATTTTCCGCAAAAACGTAGGGCTCAACCGCCGAAAAGCGCATCGCCTCCATCTCGTAGCGGACGCGGATAAGCTCTGTCATTTCCTCTGGGGTATATTTCGGATTTTCTTCTGCATCGAGCATCGCGAATTTCTTCGCAACCGCCTGAGCGAGATCGGACGCGAGAACGTCTCCCTCGAGCTCATATTCGCTGATGATGCGGCGAAGGCGTGACTTGACGGTAGAGTCCTTCAAAATGTCAACGTCATAGGTAATATCGGGATAAGTTCCCTTCATCGGGCATTTGTTTTCGGATCTGTAAGGCGAATCGCCGACGATGGAAAGTACGGCGAGGATATCCTCGTTCTGTTCGGATTTAGTTCTCGCCATAGCCGAATAATCATAGATCAGGGTATAATTATACACGTTACCGACGAGCTTTACGCCGTTTCGGTCGTATATTTCACCGCGCACCGCGCTGACGGTTACCTTGCGCTCGTAAAATTCATCTCCGCCTATATCGGCGGAATTGCCGTAAACGGCGTGTATCCTGAACGCGGAGACGGTATAGACCACACAAATCAGCAAAAACGCCGCCGCGATGATGAGATATCTGTAAAGAAATTCGTTTCTTCCGTATTCGCCGCCACTCGGCTCGTGTTCCTTATGAAACCAATCGTTCATACCGTTCTCCCTTCTTCAAGAATTAATAGTCGATTGCAAAAATACGCAAAAATCAATAAAATCCGTTTTTTCGGCGGCGATAAGCGCGCCTCACTTGTAAATCGGAGATTTTTATTCCATTTCAATCTTCTTATGGAATGGACGTACGACCGCTCTGACGATCAGGTACATCAGCGGGGAGAGCAACACCGTGATAAAATACTCGGGTATCACTATCTCCGTGAAAATAAGTAAAAGATTGACGTCGCTTTCAACGAGCACCGCGTGGACTACGCTGAGCATCGCGCGAAACGCCGCGCCGATGACGCAGTAAAGCAGCCACGAAACAAAATTTTTGTTGAAAAGCAGATGCGCCGCGATCCCGAAAAAGAATCCGCAGAGCATATAAAAAAGCGGAAGCAGCATTATATTCCCGCCCGCGCCGAACGCCTCGAGGACAACACCGCCGAAAACGCCCGCCACTGCACCGCTTTTCTCGCTGTCGTAGATCGCGATACCAATCACGCAAAGCAAAACGAGATCAGGCAGGGCAGGAAATATCGCGAAAGCGGAAAAAAACGAGCTTTGCAGGCAGGCTGAAAGAAAGACAGCCAGCGAAAACAGGATGATCTTCCCCGCCGTATAAGAGGATACGAGCGGACGGCGAGAGCGTTCATTGAGTTCCATCTACGCCCTCCTCGATAATGCCGTATTCGGTAACTATCATAACCTTCGAGATCGAATCGAGATCCGCGGCGGGCTCGATGATTGCGGTCAGAGTGCGGGAGGCTTCGTCGACCTCAATCGCGCTGACTCTGCCCACGAGAAGTCCGCGGGGATAAACGCCGCCGATTCCCGAGGTTATGACCTTGTCGCCGACTCTTATATCCGACTCCGCCTCAATATAGACCATTCGGCAAAGCCCCTCCGTGCGCAGCTCGTAGGTTCCCTCGACCACGCCGAGAGCACCCGAACGCTCGATATATCCGCCCACGGCGGTTGCGGTTTCGGTCAGGATGGCAGCCTTCGACCAGGTTGCGCCGACCTCGGTGATGTATCCGACGAGTCCCGCATCCGTAATTATCGGCATATTCACACCGATTCCGTGAAGGGTACCCTTCGAAATGGTAAGCAGAGTCCTGTAATTCGTTGATTCTCTGCCCAGAACCGATGCATCCTCAAGAGAGAAATCAAGGTGCTCCTCCTTAAGTCCGAGATAATCCGAAAGGAAATCGTTTTCCTCCTCAATCAGCGCGGCATCGTAAACAAGATTCTTATACTCGTCAAGCTCGCGGCGAAGGGCGTCGTTTTCATCGCGGAGCGCATCTATCGTCTTAAAATAGAGCGAAAAGCCCGAAAGTCCCTCTCCGATCTTGGTAAACGCCCAGCGGAAGGGCGTTCCGACCGTCACGATCGCGGAACGGACGTATGATCCCTGCCCCATTGCGCAGAGCACGCCGGGCACGATCGACAAAAGAAGAGCAACGGCAAGCGTAACGATAAAAAATCGGCTTTTTATAAGCTTTAATATAAAACCCATATCCGTAATCCTTTAAGGGTGAATATTATCTTGAGCGGTACTTTGCAAGGCCGGGGTAATTGCCCTCGATAACTCGTCCGAGTCCGAGCGCAACGCTCTCAAGAGGTCTCTTGGCAACCGTCACGCGGACTCCCGTGCGCTCGGTGATGAGAGTTGCCATACCTCCGAGGAGTGCACCACCGCCCGAAAGCATTATGCCGAAATCGAAAATATCGGCGGAAAGCTCGGGGGGAGTATTTTCAAGCGCAATACGGATGCTGTCGATGATCTCGCCCACCGGCTCGCGCAGAGCCTCTCTGACCTGCGCGGATGTCACGGTCAGAACCGAGGGCAGACCCGTGTTGAGGTTCCTTCCTCTGATCTCAAGCTCGCCGCGATCCATAGAGGGATGCACAGATCCGATCTGCTTTTTAAGCTCCTCTGCAGTCGAGTCGCCAATGAGCACCTTATGCTCGCGCTTCATATAGTTGACGATAGCCTCGTCGAGCTTGTTGCCCGCCGTTCTGATCGAGCGCGAAACAACGATTCCGCGGAGACTGATGATGGCTACCTCTGTCGTTCCGCCGCCGATATCGACTATCATCGAGCCGCGTGCGCCCGAGATCTTGAGTCCCGAGCCGATAGCGGATGCGATGGGCTCCTCAACGAGAGCTACGCTCTTTGCGCCCGCCTCGTAGGTTGCGTCCTCGACCGCGCGGCGTTCAACCTCGGTGACTCCGTAGGGAATGCAGATCATAACCGTGGGACGAGTAAGCACACCGCCCGCAGAAACCTCGCTGAAGAAGGAATGAAGCATACTCGCGGTCTTATCGAAATCCGCAATAACGCCCTCCTGAAGAGGTCTTTGCGCGATGATGTTGCCGGGTGTCTTACCGATCATACGCTTCGCCTCGCTGCCAACGGCAACGACGCGTCTGCGCACCTGATCAAATGCAACGACCGACGGCTCGCGCAGGACTATTCCCTTTCCTTTCATATAGACCAGGGTATTCGCTGTACCCAGGTCGATTCCAAGATGCTTTGACATATATAAATTCTCCGTTAATCAATATCTTTTACGCGGATATCAAATTCTTCTTCGAGAAGAGTCTTAACCGTGTGAATGGGAAGTCCGACGACGGAATACCAATCGCCCGTAACTCCGCAGATATAAAGTGCCGCGCGCCCCTGAACCGCGTATCCGCCCGCCTTGTCATAAGGCTCGTCGGTTGAAATGTAGTCCTCGATCTCCTCGGGGCTCATATCGTCAAATGTAACGTAAGCGGTCTCAACTGCCGTCACAAATTTTCCCTTATAACCGATGCAAATGCCGGTATGAACCGCGCTTCCGCAGCCGCAGAGCATAGTCAGCATTCTGCGCGCGTCCTCTCGGTCGGTGGGCTTGCCGAGGATCTCGCCGAAGCACTCAACGAGAGTGTCGGCGGCAAGGATGACCGAGTCCGAAAGCTCGGGATGTGCATCGGCAAGTGCACGTGCCTTGCGGCGCGCAAGCATCGTTACCGCATCCGCGCACTCGATACCCTCGGGAAGTGTTTCGTCGGCATCGACGGGCATAATATCGAATTTAAGACCGACGCTCTCGAGAATTTCTTTTCTTCTCGGCGACTGTGACGCAAGAATGAGCTTCATATCAGTTCACCCCCGTCGAGCCAAATCCGCCCGTGCCGCGCTCGGTCTCGTCAAGCTCGTCCACGGGAAGAAATGCCGCCTGATATACGGGCATAAACATAAGCTGTGCTATGCGGTCACCGTCCGAAACCTTGAAGGGCTCGGTGCCTTTATTGATAAGAGTCGCACGGAGCTCGCCGCGGTAGTCGGAGTCAATAACGCCGATGCCGTTTGCGAGAGTGATGCCGTGCTTTGCGCCAAGACCGCTTCTTCCCGCCATTATCGCAACAACGTCGTCACGTCCCGTCGAGATAGCGATACCGGTGGGGATCATCGCACGCTCACCCGGCTGAATGATGACCTCGCCGCCCTCAAGAGCCGCGCGGATATCAACCGCCGCCGACCCGTCGGTAGCATATTCGGGAGCCTTCGCCCCGCGTGTGAGCTTAATTTTTACGTCTATTTTCATTTGAGCATACCTCTGCATTATATTTAAGGATAGTTATTTATATTATATCATATAATTTAATTGTAATCAAGAGGAATAATATAAAATATACAAAAAATACACAGTGTAAAAGAAGTAGTGCAAGGGCGGCGGGATTGGGTAG
>JAZRGT010000032.1:0-5626 GCA_045644325.1 Eubacteriales bacterium | reverse complement strand
CCGTCGTACCAACAACGACAGCATCGAGTTCAAGGGCAACGATGCAAAGGCTGAGCGTGTTGTTATCCCTGACGGCAACAACCTGATGAACCAGTCTACCGTTACTGTTACTTATACCCTTGGCGGTATGGTTCGCATCTACGTTGACGGCGAGCTGATGGGCGAAATGCCCCAGAACGGCAAGGCAATGGAAGCTGACTCCCTCGCTCTTGGTCACTACGATCTCAAGCGTTACTGGACCGGCGACATCCACAGCATTCGTTTCTACGATCGTGAGCTGAACGCTTCTGAGATTTTCCAGAACGCTGAGGCTGATGCTGTTAAGTACAATATCGGCAGATTGGCTCCCGAGACCACCGCTGCTCCTGAGACCACCGCTGCTCCCGAGACCAAGGCTCCTGAGACCACCAAGGCCCCCGAAACCACCAAGGCTCCCGAGACAACCAAGGCTCCCGAGACCACTAAGGCTCCCGAGACCACCGCTGCTCCCACCACCAACGCTCCCACTACCGAGAAGGTAGAAGAAAACAAGGGATGCGGCGGATTCGTTGCAGCTCCCGTTGCTATCATCGCAATTCTCGGAACAGCTCTTATCGTTAAGAAGAGAGACTGACCTTTAAGTCAGCCTTGCAGATCCCCTTGGGGCATATCATAGGCGTAGTGCCGGGTCAAAACTTAAGTTTTGAGCCGGCTTTTTTTGATGCCAATGGAAAAAGATTAAAAACAGGCAACGAAAAAAGTAGGGGATGAAAATCCTCGCTTTTGGAATCGTATATTTATTCGATCTCGACAATATGAATGCATTTTCTTTTTGCGCCTTACACTGATATTATGACGTGCAATAATTCACTTATTGATCAATTAATATTGCACTTTTCATTGCAAAATCCCCCGAAATGTGCTATAATTATCCTATATCAATTCAAAAGGAAGCAATATGAAAATCTCACAAAACGCAAAGAATGCAATTTATCTCGGTTCGCTCTGTTCGGTGGCTTATTTCGCCGTTTACATAGCCCGCAACATCCTCAGCGCGGTCACTCCGCAAATGGTCGCGGACGGCTTCACCGAAGATTATATAGGAAGCGTTTCGGCGCTTTATCTGCTCTTTTACGCCTTCGGTCAGCTCATAAACGGCGCGATCGGCGACAAGATCAAGGCGAAGTATATGCTCACGATGGGACTTTTCTTCGCGGGAGTAACAAATCTCCTCCTTCCCGTCATAATCGACAAGCCGAATGCGGCGATGATCATTTACGGTCTGACGGGATTCTTCCTTTCGATGATCTACGGCCCGATGACGAAGGTCGTTTCAGAAAATACCGAGCCGATCTATACCACACGTTGCTCACTCGGCTACACCTTCTCCTCCCTCCTCGGCTCGCCTGCGGCGGGCATCCTTGCGATATTTCTGTCTTGGCAGAGCGTTTTCTTCGTCAGCACGGGTGTTCTCGTGGCGATGGCGGCAAGCGTTTTTGCCTGCTTCACTCTCTTTGAACGCAAGGGTATCGTAAAATACGGTCAGTACAAGCCCCAAGTTAAGGGTGCGGGCAATATAAAGATCCTTTTCAAGCGCCAGATCGTCAAGTTTTCGCTTATCTCGATCCTCACGGGTGTCGTGCGCACCTCGGTAGTCTTCTGGCTTCCGACCTACATCGCGCAGTACCTCGGATTCACCCCCGAGGAGTCGGCGAGCATTTTTACGGGCGCGACGCTTGCGATCTCGATGACCTCCTTTATCGCGATCTTCCTCTACGAGCGACTCGGTCACGATATGGATAAAACCATTCTCATCGTCTTCACCTCGTCGGTCATCTTCTTTGCGCTCACTTATTTCGTCAAAATTCCCGTTCTCAATATAATCTTCATCGTGCTCGCGATCATGTCCTCGAACGCGGCGGCAACGATGCTCTGGAGCCGCTATTGCCCGAGCCTTCGCGACACGGGACTCGTTTCCTCGGCGACGGGATTCCTCGACTTCCTCAGCTATTCCGCCGCGGCACTTGCCAACAAGACCTTCGCGGGCGCAATCGACGCGATCGGTTGGGGCAATCTCATCCTCGTCTGGACGGGGCTTGTCGCACTCGGCGTTATCGTGGCGCTTCCTTACCGTAAGTTGATGAAAAAATAATCGGGAGGTTCTCCTATGTGTAATATTGCGGGCTACGTCGGAGCGCGCCCCGCCGCGCCGATAATACTCCAAATGCTCCGCCGCGAGGAAGGCTTCGCGGGCGGATTTTACAGCGGTCTTGCAACGATGCAGGGCGGCAGAATATTCAGCGAAAAGCTGACGGGGGACGTCACGCGTCTGACCGAAAAAACTCCCGCGCTCGATTGCCCCGGTAATATCGGAATAGCGCATTCACGTTCAAAATCTGGCGGGAGCGACGAATGGGCGCATCCCTTTCTTGGTTTTCGCGGCGACGAAGCACGGATCGCTTACGTTGCAAACGGTTCGCTCGGCTGTTTTGCCGAAAGACTCGGCGAGTTTTCCGATCTGACTCTGCGCCTTGCCGATGCGGGATATACCTTCCCCTCGCGCACGTTCGGGGTCGAAACCAAACGCTATCCCACTCTTTCCGACGGCTCGGCGGTTCATATGAGCGATACAATGTGCCAACTGATTCTGCGGAATATCGAGGGCGGAATGGATTCCGCTGAGGCTATGGAGGCGGCATTCTGCGAGATGCCGAGCGAGATCGTCGGTCTGCTTCTGAGTCTCAAAGAACCCGATTCGATCGCGTTTTCGAGGATAAATATGCCGATGTTCCTCGCATTTGCCGAACACGGCGCGTATCTCGCCTCGACACCGCTTGCTTTCCCCGAGGATGCGGGCGAGCCGCTCCTTCTCCCCGCGGGCTCGTCGGGAAGAGTGTTCGCCGACCGTTTTGAGGCGGTAAATTACAAAAAATGCCCCGCAAGTATTGCCCCGATTGACGCGGCTTTGATCTGCAAGGCATACGAAAAAGTACGCGAGATCCTCTCGGTAACCGAGAAAAATTTCTCGGAACTCTGCCGCGAAGTCGCACCTCTCTTCTCCAACGCCGACTGCAAACCTACCGCGGCACTCACTTATCAAATACTTTACGCTCTTAACAAGGAGAATGCTCTTGTGCTGAACGAAAAACGCGTTCCGGGTGCAAGAGAAGACCTTGATGCACCGAAATTGTATATGAAACTCAACGATAAACTCTATAATATATTAAAAGGAAAGAAGCTTTCCGTCTTCGGCGCGAGTATGTGTACCTATGACGGCTATTCGAACAACGTCGAGCACAACTCCACCATCGGCGCGAACAAGCAGTATTACGGCACTCCCGAATCGGAGAACGTAAAGTGCCGCGATCTGACGGTCAACGAGACGTTTTGGGGAATTCTGCTCGACAAATACTGCATGGAGCTCTGCGTCAACAACTCGTGGAGCGGTTCGAAGATTCTTGATGACAATCCCGCAGCCGCAGGCTGGAACACCCGACCGACCGAACTTCACAGAAATGACGGAAGCGAACCAGAGATCATTCTCTCGTTTATGGGCAACAACGATTTCACAAAGGAACGTCCCGCGGGCGAGGTTACGGACGATCTTTTCGATCGCGTGGCAGCTGAAGGATTTACTCCAACGACCTTCGCCGAGGGATATGCCGTGATGCTTCATAAGGTCACCGCGCGCTACCCCGAAGCCAAGCTCTTCCTCTTCAATATGGCGTGGCGAACCGAGAAAAAGAGCGAATTGCTTATCAAATACAACGAAATTATCGAAAAATGTGCCGCGCATTACGGCGCGTATATCGTCCGTCTGACCGAAAGCCGAATGAGCCGTCTTGATTACACCAAATACACCTGCGACGGCAAGCTTCACCCGAATGCCGAGGGAATGGCTATCTGGGCGGAGCTGATCGAGGACGCGTTTAAGATCTGCTACCAGTAATTACATTTGCAATCCGCGCCTTGATATGTTATAATATATATGGGCAGCAGCCTGGCGGTTGCTGTCCTAATTTATTTTCGGAGGTGCAGCAGATGAAAAAAACGCTTGCATTAACTTTGAGCCTTGCGCTTATCGCAGTCATGCTGATGACGAACGTCTCGGCTGCTACAACTCACAAAGTCGTCGCGGGCGACACGATGTGGAAGATCGCGGTGAAATATGAGATCGGACTTAGCGAGATAAAATCCGCAAACCCGCAGATCGCAAATCCCGACTTGATCTACCCCGGTCAGATTTTGAATATCCCCTCGACGGCTTCGTCGGTTGCAAGCTTCGAGCAGGAGGTCATAAGGCTGGTCAACGAGATCAGAGAAGAAAACGGACTCCGCACTCTTACATACGATTGGGAGCTTTCCCGCGTTGCACGCTATAAATCGCAGGATATGAAGGATAACAGGTATTTCTCGCACACAAGCCCCGTCTACGGCTCGCCGTTCCAGATGATGAAGAGCTTCGGCATCAAATACAGAAGCGCAGGCGAGAATATCGCAAAGGGCTATGCGACCCCCGAGGCGGTCGTCGATGGATGGATGAATTCGCCCGGACACCGCGCAAACATTCTTAATTCGTCCTTTACCCATATCGGAGTCGGATACGTTGCCGACGGAAGATATTGGACACAGATGTTTATAGGAAAATAATTTCCAACCGCAGATTGACAATCTGCGGTTTTTGTGTTATAATGAGCGTAATAAATCAAGCGAGGTAAATACCATGAACTGCAAAGAAATGTTCAACACTATTGACAATTTGAACGAAAGCTACGTAAAGATTTGGGAGGACGTTTGCAATATCGAAAGTCCGACCAAATTCAAGGAGGGCGTTGACGCTTGCGGCGAGTATTTTGCCGAGCTTGCCCGCCAAAAGGGATGGAAGGTCGAATATTTCCGTCAGCCCGTTGCAGGTGACGTTGTGGATATCACGCTCAATCCCGATGCGGACGAAAAGCCCATTATTTTCTCCGCGCATCTTGACACCGTTCATCCCGTCGGCTCGTTCGGCAGCCCCGCTGTCAAGATCGATGGCGATAAGATGTACGGCCCCGGTGTTTGCGACTGCAAGGGCGGCGCGGTCGCGGCTTTGATGGCTATGGACACCCTCGACCGTTGCGGATTCAAGGGCAGACCCGTTAAGCTGATCCTTCAGACGGATGAGGAGGTCAGCAGTATGATCAGCGGAAAGGCAACCATCGGTTATATGTGCGAAAAAGCGCTGGAGTCGGTCGCTTTCCTCAATCTTGAGGGACACAGCGTGGGCAAGGCTTGCCTTATCCGCAAGGGAACGATCACCTTTACCTTTACCGTTGAGGGCATTGAGGCGCACGGCTCAAACTGCGCTACTGCGGGCGCGAATGCGATCCTTGATGCGGCGCACAAGATCATTGAACTTGAAAAGCTGAAGGACGACGAGGGACTTACCTGCAACTGCGGTGTGATCAGTGGCGGCACGGTCCCCAACACCGTGGCGGGCAGATGCGAGTTTAAAGCAAACGTTCGATTTGCTACGATGGAGCAATACGAATGGATCTGCGATTATGTGCAAAAGCTGGCGGCGATCGAGCACGTCAAAGGGTGCACCTGCACCGTTTCGCACAAGGGCTATCGCGTGATGATGGAGGATTGCGAGCGCAACCGTGCG
>JAZRGT010000031.1:0-68363 GCA_045644325.1 Eubacteriales bacterium | reverse complement strand
CGCGAAGCGAAAATCTTCCAAAATATACCCAATAAAATATTTCGCTCTGTATTTAGATTGCAAATATACAAAAAACGAAGGATATTTGCCAAATTTGATAAAGAAAAAAGTATTTAGTACAGGCAATCGGGGAAGATTTTCTCGCTACGCTCGAAAAACGGTATCTTATTAAAACGCCTCATCCGTCACTTCGTGCCACCTTCCCCCACCGGGGAAGGCCTGTTTTATTTGTGCGAACATAGCTGCTTGTCTATTGTTTGTGCAATTTGATAATCAGCATTTTAATATATAGGTTTGTCAGTAGCCTGGGATCAGAACTTCCGTCCTGATCCCTTTGTCAGCGATCTGAGGAACCGAGATTCTCGGTTCCTTTTTTGATGTTATTTAAGGCAATATTTCTCCGCGATCTCGCGCAGATTCTTTGCAACTGCGGCGGAGTTGCCGTTCGTTTCGGTGACGGTCTCGGGTAGAGCCTTACCGAAGATGGTGTTGTAGATCATGCAAGCCTGAAGGTAGCCGAGCCCGATCTTCTCGGGGTCCTTGTAGTCGAGGTACGCCTCGCCGTAGTTGATGACGCCGACCGAGAATTCAGCCGCCCATCTGTCGGCAAGTGCCTTGAAATACGCGCTGCCTTCTTCTGCGGAGTAGGTTTCCTTCTTGCCCGTGTCGGTGTAGCCGACGGCACCGCCCGCGGTCGTGAAGATTCCGGGTTTTGCCTTGCTGTTGAGCGTGAAGAGGTAGATCTTGTCGGTCTCCGCCTTGAGGAGGGGCATTACCGCGCGGAGCGCGTTCAGCTCGCTTTCCTCAACGTCGGTTGCCGACTTCGTGCAGCGGCGTGTGATCTGAATGATGATGGCATCCCACTCGGTCTCGGCAAGCGCGGCACGGAGTCCGAGGTCGTTTTTCTCGTTGACAAGATTGTTGATAACAAAGGTCGAGGAGTTGACGTACTGCGAAACGACGGTTCTGCCGTCTGCTTCCTTTACGAGCTTTGCAAAAACGCTCGCGCAGGCGTAGTCATCCATAAGATTCGAGCCGACGATGAGGAGATTGAAGGACTTGTCAGATTCCGCTTCGGTGAGATCGGGAATAAGACCGCCGAGGACGGTATCGTTCGCGATGCCCTCAAGCACGCCCGAAGCGGGCGCGTTGCCGATCGCGTAGACGATCTTTTCAACGTTTTCCTCAAAAACGGTCGCGTAAATGACAGCCGCGGCAAGGTAGGAACCGATCGGCGAGGGATGGCGCTCGTCGGCATCGTAAAGATTCAGCGTGGGGTATTTCGCGATGCAGTTTTCAAATGCGTAGCCCGCAGGCGCGAGCTTTACGCCGAGTGCCGCCGCGAACTCGAGGTTGACCTCGTGCATAAACTTGGTGTGCGACTTTCTGCCCATCAGGTGACTTGCGACCTTGGTCATACTCGTCGGGTTGTTCGCCTTGTATTCCTCGACGTTTCCGTTGTTGTTGCCCCAAACGGAGTAGAGAAGCACGTCGCCGCCCGCGGCTTTCGCGAGCTCCTGAATCTTCTTCGCGGATGCGAGCTCGGTCTCTTTAACGGTGTTTTCATAGGGAGAGATTCGGCGAGAGGGCTCGATTATGACAAGATCCCACGGCTGATTTTTGAGAAGCGGGATCGCCTGCGCGCCGACCTCGGTGCGCTCGTCGGTGAAGTCGGAAATGGTCGCCGAGCCCTTGGTGACGGATTTTACGTTTACCTTTTTGCCGTTCGCCGCCGCAATTTTCGCGAAAAGCTCGGGCATATCGTTATAATACATCAGGCTGTTGCCGAGGAAAAGGATATTCAAAGCTTCGTCCTCCTTGATTTCTTCTGTGGTTTCGGGTGCTTCGGTTACTGTCGGTGCCTCTGTGGTCTCGATGGGATCGGTCGCGGAATCGGTTTCTCCCGCCTCAGTCTCCTCCCCGCCCCCAACGCAGGAAACGGCAGAAAAGGCAAGTAATATGGCAAGGAATAAGGATAAGAACTTTTTCATCATTAAGACATTCCTTTCGATTGTTAGTTTAATTATAGCACAGATCGAGTGGGAATGCAATATATTTTAGCAAGGACGAGGAATTTTTTTGATTCAATCAATGAATACGAATTCAAAAGATTTTGCGTAGCGTTTGCATCTTGGTATTATCGGCGGACGTCTTTTGATTTTTCTGAAGCAAAGCGCGGTTACGTAATCTGCGTTTTTGATCAGCTCGTCGAGATTTGAGTTGTAGATGACGGGGAGATCGGTAAAGGTGAGTTCTTGAATGTTTGTCAGAATTACCGTGCAGTCATTCGGTATATATTGCTCGATATTTTTTACTTTACGCATAGCAATCAAGGCAAGTTTCATTTGATTATCTCCGAATTTTAAAATAAAGTATACTCAAAGTAAGCATACCTTCTGCGAGCAGTTTTTTCGGTCAGGCGCATCTGTTTACGTTTACATAAAAACAAAAAGTGCGCCTACCGAAGCGGGCGCACAAAAACGCAAACTCCAATAGTCGCCAAACCAATCATTGCAAAATGGGTATAACCTATTGAACAAAGCGGAATTTGCATTTTATCAAATTCTAACTTTATCCAATAGGAAAAAAGATATACTTTCCCTAAGAAAAATTATACCTGAATTGCAGTATTTAATTGGTTTGGCAAGTTAATTATACTATAAAGTGTGTCATTTGTCAATAGAATTTTGTCATCAGGGTAGTATAATATTTTTATTTCGTAAATAAAAAAGAAAATTTCCGCCATCGGCGGAAATTCACCTTTATTTTGCCCCATAGGGGCAAATTATCACTCTGCCGAAGGCAGATTATCACTCGGCGTAGCCGACTATCATTCGAGCGAAGCGAGATTACCACCAACAAAACCCCGCCCAACCTCATTTGAGGTTGGGCGGAAATCTTATATTACTGATACCTCGTATCCCAAACTCTTATCTTATAAAAATGTCCGTCTGCGGATGTGAGCGTTTCGCTTGCCGATGCGCCGGATTTCAGAAGAAATGCGGACTGGCCCGTCCAGGTCTTGAAAGCGCCGTCGGGATAAATATAGGCGATGGCACCGTCATCGAAGTTGCCGACGCCCTTGATGTCCTTGCGGTCGAGGATCTCGTGACCCGCGTAGTTGGTGGAGAAGGTCTTTGACGTTTTATTGAAGCGATAAACGTGCGAGCTTGTGGTGATCCAGAGCTCGCCCGTGTTTCCGTAAACGGGCGCAAGATCGTGTGACCAGTCGCTCGGGATCGTCGCGCGGAGGGAGGTTTCCTCGGTGACGGTCACCTTTGTGCCGTCGAGCGTCACGCGATATGCCGTCAGCACGGTTCTGCCTATCGCCCAAAGAACCTGCTTTTCATCATCCCAAAGCACGCCGTGAGCATCCTCAAGAGTCACCTTCGCCGCGGGAGTGCGGCTTGTTTTCTTGTCGGTGGTGAAGAAGCGAACCTCGCCGCCCGTGCTTGAAGCGATCGCGATAACGCCGTTCGGCATCAGCTCGATGCTGTGGGGATTGCTCGCCGCCGCCTCGGTAGACCAGAGTAGCTTGCCCTCGGGGTATGAGATCATACAGCCGTAGGTGTTGCCGCAAACCGCAAGCGCAACGTCGCCGTGAGTCTCGGAATGGCGGAGCTTCGTGCCCGCGATGTTGTAGTAGGGCAGCTTATAGGACCAGACGAGCGAGCTCTCGTCAAGCTTGCCGCTCGAAATATCGTAGACCTCGAGGTACTCCTTGCCCTGATTGGTCAGCGCAACGATATAAGGTCCGCGCTCGATCTTACGTCGGATATCGGTGGTTTTGTCAAGCGAAAATCCGTTTTCCGCGCCGAGCATCGAAAGAAATTCCTCGATAGCGCGCTTCGTCATAAGATCACAGCCGCCCGCAATGACGATCTTTGAGCCAATGACGCGGATGACGTAATCATTGACGGTCAAACCCTCGCGCGCCGCGATGCTTTCGGGGCGGTTGGTCGCGCCGATGAGGATCTCGGGCACTTCCGCGAGGTCATCAAGAGTCTGATTGGGCATCAAAAAGTCGGATGAGAGCGAAAACTCCGCGCCCGTCAGCGTTTTCAGCGACTTTTTCAGATCGATTCCCGCCTGTTTTTCGCTGTCGCTTCCCTCGTCGGGGCGGATTATCTGATAAATCGCCTCGCCGCCCGCACCAATCAGAGAAACCACCTCGGGAACGGGCTCGGTTTCGGGCACAGTTTCTGCTGTCGCCGAGGTTTCTGTGGTTTCGGCAGGGTTATCGCCGCCCGCACAGGAAACTGCGGAAAGTGCGAGCAAGATCGCGAAAATTAAAGAAACAAATCTTTTCATTTAAAATATCTTCCTTTTAAATATATACTTTCCGCTTGCCGCAGAAACCTTTTGGGCACCATTAACGGTATAACCTGCGGGGGCGATCACGGAACCGACGGTTCCCTCGGGATAGATAAGCGTCAATTCGATGCAGTCCGCTTTCCTCTGCCATCTTACCTCGACCTTGCCGCAAATCGAGTGATGATAAGCTTCGGCATAGTCCATATCGGAGGCGAACACGGGCGCGATATCGATATGATCGGCTCCGAGGAGGTCGGGGTTGACTCTGATTCCCGCAAAATATTCGATCATCAATGCGGAAATATCGCCCCAGAAATGGTGGTTGAGCGAGCTGTAAGGGGGACGGGGAGTTTCGCCGAGCGTTGTCAAGCCGTCCTCGATCATACATCCGTAAGAGGGCTGATCGGGGCGGGTGATCATCTTAATGGCAAGATCCTCATAACCGAAATCGCAAAGCACGCGGAAGATCACTCTGCCGCCAAGCACGCCGACACCCATGTGATCATCCTTTGCGCGGATCTCATCAAGCAAAAGCGAAAATGCTTTTCCCTTTTCTTCATCACTGTCGCAAAGTCCGTAGAATATCGCCATTGCCTGACAGGATTGCGTTCCGCTCGAGAAGCGCATAGTTTCTTTATCAAGCAGATGCTCGCGGATGCACGCCCGCATTTCGCTTGCAAAGGCACGGCAATAGTCCGCTTCAAGCTTCATATTGAGTCTGTCATAGAGATACGCCGCCTTGATCGCAAGATCGTAAGAGATCGTGCTGTCGGTAAAGATCAGCGGGGGCATATAATCGGGGTAGGCGGGGCACCAGTCGCCAAGACCGATCGAAAGCAGACCGTTTTCATCAAATCGGGTGCGGAGATAAGCGAAATAACGTAGCATCTCGCGGCTTGCTTCCTTAGCGATTCGAAGATCGTCGCGCAGAACTGCCGCAAAATAGGGCAGATAGACAAGCACGCTGTCCCACGCGGGACCGTTGCCCCAAGCAAATCCCCATCCGCCCGTAGGAACTATGCCCGGGAGCGCGCCGCGGTTATCCATCGCGCGCGTGATGCATCTCTCCCACATCAGATAGTTATCCTCGGGCTCGAAATTCATAATGGTCTGCTCTGCGGAAAGCGCCGCATCGGCAGTCCAACCGTTTTTCTCTCTGTGAGGGCAATCGTTGGGGAAGTGCTGGAAGTTTCCGAGCGTGGAACGGCGAGTCATCTCCTGAAGCTTATTAAGGGTTTCATTCGAGCATTTGAAGTCGCCTCGGTCGCCGAGCTCGGTGTTCATTATAACGTAGGTCAGAAGCTCGGGCGTTGCCTGCTCCTCGGTGATGCCCGTTACTTTTGCGTAACGGAAGCCGTAATATGTAAAGCTCGGGGTATAGCTCTCGGGCTCTCCGCCGCGGCAGATATATTCGGTTCTCTGAACGTATTTGGGCTGTCCAAACTGAATGGAGCTGGTGAAGGTAATGTTGGATTGGGTAAATTTGCCGTCTTTGATCAGCTCGCCGTGGTCGATGACGATGTGCTGACCGTAATTACCCTTTATATTCAAGCGGGTGAGTCCGACACAGTTGTATCCGAAATCATAAATATAGGCGTCGTCCTCTTTCGTGATCGAAATTGCACGCATCTCGCCCGTTGCGACGATCGGCTTGTTGCAGGCAAGCATTTGCTCACCGCGATCGGTGGAAACGGGAATGGCGGGAGTCCAATCCGAAAGATCGCACCCGGGCAGATTCCAATTCGGGATCTCGCGCCGCGCGTCATATTTTTCACCCATACGAAGATCGTCAAAGTATATGGGAGAGGGATGGCAAAGCATCTTTTCGTCAGCCTCGATCACCTCTTTCTTGCCCTCGGTCACCGTTTCGATGGCAAATGCAAGCTTGGGCGCGGAATTGAACCGAGCCTGCTCAAAGCTCCAGACAAATCCGCCGAAGCCGTTTTGCATTCCGTTGCCGAGGTGGAAGGCAAAGGTGTTCTCGCCGTAAACCATCAAGTCGGTTACGTCGTAATGATCGTAGGGCAAAACCTGATCGGAATTGACGATATAGGGCGACAGATGTCCCTTTGTGATTCGCTTTCCGTTGACGTAAAGCTCGTAAAATCCAAGTCCGCAGACCGTGATCTCGGTCCGCTCGGGGATCTTGTCGAGTACGATATCACGGCGCAGATAGGGCGCCGCCACGTTTTTCTTCGTAGTTGCTTTTTCGATAGTTGCCGATACAAAGTTACTTGAAAATATCATCGTTTTACTCCTTTATCAGACTTCGATTTCCTTATCGGGATTTTCGGTCGCGGTCAGAACAGCATCGCGAAGCTTGCTGACTTCGAGCGTTTCCGCAGAGGCAAAGCTCGTCTTGCCCGTTTCAAAAAAGCGAAGCATATCCGCGATCAATCCGTCAAAGAAGGGGGATTTTATTGACTTCCAAGCCTCTTTTCCGTCTTTGGTCATATAGACGTTATAAGGCATCGCGGAGCCGTATATCATAGTTGCATCCTTGTCGCTTGCGGTTTTGGCGGAAATTATCCACTGACTTCCGTTTTTGGTAGCTCGAACACTCTTGATCGCGCCCATTTTTTTGACGGTCATCTCGCCGAGATGAATGAAATACTCGGGAAGATTGGAGCCGCCACCCGTCACGAGCATACTCTCGGGCTCGTCGACCGAGTCAAGCTCGGTGGCATATCTCAGCGCAGATGTGCTGAAAAAGGGAGTGTTGTATCGCTCGCCGAGGGCGAAGATTTCCTTTGCGGTTGCCGCATCGGGCGCGAAGGTCTTGTCAATATAAGTCCTCTTGCCGTGTTTGAGAACCGCCTCAGCATAGCGCAGATGAGTTTCGGGGTTCGAGGGGGAGAGAATGACGATGACGTCGCTCTTCTCGCAGAGCTCGTCAATGGTCGCGCATCGCTCCGCGCCGAATTTTTCGCACCACTCATCCGTGCTCACTCCGCTCACGGGCGAAGTGTCAAGCTCTGCCCAGGCATAGGCAACCTTGTAATCAACCCCCATTTCGGCACAGATCCGCTCGATCCAAGCGGGATAATTGTCAGCGTGCCATTCGCTTATAAAATAATCGACAAATCCTATTTTTTTCATATCAAAACCTCGTTTTTATTTCAATTTTTCAAGCATTTCCTTTGCCACGCTGACGATTTCTTCCTCAAGCGTCGGCATAAAGAAGGAGGAACACGCCTCGTAACCGCCCTGACTGAATGCCTCGGCGGTCGGCAGATAGCCCTCGTAGCCGTTTGCGCAAACTGCGGAAACGACGAATTTGTCGGGGCAAAGGTCACGCATTTTTTGTCCGTATGAGGTGAAAGCCTCGCCGCCGAAGCCGACGAAAACCACGCCGCCCACGCCTATGACGGTAAGGGGAACGGGTCGGAAAAGGGGTTGCTCACGAAGGGCGGCAACGCGGTAGCAAAAAGCGCGGTCTGCCATCGTATAGGTGTCGGGAGGAATCTTTCCCGCCTTGTAGTCCCGTACCCACTGTACGCACTCGTCATATTTTTCAATGCCCTCGGTATTCGTGAGGCTATAAATAGTGCGGCATTCGGCAAAGATGCTGTCATCCGCCACGGGAGTCATCTCATTCCAAACGGCGATCGCGGCATCGGCAACCGTTCGTCCCATATATCGGCTGTGCTCGTAGCGTCCGCCGTGGAGACGCTCCTCGCGCGGTTTGAAGTAATCGTTGTGATTCGAGTCGCCCTGACAGCCCGTGAAGAAGAGGCAGGACGTGCCCGAAATATCCTCCTCGAGGAATCGGCGCGCAAATCCCGGCCAGTCGGCAGACCACTTCGTTCCTCCGATGACGTCGGGGTGGGTGGAGAAGTTGAGGATGGCAATATCGTTTTTATCTTTTCTCGCAAAACGGACGAGGCGCACCGTGTTATCGGCATCGGCACAGCGACCCGTCAGCGTAAATTTTGAGCTCGGATTTGTGACAACACCCGCCTCCTTGGTAAAATAGCGGCGCACAAAGGCGATCGGCTCAGCCGCTTTGCGGGCAGCTACCGACATCTCGGCATCGGCTCTGTCGTCAAGTGCCATTACTGCGGCATCCGCAAAGCGGCGGTAGACGACGTCGATAAAGACCTTGTCACGAAGCGCGGTCTCTCGCTTTGTCGGATCGGCAAGGCAGGGGCTTGTGTGCTGATGGAGCGCGGCGAGCAGGATGTGATCGGTCGGTACGCCCGTCCTTTCGCTGATCAGCTCGCGGATGGCGATGCTGTGTTCCATCTTGATGCCGATGTAGTCGGCAGCCATCAGAAGAACGGTCTCCTCGCCAACCGTCAGCGCAACGGCGTTGAGATAGAGGGGATCGAGCGTACCGTCGGCAAGACGGCGCTCATAATAGCCGGAAAGGTCGTTCCCGAAGGGCGGGGTGATATCAACTCTTGCAAATCCTGCTTGTAACATGGCGGTTCTCCCTTGCGTTATTTGATGCTTTAATTATATCACGAGTCGCGAAACATTTCAAGCGTTTGGGAAATATATATTGATCTTTTTATACGCTTTTGTATTATCCGAGTTTCAAAATTGAGCGCAAAGGCTTTACACTGCTGCTTTTTTATGGTATAATTAAAAGGTAAAATTATTGAAAAACAGGAGAGTTTTGCAATGGTCAACGTCTCTATAAAAGATCGGGAAATATTGCGTGAGCTTGCAGCGCGAAAGGCACAGCTTGCCAACTGCCTCAGAAATGATGAGATCATAAAAATGTGGGAAAAACAGGCTCGGGGTGTTCGCGATACGCCTACCGTCAGATTGCTTTTCTCGAATTTTACGCGTGAGGTTATCGATCCCCGTATGCGTTGCGAGGGTCGGGATGCGCGCAGACTTGAGAGACAATTGCTCTCTTCCATGGTCGGACGCGAGCTCTTTGACGATGATACGCCGATCTCTGACAGATTTGATGTAAACGTGTTCGTAAAGGGCTCTCCCTTCGGCGCGACTCCTATAATAACTAAAGCCAAGGATTCCATCGGCTATCATATTGAGCCCCTGACCGACGATATAGAGGAGGATTTCGATATCTTCCGCGGCGGCGGATTTACCGTCGATATGGAGGGTACTCTGGAATGGTGCGCCTTTGCCGACAGCATTTTCGGTGATATTCTGCCCGCCCGAGTTATGCAGTCTTCCCTGAGGGGTGCTATCACCAATCCGCTTGTCAAGCTCGTCAATATGGAGACCTACTATATGTCCATGTACGATTGCCCCGAAAAGCTTCACGAGCTGATGGATATGGCAACGAATATTTACTTGAAATACTATGATTATCTTGAAGAAAACAAGCTGCTGTTGCCGACGAACGGATTTTCAAGCGTTGCTCAGGAGTCCTTTGCCTTTACCGACGAGCTTCCCGCCGACGGTGAAATAACCTCCACAAAGCAGATCTGGGGATTCCTCGAAGCGCAGGAAACAACTGCGGTATCTCCCGATATGTACGGAGAATTCGTTTATCCCTACTTTGACCGTATGGTCAAACGCTTCGGTCTGCTTTCCTACGGCTGTTGCGAAAGAGTTGATAATCTTTGGGTAGATTACCTTTCAAAATGGGATAATCTGCGCAAGCTTTCGGTATCTCCCTTTAATAACGAGGAGCAGATCGGCGAATATCTGCGCGGCACCCGAGTTGTATATTACAGCAAGCCGAGAGCCGAATACGTGACCAATCCCGGCCCCCTTGATGAAGACGCGATAAGAAGATGCTTCAGAGATATCAGCAAAGCTTCAAGCGGATGTCTGTTTGAGGTGGCACAAAGAGAGGTCGGAACTATTTTCGGCGACTATGAACGCGGCAAACGCTACGTTCAACTCGCCAAGGAGACCATATCCGAGTATTGGAAACCTTAAGAATAGAATAAAAACACGCAAAGAGCGACCTTTCGGTCGCTCTTTGCGTGTATATCGGTATGTAAAAGCTTTATATAAGCTTTAGTTGAGAGCCTTGAAGCTGTCTGTGATATCTTTAAGCTTGGTGGGAAGAGATCTCGCATAAGGCTTACTTGCGGTTGCCCAGCTTGTGCCCTGAGATGCGCCCCAGCTCCACTGACCGCTCATATTGCCGAGAGTGTCGTTGAATAGTCTGCCGAAATCAAATACGATTCCCGCGCGAATGATATCGTACATCTGGGATTCAACAGACGTATCGGAATATCTGAGCTTGAAGGTAGTCTCGAAGACCGCGGGAGACGTAAGGCGGTAAGCCTCGCTTGCCCAGCATTCAAGAACCGCTGCGGCACGGTCTATATCTTCGGAGAGGGCGTAAATTGAGTAGAAGGATATGGGATTGCCGACTAAGGTAATATAGTTTTCCTGATCGTTATTGTACTTGGGAACAGGAACGATACCGTGCGTGAAGTCACCCGTAAGGTAGTTTGCAATGTCATGGTGACGAGCCAGGGACATCAGAGCGTTTCCGTTACAAAATACCTTATGGTACTTGGTATTATCGACGTACACGGTTCCTGAGTTGACCCAGGCACCAATTGAATCGTTAAGAGCGATAGCCTTATCGCTGAAGTAGTCATCGGAGATCTTGAAGAGTTCTTCGGGATCTTTTTCTGCCTGTCTCAGACCGGAACTGTAATAAAGAGCGTCAAAATGCCACCACAGAGTGGACATACCGTAAAAGTCGTGTTCATTTGCGGAGTTAGAGTTATCAAGGTCCTGATACATATCCTTGGTGATGATCTGGAAGGTTTCGATGTTCCAGTTGTTATCAAGAACGTACTGCGAGGGCTCTACGAGATGGGGATAATTCTTGAAAAGATTCTTGTTATAGAAAACCGCGTACATCTGATGGATGGAGTTAGTGGAAATGTCACCGGAAACGAAGAACATCTTATCGCCGATCGTTGCTGTCTCGAGCATGACTTCGGGCCACCAGGGCTTTTCAAAGTCGAGATGCTTTGCCTTCATAAGGTCTGCGCAGTAGCCGTACATCGAGGTGAGCGCGATAGTGCAGGAGTGAGCGGATATAATGTCATATGTTTTGTCGCCGGCTGCGTACTGATTACCGACGTGATTTGCATAATTCGCACCGACGTTGTTGTTGTACTGGCCCTTGATGCCTACCCACTCAAAGGTAATGCCCAATTGGGACTCAACGTTTGCGTTACGCTGGAAAATAGCGTCGTTAATGATTTCGCCATTTTCGCCTTCAACAAAGAACTCGGGATTCTCAACGTCCGTCCACCAAAGAACAGTGACTTTCTCGCCGCCGAAGTCAAGTTCTTCGGGCAGAGAGCTCTTGAGGAATCCGTTTTCGTCGTAGGGACTCTCGGTTTCCTCGACCGCCGGCGCAGAATCGGGAGCGACTGTTGCGGCAGGAGCGTTTGTTGTTCCGTCAGGTGTAGTTTCGGACGGATCGACCGTGTTACTGCATGCAACGGCGGAAAATGCCATAATCAGGCAGAGGATGAGCGAAATGATGCTTTTGATTTTCATAATTGCCTCCATTTTATCTTTTTTTAATTAAATCCTTAAGGTTTCCAATATTCGGCTATGGTTTCCTTCGCGAGCTGAACGTAACGTCTGCCGCGCTCATAGTCACCATAAATGGTTCCCACTTCTCTCTGAGCTACCTCAAGCAAGCATCCGCTCGATGCTTTGCTGATATCTCTGAAGCATTTTCGTATCGCATCTTCATCAAGAGGACCGGGCTCTGTTACATACTCGGCTCTGGGTTTACTGTAATATACAACGCGGGTTCCGCGCAGATATTCACCAACCTGCTCTTCGTTATTAAAGGGCGATACCGAGAGCTTACGGAGATTATCCCATCCCGAAAGGTAGTCTTCCCAAAGGTTGTCCACTCTTTCACAGCAACCGTAGGAAAGCAGACCGAATCGCTTGACCATACGGTCAAAATAAGGATAAACGAATTCTCCGTACATCGCCGGAGAGACGGCTGTTGTTTCCTGCGATTCAAGGAAGCCCCAAATCTGCTTCGTGGAGGTTATTTCACCGTCGGCGGGGAGCTCATCGGTGAATGCGAATGATTCCTGAGCGACACGGGAAAATCCGTTTGTCGGAAGAAGCAGTCCGTTTTCTTCGAGATAATCGTAGTATTTCTCGTAAACCCTCGTTGCCATATCCATCAGCTCGTGGAGCTTTTCGGGACAATCATACATAGACGTATAGTATGTTTCCATATTGATCAGCATTACCAAGGGATTGGTGATAGCGCCCTTCAGGGATGCCTGCATAATGCGGGCGGGGAGAATATCCCCGAAAATACTGTCCGCAAAAGCGCACCATTCCCTTGTGCCGTCCATATCAACAGTAAAACCGCCGCCGCGGAAGATATCGAAATCCTCCTCTATATCGTCGGTCAACGGCTCGATATGAAATCCTATCGAACCCTTGGCTCGGGTAATATTGGGACGTGCGCCAAAGGGCGAGCCTTTTACAAATACGTTTACGTCAAATCTGTCCGAAATCGGAGTATCATCGTCAAAAAGCTCTCTGCCTACCATAGAGGATAACAGCTGCCGTTCAAGTTTCCGCGCCTCAGCACCTTCACAGCGCATACGGGGATCAATGACCTCGCCCGGAAAATTCGAGAACAATAATCTGACGGTAGGTGTGTCCTTTATGCCTTTCGCCTGTTTATTCCACATCTCGAGGATCTCGTCGTTGCGGGCGCAGTTAGCAAGCTGAGCCTTCCGCGCGGCAAGCTCACGGAGGATTTCGCGATCATTTAATGATACTTTAATCATTGCGGTGGTCTCCTCTGTTTTCATAATATTCATTCTGAGCCGCAAAAAACGCATCAATATTTTCCCACGGTGTCATAGGAGGAATGTCGCAACCCGATGACAAAACGAAATTAGGGTGTTTTGAACATTTATTCAATAATGCCAGCGTTTCCTCTCTTACTCTGTCGGGAGTTCCCATTCGAAGTACGCCGGCGGGGTCAATATTTCCCATAATAATAACGTCGCCCGGCACTTTATCAATGATATCTTTCTCAAGATCCACCGCATTTCCGAAATGATAAGCCGCACATCCCGTGGTCATAATCGAGGGGAGCATCAGCGGCACGTTGTTTCCGCAATTATGATAAATTATAATGAAATCATCGCTTTGAACCGCATCGACTATTTTCTTGACGTAAGGCGAGGCAAATTCCTCTTCGAGCGTGGGAGAAAGAAGTCCCGCAACCGGCTCAGCCATTACTATACCGTTCGCGCCTGCCGCTCTGTATGCCTTGGCATATTGGATCAGAAACGAGGTGACCTTTTCAAGCACGGTATGTACCATATCGGGATCATCATAGCAATCCATCATTATCTCGGAAACGTCAAGCAGTCTGGCGGCAAGAGAGAATGGCCCGATCATACCTGCGAGCACGGGGCGATCCGTTATCTCTTTACTTGCTTTTTCTATCGCATCAATATACAGCTGAGTCCTTCCGCTTCCCACATCGGGTATTTGAAGTGCTTCAGCCTCATCCATATCGTTTATTATTCTTCCCTTAACCGTAGGAACTTCGTCATTAGATACTGCAACCTCAGCACCAAAGCATTCCGCCTCAACCGACAGATCCATAAAGCTGACAGAAGCTGCGGCATCCGTCCTATCGGCTACCGCCTTCATTCCTTTAGCTTGAAGCGCGCTGTCTGAAATAAGTTCGCGGACTGTTACGCCTAAAAGATTCACACACGGGAAGGACAAAATGGGTATGGACTTCTTTTGATCCGTACCTTTCAGCGAATCCACCCATTTTCTCATATTGTGATTAGTCATAAATTTCCCTCTATTCTTAAATATTAAACTTGAGTCTTGCAAAACTCTACGGCAGCATCAGCCGCGCTTGCCGCGTCAACCGTATAACAGTCAGCACCTATCTTATTACAGTATGCCTGCGAAACGGGCGCGCCGCCGATCATAATCTTCACCTTATCCCGTATGCCTTTTTCCTCAGCTAATTTCACTACTTCAGCCATAACCGGCATAGTGGTGGTGAGGAGCGCCGAACAACAAATCACGCGGCAGTCCTGTTCAATGGCGGTTTGAATAAAAGTTTCAGCGGCTACGTCCGTTCCCAGATCGATCACCTCAAGTCCCTTGCCTTCAAGCATCATTTTTACAAGATTCTTTCCTATATCGTGAAGATCTCCTTGAACTGTACCTATACAAACCCTGCCGACCGCCTTTATTCCCGATTCAGCCAGATAAGGCTTCAGAATTTGAGCACCCATATTCATTGCTCTTGCGGCAACGAGAACCTCGGGAACAAATACCTCGTTGTTTTTGAACTTCTCACCGATAATGCTCATACCTCTGAGCAAGCCTTCGCTGAGAATATCGTCAGGCTTTACTCCCTCGTCAAGTGCCTGCCCAACAAGCTGCTTTACTATTTTAGATTTACCCTTTTGAAGATTTTCAGAAATATCATTCAAAATCCCCATTATTTTTTCTCCTTTTAGTAACTTGATATATTCATCCGTAATCGTACAGGTCGCAGAGTGAAGCACGGACTGTCTGTATTCATTCGGTGTCATATTCATTTTTGCTTCAAAATTCTTGTAAAAAGACGGAATATTGATAAATCCGCATCTTCTGGCGACATCATTTATATTGGAATCGCTTTTCTCTAAAAGCTGACAAACGTTATTCAATCTTATATCACGCAAGTAATCCGAAAAGAACTTGCCGGTGATTTTGGTAAATATTCTTCCCAAATGAGATTTACTTACATAAAGTCTCTCGGCGATCTTTTCTTTATTGAGTGACGGATCATAATATTCCTCACGGATGATTTTAATTGCGCTGGATACAATATTCCATTCCTCGTACGATGCAAAAGACAGATTTTTTACAGAAGAGTTTATATATCTTGAAATAGTTATCAAAAAATAAGAAAGCACTCCTCTTATGGCTTCTCTGTATTCCTCTCTTTGCAGTTCGATTTCGGATTCGATAATATTCCACAGATGACCAATATCATCAAATACGGTGGCATTCAAAACGGCATATCCTAAAGTTGAGTTTTCACGAAATATACCGTAACAATAGCGGCGGCTTGAATGATTGGCGCAATCTCCGCTAAACCAATCGTTCATATTCCAAAAGAGCCGTCTTATCGCAAAATCGTCATTCTCTTTTTCAATAAAATAGCCGTGAGGAGTGTGCGGAGGGATTACGAATATATCTCCTTGTTTGCTTGGAATGTCCTTATCAAGAACGCGATGGATTCCCGAACCCGAGACAACCAGGGCTATTTCAAACATATCATCAGATTCAAGTCTCAAAAAAGCCCGTTTTTCACTGAATATCTTTTCACACGAAAGGGTACTTAAAATTATTCCTAATTCGTTATTATCAACCTTGACCATTGTTCCCTTCCTTTTAGAATATAAAATAATAAACTTGGATCATAGCGGTAATTTAACCAAGATATAATTTAACGGCTATTATAATAATTATATCATAATTAATAAGCCGTGTAAAGTTCATTTGTGACCTTTTTTGATGTTTGATAAAGCACAAAAACATATAAAAGCAATATAGTAGAGATTACGTGAAAAGCGCGATCGAGAGATCGCTCTTCTTGTATTTTTAGCGTAAAAAGCTTTATTTTGCAAGGCTTCAGGGGCATATTTGAAATAACTCTTAAGCATACCCTCGAGGTTTGCCGCGGCGCGGCAAACCTTCCCACCCACCTGATCTGCAACCAAATTAGTTTCTGTGCTACGGAATCATAGATATCTGCTCCCTTATTAAAAAAGCAGGGCACAAACAAAAGGACAGAGAACGTAAAAATTCTCTGTCCTTATTTTTTATTCATAAAACCTGAATTTGACCACTACTGCGTTATGATCGGAGGGCTCGACGCCGTTCACGGTCTCCTCAATTACCTCGTGGCTGACCACGCCCATATGTGCGGGGTCAACAAAGCAAAAGTCTATGGTCGAGGACGAAACCGTATGTGCGGGATCGTTTGCCGACGTCATAACGTGCGCACTGTACAGCCCGAAATCGGTTATCTTCTGATAATACCCCGTGCCCTCGCGCGTGTTGAAGTCACCCGTCATAACGATGGGGTAATCAAGCTTTTCAAGCAATCTGACCAACACATTGAACTGCGATTCGCGCACCTCCTCGATTATGGTCATGTGCGTGTTGCAATGCGCAAATGTGGCACCGGTTTTGACATCCTTCAGCACGGCATACGTAAGTATGCGATACTGGTTTTCATTCGAAAGACGGCTGGAAAC
The DNA here is from genome assembly GCA_045644325.1 of Eubacteriales bacterium. Taxonomy (GTDB): domain Bacteria; phylum Bacillota; class Clostridia; order Oscillospirales; family CAG-272; genus CAG-390. Next base: position 51,810 of record JAZRGT010000031.1, on the reverse strand, counting down.
GCTCGGCGTTGCCGACAGCCACTGCGTTTTGGTCTCGAGTAGCTCGAACTTGTCTTTTTTGTAGAAAATGGCGTTGCGCCACATCTGCGTGGAGGAGTGATTAAGCTCGCCAACCACATTATATCTGTCGCCAAGCTGACGGCAGAGGTATTCATACCACAAAACCGAGCATTCCTGAACACCCAGAATATCGGGGTCAGCCGCATTTATCTGTGTCAGCGCCGCATTGAAACGGTCGGGCTCCGACTCCTTTGCCACAAGCAGATTAAAGCTCATAACGGTATACGTTTCGGCGGGAGTCGATACCTTCAGCGTGTCGGTGGGCACGGTCAGCACACCGTCCTTTACGTGGTCCGCCGCCAGACAGTCTTTTATAAACAGCTCGACTGCGCGGCAGGTGGCATCGGTATCCTTGCCCGTGATATACACTCTTGTGCCCTCGAAATATACAAGTCCCTGACCGTCGCCGCAAGCCGCAAGCGCAGCATCACAACCTGCAGAGGTCGCATTTTTAACGTTGCCTATGATTATCGCACAGTCGCCGGGTACGGTACCCTTATCGATAACAGAAATATTAATGCCCAAGGTCTCGCGAAGCGCCGAGTGTATGCTCCCCGCCGCCAGCTTTTCGCTGTATACGGCAGTAGAGCTGACGTATATGCTGAAATTTTTGAGGCTTTCGCCGCCGATAGTGCCGTCGGTTGCCAGCGTCTCGGGGCGGTAAGAGTCGTTCAGATCTTCGGGGACGGCAAGCACCCCGGAATCTTTGCTCAGATATTTATCTATAAAGGCGTTTACTGCTGACTGAGTTGCCTCGGGACTGCCGCCGCAAATGACGATATGCTGTCCCGAAAACGTAATGATATATTCATAGTAGCCGAGAGAGGCAGCAATTTCTGCCGCGCCGCCGTAGTTTACGTTGCCAACGATTATTGCACGGTCGGGCTTTGAGTCAATCTCGTTACCGATGCGCATGCGGATGCCGTACGTTTCGTTGATGGCTGTGCGCAACGCAACTGCCGCATTAACCTCGGTATCGGACGCCAGATCTGCGCGCAATACCATATAGTCACTCTCGCCACCCTCCACTATTCTGACAAGACCGTCCGCCACTGTGGTATCCGAAGCGATATCTGCCGCAGTGGTGTCGGGGGCGGTAGTATCCGCAGAGGGCACATTGGCAGGCTGACAGCCTGCCAATGTCATTGTAAATATAACGAGCGCAAGTATAAAACACGTTTTTTTCATATCTTTTAGCTGAGAGACTCGGAAATGCCCTCAAACACCTTATTGATGTTTCGGGAGGCTCCCTTGATCTTGGCGGTCCAGTTACTGTCGTTGCCCGTCAAGCTGTTTCGGAACAGAGCAACTGCGCTTGATGCCCAGGTAAAGCTGGAGCTGAAGATACGGGTGGAGTCAATATACAGGTTGCCCTTGATGATATCGTACATTTGACCGTCAAGGTTGTCGGCTGCCCAACGCGACTTCATACAGTTTTCAAACAGTGCGGGAGCGGAGGATCTGTGGCTCTCGGAGCCCAGCGCCTCAAGAACGGCTGCGGACATATTGGCATCCTTAGCAGTTGTGGGAATGCAGAAGTTGGTGTAAGCAAAGCCGAGGTTGGTGTAATACTGCTCCTGATCGGCGTACATCTTGGGATAAGGAACTATACCGTAGGACATATCCTTGTCGCGCAGACCGGTGATGGTACTGCCCGCAACTGCACCGAACAGCGCGCGGTTGTCGGTGATGATCTTATATCCGTCGCTGGTATTATACCAGCAATCGCCGGTCTCCCAGATCCAGCTGTTCAGCTTAGTGATGAGAGAGTGTGTCTTTTCACCCATAAAGTCATCGGTGAGCTGAATTACGCCATCGGCATTGGGGGCGGACATACGAATACCGGATGCGGCGATAAAGCAGTCCATATGTACCTGACCGTAGTTTACGTATCCGAAGGTATCCTCAACGGAGGGACCGGTCGCGCCTGCGTCAACGTAAGTGTTTGCGGTCATTTCGATCATTTTGTCGATAGTCCAAGTGCCGTCCAGAACCAGCGGACGGGGATCGCTCAGACCGATACTTGTTCCGAGATTGTGGTTGTAGATAAGGAAGTAGAGGTTGTAGATAAGCGAGTTTGCCGCATCGCCCGAAACGAAGAACAATTTTTCGTTGATGGTAGACATTTCGATAAGCGAGTCGGACCACCAGGGCATATCAAAGTTGAGGTGATCAAGCGTGTACAGGTCGGTGATAGCGTTACGGGTAGCAAGAGTACCGCCGCACATACTGTAGCAACCGATCATATCGTATTCGCAAGTGCCGCCTGCAAGGATTGCTGCCATTGCGTGCTCAACGTAGGAAGCCTGATTGGAGTTGTCACCGTTGATAAGGTTAGAGGAGATGGTAATGCCCAGTCTCTCCTCAACGGCTAAGTTGCGTAAGAAAATACTATCAACAACGGTGTCACCTGTGTCCATTTCAACGTAAAAGTCCGGCAAGGATGTGTTCCAGCCCAGAATGTTGAACTTGTAATTGTCAAAGTTGAGATCGGGGGACAGAGTATCCTTGAGATAACCGTTTTCGTCATAAGGACTTGTGGTCTCGGGGGCGGCAGTGGTAGCGGCATTGCCTTCATCACCGTTATTGCCTCCCGCAGTCGTGTCCGAGGGGGTATCGGTCTGATCGGCGCATGCTATCACGGAAAGCAGCATCATCACAGCCAACATAAGAGAGAGCACTCTTAATAATACGTTTCTTTTCATCGTTTTCCTCCTGATAAAGCTAATATGAAAATCATATTATATATACTTATATTTTACAAATTTTTTTAAAAAAATCAAGTGAAAAAATCCTAACTTTATTGATATTTTCCGACTTTGTGTAATTGTATTGACAACGCACGAAGATTTTGATATAATTTAATTATAAATGTTATAGCCAATTGTAAAAATACGCGAATTATAATATAATAAAATCCGTTTTTTCGGCGGCTTTGCCGACCGAAAAAACACCTCGGCGCGCGAGCCACGCGAGCCCGCGCGCCGAGGGGAGCCGTCAAAATCCTTGATTTTGGCGGTGGAGATAAGCGCGCGTACCCCCGCCGCGCTGGTTTTCAATTGCAAAACGAAGTTTTACAATTGGCTATATAGATGTGAGAAAAAGGAGGTCTCGAACGTGGATTTTGTAAGCAGTTGCACATACCTGAAGGCGAAATATCTATATGTGACCAATCCAGTATGGAGCCATGCACCGCGCACGCGTTATTCTCCCCATAACCTTATATTTGTCACCGAGGGCGTTTTGTATATCGAGCAGGAGGGAAATCGCTATGAGGTGCGAGCGGGGCAGTGCATTTTCCTTGAGAAAGGTATCACCAGCGCGGGTTATCGCCCGTCGGGTATCAAAACCGGTTTTTATTACGTAATGTTCGAATGTGACGCCGCCCGCCCATCCTTCCCCAACTGCTTTACGCCCCGGGAGGAAAAAAACATACGCGAGCTGCTTTTCCAGCTTGTAAACAGGCTGGGATATAGCGATTACCCTCGCGAGGCGATGAACTCACTTATGCACGCGTTGTTTTATGAGGTGCTGTATCAGTCAGAGCCTCACACCGAACCCACGACATCGCTTGCCCAAAGCATCAAGACATACGTTTATGCAAGTATACACCGCAATATTACTGTCAACGATATTGCATTGCATTTCAGTCTGTGTCCCGACTACGTCTCACGCGTGTTTTACAAATCCGAGCAAATCCCGATAAAAAAATACATAACCGACCTGCGCATTCGCCGTATTGAAGAATATCTCAGCTCGGCAAACCACACCATACAGACAACCTCCGAGGTTATGGGCTTTGGGTCAGCAAGCGCGCTGTGCAAATTTTATAAATATCACACGGGAATATCTCCCTCAGAATACCGCCGCCGCTTTTATTCGGAGGATAGCTCGGGGAAAGTATAAAAAACTCGCGAGCCACTTGACCGTGACAGATAAATATGCTATTAAGGGTCACCATAGTTGACAAGTTAAAATATATTAAGCTTGTCAATTACCCCCTTTCCGCAAAAAAACGCTAAGCCTGTTCGCAAAATAGGCTTTTGATATAATCTCCCGCTCGGTGAGCTCGCGGCTTGATTTCAAAAGGCTGCGAAATTTTTAAAAAATATTGACAACGATCGAATTGTATATTATAATATATTTATTGAAACATTTTAATATTTAAAGATGAGGTGCCCTATGTTTGACAATGTAAAACGCAATTTCGGATTTGGCTGTATGCGTTTGCCGATGATAGACGGTGAGGTGGATACGGCAGAATGCAATCGAATGGTAGACTCGTTTATTGCAAACGGATTTAATTATTTCGACACCGCGCACGGATATATCGACGGCAAAAGCGAAAAGGCAGTCAAAACCTGTCTGACCTCCCGTTACGAGAGAGATAGCTATATCCTTGCAAACAAGCTTTCGGATTGGTTTTTCCAAAGCGAGGAGGAGATCCTTCCCTTATTTGAATCTCAGCTGGAGATCTGCGGAGTTGAATATTTTGACTTTTATCTCTTCCACGCGCTCAACCGCAACTCCTATAAAAAGCATAAGGAGTGCAACAGCTTCGGAATCGTTGACGGTTTGAAAAAGGAAGGAAAAGTAAAGCATATCGCGATGTCCTTCCACGACACGGCAGATATTCTCGATATGATACTTACCGAACAGCCGCAGATCGAGGCAGTTCAGCTGCAGATCAACTATCTCGATTATGACGATCCCTCGGTTCAGAGCAAGAAGTGCTATGACGTTGCCGTCAAGCACGGCAAAAAGGTCATCGTAATGGAGCCCGTCAAGGGCGGCGCGCTTGTGGGTCTCCCCGATGCCGCCGTGGCAGAATTCAAAAAGCTCGGCGATGCGACACCCGTATCCTATGCTCTGCGATATGCGGCAAGCTTCCCCGAGGTATTTATGGTGCTTTCGGGCATGGGCAATATGGAGATGATGGAATCCAATATCCGCACAATGCATCCGTTCGTTCCGCTGAACGAAGAGGAGCTTGCGGCGACCGACAAGGCAAGAGAGATTATTCGACAGTACAGACAGATCCCCTGCACCAAATGCAGATATTGCGCAGAGGTTTGCCCCAAAAACGTACCGATCGCAGATCTGTTTGCCGTGTATAATGAATACGCTCTGGCAAAGGTAACGAAAAAGGAAACCAAGGCGAGCCTTAATTCCTTCGAAGTCAAGGCGGGCGACTGTATCGAATGCGGAAAATGCGAAAAGATCTGCCCCCAGAACATTGAAATCCGCGAAAATCTCAAAAAGCTCAAGAAATTATCGGGAGCTTAATATCATATATAATCCAAACGGCAAGGACGAAAGTCCTTGCCGTTTTGGCGTATGTATGACGGGCATTTGAGAACACAAATACGTGTGCTAATATGAATAATGCGGAAAATGCCGAACGGGATATGGGGATTGCAAGGCTGAAATTTATGAAAGTTGAGTTTGGTTTTGTGGCGTTTAATTAGGTGAATTCAGAAACAAAAAACGACAAATCCGTTGCTTTTTTGATCCTTTTATGTTATAATAAAATTAATTATTAAGCAATGAGGTCCTGATATGAATAACAACGATGAAATGATTTTCGAGGCGCAAAATATAGTTTTTCGTATTTCAAATGAAGTCGCTTCGGGCATTGATACAGAAAATCCAAAAACTTATGATCCCAAGCTCAAGAATCTTCTTGACGCTGCGAGAGAGGTAAAAGGTCAAAAGTTTTTTGGTGATGTTGAAGTCGCATTACTCGCGAAAGATTATCCCTTCATTCCGTTTAAATATCAGGTGGAAAATGTTAACGCGATGCTCAACCGTTTTGAGGGACGCGGTGTTTTCGGTGATCAAGTAGGCCTCGGAAAGACAGTGGAGGCTCTTATGACTGCGCATGCTATGTTTGAAAGCGGAGCTATAAGAAACGTGCTTTTAGTTGTCCCCGAAAGAACCAAAGATGATTGGATTAAAGAAATTGAAGAAAAATTTCCCAAGCTGTTTACTGTTCACGATCGTACCAAGTATGCCGCAGGAAACGAAGTTGAGCATCTTATGGCTACCTTTGGTGAGATGGCAAATAACAAAAAAGATAGAAACCGTGGTGAGAACGATATCTATATTATTACAGATGCTATGCTCACCAAGGATCTTAAGCAAGTAAGAGAACAATTAAGTGATTTCAATAATTGTAAATACAAAGATAATATTAAACCCCGTGACAGAGCTTTTTTGAATGAACTCAAAGAAAAGCTTGATCGCATAGACTTGACGACACCCGTTGTAACCATTCAAAATATACTTTGTTATTTTGGATACAATGACCCCGGAAGAATAAGAACATTGTTTTCTGACAGCAGTATGTCTGAACAGAAGTTGGAAGAAACAATAAAGCTGCTAAAAGCAACGAGAGATAGAGTGAGAAATATTCCTTCGAAAAATATGGACAAAGAGCATCAGAGGACTCTCGTTGATGAATTAAATCATTATATCAAAGAGTTTGAGGGGCAAAAGCGTACGTGGGATGAACTTTACGCGCGGATTACAAGGTATGATCTGAATAATATTTGGTCAGTGGGGCCACAGACTGTTGCCGATCCCACTATTGACTTGATGATCATTGACGAAATACATTCTTTTTACGAATCTGATTATGCGAATATTACAATCGAAACTTTTCGCAAACGTCAAAAGAGTACAATGGATATTATTGCGAACTTTGAGAAGAAGTTCTGCGTTCTTTTAAGTGCCACTCCCATAAGAACCGCGCTTGAGGACGTATTTGATCTTGTTTATATGGTTGACCGCAAACGATTTGGTATGAACAAGGATGAGGCATACAAGTATTTCTATAATACAATATGCCGTGTATCGCCTGCCAAGCTTAATCCTCTTAACGATATATTTGCCGATGAAGATAATAAAGCGAGAAAAAATACCTTTTTCGGTGTCATAAACAGCTTCTTTACCAGAAAGCGTATTAATAGCGTTTCCGATGATATGACAGGTTTGGCTGAAGGAAAATTGCCGTTATATTCAGATATAGCTGCGGCAATAGGATCTGGCTTCCTTAAAGCTCTTGATGCAAGCATCGAAAAGAAACTCACTATGATGTATAAGCAGGATATGTATGATAACGAAACGGCAACGAAAAAGGCAAAGGAGACTTACAATCGGTGGAGCAAAGGCGAATTTGTTGATGAATATGACGAATTGTATCTGAGAGCCGCTATAGATGCTGTTATCATGAGTGTGCTTAAATCTGAAAAAATAACAGATAAGGAGCAGTTGAACAAAGCGTATTCTGTAGTCAACTGGAACAGAAGAGGAAAACGAGGAATAGCTTTTGACGCTAACATTAACGATCCCGAACTTTGTAATCTGATGGACAGCGACTCAAAAAAGCGTGCAGCAAAGGCAATTCTTTTGGTAAAGTATTTAAGCTCGGTAAGAAGATCTTTACAAATGAACAACTTCGGGATAAACGATATGAAGAATCTTATGTCCGAGAATGGCTTTGTCATTGCATCATTTGAAAATTTGCTTGAGGGTTGCGCTGAGGCAAGTGAAATGCGTAACTTTTTGATCTACCAAGCGATAGATCCCTTTATCAGCGGTTTGTGCCGCGATGCTATACTCTGCTATCTGAGTGATTCGGTATTTCAGGATAAGATGTCACGCAGTATGATAGGAAAATGTATGGCAACGCATTATAAGTATGAAAACGATCAAGCCAGCCGAGCTCATAATGTTGTTTACGACAATCAAGCGCAAGAAGAACGGGTTGCCGATAAAAATTACAACCAGATAGCTATAGTCAATGAACAGCAGCGGGCGGGAATCAATTATCAGGATTATTCTACCTTCATTTTTGCTCATATGGATATAAAAGGCGAGCGATTGCTCGAGCCTGTTGATATTGAACAGTGGATCGGACGCGTTCACAGAACCGGTCAGGTGAAGGAGTGCAGAATAATTACTATACTCACTACTATTATGAAAGATCCGTCGAAAAATCCGGACAGCGAATTTCTTAAATGGTACTATGAAATTCTTGCCGATCCTCAGGGCTTGGATCTTTACGGTAATAATACCCCCGACATCGCCTTTCTTCAGCCTATTATCGTGGACATTTTGCGCGCAAAGATTGTGGAGCTTAAAAAGCAGAGCGATTGTAATATGTTCTTCAAAAAGATGAAACTTACCAATACGATTCTTTTCCAAAAATACAGTTTTTCCGAATTGATGGAGTTTTTCTACCATCGTAAGGATCAAGAGTATGTAAAGAATATGATCAGAGAACTATGTAAGATACCGGAGTTTGGAAAGGCTCCTGCGGAGAAGTGAAATGATTATTCTAACCGATCAAGAAAAACAGATATATGAATTATTGAAGGCGGCGAAAGAAGAAAATCTTGTTACGGATTACCAAGAAAATAGCAACTACGTTTCCTGCTATCTCGATGATATTCATTATGAGATATGCTTTGGGGAAAATCCCGATTCGGAACAACACCCCAACGCCGAGCGTGCCATTCGTGCCTCAAGATTTATAACCCGATTGATGGATAAGGTCAAGAAGGATTACAGCTGTTATTATGTTCAATACAACACCATACCGCCTGAAAAAGATCTTTTGAATAATAAGCTGTTCGGCAACCGAACCCACGGAGAAATCAGTATAAGTGATCCACCGAAGGAGGCTGAACACGGCGTTGATTGGTTTTTCTCTCATTACGAGATCGAGGTGGAAATCGTTGCAGCAGTTGGAGATATCTACGAAAGAATGGTTGATTATTTGACCGTAGATATGAAATATGAAAACGGAGAGGGCTCAACCGTCTATACGCACAAGCATATTGATAAGGACGAGCGTAGTACATTCTCTGAATCGGAATTGGATGCTGAAAAGCTTTTGAAGCAGGGTGCGGCACAAAATCAAGCGAGTGAAATATTGAATTTCATTCTGAACGGTCAGCTTCCGGGTGAAAGCGCCAACGAAAGCTGCCGTCGTGAAAATATCCAAAAAATGTTGAGCGTGCTTGCTGCATCCGAGAGCTCTCAATTTTGTCAATTTCTCGGGCGCGTTTCAATTCAGGAGGATGCAAAGGTCGGTCAGCTGACGGTAAAGCCCTGTGCACTTTTGATTGATGCTGTTAATGATAAAAAGTATGTGTATCGTTTTTCGTGCAACCGAGAGATAGGCGACCTTTCTGTGATCTGGCGAAGCAGCTTGGGGGCATTTGAAGTCACCACTCAGCTTTATCTCTATTTGTCTGAGAGCCAATTAAAAAATCAAGAGCCAACCTATAAATTCGAAGGCTTGACTAACATACCGAATGAATATCCGATCAATGATTTCGGATCGCTTGTGCTGGCGCACAAGGTTGAAAAAAACGGCAAAGGCATCAAGATCATCCCGGATAAATGGACTCTTAAAGACCCCAATTTTGTAGCAACTCTTGCTAATGGGGAAAATCAGGTACGGGCAATTAATAATTATGCGGTCGGTGTTGAAAGAAACGGCGTTACCAAGCATTTTTACATTAAGGATGTGTTTTTTGTCGATAATAATTTTCGGCTTAAGAGTGAGTGTCGCAAATGTCCTCTTACAGGAAAATACCACTATTATGAACATTTCTCAGCAGCATATTATCTGAAGGACCAAAAGATTGAATTCGGTGATATATATACCTCGGGCGTCCACAGCTTTACGTGTGAGATCTGTGGAAGAACGATCTACTATTCTTCGGAAAAGCAAAAGGATGCTTACCTTGCTTCTCATATCTTGCTTGACGGCAAACATTCTTGTGATAACTGTCAAGACAGATTTTCCCGCGGTGCTTATACATATCAAAAGACCGAAAACGTCATTTGCGGTAATAGATCGGGCACGGTTTACGCCCTTGTTGATACAAACGGTTTTCTTCCTATTGAAAAAAACGGCAATGTATTTACATGTGCTAACTGCGGACAGGCTGTTTTACACGATAACAAGTCCGAAGACAACAGATGCCAAATCTGCCAAAGCCGCGTTTGTTCGAGATGTGCTACAAACAGCAAGATCTCTGCGTTACGTCCGAAGGTCGTTAATAAAGGCGAGTTGGCGTGCCGTAATTGCCTCTCCAAAGATATTATTCAGGGGTGCGACGGTGAACTGAAGCTGTTTGAGGTAGAGAGCGACGATGGAATGAAGCAGTACGTGCTGGATGATGCGAAATATCCTGGGCTGGTATTCCATTGCGTTGTGTGCGGCAAGGCGAAGTATTATGATAAACTCTCCTATGAGAAATTTCGCAGATGTTCTTCTTGCGACAGAATAATATGCCCCTCTTGCGTGGATAAATGCAAATCCGATGCATCTCCGTTCAGATTAATATTTTGTCCGAATTGTGCGACCGAATGCGATGATAAGTATGATTCCGAGAAAAAGAAAGCAGAGGAGATCTACTCCAAAGTTCTGGATTATCTGAACAAGCGCGAAAATACTCAAACCCGGGCAAAGCATCATCTTGAGAACCACGTTAAGAAAAATATCAAGAAGTATCTCCCTTATTTGACTTTAGCGGATAGATCTTGCGTCCGTAAGAGCATACGAAACAATGATTTTGATCGAAATATAACGATAGAATTCAAGCACGTTGCTGTTCTTGAGAAAAAGATTACGTATGAATTCACGATATCTGTTTACGAAGGAGACACTTACTTATTCTACAAAGAAAACGATAGAGTGACGTATGGAGGTATATGCAATGAGTAATTATTTGCTTGATCTGAAGCAGTACGAATCTCCAAGTGTAATAGTCAGCAAAGAGGCTGCTGGACAACAAATCCAATATAATCGAGTATTGGAGAGAGAGCGTAGAAAAAACGCCAAATTAACAAAAGAAATCAACAGGTGCAAAGTTTCCGGTGCCATTTTGTGTTCCAGATGGTTTATTTGTATAGCATTTTCAATACTGATTTTGTTATCACACGCCTTGTATAGCGGTTTTGCTGTCGATCGTACCTTAAGCTTGTCACTTATCGCTTTGGTTGTTTTGATATCGTTCACCGTATGCATCTGCTTGATCCTGACAATTTTCAGAATAATGCATTTCCGAACGATGTATATTATTATTCTGTGCGAACTTGCTTTGTACTTTGGTATTATCGTTGTTGCTTTACTTCCTTGCCACACATTTACTTCGCTATTGTTGTTTGTTTTATACGTGCTTAATCTCCCTACCAGTACCAAAAGTAGTAACTTGAGTATAGCAAAGCAAACGGGAATGTTGGCTGTTTGCTTTGTTTGGGTCATCTTATTTATACCGTTTGCATTAACTCCCAATATGAATGCCGTAGAGTGTGCCGACACATGGTGCGACCGCGATTTATACTCACGCTTTGCTACATACGAGATCACGGATACTCAGGGCGAAAGAAGCGCAACTTTCAACGGTGTGTTTTTGACAGCAAAGGACCTACTGCCTTTGGGTGAGAAGGAAATATACACAGTCAATGATACTTTAACCAACGATGCAAAGATGACAAGTGATATTCTGATCTTTATTCAGGATGACGTGCTTAAGGGTAGAGTGGATATAATCAAACCCATCAACGATATCAACTCCTTGATTTTGAAGCATATATACAAAATTGATCCCACCGTAAAAACAAAGATAAAGGTAACAGCGGTTGGTCCGGGAGCCTTCCGCGACGCAACCGCGATCAAAACCGTTGTATTACCCGAGTCGATCGCTTCCATTGAAGCAGGAGCTTTTGACGGTTCTGCAGTACGGATCGTCGAGGTGTATGCGCCCGAAATACATATTAAAGGCAGTATTGAAGAAAGCACGGTAACCGCTATTGTGCTTCGCAGTCCCTATCCAACCAAAATAGTCGTTGAGGATATAAGCTCTCTTCCTGATAATATAACTTTTAGGGTACCGGAAGAGCTTGTTTGGGATTGTCGCTCTATAAATCCCGAGATTGCTGATTATATCATAGCATTTGAATAAAAAGCGAGGATGATATGGAAATTGTAGAATATTTATTAATCTTTATTTCTTGTACTTGGCTTAAAAAAGCTAAGGCGGTGGCGGGGAATATCGTAGGCGAGCTTATAGAATCCGTTGCAGGCGGTGCGGGTGAGGAATTTATGGAGAGCGTGGTTCAACGGGTCTTTCCTGACGGTACCTTCTTCTTCACCAATAAGTTCAAGGCAAGAAAAAAACTTTTTAGAGAGCTTATTGATTATATCAATGAGCTGAATTCCAAGCAAAAAGATCAGCTTGCGGAGTTCATCGATAGACTTGATTATACCCGGATGTCAAAGAAGATGTCCAAAAAGTTCAACCGTATGCTTGAGCTTTCGGAAGGTGATATTTTGGGATGGTTGAATAGGATTGATGTTATGACCGATTCGGAAGCCGACGAAATGATCAGAACCTTCAAAAAGGCTATTGATAAAGTGCTTGACGAAGTGGCAAAACAAACAGATGATGCTCAAAATAAAAGTCTGAATGTAAAAAAAGAAGATATTTGCCTAGATTTGCTTGGAGTAGAATTGGATAAAACACCTAAGGCAGTTCGAGGACTGTTAGACCTTATCCATAATCAGGTATATGAGTTAAAATATCTCAGAATGAGCTCAAAAGACCAGGATATGATAAAGATCATTCAGCATATGATAGAAGAGGGAAACGACAATCTTATTAAAACTCTCAAGCCTGCGTTTAACTATATGGAGCAGATTTGCGAGCAGACCGGAAAAAGCTTTTCGGAAATCAAGATCGACCATATAGCCAAAACAGATCCGTTTTGCTATTTTCGTCTTGAGTGTCCCGCATGCCAAGCAACCGGAAGAAACGTTTACAAAGACAGTGACAACAATGTTCATTGCCTCAGCTGCGGTGAAACTTTCAGTATTATTGAGTCTGTTAAGGATGATGAAATAAAGGAAAAGTTTGAAGCGGTACTTCGGGAGATTCGGCACGTTGGCAACGATATCGGTGAAAAGCATATAAAGGAAATGAAAATGCTAGCTGGTAAGATCGTCGGCGTGGAATATTTTGAAGCCTTTAAGCGAGATATCAATAATCAACAGCAAGAGATCGTTTATTCTGTCAACGATCTTCTCAAAAAGAGCGAGAATAATATCAATAAAAGGCTCGATAAGATTTTAAACGAGCTTCGCAACGGTAAGAATAATGATGATATTTCCTCAGCAGAGCTTTTGAAGAAGGTAACCGACGCGATCCGTTCGCTCGACCAAGAGAACAAGAAGCTGTTGCTTGATATGTACGAATCTGTAAAACAGACACATAGCGAGGTTGGCGAAGTCAAGGTTATGGTTACAAAGATCGTTAATCAGATGGACAGTATTGACCAACTGACTAACGCCCTTGATTATCTTAACGCAGTCAGAGTGACTCCGACAAACGAGGTCGATTTTGTGATTTCGGAAATAGCTGTTTGCCCGCGGTGCGGGCGTAGTACGGATTTTAAGAGAATGTCGGGTGAGGAGCATTACGTTTGTACCTGTTGTCAGTTTGCCGTAGAAAAGAATTCCTTCTCGCGTATTACAACTATTCCGGTAGACGATCCGAAATTAGAGATCCGCTTTGATGGCTCGAAGCGCTTACAAACCTATCATATCAAAAAATGTTCTTGTGAAGATACAGTATGTATCTGTTTGAATTCGCAAGATGCTAATCTCTTAAATAACGGTCAGCAATTATATCGCGTCGACGGCTCCAACTACCATCCTAAAAGATTGATAGTTTGCGGTGATTTGGGAATGGTAAAGCTTAATGAGGAGGCTGTAAGGAAGCTATATAACCTTTATCCTTTAGATTTAAGAGAAATAGTTTTTGGTGATAATATTACAGTAGATAGCTCAGTTTGGTTTCTCGAATTAAGCTTCGGGCATCATTGGGATTATAATGAAAGCTTAAATAAGCTATGTAAAAGCAATTAACAAATAAAAAGGGGGTATAGTAATGGAAAATATTTTGCAGATACTTGCAGCATGTATGTTGGGATATGTGCTATTGCTTTCGATAACGGTTACGGCGGTTCTTGTAATTTTTGCACTCAAGTCCAAAAGAAACGTAGCTGTTGATACTGATGATAAAGAGCCTGCACTCAAAAGCGGAGATGCAAAAGAAAAAGATGAGCCACGCGATCCTACCTGCATGCATGATGAAGTATTGCATCAGAACAACAAGGTAATGAAAATTTTGATCAAAGAGCTACAAGAGATAAAGCTCATGCTCAATGAAAATGTCGTGCCGGTCTTTGAAAATTGCGCAATGATCGAAGAGCTTGAGTTGAAGCTTAAGGAAGAGATTAAGAATAACGCAAAGCTTATTGCTCGTATTAATGACCTTGAAGTGGAGAAGGCAGCACCCTCTGCTAAATCTGACGGTGTTGAGAGTGAAAAAATCAAGGAACTGGAAGACCTTATTGAGCAGAAGGAAGCGTATTATGCGGAAATATCAGATCTCGAAGAGAAGCTGAGAGACGGCGTATGTAATGCGATCAATTCTCTGATCAGAACTAGAGGATCAAACTCGGTCGAATTTCTGACAGAACAGATAGAAAACGTTATTAAGGTGCTGGCTGACGCCCGCGGTCAAAGCTACTAATAAGGAGCAATTATTATGTCCAATATAAATATCAAATATCTGGGTATAGATTTCGGAAGCAGCTCGGTCAGCGTGGTGGGATACGAGGATAAAGATAAAGAACCGATAATTTTTTACGATAAATTACTTAACGACAAATATTTTGCAACCGCAATGACCGAAGATAAAACGGGATATTTTCAATATGCTTTTAATACGAGTGCTGATATAGCAATCATTGATTCTTTGAAGGAGGATATCGGTCAAGGAATTCGCATAGATTACGTTGAAGAATATATGAAAGTGTTGTTCAAAATCATAAAAAAATGTAGGAAAGACAGTATCGAATACAATTTTTCTACATTGAAGAGGGTATGTTTCGGTCATCCCACGTATACTTCTCCAACCAACCAGAGTAAATATTGCGAAAACCTCAGAGATATTATTTTTAATACTTGCCAAAGTGTTTTCGGAACATCTCAAAAAATAGAAATTATATACGCTCCCGAGCCTGTTCTTGCGGTAATTGCTTATAATGAGGCACATCAAAAAGTAAACGAATACAAAAATAAAATCAAAGACGGCGATCTGATCCTCGTTGCAGATTTTGGCGGATATACGCTTGATATGACCGTCATCCAAGCCAACAAGTGCCCCGAAGACGATTCTATCAGTATTTGCCCTATCACAGCTCCAGCAAGTATTGAAAATGGAAGAATGGATATCAAGATGGGCAAGCAGATAACCGAGGAGCTTTGCATTCAGATATATAAAAACAGCACGATATTGAATGTAAATGGTGAGAAGCGAGATACTCCGTTGTTTGATTATTCTGTGGAAAAGAGCAAGACAGACTTTTTCCAAGGCAATGAAAATGACACGACGCCTCAAACTATGCGCGTGGAATCTACGCTGACCAAAGACGGTAAAACAAAAATCAAGAAATTCGTCTTGCAAAAGAATCAGATCGGCAGCTCAATAAAAGGCGATACGATTTATGTTGGAATCTACACGAGCGAAGATGATCGCTCAATAAATATCGAAAACTGCTTTATTCAGTGCGCTGAGCATATAAATTATTATATCAACCTGAATAAAGACCGATTGAATAATAAGAAGGTTTCTCACATTATTTTTACCGGCGGAACTGCAAGGATAAAGGCGTTGAGAGAAACGGTCATAAGGCATATTTGTCAGGATTTTATAATCCCCATTCCAAATGTGCTTTGGGTTGATAAGGAGACAGATGATGGAGCTTTGCGAATAAAGGATGCCAACAAAGACAAAAAGTACGTGAAGCTCGCTTCGGAAAACGTTGTTGCACTTGGTGCTGCAGTGAAGGCGGCTTGGAATACGGATGTAGGAAGAACTGCGGCAGCGCGCGATCCTGTTCTGAACTCTGATTCGATCCATTTACAAAAGATGTACGATGAGCTTAAAGAAAAACATATGCGTTATTTTAGAATTGTTGAAAATTTTCTTGACGGTCCGAATATTTGTGAAAAATGTCGGAATTTTTTAGACAGCTTGCTTTCAGAATAGACTAACCATATTGTATATATTATCTCTGCACTTTCAAATTTTGGGCAAAAATTTGGAAGTGCAGTTCTATTTCCCGAAAAACGGGATATATTTGCTTGAGTGTAAAGATAGAATGTGTTATAATATTGTCACAACGTTCGAGGGTGAAAAAATGTTTTGGAAAACAAAGCGAGTATCCGTTATTAACGGCAAGAGATTTATTGCGGCGTACAGCACCAAGCCTTTTGTGGAGGCAAAGAAGCAAAACGTCTTCCCCGACTATTGCTTCTATGAATCCGACAATCTTTATTGGTGTCTCCGTATTGGAGATATCGAAATCCCTTGGGGATTCGGTGATGACGGAAGAGGGTATTCCGCAAACGGCAGCGTTATTGTTTCAAGAAGAAACGTTGATGCATCTTCCTTGGATGGAAAAGGATTGCCGTTTGTAAAAGAAGGTGATATCTCATATTTATATGAGAGGGAGCTTATTAATAACACCTTTGAGGGGTACTCGATGTACTTGAGAGATAAGCTTCTTGTCCACATCCGTGAAATTGCAAATCGCGTTTCAGCGGAGGAGTTCCCCAACATTCTTGAGTCATCTCTCAAGAACGATCCCGAGGTTGCGGCTCTGTTGAAGTTAAATATGCTAATGCTTAAAAGCGTGAATATTTACAGAGTCACAATCAACAAACACACTCAAAAATAATAAAGGAGACAAATACAATGATAATTGATACGATTTTTAGCAATAGAAAAAAGTCGATCGAAAAAAGAGCCGCCGAAGAGGCTGAAATCGTCACTGCAGTTGTAACTCATCTGGATGAAAAGATCTCAAAGTTTGACCGCAATGCGGTGGAACTTGAGAATATGCTTGAGCAGAGAGAACGCGAGCTGTTAGCAAAAAGCAGATCCTCGGCAAGCGAAAGAGAGCTTGTTCGTATTAACGATGCGATCTCTAGACTGGAAACACAGATCAGTCATAATAATGATAAGACCGATGATTTTCTCAGAGTGCGTGAGATCCTTCTTGACCTCGAAATGTATATTGCATCTCTTATCGACTATGAGTGGTATTCATACGTTATTAAGGTCGTTCCCGAAAAGAAGCTTCCTGCTATGGTCAATAACGAAAGCGATATCGGCAGGGTGGTAGATATGGTTCTCGCTATCATCAACAAAATTGAAAATAAGATGGCGCGCAGCATCAAGGACGAGAAAGAGCTTGAGGCAGCTAAGAGAAAGATCAAGGAGCGTGCCGCTATTATGAAAGCTAATTATTCGGGAAGCGCCGCTTCGCATGCGGTTTCAGACAGATTGGCTGAGCTTCAGAAGAAATATGGAGAAGAATATACAGCTCCTGTTTCCGCAAGTGAGTCCGATACTTCCGCAGCACGGGAGGTTAGCGACAGATTGGCTCAGCTTCAGAAAAAGTACGGCAACTAATACTAAAAATAATACAGAAATCATATTTCAGGAGGAATACAGTTATGACTAAAAAAACTATCAAGGATAAGGAGTTCCACCAGGAAGTTCTTATCGCAGAAACAATCGTTGAGATTGGAGAACAGCGCAAGGATATCGAAAACCTCGTAAATCAGCTTTCGGATGCAGCTTATGAGGCTGCAAAGATGGATAACAATGACTATGTCAACGAGCTTGTTGATATGATCGCCGATTTTCAGGAATTCGGTGAAGAGCTCGCCGCAGTTGAGCTTGAAATCAAGACCTGTGCTATTACGGCGAAGGTAATGGCAAGACTCGGTAAGTTGCCCAAAGCTCTCAAGGCTTGCAAAGCAGTATTCGCAAAGGCTCCCGACTTTACCAAGCTCGGCAAGGAATACAAGAGTCTTCGTGAAGCTCTCGCCAATGCACGTAAGAGTGTAAAATCTCTTCGCTCCGAGATGTCGAGTTCACATATGTCCGCGTATGAAAAGATCTACGGCAAGAAGGAAAACAAAGATCCCAAGCGTACTCAGCGTGTGGACAATATCAAGAAATCCCTAGAGGCTCGCCTCGTTTCCGGGATTACAACTACTCAGCCGGCTGCCAAGCCCGAAGAAAGCGTAAGCGCTTCCGATGAAGCTCGCATTGATGCTATCGCGGCAATGCTTGACGAAGAAAGAAAGGGAGAATAACGTTGAATCAGATACCGATTTCAAGGGTTGAAAACTACGTAAAAGAATACAACGAGGCGCGCAAGGATAACAATATCCCTCGCGCGATAGAGATGGGCAAGCTTGCAGTTCGCGATGCAGAGGATGAACTTAAGAAGAGCAACCTCATAGAATCGCACCGTAGTTACTACCGTACCGTAGTTAATGAGATCGGCGCCTTCCTTGCAAATCCCACCATCCCGAAGCCCGCGAGGGCTTCGGGGGCAAGCGAAGAGAAAATTAAGACAACAGATTGGTTTGCAGCTCCGATACCTGAGCTGACTCTCTGCGATATCGCCGGTCTCAAAGATCTTCGAGACCAGTTCGTAGTCAATATTTTTGCCCCTATGGATCCTAAATACGCACCTATCTACCGCAAATATCGCGGAAACGACAGAGGTATTCAGGTTTTACTTTACGGACCTCCCGGTACGGGTAAGACACATGCAGTAAAATGTCTTGCAGGTGCTCTGGGCTGTAAAATTGCCGTTGTCCAGATCAAGGACGTAATGGCGAATCTTGTCGGTGACGGTGCAAAGATAATTGCAGAGATATTCGAACAGGCGAATAAGCTGGAAAAGTGCATCATCTTCTTCGATGAAATAGATGCTATCGCGGCTTCCCGTGAGGGTGACGAATCAACGCACACCCGGGAGCAGCTTACGACGCTGCTTACTTATATGGATGGATTTACCGCAAAAGCAAAACCCGGACAGGTCAGAATCGTAATAGCGGCAACCAATCGCCCCTGGGCATTGGATAGTGCAGTTCTTCGCGGAGGCAGATTTGACACACAGATCTACGTTCCTATGCCCGATGCTCCGGCAAGAGAGCAGCTTGTCAGAATTGCTCTCGGCAAGGATCCCAAGGTCAAGGGTCGCGTTGATATCCCTTGCGCTTCTGACGTAACAACCGAGTGGCTCGCTGATCGTTTTGCCGGATATTCAGGCGCTGATATAAAATCGATTTGCCGTCAGGCGGCTAGCCTTCCTATGAAGCGCGAGATCATTGCTCTCGGAAGCGGTTCTCCCCATGACGACAAGATCACTCGAGCTGATTTTGAAACTATTTTGGCAAGATATATCAATTCCACCTCGGACGAAGATCTTATGGCATTCGATGCTTATAGGCTCAATATGTCACTTGACGAGAAGTACTTTGATTACAAACTCAATCAAATCATTCTTGATCTTTATAACAACATTCAGGTCGAAGGTTTTGAAGCAAGAATGCTGAGGGACGCTATGGAAACGAGGACGTTCAAGGAGAAATTCGGAGCCAAGTACGATCTTTCTTTTCTGCCGGCTAAGCTTCGCGAGGCGCTTGGCGATTAAACAGATCGGAGTCTTACAATGCTTTATTCCGAACAACTTGAATATTACCGCAATCAGTTCAGAAAACACCTTGATGTAGGCGATGCCTCTAACGCCAGATCGTATGCTATACTGTATGCAAAGTCCTTGCGAGAAATCCGATGGCAGATAGAGTCTTATTCCGACAAAGCATTGCTTTTTGCCGAGGCGGACAGGTACGATACGTTCGCGGCAATTATAACCAAATACGGAATTACTGCCGAAGTTAAGAAGGCAATATTAAAAGGCGCAACTAAAGTTTCGTTGACCTCACCGATTGCAGACGATAAGAAAGCAATCAAGCCTATTGATGCATCAGGGGAGCGCCTTTCCCTCACACTTAAATCACCTATTCACGTAAAACCTCCATCTCCCGGCGAAGATGTCGATTGGGTGGCGGATGTATTTGAAAAATGCTCTCCGGCGACATTGGTTGTACGAGCACATTCGAGTGTTGGAAGTGGCTTTTTCATCACTTCCGACGGGTACTTCCTTACAAACCATCACGTTATCCACGAGGGCTCCAAACGAGCAACCTGCATATCGGTGAAAAACGGTGATGGAACAATCGAATGTGAAGCGGAGTTTGTTAAAGCCGACAAAAAATTCGATTTAGCTCTTTTGAAGATAAAGAACTTTAATGGCAGAACACCATTTGTACCGCTTATTAAAGATTATTGCCAGGTTCGTCCCGGAATCGCAATGATGCTTATAGGTAATGGGCTTAACTTTGGTTTGGCGCCGGTGTCCGGAAACGTAAAATTTGCACATTCGAGTGACGATGACGACCTCGTGTATACAGCTCCCTCAAATAACGGCGATAGTGGAGCTCCTGTTTTTAACAGAGATGGAGAATGTATCGGCATCCATAAATCCTCTACCGTCGGACAAGTGATCGGCACAGCACACATTAAAGCCACGGGACTTTCCAATGCTACCACGGCAGAGAATATTCGAAAGCTTCTCTCCAAGTGGGGACTGGAAAGTATGGTTTAAGCGTTATATAAAATCAGTTAAATATATAAATGGAGAACCAAATGAAAACATTAAGTCAGATCAGAGTTCTTTTTGTAGGAGCTAGAAATCTTGCGAAAGAGGCTTCCCCTGCCAAAGCAGAGAAAGCGGCTGAAATGCTTCGTGGCATTTCGGATCATTGTAAGGAGCTTTATACCAAGGCTCCTTCTTATATGGAAAGAGCAAAATGCCGGAATATTTATGAAAGTATTGATAACGTTATCGATATTTTAAAAAGATACGGTTTTTATAATAGCACGGTTATGGCATTTTTCGGACTTCTGGATTCCAAGGTGACACCTTCCTTTGCTGATATTAGCAGAGGTAAGGGCAATATCAAGGCATATCCTGAAGTACCTGTTACGGATAGAGAGACTCCGATCAAACCGATTTTGGATGTGGATGAAAATCCTTCCCAAAAGGGAAAGAGATTGGCACCCCCTCCTCCCAAAAAGGAAACACCGACTTTAAAACAGGGCGAGTGGGACACGGATGAAGCACCATATGAGGGTGCTGACGGTGCTTCCGCGGATTTTGTGCCCGCCAACGCCGAGGATACTACGCCCTTGGTTCCTTACGCACAAGAAGGATCGGGGTCGGATATAATTTATTATGAAGGCAACCCCTTGGCACCTCGCTGTCTTGATGAATTCATCGGACAGTCGCACGTTATCAGCAAACTCAAGGAGGATATTGCGGCAGCCAAAAAGCTTGGCAAAAAGCACCTTGATCATATTCTGCTCTTGGGCAACAGAGGACTTGGTAAGAGTACCATTATGAAGCTCGTTGCCAAGGAGCTTGGTGTAGACTTTGAGTTCATTGATTGTACCTCGCTTATGAACGACGTTAGATCCCAGCGGCTATTTCAGGACTTTTTCATAAATATCTCCAAAGCCAATCGCCCCGTGGTGATCGCACTTGATGAGATACACGCACTACCCGTAAAGCTTCAGTCGAGTTTACTTACCGTTCTTAATGACCGTGTATTCAGCTATTTGACAGAAAGTGGTACTAAGAGCGTGCCGATTCCCGACTTTACCTTTATCGGTGCTACGACCGACTATGATGCGATCATCTCAACTCTCAAGGACCGTTGCGGATACCTTACGTTCGTCCTTCAGGATTATACTCGCGATGAGCTTCGTCGCATTTTCAAAAAAAAGCTCGGTGCGATGGAGCTTAATGCAGAGGAAGCTGTCGTAGATGCGTGCATCAACCGTTGCCGCAGCTCCATCAGAGAGCTTGAAGCAGTAGTTAAGGGGCTGAAGACCAAAGCAGTCACACTTGATACCGATACTGTCACCCTTGAAATGGCAGAACGGTATTTTGAAGACAGAGGTATAGACAAAATCGGACTCAAGGATACGGACAGAAGAATACTTCGAGCGATTGCAGACGAGGCAAAGGGCTTCCTCTCCGAAGAAACGCTTGCTGCTCGCGTATATCTCGATTCCAAGCTCCTTACTAAAGAATATGAACCCTTCTTGATGAAGATCGGCTTTATAAGCGTTACATCTCGCGGAAGATATCTTACCCCCAAGGCGGATGATTACTTGAAATATGGATATTACGATTTCGGGGAGGGCGTAACGGTAGGTCAGTTGCCTTCTACCGGCAACGAGGACAGCACCGATCCGATCGAAGTTACCACAGCTCAAGTTGAAGGCAGTGAGCACACCCCAACTACCTAAAAACGATAGGAGATAGAATATGATGCTGTTTAGCCCCAAAAACTGCGATATTATTAACAAGGAGCGGCTTGCTGAAGACGTATATGCCGTACAGTATAAGTTGATGGATCTCGAAAAATGGTTTTTGTCTAAATTCGCGGGTGGAGATGCTGGTGAATATAATTGTCTCGCCCCTACCTGTCACCAATGCGCGGAGATTTTAGAGGAATGTGCTGAGCTCGTATCTCAAATGCTTCCCTCGCGCGACAAGCGCAAGGCAAGAGTTTTTGAAGCGAAGGCAAGAGAATTGCTGGTTGAAGAGAAGAAATTTTTGCAGGAAAGCTGGACCTTTGAATATCCTATAACCAATGGCACGCTTATTGCGATCGCGAATGATCTCAGATCTTTGATTTTAGAGTATACTGCAATCTAATTGAAAATGGCTGATTCTATAAGAGTCAGCCATTTGTTTGTATGACGGGAAAACCAATGTATTTGCGGAGAATATATTATATTTTGTATTTTTTCTTCGAAAGATATTGAAATATGCTATTTATTGTGTTACAATATTACCATAGCGTTTTGCAAAATTCAAGCTCGTTTTAGAAGGAGAAACAATATGAGAAAATTGGAGTATTTTGACCCTTATGAGGCAGATGCTGCTAATGAGTGCATATTTTCAGCACCTAAGCGAATCGATAAAAGCATCACGGATATAATGGCTACAGAGCTGTGGAATACTGCAATGCGAAAGGTGTTTGATAAGAAGGACGACAAGGTTCTTTTAAGATCTCCCGATACTGCTTCTATGTCGTTGGCAAGAAAAATCCATCAATTTATGAATGATAAGGAACACATATATAATAAATTTGATGACGAGATGCCCAAGGCGTCGGATATTTATAAGGCAGCAAATTTCAGCAGCTCCAAATGGGGACGTATTATGAGTGGCGAGATGCCGGATATTGAACGCGGTAACGCATTTGCAATTGCAGTTGCCCTGCGTTTGGATACCGACCAAACCGAGGAATTGCTTCATTCCGCGGGATTTGCAATAAACTATGAGCTTGATCTTGATGCAGCAATGATGTTTTTTATTAAGAAGGAAATCTACGATCTGGATTACATCTGTTCGATACTCGGATGTTTCTCAAATATAAAGAATGGACTGGATTGCTTTGTTTTTCAGCCTCGTATCGATAGACAGAAACCCGTATTAAAATAATAAGCCAAAGCACTCTGCCTCGAACCGAGGCAAAGTGCTTTGGCTTTTTTTAAACGGCTGCTAAACGTTCAAAGGCACCCACAAATGGTATCAATTGCCGGAGGCCTTCTCTGTTTGCCAATAACTGCACACTGTGCATATTTTTCGTTTTTTCGATGCATCCGTTGACGTAGTTTCTTTAAGTGTGTGAGCTGAGATGTTGATCCTATCGTGACAAGAAGAACACTGATTCCAATGCTCATTTTCGTCATTAAACCATGTGTTGGTGTAGGAGTGAGTGTGCGGTATTTTCGGAATGGTTTTGGTTTCGGTGAACTTACAATCATTACAAGAACGCTTCTGTTCTCCGGTAGCGTTTATGGTAGCGGCTCGTGTTGTTTTCCAGCTTCCGTATGAGTGAGAAGCGACATCGCTTTTTTCTCCGCAATAGCACAGGTGCCAATGCTTGCTTGCATCTTTTTCCCAGATTGAGTCAAAGGAATGTGTGTGAGGAAGGGGTTTGATTATAACGAATCGGCAAGTTTCGCAAATATTCTCTTGTATTCCGGTTGCGTGAATCGTAGCCTCTTGGGTTACTACCCATTCACCATACTTATGAGATAAAAATGCACTCTTTTCTCCGCAAACGCATTCTTGCCAATGATTGAGTTCATCCCAATTCCATTCTTCGGAATAATTATGTTCATGCGGAATTTTAGGGATGGTATTGATAGTGTAAAAATCGCAGATATCGCAAAAACTTTCTTTAAGACCCGATGAGGTTTCTGAGGCTTCAGTTATGATGCTCCACGATGCGAAGCTATGGATTTCATATCCATTGATGCGCCCGCAATTGCAAAATTCCCAATGATATTTGGTATTTTTATCCCGTATAAAGCTGTGCTTAGTTTGATTTTGTATCTCCCCGCATTCGCATTGTTGCCAATGGTTGTGTAGGTCACTGTTTGTGAAATTATAATCGTGTTCATGATCAGACAAACTCAGATGCCAAGAATTTAAACGCCAAACAAGCTGACAAAAAGCAGAGATGATTAACAAACTTGCGGCTATATAGTAGAGTATCTTGAACGTAAGCCGTTTCATTATAGTATCTCCTTTCTTTGTCATCGCTTCAAATCTTCTTAGTTAGAGCGTTTTTATAATTATACATCAAAATCAAATAATTGTCAATATGATTAAATTCATCAAGAAGCTTTGCGGCGATTTCGCATCCATACTCTTTGGCATCGAACGAGGTTTTACCATTGATCCCGTTAACGCCAATCTTTGCAAGGATACTCTATTACCTTTCATAAATCAGCCGGCGAATCAGCTTGCCGTTTTACGTTTTACAGATCAGCGTCCAACCGTTTGGTATATAAATTCCTGCATTGAAGGGCAAAATCGTGGCTATTTCCTCCAGTACAGGTGTGCCGCTTTCATAATGCACGCTGCCCAAAAGCTTGGCTCCGAGCAAAAGACCACCCTCTCCCCACGCGTGGGAGGCACTATACTGGCATGCAACGTTGCCGTTGTTGTCGTAGCGGAACAATTTTCTCGTTTCCCGCGTACTTGTCACATCTGCTTCCTCCGACAGAGTTTCCGTATATATGTTTAACATAAGACGAAGCGCGAGCGATCTTTCTCCGTGCCTTACCAAGGAAAGAACGATGGTAGGCGTTTTTGATATAATAACTCCAAAACAGAGATTTTCGCTTTGAGTTCCACCAAGGGGGGCAGCGATCGGCAAGGTATATCATATCGAAAACACAGAGAATATATTGTCATTTTGCGCTTTTTGTGATATAATAAATTAAATCAAGCCGAAGATCGGCACAGTGGATCCGAAGACGCAATTTTCAGTATAAATGCGGCGTGTGGGAATACGTAAATTTGATTCATCTTGTATAGAGGGCGAACAATGAATATTATCATTGGAAAAAAAGTTGTTAACAAATTAAGGCAAACGGGAATAATCGTTTCTGTTGACGATAAGTACTTTTATGTTGATTATGGAAACAGAGTTGCGAAATTGCCGCTTGACGCGTTTGAAAAGGGCTTTTTGAAATATGAAGATGCAGATCTTCAAGATAAGATTGATCGGGAACTCGCGCAGATCGAAAACGAGAAAATGCAAAAAAAAGAAGAGCTGCTGTTGCCGTATAAAAGAACAGAGGCAGTCCGCAAGGAAATTGAATCAAAATCACCGGTCGGAGTAAGAGTTGATTCAGCCAGTGTCCAATTGGAACCTGCTCCCTTAAGTTTTAGCTTGGTTAAAAACAAGGACCAGGAATTGCTCCAAGAAATTTTTGCTGACTGCGATAACAGTATAAAAGCACATTATGATGCCTTTGAGCACAAAATGAAATATATCAGAATACCATACTATTCAAGAACAGCAATGAGCAGGTATTCTGAAGGCTTTCTGTCCAAGTACTCAAACGCCTATGTATTCAGGGTTTTCTCGAGAAACGACGTTTATGAGGAGGGAAGAGTAGGCAACGTTGTTGTTACTAATAGCGATACAACCGAAATTATTCGTATTGTGTGTATAGAAGGCAGACTTTATAAATTTTCAAAGCACATTTCGTGTGCGGGCGCGAGTGCAAGATACTCCACGGTACGTTCGAAATGGCAGGCTTCTGATGCGGCGGCTTATGTCAACCTTAATAAAATAGTCAGAAATTGTGATTGTAAATATCTGAATGATTATATTGAGGCAACCGAAGTAAACTGTCTTCAGTACGTAAAACTGATGTTGGCGGCGTTATATAGCAATAAAGCGGAAATTGTGTTTAAGCACAAACTGTTTTCATCGACGGTGCATATTGAAAATATCGTCGAATATCTGGAAGAATTTACGTCGAAGCAAATTGATTTTGCAAGTAAAAATAACGTTATCAATACGCTTCCTATCATCAAACGTTGCGGACTTCACGATATTGATATTCTTCAAAAGCTGGAATCGGTAATGAAGAAAAGGAGGACCGGTGATAGTATATACACCTCTTTGGTGCAAATTTTCAACCACTTCAACCTTGACGCTTCTGTTTTAGACACAAAGCTGATTAATTTTTTGAGAAGGCCGGGTATTTTCAATGCAAATTTGTACGGTGACTATATTGATTTGCTCGCCCAAACTCCTGCCGTAACTGTTGATGATCTGTTTGATAAAGACTATATTGAAAGACACGATGTTATGGTGCAGGAAAAGGCTTTGCGCGTTTCGGTAAACGAGATCAACCAATATGCTCGTGCGGAGCAGGAATTATCGTGGATCAACAGAGAGGAAAACGGATATTTTATTATAGTTCCAAAAACGATTTCCGACTTTAAGCATGAAGGTGCGTTGCAGCATAATTGCGTTTATACCAATAGGTACTTCCGTAATGTTATATCCCATTACTCTATCATCGTGTTTTTGAGAAAAGAGAAAAACGTCCCATACGTTACGATTGAATACGATTATGAAACCTTTGAGGTCGTGCAGGCACTCGGAAAATACAACCGCCGAATAGACCGTGATTTGTACAGATATATAGAGTATCTCGGCAAAACATTATACCGTGAAAGAGCATCTCAATGAGAAAGAAGAGCGATCGAAAGATCGCTCTTCTTGTGTTTTTAGCGCAAAAAGCTTTATTTTACAAGGTTTTAGGGCTTATTTGAAATATCTCTTAAGCATATTTTTGAGGTTTTTGCCGTGGCGGGCTACAAGCGGTTATCGTGTTCTCCACTCTCTTGGAGAAACTCCCTTGAGCTTTTTGAAGGCTCTCCAAAAGGAGGAAAAGCTGTTAAAGCCAACCGCGTAGGCTATTTCGGTTATGCTCATTTCTTCAATTTCGAGAAGATCACTTGCCAGTTCAATGCGCTCCCGCTCGAGGTAATTTTTGAAATTGATTCCGACGATCTCCTTGAAAAGTCTGCTGAAGTAGGTTCGGGAATATCCCGAAGCAGCCGCAACCTCCTCAAGCGTGATCGGATTTGCGAGGTGCGCCTCAATAAACGACATTGCCTTGGCAATGGTTGAGTATGATTGATCAGACTGCAATGATATCTCAGCGGAGGTCATTTCAAAAAGTCTTGACGCAAGCAGAGTTGTAAGAGCCGACGTGCGTGCCCCGCGGTATTGACCCGTCGAGTTCAGGACATCCCGCAAGGCAGAGTGTAGCGCACTGATCTCATTCATTAAGTTATCATCAACTCTACCAAAGCGCGGATATTCCTCATCAAGCAACAGTCTCGCAATCGATTTGCTGCATTGCTCCGTATAAATACAAACGTTATATATTGTGGTTTTTTGAGTGGGAACAAGGCGGTGAACGTCGTGGGGCGAAAGGATATACACGTCCCCCTTCCCAAGCCTCATGCTTTTTCCGTTGCATTCGTGCAGCATCTCTCCCTCGGCAACGATCTCAAGCTCATAGTAATCGTGATGATGAAGCGGAAATTCGATCGGCGTATTGACGACACATCGCACACCATGATCCTTTGTGATCTGTGCATCTCTATAACTTTTAAGCATTCCCATATCGTGCATCGTCATCACCTCCTTCATTGAACCTATTATAACACATTACAAGAATAAATGCAAGAATATTTCAAAAAACCGCAGAAAAATTATTTAAAAAGCATAATAATTGCAATGTTATAAAAACAATCAAAATGACAAACCGATGAAAAAATGCTATAATGATAAAAATACCTAATTGTAAAACTGCGTTTTACAATTGAAAATCCGCGCGGCGGAGTACGCGCACTTATCGCCGCCGCCAAAAAACGAATTTAATTATATTTTTGTAATTTTACAATCGGCTATAATGATAAAAACACAAAGGAGACTTTTTAAGATGGCGATCTTTACACCTCCCCTCTATACTGCTTCGTGCATCAAAAAATTGGAAAAACCTATCCTGACGAGAAATGACATCCCCTATAACGCCTCTCTCATATTCAATGCTGGAGTTGCGAAGTATCGCGAAAAATACATTATGATCTTTCGTGATGACTACAATTTTGAGGAAGACGTCTGGCCGCCCGTCAAAAAGCCGGGAACTCTGCTCGGTGTTGCCGAAAGCGACGACGGTGTTCATTGGACCGTCCGCGAAAAGCCTCTTTTTGATAGCGCGAGCTTGCCGAAGGAAAGTGACGTACGACGCTATTACGATCCGCGCCTGACCGTCATTGATGATAAGCTCTATCTTTGCCTTGCAACGGATACCCGTCACGGAATCCGCGGCGTCATCGCCGATATTAATGACTCCCTCGATTGCTTCAATATTCTGAGTGTAAGTGCTCCCGACAATCGCAATATGGTTCTGTTTCCCGAGCGTATCGGAGGCATGTACGTGCGCCTCGAGCGTCCCTTTACCGTTTATTCCAGAGGCGGAAAGGATCGCTTCGACATTTGGGCATCAAGATCTCCCGACTTAAAATATTGGGGTGACACAGAGCTTGTAATGGGCGTAGAACATGTTCCTTTTGCAAACGATAAGATCGGTCCGGCGGCACCGCCCATCAAAACAAAGTACGGTTGGCTTACGACCTTCCACGCGGTTGACCGACAGGCGGGCAGAGGTAAAAACGGTTGGGAACCCTCGTGGGACAAACGGTATACAGCCGGCATTATGCTGCTCGACCTTGAAGATCCGACAAAGGTGATCGGCATGTCGAAAGAGCCCTTGATCGCCCCCGAATTGCCATTTGAAACCGACGAGGGCTTCAGACAGAACGTCATCTTCCCCGGCGGTATGATCCTTGAGGATGACGAAACGGTCAAAATTTATTATGGCGCGTCAGATACCGTAGAGTGTCTTGCAACAGCCTCGCTCTCCGATCTGATCGCACTTTGTACCGAACAACTGTGAAAGGAGAGCGGAGTATGCTTAACCTATCTATAATGCCACTTGACACCGATCACATCGACGAGATCGTCGAGGATATAATAGAACAGCAAAGAACAGGCGTCAGCACTCACGCTATGTTTATGATGGAGTTCAATCCCGAGGGAACTCCCCCTGTCAACAAAGCGGAGTTGCAATGCGAAAAGTACGACCTCTTCCGCGAGAGGCTGGATAAGCGCGGTGCAAAGCACGGCGTGCTCGTGCAGGCAACCCTTGGTCACATCTACACCCCCTACGAGCCATATCCCTTTCAGCCTACCGTCTCTCTCCCGACAGGAGAAGAGAGAATAGTAACCTGCTGTCCCCTCGATCCCGACTTCCGCAAGTACATAAAAGAGCAGTTCCGTATTCTCGCCGAGCATCACCCCTCCGTTGTTATGCTCGATGACGATCTTGGACTTTTCTACCGACCGACGGGTGGCTGTGCTTGCAAACATCACATGGCAGAACTCAACCGACGTGCAAAAAAGGCGATCACCCGAGAGGAGCTCTATCAGCATGTACTCGGCAACACCGAGGAGGATAAATATTATTCCGACCTTTACGTCGAGGTAGTTCGTGACTCGATCGTTGATTGTGTAAAAGCTATGCGAGAGGGGCTCGACGAGGTAGATCCTACCATTCAAGGAGTGGTTTCGGGCATCTACACATCCACGTTCTGCGAGTTCTCCGATTATACCGCAGAGGCGTTCGCAGGCGAGGGCAATCCGAAAATAATCCGTCTCAACGGCGGACCCTACTCAAACTCCGCTAACACGGGCGGCGCGCGTAACTTCACCGCAAATATGTTTCGCGCGGCTATCCTACGCGAAAATACAAAAGACAAGGTCGATATTTTCCTGGCAGAAACCGATACTTGTCCGCAGAACAGATATTCCACCTCTGCCGCGCTCCTTCACGCTCACTTTACCGCATCGATACTCGAGGGCGCAACGGGTGCAAAGCATTGGATAACAAGACTTACCGCGTTCGAGCCCGCATCGGGCAAGGCGTACAGAAAAAAGCTTGCAAAATATTCGGGCTTCTATGAAGCTCTCACCGCCTACGCAAGTCAGCTCCGTCCGTTTGGATGCCGCATTCCCCTTACGCGAAAGCAGGACTTTTTCTATCAGCTACGCACAAAGAAGCATTTTAATCTCTCCGCCTGGTCGAGCTGTGTGCTTGAGCGACTCGGTCTTCCTTTCTACTTTGGAAACGACGGCGAGGGCGCAGTTTTCCTCGACGATTTTTCCGTCCGAGGCTTCACCGATGACGAGATCCGTGGATTTATGAAGGGGACTCTCATCCTCTCCGTCGGCGCGGCTGCCGCGCTTGTCACTCGCGGCTTCGCCACAGAGCTTGGCGTGACCGTAGCGTCGGGTGCCGCCTCCATTGATCAGGTCGGTGTGCAGACCGTCTCCACGAGCGCAAAGGTCGCAACCGGTGAGCGAGTGAACGGTATCTCTTTGGACGTGCAGTATGGAAACAGAGAGCTTAAACCTCTCTCCTCCGAGACCGAATGGCTCTCCGAAGTCTATCATTTCAACCAAAAGCAGAGCGTCCCCGAGCCTCTGTATCCCGGTGTGACTCGCCATAAGACCTCGCTTGGCGGTGAGTGCATCGTTTTTTGCGGAACTCCTGATATGCCTTTTAAGTATTATTCCGCCTTCTCGCTCTTAAACGAAACGAGAAAGCAACAGTTGGTCGATATCCTTTCGAAGAACGATCTTCTTCCCCTCTATTACCCCGAGGATGCAGAGCTCTATCTTAGGGCAGGCAGACTTCCCGGAGGCGAGACATTCGCCGTAGCCTTCAATCTTTCGCAGGATGCCATCGACGAACTTCCGCTTGTAATCAAGAGTGCGGTGTCGCGCATAGACCGTCTCAATGAGCGAGGCGAACGCATCCCCTGTGACTTCGAGGTGCGCGACGGCGTGACTTACGTTAAGTACTCCATCGCGGCGATGGAGCCCCTCGCACTTATAATCGGCTGATAACACATATATTTTATTAAAATAGAAAGAAGGAACAAAAAATGAAGAAAAAATTTATCAGAATTATTTCGTTCATTCTCGCGCTCATCACTCTGACGCTTTGCTTCTATGCGTGTGCGGATAACGGCGGCGCGGACGAAACTACCGCTACTGACGTGACTGCAACTCCCGCCTTGACGGATGCTCCCGCCGAGACCGCTCCCCTTACCGACGAGTGGGGCAGACCCTATATAGCTTCCCCGACCGCAGAGGGCACAAGGTTTGAAGATGGTACTGTTATCACAATGATGCTGCGTGACGAAGAAACGTGGAACCGTGAGTTTTTTGCCGAGGGCACAAACGGCGATATTCTCAACGACGCAATCTACAAGAGAAACCAGAAGCTCGAGGAAGATCTTAATTTTACCTTTGACTTTATCGAGAGCTCGAGTAAGGATGAGTCTTATCGTATGGTTATAGCTGAATATCAGTCGGGCGGTGATTCGGGTCTCGACCTTATTTCAAACTACGCATACTACTCTACAGCCTCGGCTCTCCGCGATTGCTATGTAAATCTCTATGACGTTGAAACTATGGATATCAGCCATCCTTGGTGGAATCAGACCTACGTTGAAGCCGCAACCATTAAAGATCAGCTCTACTTCATCGTCGGCGACCTCAACCTTACGGGTGTTGACCGCTCTATGGTTATTTACTATAATGCAACTCTTGCAAACGATTATAAGATCGGCAACCTCTATGACGTAGTTCTTGACGGACAGTGGACTATCGACCTTCTTCTTCAGTACACCAAGGATGCCTGGGTAGACACCAACCAGTCAGGCATCGCCGACCTCCCCGATAAGGTTGGTATCCTCTCGAGCGACGGCGCCGCATCTTACGATGGATTCCTTACCGCATTCGGTATTGATATTCTTGCTAAGACCTCCGACGGCGGCCTCGAGATCGCTTGGGATCCCGATAAGGTTTCGAGCGCTATCGACTATAATATCGCCCTCTTAAGTGAGGCGGGCGGTGCATACACAGACTCTGACGAACCTACTCTCATCAACAAGTTCACGAACGACGAGGCTCTCTTCTGGCTTTTCTACATTTATCCGAGCGCTGAAGTCAATCAGGCGCTCAGAAACATGAATTCCACCTACGGTCTGCTTCCTATGCCGAAGTTCGATCTCAATCAGCAGAACTACTACACCACCGCGCAGGATGCTTACAGCACTATGTCGGTTATGGCAACAAGTAAGCACGTGAGTGAGGTTGGTATCGTATTTGAGGAATGGAATTACCGCTCCTATATGGATATCCTTCCCGTTTACTGCGAGGTTATTATGAAGACAAGATACCTTGTTGACGCTGAATCGGGTATGATCTTCGACCTTATCCGTAAAAGTATCAAGTTCGACACCGGTATGGTTTACGGAAGTGAGATAGATAATATCGGAACTTTCACACGTTCTATTGTCAGAAGCGGCACCAATACCTTTGCGTCTGACTATAAAGTTCAGGAAAGATTATATAATAACAGAATCAAACAGCTTCTCAAGTACTTTGAGGGAAGACAGTAAAACATAATAATAATCGGCTGACGCCCGGGCGGCAGCCCGTATTTTTGTTATATCATAATCCCGATTTCTTTGGAAGCTGATCTACGTCGATATCGGCACTGTAACCCATCGCACTTATAATTCGCTTGGGCGGGATTTTTTGATATAATAAATCAAAACCACTTTTAGTTCCAAATCAAGGCTTGCTTTGTTTTATATCTCAACCAATTTGTCTGCCGTGTCCGCGTAACACGGATGATCCAATTCGTCAATGATCGCAGTACTGCCATCGGAAAATTCAATAAAAGCTTTGGTATCGGAAATACTGCTCAAGGCTTCGACCGATCTTGGCGTTTTGCCCGTGCCGTTGTAAGGGCATAAAAGTGTAACAAGACGCGCGGCTTTTCCTTTTAAAGCAAACCTTACGCAGGGTGCGGGAACGGGAAAGTTTAATGCATTGGGAAGCTCATAGCTCTTTCGCCACCCCATAAATAATGGCTTCTCCTGTCCGATAATAATACCATGACGCTCCGAGGCAATAATACTAAAGCTGACTTGGTCGCCGTGATCAGCTGTAAAACGCACGCCGTCATCTGTGTATGGCTCTGTGCCAAGCTGATAGGAGGGCTGAAAAAGATGCTCTTCGCCATCTTCACTTATAAATCTGTCAATAACCATCGCAAACGGAGCGCTGCCGGCAACGCCTTTTTTGAAAAGGATCAGCTTTCTCTTGTGTATAACGTGAAGGTACTGCTCACCGTATCCTTGATCGTAAACGCCTTCAACGCTGTCGACGTCGGCTGAAAAGCTCCATAGCATACCTGCGTATCTATCCAACGGCTCGTTGTCGGGATGATATCTTCCCTTGCGATTCTGCGACATATCGTCAACCATAGCACAGTTGTGCGAACGGGAGTCTAAGACAAAGCGTCGCATATCGGAGCTATCGTATGAGTAACAGCCTGAGTCGGGAAGAAGATTTTTGCCATACGCATACATAAGGACATTCAATTTGTCCTCGTGCTGATGTCCGCGACCAAAATCTCCGGCATCCATAAAGCACCAAAGATCGTCTTTGCCCCATCCGGTACGCATAAAAGCCAATCCGGAATATGGCAGAGCAACACTCGTATACTCGGGAGCTCGTCCATCCTTTCCATTGGTCGCAAAATAATTTATTGCCTCATGTTTCGGAAAATATATGCTGCCCAAACGACACCAAGTTTCAAGCGAAGCGCGATGTCCGTCGTTAAGGTCGGGGTATTTGCCATCAGGACAAGTTATATTGATGTCAAGCTCGAACAGTGGCAAGAGCTTGTCGATGAACTCTCGGCTGACGGGATATCCTATCTCCCGCGCCGCGGCGAATACTCTGTGGTAATTCATAATGACCACGTCGTGGTAATTCGTAGACAACTCAAATTGGAAGCCGTCGCGATATACTTGACGGTCAAGCTCCGATTGGAGCTTCGAAAAGGCATAATCACCCCACTCGCGTGCTTTGGTCAGGAAAGGATAAAGCATGCCTATATGTGCAAGCCCCGCCATCTCCATAATCAGCCAGTTTCCTGCCGCGCTATGAAAGCGGCTAAGACGGTATCCGTGATCGCAGATCGAGCGCACGTAGGTACATATTACACGATCCGTCATATACGGTGATTTGTAAAATGAGTAGAACGCATAGTTCCAATTCAGTGCCAAACGGATACCCGCTTCGATAGTTCTCCAACATTTTGTGTTTTTTGACATATCAGACGGGCATTTTGCCTGCTCACACCAACTCATAAAAAGCTCTGTAAATGCTTTTGCATATTTCTCGTCGCCCGAGAGACGGTAGCAATGTCCGAGGCAGCGCCATTCGTGATGACGGGAAAGTTGCCACGTCCACTCCGGGGATTCATTTGGAGTGGGATTAAATTCCCAATCTACGTGGGAGGTATCGGTAAATTTATGGGGAAATGCTATCGAGCGAAGCTCGCCGTTTATTATTTTCTCTGCAGCGGCAAAGTCGTCATCCTCCGGCAGTGCCCAGGCATTTTCTCTGGGCTGATAAGGTATTTTAAAGAAATTTTCTGTTTTCAGACAGGAGCGTATGTAATCCGCCAACTGCTTTTCCGCCGCCTCGATACCACGATCGCGAAAGGTAACGTCTATATCCGACAGTTCCAAAATACTGCGATCCAACAGCTCACAAAACAACTGTTGGTTTGTAGTCATCATATCAACCATAAAATCTCTCCTATTATATTATATTTACCATCTGTAGCGCATCTTGAGGAAACACATGGCGAGTTTTCGTTGCGAATCCGCCATAAAAATACGAGCGGGACTGAAGAAGTTCAAATTGCTGAATGTGATGTCAGGCGAGGGCAATTCTCCCTATATACGACACAAGGTATGTTTATATTATACCATAAATCTCAACCTTTTGCAACCATTCCGAAAACAAAGCAAAAAGCCTATTCGCGAGAGTAGGCTTTTTTGGTATAATAAATCAAAAAAGAATTTTTATAAAGCAGTAAGCGCACAAAGCCGATCCAACCTCAAACGGTGGATCGGCTTTTTGTTTAAAAAAGAGCGCCATCCAAAGGGATGGCACTCAATCAGAGCTATTCCGGCAAGTAGGGGAACTGCACCTCGCGTTCGGGCTGACCGAAATTGGGTGTGCCGTCTGCATCAAACGTTACGGGCGCGATCCAGACAGATCTGCCCGACCAGCCCGTACCCGAAACCAAGTTACCGTGATATATCATCCAGACGCTTCCGTCGGGGGCTGTGCAGAAAGAATTGTGTCCGGGGGCGTAGCACACGTTATAACGTTTTTTAAACACGGCTTGGTTGGTTTTTTCCCAGGAATCGGCATTCATAGGATCGTCTCCCGTCAGCGTCAACATACCAAGGCAATAGTAATCCGTCCAGCTGCCGGACGCGGAATATACCAAGTGGGTCTTTCCCTGATGCTGCAGTACGGCAGGTCCCTCATTGACGTAGGGCTGACCTTCCTTTTCCCAATACAGTTCGGGAACGGAGATGCAAACGCGCTCGGAATCAATGGTGCAAGGGTCGCTCATATGGGCAATATAGAGATTTTGCGCCACGTTCTCGTTTCCTTCCCAGCCTGACCAAATAAAGTACATCTCGCCGTTCAGCTGTAAAACAGTACCGTCGATCGCCCATTTATTTGAGGGATCGGTGATCTGCCCCACCATTTCGAAGGGAGCAGTAGGGTCCCCCGACGTGCCGCGAAGAACGTACATACGGTGGTTTTCGTTATTTCCGTCATCGGCGGCAACGTAAATATACCACTCACCGTTAATATAGTGCAGCTCGGGTGCCCAATAATTCAAGGAATACATAGTACCCTCGGGCGGTAAGTAGACCAAAGTTGCATCATACAGCGAAAGCTCTGCTATCGAAGATACTTTTCTCACCCAAATAGCATTGTAACCGATAAAGCAATAGTAATATTCGCCTTCATGCTCCACGACCCAAGGGTCGCCGCCCATATCGTGAATGGGATTTTGCACGGTTTTATACATGTATTCCGAAGTTGTTTCCTCCTCTGTAGTAATCTCGACGGTAGTTTCGATGGGGATTTCGGTGGATTGATCTGTCATAGCTGCCTCGGTTGTCGTTTCTTCGTCAAGTACAGGATCCTTATCGGCGCACCCTGCAAGTATAGCGGAGATCATAAGCACGCAAAGGATCAAAGCAAAGCATCTCTTGATCATTTTTACCTCCTAAACCAATAACTTATTTACTGATATCTCGAATCCGGGACTCTTACCTTATAAAAATGTCCGGTTTCAGACTAAATAACGTCGGCTTCCGCTTTATCGTTTCTCAGCAGGAAGATCGACTGACCCGTCCGGGTCTCAAACGCGCCGTCGGGAGAGATAAACACCGCACAGCCGTCGTCAAAGTTTCCGCCGCCCTTGATATCGGCGCGGTTAATTATAGTATATCACAAATATTTCTATTTTGCAACATAATATTTTAAAATAGAAAATTTCATCTTATTTCGCAACCTTTCCGCAAACAAAGTCAAAAGACTATTGCGAGAGTAGGCTTTTTTGAAATAATAAATTTAAAAGAAAGATTTCCACTTTAAGTTCCACTTTAACTTCCAAATCGAGTCCATGGGAAGTGAGAAATTCCACAAAAGTTCCACGTTTTTTGTGGAAACCGAGGCAAAAGTGCAAAAAAGAAGAGCAATCTTTCGATCACTCTTCTTGTGTTGATAAGTATGTAAAAGCTTTATTTTACAAGGCTTTTCGGATTATTTGAAATATCTCTTAAGCATACCCTCGAGAGCCTTGCCGTGGCGAGCTTCGTCGCGTGCCATTTCGTGGACGGTGTCGTGGATGGCGTCGAGGTTGTTCTTCTTTGCGCACTTTGCAAGGTCGAACTTGCCCGCGGTTGCGCCGTATTCGCAGTCAACGCGCCATGCAAGGTTATCTTTGGTGGTAGCCTTCATATTGGGCTCGAGGTCCTCGCCGAGGAGCTCTGCGAACTTTGCTGCGTGCTCTGCCTCTTCGAAAGCTGCCTTTTCCCAGTAGAGACCGATCTCGGGATAGCCCTCGCGGTGTGCGATGCGTGCCATGCAGAGATACATACCAACCTCAGCGCACTCGCCGTTGAAGTTAGCCATGAGCTGCTCGAAGATGTACTTCTTGTCTTCCTCGGAGACGTCGGGGTTGTTCTTTACGGTCTTTGCGTAGATGCCGTACTCGTGCTCTGCTGCGAGAGCTGCGCCCTCTGCCATTACGTTGAACTTGGATGCGGGAACCTTACAAACGGGACACTTTTCGGGAGCTGCGTCACCCTCGTGAACGTAGCCGCAAACGGAACATACAAATTTTGCCATGATGATTTTACCTCACTTTGTGATTTTTATTAAATGTTTTTGGTTTATAACTTAAAGGAGATCGGGAGGATCAAAGTAGCGCCCAGTGGATCCATAATCTTCATTGTATCCTGGGTATAGGTATACGTGTAGCGCGCCGAGCCGTGGCTGCGGTCTTCGACCTCTTTGATCGTGAAGGGGGAATAGGGATCGAGATAATACTGATCGAGCTTGGTATTGTCGTCGAGATAAAGCTTGAAATTATCGGGGAATTCGGGATCGCTCGAGGGGAGATAGAGCTCCTCGTCGAGCTCATTGGGCAGCTTATACATCTGCCATTTGCCGACGATTATGCCGTCCTTTTTGAGCTCTGCTCTGATGTTGTTTTCGAAGGCGAGGACGTCCTTTGAGAGAGTGGCTTGACTCGTTTTGGTGAAGGTCTGATAGAGCGAGCCGCGTCTGGGGCCCTCATCGATATCAAAGGGCTCGGTGCAGATCAAGCGCATTCTGATCTTGAACGGCACGTTGCGATCGGTGTGATGGCTTGCTTTATCGGCGATGTGATACTTGACCGTGTTGCAAAAGGCGTTCAAACGGAGGATTCTTTTTTCCTCTGCCTCTTTTTCTGCGATATCGGTGGCTACCTGAAGCGTTTGCTTTATCTGATCACGAAAATCCATAATATATACCTCCGTATTTGATTTGAAAATATTTCTTTCCCTTCGGTGTTGATTTTCGATCGTTTACATCAATCCAAGCCGAGCTTTTCGGCTGCCGCCTCGATAGCGTCGGATTCTTTAAGGGAAGAGAAGAGCATTCCTCTCTGACAGAGAATGCCGTTGCGTTCGAGCACCGTGTATGCCGCGAGGCTGACCGCGGGCAGGATCTCGGGCTCGGCGAAGATATAGGCGTTCCAGGACTGACCCGCGAAGGAGCGCGTCCAATCGTTGAGATTTACTGCCTCGGACATCGGGATGAACTCGCCGTCGTAGGTCAGAACGGGAGTGCGTGAATAGTCCTTTGCCATACTGATGTGCGGGATGGCGATGTGGATATCGTACATCTCGGGGCGCTGCATGCCGAGCTTTTCAGCATAGACGCGCGATTGCTCGAGGATTTCCTCGCGAAGCCTCGGAAGGAGGCTGACAGCCGCCGCGAGTCCCGAGATTCCGAGGTCGCGCGCCGCGATACCGCCCGCGGAGCGGACGTTCGACTGGCTGATAACGAGTGCCTTTTTCGGCAGACGGCGGGCGAGAACTCTTGCCGCCATATCGCCTACGGTGACGTCGCTGTCATCCGAAAGCTTCCAATCGGTGACGGCGGGACGGAGTGCCTTATCTGCGGAGGGTGCTCCGATCGAGTAGATATCGTTGTCGCAGAGGTAGAGGAAGTCGATGGGGTGCGCGAATCTGCCTCCGCGCTGCATACCGACGACCATATCCTCGATCAAGGACTCTGCGGCAAGCACTTTCTGGTGCTGATAGATATATCTTGAAAGCATAAGCTTCGAGAAGACCATTTCCTCGACGGTTGACAGACCCGAAACGGGTACGGTCAGATGCCGCTCGACGGTGCCGTCGTCTGCCACGCGGTCGGCGAGGCGGAGCTTATAAAGGAAGCGGTCGATGTGGTAACCGAGCGCAAGACCCGTCGCGTAGCTGTCGCGGCGAAGGTAGTCGAGTGCATCGGCGTCGAACTGACCGTTGATCATTTCGGTCAGATAAACGTAACGAACCCCGTCCTTAACCTCGGGCGGTGCGCCGACGATCATTCTGCCTACTTCTTCAAGAAGCTCTGCGGCATCCTCGCCATCCTCAAAGGGATAGCCGAGGCTTTCGGAGATGCATTTTATAAACGTGGGTGTATTTATGATAATATAACCGAGCATTTCGTGCGGCTGTGCGCGCTCAAACATCGATTCGGTTGCCTTCAGCTCCTTCATCACGGGCATTTCGCCGTAGATGGTTTCCGAGAGATGCGAGAAGAAGCAATGACCGATATCGTGAAGGAGTGCGGCGAGGCGCAGACGGCGCTGATGGGATGCGGGGATGGTCTGCTCCTTGCCCGCCATAACGGCGGCATCGTGGCGCGCGACGCCCGCGATCATCTGTGCCGTAACGGCAACGACGCCGAGGGTGTGCTCAAATCGCGAATGGTGCGCCGAGGGGTATGTCAGCTGTGCCAGACCAAGCTGATTTATGCGGCGCAAACGCTGAAAAAGCGGAGAATCTATGAGCTCAAGCTCCCAGGGGTAGAACATAACCGTACCCCAGACGCAGTCGTGGATGACCTTCGTTCCTTTGATGGTACGGGGCGACCAATCGCGCATACAGTCGGCGACGAAAGCATCGGCGCGGCGCTGAAAATCAAGGTAAAGCTCGCTCGTCGGAGCCTTAGGCGATGGACGGGAGAAGGAATTCTTTTTCATAGACGGATCCTCCGAAAAAGTGCAGAGTGCAGAATGCAGAGTGCAGAGTTAAGGTAGCTTTTCGCTTCGCGAAAAGCTTTATATTTTACCAATTTTATTATAACACAAATTTTTCCAAATTGCAAGAGGGTGGGGAAAATTTCTGTTAATCTTCGGTTTCCTCGGGAATCTCGATAACGCCCTCTCGTCTTTCAAAATCCTTGATGCAATTGCGGATAAGATAGAGAACCTGACCGTTCGCGGAGCGGCCTTCGTATTTGGAAATGTAGTGCAGCTTGAAGTGCAGTTCGGGGTCGATCTCAAGTCCGAGATGCTTGTTCTTTTTATTTCTCATTTTTATTCTCCAAAAATATCTTATTTTAAGTATATTTTAAGATATTTTTATGTTATAATGTTGTAAGTATACTTGATTTAAGTATACTAAATTAAGAATAGAGAAAAATAAATGAAACTTGCCTTGATTGCCACCCGAAAGATTACAAATGCCGACAAATACATACCCAAAAATTGCACCCGAGTTATGACTAATATTCAGGGACTTTCCTCTCCCTCGGTTGAGGTCATATATGATACTAACCTGGACGAGATTATCCGAAATGCTGATTTTGTCACCGCCCTTTGTTCACGAAAAACCAAGAAACGACCTGCGATAATAGCAAGATGCAAACGATATGCAAAATCATTTGAATTCTTTTTTTACGACTAAAAAATTTGTGCCTCGTTATATTGCACTTGCCTCCGTCAAACAGTCGCCTCAACTTCTCCTCGGGCGAACCTTAACTCGCGCGTGGCGAGCTCTTAACTTTGGCACAAGCCGACCTTGATTTTTTCGTGTCCTCGTTCCCGAAAACGGTAATAATAATGATATAATATAAATGTAAGAAATATCATTGACAAAGTGCGCTGTTGGTGGTATAATTAGCATGTATAAATATGTAAAAACGGAGGACAATTAAATGTCTAATCTCACAGGAAAAACACTCGTTGCTATCGGCGACTCTCTCATCTACGGCTCGAAGCACGGCAATCATATCACCTGGGTCAACAAGCTCGGCAAAAAGCACAATATGACCGTCTATAACCACGGTCTCAACGGCGGCACCGTTGCACTTCAGACGGCAGAGCCGAACAAGGTACCGATGGTCGTTCGCTATAAGGATATGGAGGACGGCGCGGATTACGTTGTTGTTCTCGGCGGCGCGAACGATAAGCGTCTCTCGATCCCGCTCGGCGAGGTCGATTCGGAGGACAGCGCGACCTTCTGCGGTGCGCTCAACAATCTCATTCTTGGACTTACTGCAAAGTACCCGAAGGCAAAGTTCCTCTTCCTCACCAACTATGACCGTTGGAGATCGAAGAACGCCGAGGGACTTTCGGATATCGACTACGTTGATGCGATGCTCGCGGTTTGCGCGCGTTGGGGTATGCCCTGCTTCGATAATTACCGTCAGGCGGGCTTCTCATTCTACAATCCCGCGCAGTGCGAGTGGATCGATGAGGGATGCGTTCTTGACGGCAAATCGAACCGCCACTTCTCGGATGAGGGATACGATTTCCTCCTGACGAGATACGAGGCACTTCTGGAGGCACTTTAATAATAATGAAGAAAAAATTATTCAGCCTGCTCCTTGCGATCCTTTTGATCGTCTCGTTTGCATCGTGCAAAGGTGAGGGCGAGGCGACCGATCCCGCCCAAACTACCGCCGCCCCCGATCATACCCACACCGAGGAGGATGCCGAGCGCGTTGCGGCTTACGATTTTACCGTCTACGATAAGGACGGAAATCCCGTAAAGCTTTCGGATATGAAGGGGATGCCCGTGGTGCTCAACTTCTGGGCAAGCTGGTGCCCGCCCTGC
Source organism: Eubacteriales bacterium (assembly GCA_045644325.1). Classification (GTDB taxonomy): domain Bacteria; phylum Bacillota; class Clostridia; order Oscillospirales; family CAG-272; genus CAG-390. The sequence goes on along the minus strand of JAZRGT010000031.1, from coordinate 9,684 downwards.
AAGGCTGAAATGCCCGATTTTGACGAGGTCGCGAAGCAGTATGAGGGCAAGGTAGCGTTTATGATGGTCAATCTCACCGACGGTCAAAGCGAAACGCTTGACTCGGCAAAGTCCTTCATCAGCTCGATGGGCTACACCTTCCCCGTTTATTTCGATACCACGTCCGAGGCGGCTTACACCTACGGCATCCAGTCGATCCCGACCACCTTCTTTATCGACGCCGAGGGATATGTCGTAGCCTACTACGAGGGCTCGATGTCGGGCGACACGCTTCTGCGCGGAATCTCGATGATCTACGCGGAAATTCAGTAAAATTAAATATTTTGGAGGTATATTATGAAAAAGATCAGATCTTTCTCTTTATTTCTCGCTCTGTTTCTCCTCTTTTCCTTTACCTCTTGCATCAACGAGAGCGGAGAAATAACGACGGAATATATAGAAACGCTTAACACCGAAGTTATTACACAGGAAAATACAACCGGGACCGAAGAAGTCACCACGGCGGCGGAAGAAACCACAGCACCCCCGATCGACCTTGGCGGAATGACGGTAATCACTTTGACTCCGACAACCACGGCAGAACCCGAGGTGACAACGGTACCCGAGCCCGAGACTACGGCTGAACCCGAGGTCACAACGGTACCCGAACCCGAGACTACGGCAGAACCCGAGGTCACAACGGTTCCCGAACCCGAAACTACGGCAGAACCCGAAGCCACAACCGAACCCGAGCCTGAAGAGGAAGTAAATCCCGCGCCCGATTTTACGGTTTACGATCGAAACGGTCAACCCGTGCGTCTTTCGGATATGTTCGGCAAACCGATCGTTCTGAATTTCTGGGCGAGCTGGTGCGGTCCGTGCCGATCGGAGATGCCCGATTTTGACGAGGTCTACCGTCTGCTCGGCGACGAGGTGGTATTTATGCTCGTCAATCTGACCGACGGTGAGGTCGAAACGATGCAGTCGGCATCCGCCTTCATCGATTCGATGGGATACTCGTTCCCCGTTTACTTCGATCTGACTGACGAGGCGGCTTACACTTATTGGGTACAGTCGATCCCGACCACATTCTTTATCAGCGCGCGCGGCAATCTCGTCGCTTACGGCGAGGGCGCGCTTGACTACGAAACACTTTTGTACGGCATTTCACTGATTACTCAATTGTAAAACTGCGTTTTACAATTGAAAACTGCTCGGCGGGGATTCGCGCGCTTATCGCCGCTTGTCAAAATCAAAGATTTTGACAGCTCCCCTCGGCGCGCGGACTCGCCCCGGCTCGTCTTAGCGGTGTTTTTTCGGAGGCAAAGCCCCCGAAAAAACGGATTGAATTAAAATATTTATAAAACAATAAAATTAGGGAGAAAACTATGAAAAACATTTTGGAAAAGCAGGGATTTATCTGCGATATGGACGGAGTTACCTACCACGGAGATAAGATCCTCGACGGTGTTCGCGAATTCGTCAACTGGATGCTCGATAACGGCAAAAAGTTCGTATTTCTGACCAACTCGCCCGAAAGAACTCCCCACGAGCTTTCGATGAAGCTCGAGAGAATGGGACTTTCGGTCACGCCCGACCATTTCTACACCAGCGCGATGGCAACTGCGGAATTTCTCCACAGCCAGGCGCCCGGATGTACCGCTTACGTTATCGGCGAGGCTTCGCTTTCGAAGGCGATGTACGATCAGGGCATCTATATGAACGACGTTAATCCCGATTACGTTGTTGTCGGCGAGACACGCACCTACTGCTTTGAAAAGATAGAGAAGGCTATCGCACTCGTCAACGCGGGCGCGAAGCTCATCGGCACCAACCCCGACACCGTCGGCGTGACCGATCGCGGAATTATGCCCGCGACCGGCTCTCTCGTTGCTCCCATCGAGATCGCGACGGGTAAGAAGGCGTACTTCGTCGGCAAGCCCAACCCCGTAATGATCCGCCACGGACTCAAGCGTCTCGGCTGTCACTCCGAGGATATCGCCTTCATCGGCGACAGAATGGATACCGACATTATTGCGGGCATCGAGTCGAATGTTGACACCATCCTTGTTCTCACGGGCGTAACCGCGCGCGAGGATATCGGCAACTTCCCCTACCGTCCGAAGTATATTTTCAACGGAATTGGCGATATTCTTAAGGCTACTGTTGAGGAATAATGAAATCTGAAAATATATTGCGAATCGCTGCGCTGATGCTATCGCTGCTCTGCGCAGCCGGCGCACTTTCATCCTGCGACTTCTTCGTTGAATCCTTCCTTTCGGATTACACGGCACCGCGCACCTCGGCGAGAACCGAGCTGCCAACGCCCACCTATTCTATAGATGAAACGACCTCCTCCCCCGAGACTGCACAGGAGACCGATGCTACTGTCAACACACCCGAAACGACGGTTTCTCCCGAAACCGATGGGGAAACAACGCGTTCCACCGAAACGACTCGGGCTCCCGAAACCACACGCGCTCCCGAAACGACGGCTGCGCCCGAGGTTACCGAGCCGCCCGCGGAATTTGCCGATCACGTTTATCTTATCGCAAAGGACAGCGGAAACTGCCCCGAGCTTCTCGGTCGCGTCAACGTACACGTTTTCTTGGTCAATGATACCGTGTCGGCTTGGGATGCAAAGGCAAAGAGCGAGCTTCAGGTATCACTCGCGAGTCAGGAAAAGTCGCTTGAATCCGATGCGAAAAAATACGGAAAGACGCTTGATGTCACGTTTTCCTATACGGTCGTCGATATCGCGGTGTTGGTAGATACCGCAAATACCGATGACGATTGGCAGGAGGCTGCGCTTTCCGCGCTCGGTCTTAAAAATCTTAAGAGCGCGCAAAAGACGCTCCAAGACATATACGGCGGAGATTCGAATCCCATCGTTTTTGCGATCAATAAGCCGGGCAGAGCCTATGCGAGCTGGACAACCGGTACGCAAAGCGAGCGTGTCACTCTCTTTTCCTCCAGTAACGACTCCTTCCGCCACGAGCTCTGTCACCTTTACGGCGCGCGTGACTTCTATTATCCCGATGAGGTAGTCCGGCTTGCGGATAAGTATCTGGACGGAAGCCTGATGGGCAACGGTGCTGAGGTCGATGCGCTGACCGCGTATCTGATCGGCTGGGACGAGGAGCTTGACGCAAATGCGCATGCTTTTCTTGATGAAACACGTCATTTAACGTCCGAGTATCTCGATCAAGAGCAGAAAAAGCAGAATGTTACTGGCAACGTGACGAATTACGCGCTTTCATACGGTACTTACACGGGATATCTCGAGCGTGGCATTCCGAACGGCGTTGGCAAGATTGTCTACACCTCGGGCGATGTTTACGAGGGTGTTTTCGTCAACGGCGACCGCCACGGCGCGGGCAAATATACCTGGACGAGCGGCAACGTCTACGAGGGCGATTGGCTGAAGGGCGAGCGCACGGGCAAGGGTACTTATACCTGGGCGGCAGGCGATAAATATATCGGCGACTTCGTTGAAGGCACGCGCACCGGTTACGGTAAATACATATGGAAAAGCGGCGACGTTTACGAGGGCGATTTCGTAGACAGCGTTCGCACGGGCCAAGGAACTATGTATTATGTCAGCGGAAGCGTATATAGCGGCAGCTGGCTCGACGGCAAACGCCACGGAGAGGGCACGTACAAATACGATACGGGAAGCATTTACGTCGGCGCGTGGGAAAACGGCATCCGTACGGGCTACGGAAGGATGGATTGGTACGACGGCTCATCCTACGAGGGCGAATGGCTTGACAACAAACGCCACGGCTACGGAAAATATATCAACCCATACGGCACGGTCTTTGAAGGACAGTGGAAAAACGACGTTTTTCAGAGTTAAGACTGTATCGATTATTTAATCCTCCGATGCACGGAATATGTGTCGGGGGATGTTTTTATTGCCAAATAAACCAAATAATCGTGCCGATGCACGATTTTTGTTGACAATAAAGGATTATTATGTTATAATGATTTTGTCGAATTTTTTAAAAACTTGGGAGGTGGTCATATGACAGTCGTTGAATTCTTTGACCGATCGGTTATTAAGAATGTGGCAAATGCTCTGCTTTGCAACCCGGATCGAGTTATCACGGTCGGACACGATACCAAGCCGATTCGCGAAAGTTTTAAATTTTTGCGTCCTTTGATAGAAAAACGAGAAAAAACGGTCGAGCTTATTGCAATGAATGCGGATAGAAATAACGTCCGTGAAATAATCGGCGTGCTTGAGGAAATAGTAAAGCAATATGATGATTGTGTTTTCGACCTGACGGGCGGAGAGGATCTTTATCTAGTGGCTGTGGGCTCGATAATGGCGACCCACAAGGTGCAATGTCATTATTTTGATTTTAATAAAAAGAAGCTGATCGACTGCGATGATGACGGCAGAGTTTGCGATATTGAAAGCTTTAATGTTTCGGTAGACGATCTTATTGCATTGCACGGCGGCAAGATAGTGGACAACCCTTACGACAGATATTATCAAGAGCCATGGGTGCTCGATGAGGAGCTTCACCGTGACGTTGAAGAAATGTGGGAGGCTTCGAGAACTGCGGACGGGCAGTTCCATCCCGCGTCTTGGAATATGACTATGAGCTGCATCGGCGAGGCTTGCTCGGAGATGATGGATCCGGATTCGCTTTCTGTCTCATTCAGACTTTGCGATCTTGACGCATCGACCTCGGCAAGAGTAGGCAGATATCTGTTTAGTCACGATATTATGAAAAACCTCAACGAGAGAGGAATTATTGAGTATTACAGTCTGAGAAGCGGAACCGTTTCCTTTAAATTCAGCAATCAAAGAGTCAAGCGTATAATGACTAAGGCAGGTCAACTTCTCGAGTTGAGAGTGGCTTTTGCGCTTGCGGCAATCAACGAAGATGGTTATCGTGCCTTTAACGATATTCGCGTCGGCGTGGTTATTGACTGGGATCCCGAGAGCGACAGAGATGCTGAAGAAAACAGGTCTGTAAACGAAGTCGACATCGTTGCAATGTATGGTGCTGTGCCTGTATTCATTTCCTGCAAAAACGGAACTTTCGACAGCGAGGAGCTCTATAAATTCAATACGGTTGCTGAACTCTTTGGTAGAGAGATCGTAAAAAAGGTGCTTGTAACTTCGGATATGGAGCATGCCTGCAGTGATCCCGACACCCTTCGTGAAAGAATGGATGAAATGGGTATAAAGAGAATTGAACAGGCTCATGAAAAAAGAGAAGCTCCGCTCGCCCGCCTCCTTCGTGGACTCAGCGGAATAGGTGCGCGATAACATAGTAAGCTACGGAAATTTACGAATAAGACTCGCGGAGCAGGAGATAGCCAATGGCTATCTCCTTTTTTTCTCTCTGCCAAAAAGTTTACAAAATAATAGTAGAGCAATTTTATAAAACTTGTTGACATTTCAACAAGTTTGTGGTATACTATAGCAGGCTTGTTGAAACTTCAACAAGTCGAAAGGAGTCGATTATGAAAGAACGTTTTGAAACCTTTACTGTTTTGATTGTCAAGATCAGCCGAAATATCAAAAAGCTCAAAAATCAGGAGATGTCTGAATATGAGCTTCGCAGCACGCACGTTTCTTGCCTTTATTATCTGTATCTCTCGGAGTCGTTAACGGCAACCGAGCTTTGTGAGCGTTGCGAGGAGGATAAGGCGACGATATCCCGAGCCGTTGACTATCTTGAGACAAACGGCTACGTTGTCTGCGAATCCAAATCGTCCAAGCGTTATAACAGCCCGATTATACTTACGGAAAAAGGCAGATTGATCGGTAAAGAAATATGTGATAAGGTTAATTTTATCCTTGATGAGGTCGGTGCGGGGCTGTCGGAGGAAGAGCGTATTGCTTTTTACAGATGCCTGACGATTATCAGCGATAATCTTGAAAGAGTGACAAAATCTTAAGATTAACAATTAACAAATTATAAGACTGTCGGCGATTTTGCGGGAGATAAGAACACCGCCCAAAGTCGTCAGCTCGCGCGCCCCCGACCTTTTTCGGGGAATTAAATCCGTATTCTATTACAAAAGAGGAGTAATAAAATGAATAACAGTAAAACACTCAGAATAGCCAATATTCTGTTGGCGGTTATCCTGTGCTTTATGTTCGTCGTGTCCGTCGTTGACTCCAAAGAGATCCGTCATGACACGAATTTCAGTCAGGAAAATATTCTCGCGCACATTGAAAAATTGTCCGAAAACGGCCCTCGATCCCTTATAGATAAAGAAGCCAATGACAAGGCTCTCGAATATATCGTCGATCAAATCGAAAGCTGCGGCGTTGTCAATGGAGATACCGTTGATGCCCCTGCATATATCATTCAGGATTACGTTGCGACGGACGATGGGAATAGATATCAGAACTTCTATCTCAAAAACGTGATCGTACATATCCCCGCCAACGGAAGCGAGCGAAGCGGCGAAGCGGTTATGTTTATGGGACATTTCGATTCCGTTCCTATGGGACAGGGCGCGTCCGATGATGGCGTTGCTTGCGGAGTGATGCTTGAAGCAATTCGCTATTACCTTGATAAGATGGAAAACGGCTATATGCTCACAAACGATCTTGTGTTCTGCTTTGTCAACGGTGAGGAATACAATCTTTTTGGCTCGTACGCGTTTATGAACGAGTTTGCTGGCTTTGACAATGTTGTAGATCGCATCAAATTCGGAACAAACCTCGAATCGCGCGGAACGGACGGAACTCTGATTATGTTTGAAACTGCGGCGAATAACTATAAAACCGTTCAGCTGTTCTCTGGGATCAATAAAAACGTCTTCACCTGCTCAATTGCAACGATGGTTTACGATATGATGCCCAACGGTACGGATTTCAGTAACTTCAAGGAAGCGTATCAGGGACTCAATATGGCGAACATCGGCGGGGGAGAGGATTACCACACGCAGAATGATGCTCCCGAAAAAGTGGGAATGACGTATCTTTCCCAGCAGGCGCAGATCGTTGACGCGATCATTGATAAGCTTGGTGGCTACGATCTCGATCTGCTTTACGATGCAGATGAGTCGGCGATCTTCTTCTCGTATCTTAATCTCACTACGGTCGTATATAACCACACCGTTGTGATCCTGCTTGCGGTAGCAGCAATTTTGCTTCTCGCGGCGAACGTCCTGATTTCAGCCCGCCGTAAGCAAAAGAACTTTGCTAAAACCGTAAAGAGCATACTTGCGATCGTTATCGGACTTGCTCTTTCGGCAGGTGTAACCTATCTGTTCTATTATCTCTTCCAGCTCGTTGCGGCTCTGTTTGGAGTGATCGACGTTCATATGATAGGCACGATCACCTATTCCAATATCCCCATCGTGATCGGCATAGCACTTACAGCGCTTGCGATCTGTGTTCTGACAACGCATTTTGCAACAAAATGGCTCAAGATCGAGCGCAGAGATATGACGAGAGCGTTTGCGTATCTTCACGCAACGCTCGGTATTGCATTGTCCTTCGCTTTAGCCGATGCAAGTTATCTGTTCATTTTCAGCGGTATTCTTTTGCTTGCAAATGAACTGCTGATCACGTCCGCAAAGAAGGTGGACTTTGCGTCGTATCACTGCGAGCTTCTTGCAACCGCACTGTATTTCCCGATCGTCATTCCCGTCGTGTTCCTTGCAACCTCCGCGCTTGGTATGACAATGGCGTACGTTTACGGCTTCGTTTTGGCATTGTCACTGTTCGCGGTCGGCATTTGTATAACTCCCCTTTGCGAAAGATTTTCGATCCGTTCGCTTGTCAGCGCATTCAAAAATAAGGAAGCAAAGGTATCAGCGGCGGAGGGTGCGCTTCATATTCTCGCTTGCGCTATGATCGTTCTTTTTGCAGTAAGCGTGATAAAGCCCAACGCAAGCGTAAATCTTCAGGGAAAGCAGAATATCTCCACACTTCCGTATGACGATGCGCTTGTTTATGTAAGCGATATGGAGGGAAGCTTCGAATACCGTGTTTATGACCTTAACGCATACGGCGCGCTCGGCAAGTATGCGCCCGAAATGAAGTATAGCGGAGCATACTATTTTGCGCAGGGAGAAAATCAGAATATTGAGCTTCGAGCGATGGCTTACTCCGAAAATAACGTGCTTACCGTCAAAAAGAACGCGGAAGATTCTTTGGTATATCTTAATTTTAAGAATATCAATGCAGAATCCTTTACAGTTGACGACGGCGCCACCATACGCACCTATCATTTTGGGGATAAAGAAACATATTCCGTCACGCTGCACAGCGAATGTACCGTTACGGTAAACGGAGGCGGCGCTGACGTTGAATATAGAGAGGTCTTGCGCGATTACACGGCACTGATTCCCGCAGAATATGCAAACGATAGCGAAAAGCTCCATTTCAATCTGTGGTTGACCGCCGAATTTCAGCTCGGAAGCTGAGCCGCGCGCTATAGCAAACGCAAGCGTTTGCGAGGTTCATCATCAGTAATATTCAAAGAAATAAAGGCAACCCGAACAAGTTCGGATTGCCTTTATTTGGTCGGAATGTTCATACCAGATGTAATTTAAGGCGAAGAGCCAATGACACCGAAACATATTCCCAAAATTCCGAAAACGCTTGTGTTTACAAGGAATTTTGAAACACGAAAGGAATATGATTATGGAAAAGTACATCACTAAAAACGGCATTAAATACGAGCTTCGCGGCGAACAATACTATCCGACGCTTGAAATCTCCGAGCAATCCAACTATGAAATCGGAAAATACGGACACCTTCATCTTGACTTTATCAAGAAGCACCGCAGAGGTACATATACCACCCTGCTGACCGAAGGACGTTTGAACGAACACCTTCACAATATTGATGAGCAGGCACACAAACAGATCGACGTACATATTGCACAGATGGCAGAACGAATGGGCGCGACAGAAGAACTCAAAGCCTCCTATCCTATGCGTTGGGTGCAGATGATGAACAACATCAAAGCAAGTGCTGAGGAGATCGTTCTGAAGGAGGTAGTCTACAAATGAGATCGATGATTAATGAACTATGGCATGGAAACATAATTCCACAAGAGGACAGCCAAACTAACTTCAAAGAGATGAAAGAACTGCTCGAGTATATGTCAAGGAATCACGAGGACTTGGAAAAAAGTTTCACCGATGAGCAGAAAGAGATCTTCGAAAAGTTCCACGATTGTTGGAGTGAGTATATGAGTCTTGGTGAGGCGGCTATTTTTGAGTATGCTTTTAAGCTTGGGATGCAGATTGCGATAGAATCATTAACTGAATAATTTAAGGCGGCGAGGTTTATCCTTGCCGCCTTTTAACTTCAATAACCCTTATAAACCCACAATAAGCGATTATAACAAATTGACATAAAGGAGAAAATATGCTATAATAAAATAAATACTTATACCTTTTTGTCAAAGGAGTACGAAAATGATTAACGAAACAGAAAGATGGTATTCTCTTATGTGTTATTTGTGTACTGCTTTGTATCTTCAATTTGTGTGGAAATATCGGCACGATCCATTGGTACAATCGTCGTAAGGTCACGAAGGAAAACCAAAAGGCTTATTGTATGATCGTCAGTCTTGGAACGCTTATCGTCGGTGTTGCTATAATTGCTGGTGCGGTTATACAAGCGTTAGGCAACATAGCGGCAAGCGGATTAGTAATAGGTGTAGGTGTTCTGATTGGATTAGCTCTTATCTTATACGCACAGTTCAAAT
>JAZRGT010000030.1:0-69409 GCA_045644325.1 Eubacteriales bacterium | reverse complement strand
TCCTTCATCCCTAAACCCACCCCCCCCCCCACCCGCCTCGCCTGGCAGGGCCCTGTTTATACTGCGCGGTTCCACCCGAACTTATAACTTAAAATAAGTATTCAAAATGACACACCGGTGGTACCCTTTGCGGCTTCGACGAAAGCTTTCAGCGTGCGCTTTCTCTCTGGAGACGGAGCTTGGCAAGGACTTGTCCGTTGCATTACAAGATAATATTATACACCTCGGCACCTGATTTGTCAAGGGGTAATTTCAATTTTTAATATTTGCGCGAGCTGCGGGGATTGACAAAGGTACGCCAATCAAGATCGCCGCGGTCGAGCGCGATGATAAGAGCCTCGGCAGTACCTATATTGGTAGCGACAGGGATGTTATACATATCGCAAAGACGGAGCAGCTCGTTTGAACGCTCGTTGACAAGGACAGCGGGGTCTGTATCGCGGAAGTCAATGAGAAGGTCGATCTCATTATAAGCGATCCTCTGGGCTATCTGCTCTTCTCCGCCGTGATCGCCGGTAAGAAGACGCTCGATATTAAGTCCCGTCGCCTCGGAAATATATTTTGCGGTTATACTTGTGGCACAAAGATTATGCTTGCAGAGTATGCCGCAATAGGCAGTACAAAACTCCGCCATCAATTCCTTCTTTTTGTCGTGCGCAACGATAGCTATTTCCATTTTCTCATTCCTTTCGCAAGCTTATTTATAAACTATATTTTCAGAATTTTTCTTCTCTTTTTTTCGGGAAGGTAGGACATAAGCGGAACGGTTTCTCCGCAAATTCTTCCCGCGATCTCTGCAAATGCATCTCCCGCATGCTCGCGGTCGCGGCTCATTTCGGCAACGAGCACGCCCTTCGCCTGCGCTCTCTCAAGCTCCGCAGACTCGGGAACAACTCCGATCAGCTGAACGTGCGTGCGATCGATAATCTCATTAATTCCGGGAACTGCACCGTCAAGCACGCCGTCGGCATCGAAGCGGTTGATAATAAGGAACTGCTCGCAAACACCGAGGTCATCAAGCTGATAGCCCGTCTTTTCCGCAGATCTGATAGCCATAGGCTGATGCGTGGTAACGATCAGTGCACAGTCCGCCGCACCTGCAACGAGCGGGAGAGCTCCGTCTATTGCGCCCGACGTGTCGATCAGTATCAGATCGCATAAATATTTCTTCGCGGCAGCCTCCAGAGCATCGGAAAGCTGTTCTGAAGTAAAGCGGTCTCCTTTGAATTGAGGAGCGGGGATAAAGAACAGATGAGGCTCACGCTCGTTATGTATCACCGTCTTCGACTCATCCGCGCGCCCGACTGCGAGATCGCAGATATCGTAAACCACGCCCGTCTCACATCCAAGAATGAAATCGAGCGAACGGTTTGAAAAGTCGCAATCAACGAGTAAGACGTTTCTGCCCCTTTTCGCAACAGCCGCCGCAAGATTTGCCGCAACAGTGGATTTTCCGACTCCGCCTTTAGAGGAGGTTATCAAAATGGTTTTGATCCCGTTTTTTGTTGCGTTCTCCAATCGGTCAGCCTCCTTGCAGAAATATATATATTATTATATCACACTTTTAGTCTGAATGTCAATCACATTTAAAAATATTTTTAACACCTTTTGACCTTTTTATGTATTTTATTGGTGAATTTTGTCAAAAAAAGAAGCTGAACCGTGTCAGCTTCTTTTTTTAATTAATCGGGATAGATCGCTCTGCATCCGCCGATGAGCTTCGGACGGGTGCGGGCGCAGGTGATGGTCGCGCTTCCGATCTTTGAAAGGCTCACGCGAACAGGCACCGCAACCGCTTTCAGATGCATTCCGATAAGCGTAAGACCGATGTCGATACCCGCGTGTGCGGCAATGCTCTCTACTGCGGCAGGGGAGTCAAATTCGCTCCAGACCTTGGTTGCCCAAGACCCGCCCGCGTGAGGATGCGGCATTACGCAGACCTCGGGGAGATCATACTTTTCAAGGCACTCGCGCTCGACGATAAGTGCGCGGTTGAGATGCTCACAGCACTGTGCGGCGAGGAATATCCCTTTTTCGTCAAGTAAAGGCTTGACCGCAGCGAAAATAGCGTCAGCCGCTTCAGCAGAAGAATCCTTGCCGATCCTGCCGCCCGCTACCTCGGAGGTAGAACAGCCGATGACGAGAATGTCACCCCTTTTCAGCTTAGCCTCAGCAAGAAGCTCGGTCAGAACCGTTTCCGCCTCATTCTTTACTTTATCGAAAAATACGCTCATTTTATCAGCCGTTGTAAGCAGCCTCGTCGCAGAAGATGTAAACGTTCTTGTGCGAACGGAGGAGAGTTACGGGAATATTGGTGGTGTACTTACCGCTGAGGAGAGCCGCAATTGCCTCGTGCTTTTCCTTACCGGAAGCAACGAGAACGATGCACTCTGCGGAAAGGATGCCGTCCATACCCATAGTGATAGCGTGACGCGGAACGTCGTCGCGGCTTTCAAAGAAGCGGGAGTTTGCGTCGATGGTGCTCTCGCAGAGAGAGGTAAGGTGAGTTGCGCCGATAAGCTCGTCGCCGGGCTCGTTGAAGCCGATGTGACCGTTACGTCCAACGCCAAGGAGCTGAATGCCTACGCCGCCCGCTGCTGCGATCTGTTCGTCATAAGCCTTGCAGAATGCATCGGGATCAGCGCACTTACCGTCGGGAACGTATGTATTCGCCTTGTCGATGTTAACGTGATTGAAGAGCTTATCGTTCATAAAGTAGCGGTAGCTCTGCTCGTGGGTGGGCTCGAGGGGATAGTACTCGTCAAGGTTGTAGGTCTTGATGCCCGAGAAATCGATCTTGCCTGCCTTGTTATCAGCGATCAGGCACTCGTAGATACCCTCGGGAGAAGAGCCTGTAGCAAGTCCGAGAATGCCGGTGGGGTTAGCCTTGATGTAGTCAACGAAAACGTCAGCCGCACGGCGGGACATTTCAGCGTAATCCTTGCAAACAATGAATTTCATTTTGATTTACCTCATTTCAAATTTCAATATGAATATATTATACTCGTTTTTGGGACAAAAATCAATACCTACAAGTAATAATAAAGCAATATTTTTCACTTTTGTCGCGTTTTGACGAAAAGTGTCATATAATGTTAAAGGATGGCAACGACATCCAAAGTTAAAATTCGAGAAAGGAATAAAACTATGGCAACATTTTTTAACCGCGCTACGCTGACCTACGGAACGAATTCGATCACCTCGAACACCGTAAGCGGCGAGATACTGCAGACTCTTACTGTAACCAAGACAGCGTCGAACGACAGCTACGCACTCGGCGACGTTATCACCTATGCGGTCGCGCTCATCAATTCGGGTGCAACGAATCTCACGGGACTCACTCTGACCGACGATCTCGGTGAGTTCGCGATCAGCGATGAGCTTTCCGTCACTCCTCTTGACTACGTGCTCGGTTCACTCCTCTACTACGTCAACGGAGTTCTTCAGCCCACTCCCCCGATCATAACCGCATCGCCCCTCAGCTTCTCGGGTATCTCAATCCCCGCGGGAGGCAACGCCGTTATCATCTATAACGCAGTGCCCAATGAGTTCGCGCCCCTCACAGCGGGATCTGAGATCACCAACACAGTAACCGTTTCCGGCAACTCCGCACCATGCGATATCACCGCAGAGGAAACGATCAGCGTCGCAAACGCGCCTCTGCTTTCGATACTCAAATCGCTCTCGCCCGAAACCGTAACCGAGAACGGCACGTTGACCTACACCCTTCTCATTGAAAATCGCGGTAACGCTCCCGTTACCTCCGACCTCACCGTCAGCGATATCTTTGATCCCATACTCGAAAATATTACCGTGACCTATAACGGCGCAGTATGGACCGAGGGTGTGAATTACAACTACGATGAGACAACGGGCATCTTCTCCTCTCTGCCCGGCGCAATAACACTTCCCGCGGCAACCTACGTTACCAACCCGAACACCGGCGTCGTAACCGTTATTCCCGGAAGTGCCATAATCCGCGTAACGGGAACTATCTAAAACTAAGATGTAAAAAAGGAACCGACTCCGTGGAGTCGGTTCCATCCGTTTCGGGCAACGGATAATTATTTTAATTTCAGCGTGAGTATCTCAAATCCCTTGATGCCACACTTGATCTTGCCGTTTTCGACTTCAAGTTCGCCGATCTCTCGCTCAAGAAGATCGCAGAGATACGCCTTTTTGAACGGAATGGCGGTGGAAATTTCGATCTTACCGCGAATATTCTTATATTCGTAGACACGGATAACGATGCCCTCTCCGTCCTCGGCTTGCTTGACAGTCTCACACGCCGCGTGATCGCAGTCGAGCGAGATTGCAGAAAACTCGGTCGGAATGATGTCCGCATTACCGCTTGCGGGAAGTGCTGTCATCGGTACGTTGAGCATATATGCGCGGCGTACTGTATCGCTCTGCGCGAGCGTGCCCTCGTGAGGATAGAGCGAATAGGTGAAGCTATGCTCGCCGACGTCTGCAACGGGGTTGGGGTCGGTAGGCGAACGGAGGAGCGAAATCTGCATCACGCCGTCGTGGATATCGTAGCCGTACTTGCAATCGTTCATCAGCGAAACGCCCCAGCCGCCGTCCGAAAGATCTGCGTATTTATGCGCACAGACCTCAAACTTTGCCTCGTCCCAGCTCGTGTTCTTGTGAGTAGGACGCTCAATGCTGCCGAACTGGATATCGTATGTTGCCTTGTCTGCAAGGATATCTACGGGGAACACAGCCTTGAGCATCTTATGGCTTTCGCGCCAATCGACGTGAGTTTCAAAATCGATCTGCGCCGTAAAATCGTTGAACCATACGGTCTGTTCAATGGTAGATGAGCCGAACTTGCGGGTGATCTTAACGCCGAGTCTTGCGCCGCCATCCACGACCTCAACGGCAGAAACGTCGGTGATCGTTCTGTATTCGGTCGTAGAATACTGACTCCACTCCCAGGCATCGTAATAGGGCGGGTAATCAGCGTGGATGCGAAGCTCGTTTGCGACCTCGCCCGCCTTGACGAGCTCTCGATCCGCCTGCTTATCGTAGACAGAAACGATCTGCCAAGCATCGTCGAAGGTGACGGTCAGGCGGTCTGTTTCAACCTTATTACCGTCAATCGCAACGCGGTTTTCGGCGACAAAATCATTTGTTACGGAATAACCCTTTTGTGCAATTCCCTTGACGTAAGCGGTCTTGCCGTCGATCTCAACAAAGCCTTCGCCCTCGAATGCGTTGGGATTGAAGATAACATAGCCGTGCTTTTTATCGATCGAAGCCGCGATCTTATCGCGAATGCCGTCGACTATTTCATTTCCGATACCGTGGATGATTTCGTAATCGACCTTGCTCTGATCGTAGACCTCCTTGATCGACGATCCGGGGATGATATCGTGGAACTGATTGGTGAGGATCATTTCCCATCCCTTGTGGAGCTTTTCTGCAGGGAAAGCGTCGCCGAAGAGAGTCTTTGCGGTCACGCCGAGGAGCTCGGCATTCTCGTAAAGGAACTCGGCTTTGCGGTTGCCCTTTTTGTTGTCAGCCATCGTAGTGTAGGTTCCGCGGTGGAATTCAAGGTAAAGTTCGCCCTGCCATGTGGGAAGCTCGGGATTGCCCTCGATCTTCTTTTCAAGTCGGCGAAGGAAATCGCCCGCAAATTCGATCTTGGTCTGAGGCGAACCGGGAATTCCCTTTTCGCTTCTGCGAAGGAGCTCGATAAATTCCGAGGTAGGTCCACCGCCGCCGTCGCCGTAGCCGAAGGTGACAAGCGCCTCGTCGCTCAGGTTCTTCTGCTGATAGCGCTCGTAAGTACCCGCGATCTGCGTGGGATATGTGTTAGCATTATATGTGGTGGTGTGATATTCGTGATTCTTTAACTGCTCGGGACGCTTCATATTTTGAGTATTTGTCGCAGTAAGGAAATAGCTGTTGATTGAGGTACCGTCGATGCCCTTCCAAGCAAAGGTATCATAGGGCATTTTATTTTTATCGTTCCAGCTTATCTTTGAGGTAACGAACCAATCCACACCGCTCTTTTTGAGTATCTGCGGAAGAGCGGCAGAGTATCCGAAAACGTCGGGGAGCCAGAGAACTCGGTTTTCAACGCCGAATTCATCCATAAAATAACGCTTGCCGTACATTACCTGACGTACAAGGCTTTCGCCCGATGAAAGGTTGCAGTCAGCTTCGACCCACATCGCACCCTCGCATTCCCATCTGCCCTCGGCAATTTTCTTCGCGACCTCGGCATAGACCTCGGGAGCTTCCTCCTTGAGCTTCTTGTAAAGAAGTGCCTGCGAGGACATAAATTTATATTCGGGGTAACGCTTCATAAGCTCAAGCACTGTTGCAAACGAGCGCTGAACCTTCTCGCGGGTCTGCTTCAGAGTCCACTTCCACGCGCAGTCGATGTGCGTGTGACCGATGCAGACCGCCGTTGCGGTCTGCTCACGGCAATAGCCGTCGTAAAGCTCGGTCTTGAGGTATTCTCTCGCCTTTCTCACCGACTCAAGGAATTCCTCGGAGCCGATATCATAAAGCTCGAGCATCGAAACGGTTTTATAAAGGAAGTTCTCAATATGACCGTACTCCGCGCTGTCGTGAGCGAGGTAATCGAGCATATAAAGCGGATAGAACATATCGTAATAAAGCCCGTCGACGTCGGTATCGAGCGTGCGGAAGGTAACGAAAAGACGAGCCTTTTCGATTCTCGGGCCCGTATATGCGTAGAGCCATATCTCCGCATCGCCGCAATCACCGAGGAGCACCTCGCGGTGGTTTACGTCAACACCCTGACGCATCTCGCCGTTTACGTAAACGATAAACTGCGGATTCGATGCATCCCAGCCCGATTTATTGGTCTCAACGAATATAAATCTGTTTTTATCATTGGAATTGACCGTAAGATGAAACCACGCGTGGCTGTCATATCCCGTGCCCCACTCGCCGCCGTTTTCAAAAGGAGCAAGCGCAGTGAGTGTGGGAGGTGTATTGTCGGTCTTATAATCGCAATTACAGTAAAGAATATTCTCCGCCTTTTCGGAGTTTTTCCATCTGCAATTCTTGACGATATCGAAATATCTTCTGATCTTTTGAAGTTTGTAATCCATATTTATTTCCTTCTGCCGTAAAGGCGGTTTAGATATTTGAATTTTTCGCGATCAATGCGCCAAAATTGCTCTTTCGTCACGCGGTATGACCAGTTACCCTCGGCGATGCCGGGCTTGTTGATTCGGGTATCCGAGCCGTAAAGAAGCATATCCTGAACAGGTATGATAAGCGTATCCGCGTGGCTTGCGAACATCGTGCGCAGGAGATAGTCATAGCTTTCGTCAAGATCGTCGCCTCTGTAACCGCAATAGTCAAAGACTCGGCGGCGCGATCCTCCGTCAAGCTCCCAAACGAAGCCAAGAAGTGTGTTATTATCGTGCGTTCCCGTGTAGGCAACGCAGTTTGCGGGATAGTTGTGAGGCGTGTGAGGGCAATCCTCCTCGGAAAGGAATCCGAATTGAAGCACTCTCATTCCGGGGAAGCCGCTGTCAGCAACGAGCCTTTCGACCTCGGGAGTGATGTCGCCGAGATCTTCGGCAATTATCATTCTGCCCTCGCAAAGAGGCTTTATAGAGTTAATGAGATCGATTCCGGGACCTTTCATCCATTTACCGTTTTTCGCGGTCTTCTCTCCCGCGGGGATGCTGTAAAAGGCTTCAAAGCCGCGGAAGTGGTCGATGCGGACACCGTCGAAGATCTCGAGCATAAATTCCATTCTGCTCTTCCACCACGAATAGCCGTCTTTTTTCATATAGTCCCAATCGTAGAGAGGATTGCCCCAAAGCTGACCGTCCTTCGCGAAATAATCGGGCGGAACTCCCGCAACCGCCGAGGGTGAGCCGTCTTCTTCGAGCAAGAACTGCTCGGGTGCGCCCCATACGTCCGCGCTGTCGTGGGCAACGTAGATCGGGATATCGCCGATGATCTTGACGCCCTTTTTATTCGCGTAAGCCTTGATCTCTGCCCATTGGGTGAAGAATGCAAACTGCGCAAAATACCACGTGCGAAGCTCGTCTTCATCGGGGATATCGACCGTCCACTCTGTCCATTCCTTGCCGCCGTTTGCTTTTTTGAGTGCCATAAATCGGCAGAAGCGCTCGACACCGGGATGCGACTTCATAAATTCCTCAACGGGCGCATAGTTCGTCATACGCTTCGAAGCCTTGGAAAGAAGCGCCATTCGCTCCTCGTTCAATCGGTCAAATTCGCAATAAAAAGGTGTTTTCTGCCGTGCCTCGTCAAGCTCGGCGCGGGTGATAAGTCCGACGTCGTAAAGCAGAGGCAGATCAATGAAGAAAGGATTTCCGCTGAATGCGCTGTATGATTTATAGGGCGAATTCGCCTCGTCGGGCAGGCAAAAAGGCAGAGTCTGCCAGTAGGTAAAGCCGCAGTCGGCAAGCAGATCTATCCACTCGCGCGCCGCCTCGCCGAAGCTGCCCTCGGAATACTCTCCCCAAAGGGAGGAAACGTGCATAAGCACTCCACTTGATCGTTTCATATTATTTCAGCTTTGCCGCGAAATCCGACATCATTTCGGAGATCTTGATGTTCTGCGGGCAGACCTCCTCGCAAGCGGTGCATCCGATGCAATCGGAGGGACGCTTATCCTCGGGGAGGCAGGAAAGATCGACCTTGCCCTTTTCTGTGTAGACCTGCTCATTGTAAAGCTCGATGATCTTGGGGATCTCAAGGCTCATGGGGCAATGAGTGGTGCAGTAGCTGCAAGCGGTACAGAAAAGTGTCTTCTTTCCGCCCATACTGTCGGCAATCGACATAAGAGTATCCCACTCCTCTTTATTGAGAGGTTTCTCTTCCGAGAAGGTATTGATATTTGCCTTCACCTGCTCAAAGTCGGACATACCCGAAAGGGTTACGCATACCTCGGGCAAGCTCTGGATAAATCTGAACGCCCAGGCGGGGATGCTCTCGTTCTCGCGGTGAGCCTGAAGCTGTTTTGCGTAAGCCTCCTCAAGAGTCGCAAGCTTACCGCCGCGAACGGGCTCCATTACCCAAACGGGAATATTGCCGTATTCCTTCATCATCTCGATCTTCGCCTTTGCATTCTGAAGGCTGTAGTCGAGCCAGTTGATCTGAAGCTGGCAGAACTCCATATACTTGCCGTACTTATCGAGGAAGCGGTGCATCGTTTCAAGAGTGCCGTGAGTCGAGAAGCCGAGGTGCTTGATCTTGCCCTCTTCCTTCATCTTGACAAAGTACATAACGTCGCCGAAATCGTCATTCAGATATGCATCAATATTCGACTCGGTTACGTTGTGGATGAGGTAGAAATCAAAGTAGTCAACGCGGCAACGCTCGAGCTGCTTTGCGAAGATCTCCTCGTGCTTGCCCCAGTTTGCCTGCGCGTAGCCGGGGAACTTGGATGCGAGATAAAAGCTCTCGCGGGGATACTTTTCAAGAAGCTTGCCGACCATAGGCTCGCTCTTGCCGTCGTGGTAGCCCCAAGCGGTATCAAAATAATTTATGCCATTCTTAATTGCATAGTCGAACATCTCGGCGGTCTTTGCCTCGTCGATGGTCTTATCCTCGCCGTATGTGGGGAATCTCATACATCCCATACCGAGCGCGGAAAGCTTTTTGCCTTTAAATTCCTTATAGATCATAATTTATCTCCTTGTGTGTGACCGAAAAGTCTTGACTTTTGGCGATATTAAGTATATAATATCATTATATTGAAGATTTGTCAAGTGAAAATTTATTTTGGAGGCAAAAAAATTATGATCAATTTTTCAGATATCAAGGCAACTCTTATGCCTAACTTCAAGGGCGGCGAAGGCATCACCGCCGCACAGATGTTTGTTGACGACAAAAATAAAATAATGAGGATCACTCTCGAGCCCGGCTCCTCTATCGGAATGCATTGCCACGAGGATTCCTGCGAGGTCATTTACGTCCTCGAGGGAGTCGGCACCGCCGTTCTTGACGGAAAAGAAGAAACCGTAGAAGCGGGCAAATGCCACTACTGCCCCAAGGGTCACGAGCATTGCTTCATCAATAAGGGCAAAAAGGATCTTGTTTTCTTCGCGGTAGTGCCGCAGCAATAAAATAATGAAAAGCGTTGACATATTCGGAAAGAACCGGTTGCCCGAAGTTAAAAGATGTCGCGTCGCGTGCAGAGGTTTTGTAGTTGAAAACGGCAAAATATTGATCTGCCACGAGCTCGTTGACCGGCAGTTCTTCTCTCCGGGCGGTGGAATTGAAAAGGATGAAACGCTTGAGGAGTGCTGCATCCGTGAGGTTTGCGAGGAAACGGGAGTTCTCGTTCGGGTAAATGATCACGTTATCACGGTTAACGAATATTACGAGGATTGGAAATACGTCACGCATTATTTTATCTGCGAAAGAGTGGGCGAGGCGGAAATTCATCTGACGAATGAAGAAGCAATCCGAGGTCTTGTTCCCGAATGGATCGATATTGATTTCATCCGCGATCTCTGGTCGCGTCACGATGAATTCAAGCGCGAGGAAACGCGTGGATCTTATCTCCGCGAATATACCGCGCTTTGCGAATATTTTGAGGTAATAAAATGAAATTCATATCATGGAATGTAAACGGCTTCCGCGCGTGTCTTGAAAAGGGATTCGGCGATTTCTTTGCCGAGCAAAATGCAGATTTTTTCTGCATTCAGGAAACGAAGATGCAGCCTGGTCAGGCGGATTTCGCGCCCGAAGGATACCATCAGTATTGGTACAGCGCGGAAAAGAAAGGTTATTCGGGAACTGCGATATTCACGAAGCACGGGCCGATCTCCGTCTCATACGGCATCGGCATTCCCGAGCACGATACGGAAGGACGCGCGATCACGCTTGAATACGAGGATTTCTACCTTCTCTGCGTCTACACTCCAAACGCGCAGCGCGAGCTTGCGCGTCTCGATTACAGAATGGCTTGGGAGGACGCTTTGCGAGGTTATATCAAGTCGCTCGATGAAAAGAAACCGGTCATTTATTGCGGTGACCTGAACGTCGCGCACAATGAGATCGACCTTAAGAATCCCAAATCCAACCGTCAGAGTGCGGGATTTTCCGACGAGGAGCGCGGCAAGTTCACCGAGCTGCTCGAAAGCGGATTCACCGACACCTTCCGCGCACTCTATCCCGACAAGATCGAATATTCTTGGTGGAGCTATATGTTCTCCGCTCGCACAAAGAACGTCGGTTGGCGCATCGACTATTTTGTTGTCTCTAACCGCCTGTTTGACCGCGTTAAGGACAGCTTTATTCTCACCTCGGTAATGGGCAGCGATCATTGTCCAGTAGGTATTGAATTGGAGTAAGATTATGATTTTTGAGAAAACAATAATAAACGTCTATAAAAGCAATATAAAGAACCGTCAGGATGGTAATCCTCTGCTTCATTATTTCTCTGTTGCCGACTTTGAAGGACTCCAGCGCACGCCGTTCGTTTTCGAGGGCAACAACGGACAAAAATTGCAGGGATATTACTACTATTATCCCTCCGCAAGAAAAGACCGCCTCATCATATTCGACCACGGAATGGGATGCGGTCACGTTGCTTATCTCAAAGAAATCGAGCTTATCGCACGGCGCGGATATATGGTCTTCACCTATGACCACACGGGCTGTCTTGAATCCGAAGGGGCGGATATCGGCGGCTTTGCACAGTCGCTCTGCGATCTCGACTATGCGGTAAACGCGCTTCAATCGGCAAAGGAATGCGGCAACGCAAAGTTCACCGTCATCGGTCACAGCTGGGGCGGCTTTGCCGCGCTGAATATCTCCGCGCTCCACCCCGAGATCGAATCCTGCATCTCGCTTTCGGGATTCATCGGAGTCGAGCGGATGATCGAGCAGTTTTTCTCGGGAATTCTCAAATTCTACCGCCCGTCGATATTCCGTCTTGAATCCGAAGCGAATCCGATGTACTCCCTCATCGACGCTCGCAGAAGCCTGAAAAGCTCACCGAGCCGCATCCTTTACATAGCGTCGGATAACGATCCTACCGTCAAGACAGCGTACCACTTCGACACGCTCAAAAAGAACCCTCCCGATGGCGCAAATATCGATTTTCTCCTCGTTCACGGCAAGCTTCACAATCCGAACTACACCGCCGAAGCCGTTGCAGAGCTCTCCAAAATGAGCACGGCAATGACCGAGGGAATGAAGAAAAAGGCTTTTGAAACGCCAGAGGCAGTAGAAGCCTTCCGCAACTCGTGGGATTGGGAAAAAATTACCGAACAAGACGAAGAGCTTTGGGACAAGATATTTGATTTCATCGAAAAATAAGACTATGGAAAAGATATTTTTCAAAGTTAAATTCAACAATTTCCGTGAAATATCGGAGTCAACGGCTAATGAGGTTCTCGACCGCGAAGTGTGGTCGGAGTGCGAGGCTGTTATTTGCCTTCCCGATTCCTATACCGCAGACGGCGAGCCGACTCCGCTGATCCTTTCCTGCCACGGCGCGGGCAATACCGTTAGCGAAACGGAAGGCAAAACGGGCGGGATCGACTATGCCTCCGAATGCATCCGTGCGGGCTTTGCCGCGCTCGACATCAGCGGAAGCGAGGCACACGGCTTGACACTCGGCTGTCCCGAGCACGTCTTTGCGCTTTATAAAGCATACCGCTATGCAGTCAAGAACTACAATCTCACAGCAAGAGTGCTCCTCGCCGGGCACTCGATGGGCGGAGGAACGGCGATCAATTTCGCTAACACCTTCCCCTCCCTCGTTATTGCGCTTGGTGTTATGAACCCCGGCCTCAGCTTTCAGGGGGTGCAGATAGGTGATCACATCTGCCGAAATCCTTGGGACAGAAAGTTCGAGGACGGATACCGATACCGCAAGCTCATAACTCAATATTTCCGTTTTCCGACCGAAGAATTCTCGGAGTCCAACACCGCGGGATTTGAGCCCTACCGCACGCGCTCGTTCGTGAACGCCGAGGGAGTGCGTGCCGTTATCCCTCCCTGCCCCGTCAAGATCTGGCAGGGCGCGGACGACATGACGGTCGATCCCGTAATCTCGCGCGAATATTACGATTCGATCCGCCGCGCGGGATGCTACGCGGAGTTACACATACTCGACGGAGTAGCGCACAAGGTCGTTGACACGATGAAAAAAGAACTGCGTTTGTGGTTTGAGAGATTCATTTAATCCAATAAAGACGCCGACTGTAAAAAAGTCGGCGTCTTTATTATTAAAATATGACCAAAGTATTGAAAAAATACTGCAAAAGTGATATAATAATTATAATTATATAATTTTTACAGCTTGGAGTTACTATGAGAGATATAAAATTTATAGTTAAGCTTATAGCGGTCATTGCGGCAATGTTTTCCGCTGTCGCATTTGCCGCTTGCTCGAATACGGGTGAGACCGCAATAACAACAGAAGCCGAAGGAGAAGAAACGATGTACGTTAATCCCGATGACAACTACGAGGGTACTTTAAAATTTGAGGAAAGCGCGGACGGCAAAAACGTCGTTATATCCTATACCTTGAACGGCGAGAAGGTCTCGCACACCGTTCCGAACAACGCAAACTACCTCTCGGGCGGCTTCGCCGCGACCGATGACGTCGGACGCGCCCTCCCCACCTCGCTTACGACCGGCATATACGGCTCGAACGGAGAAAAATACGTAGGAATCTTCTACTTTCTCTGGCAAGGTGAACACGGCGATGACGGCATTTACGATCTTGAAAAGATCAAAAACACCTACGGTGAGCTTGCCAAAGATGCAAACGCCAAGGATCCCGCAACGGGCAAAAAGATCTACGGCAATATCGGCACGATGCATTGGTTTGCAGAGCCGCTTTACGGTTACTACTACGCGAGCGATTCGTGGGTCATCCGTAAGCATATGGAGCTTCTTTCAAACGCAAATGTCGACTTTCTCTACTTCGACGTTACAAACGGATACATTTATAAGGACAACGCGCTCAAGGTCATGAAGACTTGCCACGAGCTAAACGAGCAAGGCTACGATGCACCTCAGGTGGTCTTCTACACCAATGCGAATTCCAAGAGCGTTATGAAGCAGCTATACGACGAGATCTATTCGAAGAATCTCTATCCCGATACGTGGTTTTACGTTGACGGAAAGCCCTGCATCGTCGGCGTTGAGGAAGGAAATATAAACGGCTTCTTCACCGTCAAGGCGGCTCAGTGGCCGAACGAGGACTACAAGAAAAACGGCTGGCCCTGGATGGATTTCGAATGGCCGCAGAGAATTTTCAGCGATAATAACGGAAAACCGAGCGCGATCAGCGTTTCGATCGCACAGCACAACAAGTCGGTCACCTTCTCGGATTCCTCGCTTTACGGCTACGCCTACAACCGAGGCAGAAGCTTTAACGGTCTGACCGATGACAACGCTTCTATGGAAGCCTACCGCGCGGCTTTTGATGCGGATAATCTTATCACTAATCTCGGTCTCAATTTCCAAGCACAATGGGATCGCGCTATAGAATCGGGCGTGCCCTACGTTCTCGTAACGGGTTGGAACGAGTGGGTAGCGCAAAGGCAAAACGGTCAGCAGCACCGCGGCGACGCGAGCTTCGTCCACTTCGTCGATACCGCTTCGATGGAATTTTCCCGCGATGCCGAAATGATGCGCGGCGGATATTTCGATAACTATTATATGCAGTTGATATCCAACGTACAAAGGCTCAAGGGCTCCGCTCCCGTCATCATTCAGGATGCAAGAAACAAGATCGACCTCGCGGCATCCTTTGATCAATGGGACAAGATCATTGTTTCCTACGCCGATCCCGCGGGCGACACCAAGGACAGATCGTCCAAATCCTTCGGCGGCAAGGTTCTTCAGGATCGCACGGGCAACAACGATATAATCGAAGCCAAGGTGACGAATGACACGGAAAATCTTTATTTCTACGTCAGATGCGCGGAGAATATCTCCGAATTCAACACTGATAACTCGTGGATGCAGCTGTTCGTCAACACCAATAATAACGCCGCCGACGGTTGGTACGGCTACGATTTTCTCATCAACGCCACCCCTGAAAGCGCAGATATGACGACCGTTGCGGCTTGCTCGTCGGCAGACGGAGTGCTCTGCACAGCCGAGATCGGCAAGGTATCTTACCGCATTGAGAACACCGAAATGATGATCTCCGTTCCCCTCTCAATGCTCGGGATCAAAAACTACAAGGAAATTTACGTTGAGTTCAAATGGGCGGATGCCGACAGAAGCACAAAATACTCTGTCATGGAAGATTTCTACACCTACGGCGACGTAGCCCCTCTCGGACGACTCAATTGGATATATCAGAATTATATTCCCGACGCGGAATAAGGAGGAAAAAATGAAAATCATCATCGTAGGATGCGGCAAGATAGGAAAAAGTCTCGCGGATAAGCTTGTTTCCGAGGGGCACGACGTTGCCGTCATTGATAAATCGCCCGACGTCATCGAGGAGGTCACTAACTCCTGCGATGTTATCGGTCTTTGCGGTATCGGCACCGACTGTGAGGTGCTCGCCGAGGCGGGTGCGGCACGAGCGGACATAGTTATCGCCACAACGGACTCGGACGAGCTCAATATGCTCTCCTGCTTCATCGCAAAAACTCTCGGCGCAAAATACACGGTCGCCCGCATACGCGACCCCGAATACAACGACAAGAGCCTCGGCTTTATGGTAACACAGCTTCAGCTTTCCGCGGCTCTCAATCCCGAGGCATCGGTTGCGCACACGATAGCCAATATTCTCAAATTCCCCTCGGCAGTCAATATCGAGACCTTCGCTTCAAGAAGATTCGAAATAGTTGAAATGATCCTCTCGGAAGATTCGCCGCTGATCGGTAAGAATATGATCGATCTGCGCCGTCACAGCCCCGGTACTTTCCTTATCTGCTCTGTGCTGCGCAACAGCGAGGTCATAATCCCCGACGGCCGCTTTGAGCTTCGCGGCGGCGACCGGATCGCCCTGACAGCCGCGCCGAACGAGATCGGCAAGCTTCTCCGAAGCTTCGGTCTTATCACACGAAAGGCAAAGGACGTAATGCTCCTCGGCGCAAGCCGTATCGCGTATTATCTCACACAATCACTTCTCGCCTCGGGGCATAACGTGACCGTTATTGACAAGAAGCCCGAAAGATGCGCTGAATTTGCCGAGGCGATTCCGGGTGCAACGGTTATATGCGGCGACGGCGCGGATCAGGATATGCTGATCGAGGAGGGCATCAGACAAAAGGACGCCTTCGTCGCGCTCACGGGATACGACGAAAACAATATCCTTATCTCATACTTTGCGGCATCGCAGAAGGTCGGAAAGGTCATTGCAAAGGTCAACCGCCCCGAGTTTCACCCCATCGCGGGCAAGCTCGGAATCGACACAATAATCTCACCGATCCACACTGTAGCAGACGAGGTCGTTCGTTATGCCCGCGCGCTTCAGAATTCCGTAGGCAGTAACGTCGAAAAGCTTTATAAAATTATGGACGGTAAAGCCGAGGCGCTTGAATTCAACGTAAGCGCCGATTTCAGCCACGCGGGCAAGGCACTAAAGGAGATCAGATTCAAGCCAAACATCCTTATCGCCGGCATTCTTCGCAACCGCCGCCCGATAGTTCCGAGCGGTGACGACGTCATCCTCCCCGGCGACAAGGTCATAGTCATCGCCGCAAATCACCGACTTTACGACCTCTCGGATATAATCGAATGATCGGGGGCTCGTGATGAATCGTAAAATGGTCTTTTATACCGTCGGGTATATTGCTCTGGCGGAGGCGGCTCTGCTGCTCCTACCTGCACTCGTCGCCTTGATCTATCTTGAAAAAAGCGGCATATTCTTTCTTATAACGGCTGCGCTTTCGCTTGCGGTCGGAATGATATTCATTCTTTTCTTCAAGCCGCAAAGCCGACTTATTTACGCCAAGGAAGGCTTCGCAATAGTTGCCTACGCTTGGCTTATGATGTCAGCCGTCGGCGCTCTTCCCTTCGTCCTCGGCGGCGCGATCCCCTCCTACGTTGACGCCTTCTTTGAAACCGTCAGCGGATTTACCACAACGGGTGCATCCATCCTCCGCGACGTTGAATCGCTCGACAAATGTATGCTCTTCTGGCGCAGCTTCACGCATTGGATCGGCGGTATGGGAGTTCTCGTGCTCGTAACGGCGGTCGTGCCTAACATCGCGGACAGATCGCTCAATATCCTCAAAGCCGAAATGCCCGGTCCGACGGTCGGTAAGCTCGTTCCCCGCTCGCGCGACACGGCAAAGATACTTTATTGGATCTATTTCGGTATGACCGCCATCCTCACAGTCCTTCTCATAGCTGGCGGAATGCCAATATTCGACAGCATCGTTCATGCCTTCGGTACTGCGGGCACGGGCGGCTTTGGCATAAAGGCGGACAGTATAGCGTCCTATTCGCCATATCTGCAATGGGTCATAACAGTGTTTATGTTCCTGTTTGCAATTAATTTCAACCTCTATTACCTTATGCTGATCAGAAAATTCCGCGCGGTGTTCAAGAGCGACGAGCTTTGGTTCTTCTGCGCCCTCGTGCTTTTCTGCATCGGCGCGATAACCATTGACATCCTCCCTATGTACGAAACCTTTGAGGAAGCGATCCGCCTTTCCGCTTTTCAGGTTTGTACCATAGTATCAACCACGGGCTACGCCACGGCTGACTTCAACCTTTGGCCGGGACTTTCCAAGGCACTTTTGCTTATATTGATGTTCATCGGAGGCTGTGCGGGCTCGACAGGCGGAGGTCTTAAGGCGGCAAGAGTCGTTATCCTTTTCAAATCCATTAAAAAGGAGCTCAAGCGACTTCTCCATCCCCGTTCCGTAAAGGCGGTTATGTCGGAGGGCAAGAAGCTTGATGACGAAACGCTGAACGGCGTAACCTCATACTTTGCCGTCTATACGCTCTGCATAATCGCAGTATTTGTGCTTCTCTCATTCGAGCCCTTCGATTTTGAGACCAACTTTACCGCATCGGTTGCCTGCTTCAATAATATCGGTCCCGGATTTGCGGGAGTCGGTCCGACGTCAAGCTTTGCGGATTATTCGGGATTTTCAAAAATAATTCTCTCCTTCGCAATGCTCCTCGGCAGACTTGAGGTATTCCCCCTCCTGCTCGGACTCAATCCGCTCATTTGGAAAAGATCGAAAGGTAACTGAAATGACAAATGAAAAGATAATGCAGATCGCGCTTCGTCAATCGGCATACGACTGCAATTGCTCACCCGAAGATTTTCTCAAAGAGGAACACGTGCTGACCTCCTCGGTGAAGCATCCGAAGGCGCGAAGATATCTTCCCCTTCCATTCGAATGCGATCTCGTCAGCTACGGCAACAACGTCGTGGCGCAGACAAGTGATCGGACTCGTGAGGCGGTACGTGAATATTTAAGCAAATACGTTGTCGCACACTCGTTTGAAACGCCGAATGTACACGTCCTCGACGAAATGCTTCTGCCCTACCACCTCAAAGTCTGTTTTACGGCGGTCTATTATCTGCCCGATCTTGAAAGACTGCGCGAACTTCCCTGCCCTTACGAGATGCGAATCCTTCATCAGGAGGATTTTGCTGACCTCTATCTTCCCGAATGGAGCAACGCTCTTTGCGAAAAACGCAAGGAGCTTGACGTTCTGGGTGTCGGTGCTTACGATAACGGCAAGCTTGTCGGTCTTGCGGGATGCTCTGCTGACTGCGATGAAATGTATCAGATCGGTATCGACGTTCTTCCCGAATACCGCAGGCAGGGCATCGCCTCGGCACTGACGAGCCGCCTTGGTATCGAGATTTTGAAGCTCGATAAGGTTCCCTTCTACTGCACCGCGTGGTGTAATCTCAAATCCGCGCGCAACGCAATCAAATGCGGCTTCTCGCCCGCTTGGGTAGAACTTACCGCACGCGATATAGATTTTGTAAACGAATTCAACAGAGGATTAAAATTATAAAGGAGATTTTTAATTATGAAAAAACTCAATCTCGCCATCATCGGTCAAGGCAGAAGCGGTAAAAACATCCACGGAAAATATTACCGCAGCAAGGACAATCTTTATTATGACGTAAAATACGTCGTCGACGCGGACGAGTTCCGCAGAGGTGTTGCCGAGGAGATCTATCCCGGATGCAAGACATTTGCCGATTACACCGAGCTTTTCAAGCTTGATGACATCGACCTCGTTGTCAACTCCACCTATTCGGAAATGCACTATCCGATCACCAAGGATCTTCTCCTTCACGGCTTCAACGTGCTCGTTGAAAAGCCCTTCGGTCGCACGCGCTACGAATGCGATGAGCTTATCAAGATCGCAAAGGATAAGGGCGTAACACTTGCTGTATTCCAGCAGACCTTCCTTGCTCCCTTCTATCCCTTTGCATACGAACTTGCAAAATCGGGCAAGCTCGGCGAGATCAAGCAGATCAGCATCCGCTATAACAATTTCGCCCGCCGTTGGGACTGGCAGACACTTCAGAAAAAGTGCGCGGGCGGTGTTTACAACACCGGTCCCCACCCCATCGGACTCGCGCTCGGATTCCTTGATTTCGACGAAAACGCTCGCGTGGTTTACTCGAAGCTCGGCTGTGCGCTGACCTTCGGCGACTCGGATGACTTCGCAAAGATCATCATTGATACGCCCAACAAGCCCGTTGTGGATATCGAGGTCACCTCGATCGACGCTTTCTCGAACTATAACGTCAAGATCCTCGGCACTCGCGGATGCTTCAAGTGCACGCCCAGCGCTTACAATATGACCTACATAGTTGACGGTGAGAACCCCGAAAAGGAGGTCTCCGAGACCTTCATCAAGAACGATGCGGGCGATCCCGTCTACTGCTCCGAAAAGCTCGTCAAGCACGAGGAGGAGGGCAAGTTCGAGGGTACGGCATTCGACGTCGGCACCGCTTCGCTTTACGAACAGCTCTACTACAAGATCACCGAGGGCAGACCTATGACCGTCACCCCCGAAATGGCTGCCGCCGTAATCGGCGTTATCGAAACAGTACACGCACAGAATCCCCTTCCCTTGAAGTTTTAAGGAGACACAAAAATGAAAAAAATTGCTATTCTCGGATGCGAAAACTCGCACGCAAACGCGTTTTTGAAGTTCATTAAGGAAAAGGAAGAATTCTCGGACATCGAGTGCATCGGCGTTTACAGCGTCGATACAGCAGCTTCGGAAAAGCTTCGCGACAACTTCGGAGTTCCCGTTCTTGAAAATTACGACAGCGCGGTCGGCAAGATCGACGGTCTTATCATCACCGCTCGCCACGGCGGCGATCACTATAAATTTGCCAAGTCCTACATAGAGAGCGGTATTCCGATGTTCATCGATAAGCCCATCACGGTCAGCGAGGAGGAGGCTGTCGAATTTATGCAGGCACTCAAAGCACGCGGAACAAGAATTTCGGGCGGTTCGTCGCTCAAACAGGACGTTTACGTTTCCGAGCTGAAAGCCGATGCGCTTGCAGAGGTTGGCGGAAAAACTCTCGGCGGATTCATCCGTGCTCCCTATCAGGCTGAGAACGCTTACGGCGGATTCTATTTCTACGCACAGCACCTTGTAGAAATGGTCTGCGAGATCTTCGGCAGATTCCCGAAATCGGTTGAGGCAAAGCAGAACGGCAAGACGATCAACGTGCTTTTCCACTACGATAATTACGATTGCGTCGGACTTTTCTGCGACGGCTCCTACGTTTACTACGCCGCAAGAATGGCTGAAAAGGCATCGAAATCCTTTGAAATTCCGACCACCTCGGATTGGTATTACCGCGAGTTCAAGGAATTCACGGAGATCTTAAACGGTGCGGATCAGACCTGCACTCACGAGGAATTTATCTCGCCTGTATTCATTATGAATGCAATTATGCGCTCGCTTGAAAGCGGACACGCCGAAGAGCTCCCCGAGATCAAGGTGTAATTATGGCAAAGATAATCCTTTCTGCATTCGCCGACGAATATTCGGACTCCTTTGAGGAACAGCTTCAAGGACTGAATAAGCTCGGAATATCTCACATCGAGATACGCCACGTTGATAAAAAGAACATATCCGTTCTGACAAAAGAAGAAGTTCTCCGTGTAAAAGAACTTCTTGATAAATACGGAATCAAGGCATCCGCGATCGGTTCACCCCTTGGCAAGATCAAGCTCGACGGCGACCTTGACGGTCATATCGAAACTGCAAAACGCGTTTTTGAATACGCAAACATCCTCGGTGCGAAATACGTGAGAATGTTCAGCTTCTACGCGCCTTCGGGCAAAAATATCGTCGATATGAAGGACGAGGTCTTCTCCGCCCTCGGCAGACTTCTCGATGCCGCCCGCGAATACGGAGTTGTCCTCTGCCACGAAAACGAGGCAAAGATCTACGGCGATATTCCCGCGCGTTGCCGCGAATTGCTCGACCACTTCCCTGAGCTCGAGTGCGTTTACGATATGGGCAATTACGTTCTTGAAGGCGTCGATCCCTATCCCGAGGCATATAGGCTTCTCAAAGAGCGCATCGCGTATTTCCATATCAAGGACGCCCTCGCGGCAGGCGCGATAGTGCCTCCCAGATGCGGCGAGGCAAAGATCGCGGAGATACTCGCGGAGCATAAAGAATACGCGGACGGCGACTTTTTCGTCTCCCTCGAACCCCACCTTGAGCTCTTCTCCGGACTCAACGCCCTCGTCGGACGTTCCTTCGAGAATCCTTATAAGTATCCCGATGCAAAGACCGCTTTCACAGATGCGGCGGAGAAATTGAAAAAAATGATATAAATGAAATAAGACTGCCCCTTTGAGGAGCAGTCTTGTTTTGTTGGTTATGGACTTGTTAACCATTCGGCCTTTCCGGCTTAAACGCATATTTTTCGAGTCTCTTTACTGCGGCAAGGTATCTGGGATCGGAACGAAGATCGTCAAGATCTTTATCGGTTGTAATCCATTCAAGCATACATTGTGAGTTATTTCCGTCTTCTTCAGGTATCAATCCGCCTGCGGAACGACCGCGCAGCGGCAAGGAGGTATATTTTTTGTCATCTCCGCCGTAGGTATCAGTGTGAACAGCAAAATCTATCCCTTTTTCGAGCCAGTAGAAGAATTTGTCATAGTCCTTTTCTTTCAAATAAGCTCCGACAAATGAACTGCAAGCCTGGTTTCCGTCTTGAGCCCTTGAACAATAATCACCGTCAGGATATATAAAATCAAGAAAATCTATGACCATCTGCCACAGCTTCTTTCGTTCGTCAAGTGAATAGATGAATTTGCCGTTGTCGTGTCTTGCATAAGAAAGACGGCGGAGCAAAACGAGAATTTGATATACAGAAAGATCAAAATATTCCTGCATTTCTTCATATCCTTTATCTCCCTCCCAACGGTAAAGCATAAAGTGCTCATAGGTATGGTGAGCTCGCGGCATCTGCTCTGTCAGCTTTTCCATTTCTTCTTTTTTCCCTGCGTAATCGTATGCAAGTGCAAGAGAATCTATGGCTTTATACCTCAGATGCGTGTCGGTACATTCATCGAGAATACGGTTACAAAGAGCAAAAACTTCTTCATATTCTTTGATACCCTTGCGTGAGTGTACGCTGATTATTGCATCCGCCAATTCGAGCATGATCTTGTACGACTTTGGAAATTTGCGGTTTGCTTCGTGCAGGATATTCATATTTTCCCTAAAATCTCCCGCCCAAAGAGCTTTTTGGGCATCGTCAAGATACTTTTGAATCATTTCGTTGGATTTTTCAACATCAATTCCAAGTAAAGTGTCAGAACTTACATCGAAAATATGGCAAAGCGCAGGTATCTGCGAAATATCGGGCGAGGTACGGTCGCATTCCCACTGTGAGATGGCACGCGAAGTGATACCGAGGTATTCAGCAAGCTGTTCCTGTGTTATATCCTTATCGCGGCGAAGGCGTTTGATAGTTGTTCCGATAGACATTAATTTGTCCTCCAAAAAGTATTCAAAAGCGCTTTTGTGATTATATTATATCATTTTTTCGAAATATTTCCACGAAGTGTTTATTGTCAACTTGTATAGTTTTACTTTGATTTTCAAAGTTATTATAGCATAATCAGCTCTTAAAATCAATAAGGACAGAGAATTTTCATTCCCTGTCCTTGTTGATTTTTAATTGTATTACATAAGCTTTCTGATAAGCGCCTTCATATCCTCAACCGAAGCAGCCTTGGGGTTGCCGGGTGCGCAAGCGTCTGCGTATGCGGACTCCGCGAGGAAGTCGAGGTCCTCTTCCTTGAGGGCTTCAAGCTTGGTGGGGATTCCGACGTCGATGGAGAGCTGACGTACTGCGTCAACAGCCGCCTTGCGGTACTCATCCTGAGTCATACCCGTGGTGTCAACGCCCATAGCTTCTGCTACTGCCTTGAGCTTTTCGCCGGTCTGATCTGCGTTATACTCCATAACAATGGGGAGCATCATTGCACAAGCAACACCGTGAGGAGTGTCATAAACCGCGCCGAGGGTGTGCGCGATAGAGTGAGCGATTCCGAGACCTACGTTCGAGAATGCCATACCGGTTACGAACTGACCGAGTGCCATTCCTTCACGTCCCTCGGGCTCGTTGTTGACCGCGCCGCGAAGGCTCTTTGCGATAAGGCGGATAGCCTCGAGGTTGAGGCAGTCGGGAAGATCCCAGGCAGCCTTTGTGGTGTAGCCCTCGATCGCGTGGGTGAGAGCATCCATACCCGTCGAAGCGGTGAGACCCTTGGGCATGGTGGACATCATATCGGGGTCAACGACCGCGATATCGGGAATGTCGTTTACGTCAACGCAAACGAACTTACGCTTGCGCTCAACGTCGGTGATAACGTAGTTGATGGTAGCCTCAGCCGCAGTACCTGCGGTGGTGGGAACTGCGATGGTGTAGACCGTGCGGTTCTTGGTGGGAGCAACGCCCTCGAGGGAGCGAACGTCAGCAAACTCGGGGTTGTTGATAATGATACCGATAGCCTTTGCGGTGTCCATAGAAGAACCGCCGCCGATAGCGATCATGTAATCTGCGCCCGAAGCCTTATAAGCCTCAACTCCGTTCTTTACGTTTTCGATGGTGGGGTTGGGCTTGATATCGGAATAGATCTCGTAAGCCATTCCTTCCTTATCAAGAATATCG
Organism: Eubacteriales bacterium; assembly: GCA_045644325.1. Lineage (GTDB taxonomy): Bacteria > Bacillota > Clostridia > Oscillospirales > CAG-272 > CAG-390. Next base: position 45,300 of record JAZRGT010000030.1, on the reverse strand, counting down.
GTTACCTTCTTGGTTACGCCGAACTTGATAAGATCGGGGTCGGTTGCGATGAAAGCCTTGGTAAAGCCCTTTGCGGCAACGAGAGCGGGGATCTCAAGGATCGCGCCCTTGCCGTGATATGATATTGCGTTGGATACGAAACGAGTTGCCATTTGAATGACCTCCGTAATTTTATTCTTTGTGTAGGCAAAGCCTATAAATTAATTATACAGTATAAAATGCAAAATTTCAATATGAAATTAAAATTTTTATATTTTTTCGCGTTGGGATTTACCACCAGTTTTGCGGTATTATCTCCACCTTATAAAGCCAACCCGAATGGTTGCATCCGATATACATCGTGCCGTCGATCTTATACATATGCTCGGGCTCTGCTCCCGAGAGTCCGTAGATGTTTGCACTCGATACGAGATTGCCCTCCATATCCTCGACCACCATAAGGTGAACCGCTTTTCCTTCAAGATATCTCGGATCGTAAACGTACTCGCCGTCCGAATAAAGTCCCTGAGTCATAAGTGTCTGATCCGCACAGATATGCGAGGAGAGCTTATTGAAATTCTCGTCGAGGATCATTATCTCGATATTGAAGCCGGCGGCAACGTAGGTGTTGCTTCCCTGCAAATATTCAAGTCCGCGTATACCGACGGGCGCGATAAGATCACCCTTGTATTCAAGCGTTTCGGCATCGACAAAGGAAAGCCGCGTCCAGCCCGCATCAAGCGTTGCTATGACGATCCTGTTATTCTTCGCATCGTACGTCAGATCGTTGGTATGGAAGGTGGGCAGACGATCCGAGGATCCCACGATCTCACCCGTGGTAATATCGTATTTCGAAACAACGCCGAATTCTACGCCTTCACTCGTTCCCATCATACCTACGTAGACGAATTTACCGTCCGTGCATCCGCCCTGAACGGTTCCGCCGCCGTTTACGTTCTTGAATTTCAAAACCTTTTCGGTTGCCGCAAACGCAAATCCTCTGCCGTCCGAAACGAGCTCGGCGATAGCAAAAGCATCATCCTCTGAGGGCTCGGAGATATACTCAAAGCCCGCCTCGATGGCAAGTGTCGAGCCGCTTGTAAAATTCTCAAAAAAATAATCGAGCGCGAGATAGCACTGATACCAGCTCGTTCCGTTTATTGCGATCTTGTTGCCTATCACCGCGATACCGAAACGGTTGCCGCCCGCCTCATCGAGCTTGGCTTTAAGAGTTGCCGATTCCGCTCTGTTCGTGTCGCCGAGGATCAGCTCTTTCGCATCGGGTGCGGGAGGCTTAAGCACAGCCATAATGTCAAATGTGCTCTCTATCTTGCATCCGAAGCGCTTATCGAATTCGCTTTCAAAGGCGGCAAAAAGACGTCCGCGCGCGCCGTCGTTTTCCTCGGAACGAATGATCTCAAATTCGGTTTTGCCATTCGATACAACCGTAATCATTTCCTTTTCTGCCTCCGTGATCTCTGCCGCTTCGGTTTCCGTCGCCTCTCCCTCGGGAGCTTTTTCACAAGCGGGAAGCAGTAACACTAAAGCTAAAAATAAAACCAACAAACTGTATTTTTTCATATTGTCCTCCGAATTTTCGCGATAATTCATTATATCATAAAAATCTTCGCTTTTCAAGTAAGCCTCGTCGAAAAAGCGGTTGAATTATCGGCAAAAATATGCTATAATAAATTAAATTAATACCTAATCGGAGAAAATATAATGAATAAGGTAAAATTCAGATATGCAACCGAAGCCGACGCCGCGCTGATCCTCAAATTCATCCGCGGCATCGCGGAATACGAAAATATGCTCGACGAGGTCATCAACACCGAGGAAATGATAAAGGAAGTCGTCTTCGGCAAGGGACACGCGGAGGTCATCTTCGCGCTTGAAGACGAAAAAGAGGTCGGATTTGCCCTCTTCTTCCATAATTACTCCACCTTCGTCGGCCGCGCGGGAATCCATCTTGAAGACCTTTTCGTCTGGCCCGAATATCGAGGCAAGGGCTACGGCAAAGCGCTCCTTCTCGAGGTCACAAGAATTGCCAAGGAACGCGGCTGCGGCAGAGTGGAATGGACTTGTCTGGATTGGAACCAACCAAGCATTGATTTCTATCTTTCCAAGGGTGCCGTTCCGATGGATGAATGGACGATATACCGTCTGACCGCCGATAAGATCGACGAGCTTGTCAAATGAGGTGACTCCGATGTATAGGCTTTATATGGAGTTCGAAAATCCCACGACGGAAATGTTCGGCAAACGCCGCTCGGTTCAGGGAATGGCTATCCACGGCGACACCGCGTTCGTTCTCTACCACAGCGGAGTTTGCGGTGCGTACGATCTCGTCAGCCGCAACCCCAAGCCCGTCGGCGTTTTCAAGCTCGGCTCTTATTGCAGAAATAAGGAAGATAAAAGATACGACAACCACGCAAACGACGCGATGTTCGGCGCGACGATGGAAGGCGAGGATTTTCCGCTGATGTACGTTACCGCCGGCAACAGCGGCGACGCCGACGAAAAAGGTTGGCTTGCATACTGTGCCGTTGAGCAGATCAGACTGAAAGACGGTAAATATTCTGCAGAAACGGTTCAGCGCATCTATTATAAGCCTACCGAAAAGGACGGCGCGAAATTCGAAATTCCCGGTTGGGGATGGCCCGCGTCACTCGTTGACGTCAAAAACGGCTTCTTCTATCTCCACTCGGCGCGCTACCGCACCAAGCGCGAGATGTACCGCCCCGATAACGAATACATCGTCACCAAATTCCGTCTTCCCGATCCATCGGAAGGCGACGTGACATTCACCGCAGATGATATTCTCGATCAGTTCACCTTGCCCTTCAACGCTTTCGCGACGCAGGGCGGAACGGTCTACGAGGATAAGCTCTACTACTCCTTCGGCTTCGGTCGGGAGGACACACCCGACGCGCTCAACGTCATTGATCTGAATGAGAAAAAATACGTGCTCTGCGAGGATCTTTCAACCGCTCCCTTCTTCGATCAGGAGGTCGAATGTGTTGCCTTTTACAAGGGCAGAATGCTCATAAACACCCAGAAAGAAAAAATCTACGAAAGAGAGGCTTTTGACTTCTGATGACTTTTCACGAATATGCTCTCGCTCATGCAGATGAGTTGACCCGTCTTACCTGCGATATGACTCTCATCCCCGCGCCGAGCGGACACGAAAGAGCTCGCGCCGAATATTGCGCCAAGTGGCTTGAAGATGCGGGGGCTGTGGGTGTCGAGATCGACGAATCCTGCAACGTGGTCTGGAAGGCGTTCCCCGGAAAAAGCGGCAAGTGGGTCATCTTCTCGGCTCATACCGACACGGTTTTTGATTTTGACGTTCCTCTTGAAATAAAGAAAGAAGACGACAAGCTCTACTGCCCCGGAATCGGCGACGACACGGCAAATCTCGCCGTTCTTATGCTCGGAATGAGATACCTTATCGAAAATCCGCCCGTTGACAACGAATACGGCGTGCTCTTCATCGCAACCGCCTCCGAGGAGGTCGGAAGCGTTGGTATGTATAATTACCTCACCAAAAACGGCACGGACGATATCGCGTTCTGTTACAGCTTTGATGCCTCGATACAACGCATCTACACCGGCACGGTCAATTACTACAACCACCTTGTAACCGTCCGCGCGCCCGGCGGTCACGCTCTCGGCGCTTTCGGCACACCGAGCGCGATCGAGGAGCTTTCAAAGATCATTCTCGATACCTCCGCCGCCTGCCGCGAATATATCGCAGACGAAAAACTGAAGCGCACCACCATCAACGTCGGTATGATGAGCGGCGGAAACAGACACAATATAATCGCCGCCGAGGCGCACGCTCTGATCGAGCTCCGCTCCGACCGTCGCGAAAGATACGACGTTCTCGCCTCCTTCCTCGACGAGGCGGTCAAGAAATACACCACCGAAGAGGTAAGCGTGACGAACGAGATCGTCAGCAACACGGCGCATTGGAACACGGTTTCCGACGAGGTGATGAAGAAGATCGGCGAGGATCACCGCGAAATGCTCCGCTCACTCGGAGTCGAGGCGAGATTCTCTTCGGCTTGCACCGACTGCCGCTATCCTATGAGTAAGGGCATCCCCTCTCTCGACGTCGGACTCTGCAAGACCTCGTATCCGCACAACGTAGGCGAACTTCTCTACCCCGATTCGCTCCCTGTGGGACTCGAGTTTTTACTTATGATCATTAAATATTCGCTTTATTAAGGAGGAAAAAATATGCTTGAAATCGGAATGAAAGCCCCCGACTTTACTCTCAAGGACAAAAACGGAAATGACTTTACCCTCTCGTCACTCCTCGGCAAAAAGGTAGTTCTATACTTTTACCCCAAGGATAACACCCCCGGATGCACCCGTCAGGCTTGCGCTTTTGCGGGAGCATACAAGCAGTTCGAGGCAAAGGGTGTCGAGGTCGTCGGCATCAGCAAGGACAGCGTGGCATCGCACGTTAAGTTTGCCGAAAAATACGATCTTCCCTTCATCCTTCTCTCCGACCCCGACCGCGTTGCCATCGAGGCTTACGGCGTGTGGCAGGAAAAGAAGATGTGCGGAAAGGTATCTATGGGCGTCGTACGCACCACCTTTATCATTGACGAAAACGGCAACATCGAGAAGATAATGCCGAAAGTAAAACCCGATACAAATGCGGCTGACATTTTAGCCGAACTTTAAGGAGGAATAAAAAATGTATACCATCTACGTTAGTTTCATCTGCCACGAGGGCAAGCGCGAGGCGTTTGTCGAGAGAATGAAGTCCGAGGGCGTGCTTGACGCAGTCCGCGCCGAGGACGGATGCATCCGCTACGACTACTATTATGCCGACGAGAATCCCAACGAGCTTCTGCTCATCGAGGCGTGGGAGTCGAAGGAGCATCAGCAGATCCACATCACCCAGCCCCATATGGCAATTCTCCGCACCTTCAGAAACGACTATATCGCAGAGTCGAAGCTCGGCGAGTTTGAGCTGAAATGAAAAAAACAGACGAAAAAACAAACGTGATGCGTCTGCTTGACTCGAAGAAAGTCAAGTACGAAAAGCATCTTTACGTAGACACCGACGCGATCAGCGGCATCGAGATCGCGACGGTTTTGAATCAGGACCCCAATCATGTTTTCAAAACTCTCGTGACGGTTGGCGCATCGAAGAACTACTATGTTTTCATGATCCCCGTAGAGCGCGAGCTTGATCTCAAAAAAGCCGCACGCGCAGCGGGCGAGAAGAATATCGTGATGATAAAGCAGAAGGAACTCTTACCGCTGACAGGCTACATCCACGGCGGATGCTCGCCGATCGGTATGAAAAAGCAGTTCCCCACCTTCACGGACGCAACCGCCGCGAATTTTGAAACCATCCTTTTCAGCGCGGGCAAGATAGGATATCAGGTCGAGATCACACTTGATGAACTGCGCAAAGCACTAAAATTTGAGCTGGTTGATTTAACCGTTGATAAATTAGTTGATTAATTATACAGATCTCAAACAGAAAAGCGATGTTCGCACTCTCAAACTCAGCCTTCCCCGGTGGGGGAAGGTGGCTCGCTTGCGAGTCGGATGAGGCGCCTAATAAGATACTGTTTTTCGCGTAGCGAAAATCTTCCAAAATACAGCCAACTAAATACTTCGTTCTGGATTCAGATTGCAAAATAATACCACACAAAGGATATTTGCCAAATATGGTTAAGAAAACAATTTATAATTGGTCAATCGGGAAGATTTTCTCGCTTCGCTCGAAAAACAATATCTTATTAGGCACCTCATCCGTCACTTCGTGACACCTTCCCCCTCTGGGGAAGGCTGGCACACAAGTGCGAACATATGCTTTCTAAACATCGAATTTCAATTAATACAATAAAAAGTTTCTATAAGAAAACAGAGTAAAACAAATATGAAAGTAATAATTGGAGCAGGAAAAACGGCATATGAAGGTTGGATTAGCACGCAAGAATGTGAGCTGAATCTTCTAAACCGTGATGATTTTGAAAAGATGTTTTCGACAGAAAAACCGACTGCTTTTTTAGCCGAACATGTGTGGGAGCATATGACGCTTGACGAAGGCATCGTCGCAGCACAAAACTGTTATGACTTTCTTTCCAACGGTGGATACATAAGAGTAGCGGTTCCCGATGCTAATTTCAGAAACGAATGGTATCAAAACATTGTCCAAGTTGGCGGAAACGGCGATCCCAATCATCCGGCGTACACTCACAAAATTGTTTACTATTATAAAACCTTGTGCACAGTGTTTGAAAAAGCGGGATTTGAGGTAGATTTACTCGAATACTGCGATGAAAACGGAGTTTTTCATTATAAGCATTGGAACGAGCAAGATGGAAAAATCGGCCGTTCCTTGCGCTTTGATACACGAAACAAAGACGGCCAATTGGGAATGGTATCATTAATTATTGATGCTAAAAAACGACAAACAGACTAATTCTAACACGAAAAGGAAAATATATAATGAACTTCACAGAAATAGCAAACACCCGCCAATCCTGCCGCAGTTACGATGCGGCGAGGGCGGTCGAAGAAGAAAAACTGCAAGCAATACTTGACTCGGCGCGCCTCTCCCCTTCCGCTTGCAACGGTCAGCCGTATCTTATGACGGTCTGCCGCGGCGAGTCGGCGAAGGCTGTAGCAAAAGCCGTTCAGGGTATGGGAATGAATAAATTCGCAACCGACGCGCCCGTGCTTATCGTAATTTCCGAAAAGCCCTACGTCGCATCCGCCGCGCTCGGCGCGAAGGTCAAGGGCAACGACTACCGCTCGATCGACATCGGCATCCTTTCCGCCTACATCACCGCGGAAGCCGCCGCACAGGGGCTCGGAAGCTGTATTCTCGGCTGGCTCGACGACGCGGAGATCCGCAAGATCTGCTCTCTCGACGCGCCAGTAAGGCTCGTCATCACTATCGGATACGCCAAGGAAGGAGATAAACTCCGCACCAAAAAGCGCAAGGATATGGACGAGATAGTTAAATTTATTGATTAACAGCTATGAAAAGGCACTCAAAGAAAAAGAAGAATCACCAAAAAACAAAAGCATCGGGACTTCTGCAGCCTGTTGTGATTTGTATATTGGTTGTTGTAGGTTCGATACTTTTATTCACTTTTTCTAATCATCCCTCGCTCCAGGAGGTTCGCGACAGCTTCATCGTTACGGTCATATTCAAGCTTGCGATTACCGCAACGATAGTATTTTTTACCTTCCGCAATAAAAAAGAACTGCCAAAATTCGGCAGGCTCCTTTCATTGCTCTTTTCTGCCGTTCCTTGGATAACAGTGATCACGTTATCGAACAAAATATATCTGATCTATATAACGGTGCTGTTTTTCGTAATGTTCGGGTATCTCGTTCTGAAATATCTGAAGGAACTGAAGGTCTACAAATGGCTAGATCTCGAGGCGACGTTTTTGGCGCTCTTTATGATTTTGGATGCGCGTGCGTATTCCTTCATCGAAAATCCACGCGGACTGCACTTTTGGGTGGTTCCATTGATCATCGGAATAATCGCCGGAATAATTTCTTTCTTTTTGGTGAGAATGGACTTGCTTGATTATACGTCTGCTAATCTCGTGCTGATGCCCATCGTAGTCTGCTTTATGTTCTTCATTATCACGTGGACCACTGCCTTGAATATGAATTACGCCTTGGATATCATCGAACCCGTGGAGCATACCGCGATCATAGTTGATAAAGACGTAGATACCGCCGGCAAATCGGTCGATTATTCTTTCATCTTGGAGCTTGACGGCAAGACCATCGAGCTTGACGTTTCATCTTCGAATTATTACAGCTACGAGATCGGCGAGGAATTCATCATCGAATATCGTCGCGGAGCATTTAACGAACCGTTTTATATCAGCAGTTAGCGTAGGAAGGAGGCAACAATGTCGTCTTACAGCGAGCTCATTAAGAATTTTGAGCGAATACGCGCTTTTATGCGCGAGTTTTACGTCTACGGCTTCAAGAGCCGCGACGGATACAACCAAAAAAGCGCGCGCTCCTACGACGACGAGCGCCGCCGTATGGAGAGCATTCTCGGCGATCATATGAGCTTCGTCCGCACGCCCGAGGGAAAGAATATCTTCATCTCGATCGACAGCCGATCCTCGCGTCACAATCCTTTCTATAAGGCTTGGAAGTCCAAAAGCTTCACCGACGGCGATATCACCCTCCATTTCATCCTCTTCGATATTCTTCACTCGCCCGAGATCGCGCTTTCGATTCCCGAGATTATGCAAATGATCGACCGCGACTATCTCTCCGAGTTCGACTCGCCGATGATGTTCGACGAATCGACTCTGCGCAAAAAGCTCAAGGAATACTGCGATGAAGGCATTATAATCTCCGAAAAATCGGGCAAGCGTATGCTTTACCGCCGCGCGGAAGGCTTTGATCTTTCGGACTACTGTGATCTTCTCGATTTCTATTCCGAGGTGGCACCTTGCGGTGTTATCGGCTCATTTCTGCTTGACAGAACGCGCACGCATAAGAACGCCTTTGGCTTCAAGCATCACTATATCACGGGCGCGATGGACAGCGAAGTCCTTGCCGCATTATTCACGGCTATGAGGCAGAAGCGAGTTATCACGGTAACGAATCACAGCCGCCGCTCGGACGAGCCGAGGCGAAACCGCATAATCCCGCTGCGCATCTTCATCAGCACGCAGAATGGCAAGCAGCATCTGATCGCGTATCAGCCCGATTTCAATAATTTCCGCTCCCTCAGGATCGACTATCTTTCCGCCGTCAAGCTTGAGGAGGTCACGCCGCGTTTTGACGAGCTTCGCGCTATGCTCGATCAGAAGCAGAGCAATATGTGGGGCGTTGTGGTAAACCGAGGCAGGCGCGGCAGACCAAGCCTTGAGCGCGTGACTTTTACGATCAAAGTCGAGCCGAACGAGGATTACATAGTCAAGCGTCTTTACCGCGAAAAGCGTAACGGCACGGTTGAAAAGATCGACGATTCCACCTACCGCTTCACCGCCGACGTTTACGAAACGAGCGAGATAATCCCCTGGATCAGAACCTTCATCTGCCGCATCGTGCAATTGAATTTTTCAAACCGAACCGACGAAAACAAATTTAATCGCGATCTTGAAGAAATGTACAGAATGTACGGAATCGAGGTGAGCGATCAATGATATTCAGCGAGCTTTATTCCGCTTACTACAACACCGTTGCCGAGATCATTTCAAAGATCATCGACGGCGAGCGCGACGAGCGCGAGCTTCAGAAGATCGTCTCGGAGCGCGCCTTCGGCGAGAGTATTACGACCATTCTTCCCTCTCTCAAAAGCGGTAAATGGCAGCTTCTCCGTCCCGATATGAGCACGGTTTTGAAGCATAAGCCTACAGTTCCTCTGACCTCTCTGCAAAAAAGCTGGCTTAAGGCGATCTCTCTTGATCCGCGAGTCAAGCTCTTTGACGTTTCCTTTGACGGACTCGATGACGTCGAGCCTCTCTTCACTCCCGATGACTATTACGTCTACGATAAATACTGCGACGGCGACGATTTCTCCGACGAGGGATACATCGAACGCTTTCGCATCATCCTCTCCGCTATCCGCGCGGGTACTCCGATCAAGGTCAATCTAACCAACAGAAGCGGCAAAGAGATGTATGCAAAGGTCATGCCCTTGCGGCTCGAGTATTCCGAAAAGGACGACAAATTCCGACTTATCACCGACGGATGCAAGTATCTGCACACGATCAATCTCTCGAAGATCAAATCGGTAAAATATTGCGGCGAGACTTTCAAGCACATCCCCCGCGAGGAGCGATACGATACCGTCACCCTCCGCATCAAGGACGAGCGAAACGCCCTCGAGCGGTGTATGCTCCACTTTGCACACTTTGAAAAGCGGGCAGAAAAGGTGGGTAAGGACGAATACCTGCTTCACGTCAAATTCGACCACAAGGACGAGTCCGAGATCGTCATCCGCACGCTCTCATTCGGTCCGCGCGTCAAAGCCGAGGCTCCCGACTCCTTCGTCGAGCTGATAAAAAAGAAGCTTTTGGCTCAAAAGCTTCTGAATTTAAGATAAAAGCACTAAAAAGCACTAAAAAGCTGCGAACTTTAGTAAGTTCGCAGCTTTTTTTCCGTGAAAAAGTTTCCCGTTAATGGTAAAATATGAGCGTAAGGTGAAATTCTAACGAAAGGAATAATCAATATGAAGTACGAGAAATTCAAAAAACAATGGCTCGACAGCTTTGCATCGCCTTTATACAAAAATCCGCGGGATAAATTTCTGATTCACGCAGAACAGTATATCTGGCATCTTTTCTCTTGGGGATATCTTCCCAAAGAATGCTATCTTGAGCGGATCGACGCAATGGATGCCTTCGACAGTATCCCGCCCGAAGAAAAAGAGAACGCAATATTTTTTGAACGCTTCGGTAAAAATATGCTCTCTTTCACAGAACACGGTAAAATCTGCTCCGACGATCTTGAGGAGTGCATTGAAATTTACGTCGTAGCAAAGGATTTCTCGTGGACTTATATCAAAACTCACGAGGGCTATATGTGCGGCCCTTATTACTGCGACAAAGAATTACTTTCACGCTATTTCGAGAAAGGAGCATTCAATGATCTTTAAGCTTAATAACTGTATCCTCGACGTCGACGTCGAGCGCACCCGTGCATTTTATGAGCGCACGGATATCAAGTCAATAGGTGAGCAGTGCAGCTGCGTCGGCTGTCGGAATTTCGATAAAGTCATTATGGAGGCATCTGACCGTGTGACGGAGTTTTTACGCTCCCTCGGCATCGATCCGCGCAAGCCCCCCGAGGTCTATAACGTCACGGGTCAGCTTGAAAAGGACGGAACGATCTGGTACAACGGTTGGTATCACGTCTGCGGCAGAATAGTGGAATCGCCCGATATGGTTGAGAAAACTCTGCTTGATACCGGGGTAATTATGAAAAGGACTTGTTGGGAGCACAGCTACTCGCCCGATCCGGATTTTCCTTTTAAGGTGCTTCCGATACTTGACAACGCCCTGCTTCACGAAGATTTCCCCACACCCGTCATTCAGCTTGAAATCGACACCCACCTGCCTTACGTCTTACAGACTCCCTTTGAGGGATGAAAGGAGAAAGCTATGATAGAAATTATAGGCAATTATAACACCGCCCGTTGCTTCGCGTCCACCCTTGAGGACGGTGCGCGCGATCAAATCAAGACGGTTTGTGACACCGAGGCGTTTTCGTCCTCGAGGATAAGAATAATGCCCGACGTTCACGCGGGCAAGGGTTGTACCATCGGTACGACAATGACAATAACCGACAAGATCGTTCCCGCGATGGTGGGCGTGGATATCGGATGCGGAATGTACACCGTCGCGCTCGGAAAGGTAGATATCGACCTTGAAAAGTTCGACGAAGCCGCGCATTTCATCCCCTCGGGCAGAGAGGTCTGGGAAGGTCGAAACGAGCGTTTTGACCTCACCGTTCTCCGCTGTTATAGATACCTCAAGGACGCCAAGCGTCTTGAGCGAAGCCTCGGCACGCTCGGCGGAGGCAATCACTTCATCGAGATAGATGAGGACTCCGATAGCAACAAGTACCTCGTCATCCACTCGGGAAGCCGAAATCTCGGTACGCAGGTTGCGGATTATTATCAGGGCATCGCCGTCGATCTCAACCTCGGCAAGGAGGAATATTTCAACCGCCGCGAGGAGATCATCCGCACCTACAAGGAGACGGGGCGCAGAAGCGAGATTCAGGATACTCTCAAGGCTATGGCAAAGGAATGGGAAGCAAAGGAGCCTACGCTCCCCGCCGATCTTTGCTATCTTTACGGACGTTTTATGGAGGATTATATCCACGACGTTGACATCTGTCAGAAGTTCGCAAAGCGCAATCGCGAAAGAATGGCGGAGATCTTGCTTGAAAGAGTCGGACTCACCGCGCTTGAAGCCTTCGAAACCGTTCATAACTACGTCGACGTTGACGAAATGATACTCCGCAAAGGCGCGGTCTCGGCGAAGGAGGGCGAAAAGCTTCTCATTCCCATCAACATGCGCGACGGCTCGCTCATCTGCATCGGCCGCGGCAACGAGGATTGGAATTACTCCGCACCCCACGGAGCGGGCAGACTTATGTCGCGCTCTGCGGCGTTCGAGCGTCTGACTATGGCGGAATACGAGGAGCAGATGGCGGGAATCTACTCGACCTGCGTAGTCCCCGACACTCTTGACGAATCTCCTATGGCATATAAGAGTATGGATGAGATAGTTGAAAACATCACCCCCACCGCAGAGATAGTCTGCCGCATCAAGCCTATCTACAATTTCAAGGCAACGGAATAAAGGTGAATTAATAATGAGGGAAATAAAATCCGAAAAAGATATAAATGATTTCCTTGAAAAAACACGGAATCTGCACGACGGCTGTATCATTGACGTTCAATATAAGCACAGCGGGATAAAGAGGATCGATAACTGCCTTCACTTTCATCCCGACGAAACAAAGCTTACGCTTAAAATATTTGCGCCGAGCATCTTCGATGCCATAGTTGAGATCGAATTTGAAAATCTTCTCCAATGGCAGATAAACAGCAAAAACGACTATCTGTATGCGGCTTGCGTTAACATAGAGCCGGGATATATAGTCTGGTCGAGCGAGGTGTACACCTCCACGGAGCGGTTGAAGGAAAGCTCTTACGTTATTGCAAGATCAATGAAATGGCGTATAGCTGATTAGCTAAACAACATAAAAATCGGGACAGCTTCTACCCTGAGAGGCTGTCCCTTATATTTTTATTTCGACAAAACCGCGTCTTCCTTCGACTCGTAAAACTCCTTCGCAAGTCCCTTTTTCGACACGGGCTCATCGTTTGCGTAGAGGTGGGAGGTATCTCCGAGCTGCATACATTTGAAGAAGACCTCGCCCTTGACTCTTTCTTCGGTGACCATTGTTGTGACAGACGATGCGGGCATAAAGAAGGACTGCCAGAGCATCGGGAGCGCAACGCCCGAAAGATGCGATATCAGCGCCATTCCGAGTCCGAAGTGGCAGAAGAATGCGATAGTGGTATCGGGGCTCTGCTCGGTGCGGTAGAAGAAGCCGTCCTTCTTATATCCGTAGCCCTCGAGAATTGCATCGAATTCCTTAATGGTCTCCTGCCATACCTCCTCGACGTTGCCAGAGCTCATAAGCTCGTTTTCAAGCCAACGGTCCTTATCGAACATTTCGGGATGCTCGTTCCAGAAGCGCGGCTTCATATTCCAGGCGCAGCGGTTCTTCCCCTTTTCCTCATCCCACACTCTGCCTCGGAATTCGTGAAGCCAATCGAGCGTCTGCGCGCTCTTTCCCGTCAATTCAAGGTAGGGCTGTGCCGTGTGCTGTGCTCTGCCCATAGGGGAAACGTAAACGTCGCTTATAGGTAATTTTGCAAGTCTTTCGGCAAGCATACGCGCCTCGCGCCAGCCTTTTTCGGTGATGGTATTATTTTCGTAATCGGGTTCCGCGTGGCGGATTATAAGTATCTTCATTTGTTCCCTCTCATTTAAGCTCGACGGTATACGCACCGTCAAACGAATATATTATTTTCGCACTCTTATCACTTTCGATATACTTGTTCGGTGTGTGTCTGCCGTAAAAATCCTTGGTTGCCGACCAGAGATAATAGTCTGCATCGGTCATTTTGTAATAATCCGTAAGCGCATCACCATTCTGACCGTGCGAGGTCGCTTGAACCACGTCGCATTTAAGCGTCTCGGCTGTATATCTTTTATTAATATACTGACCTATGTAAGCAGGACCCGAATCGCCCGAGAATATCATACTCTTACCGCCCGCCTCCGCGCGGAAGACGAGGCTCGTTTGGTCAAGATCGCCGAATTCGGTGGTAAGCATATCGTCAACGGAGCCGAGAACAGTGATTTTTATATCGGCAAAATAATAAGTCTGTCCCGTTCTTGCGGTAACGTAAGCCGCGCCGAGCGTCTTTGCCGCCTTTTCAAGCTTTGAAATGCGGTTTACGTAAGTGCTCTTATCGTATGCTGCCTGATATGATTCGTAAGGCATATTCGAATATACCGCGTCACATTTGATCATTGCGGCGTATTTTGAGGTCGAAATGTCAACAAGACCGTTCATGTGGTCGCCGTGAGCGTGCGTAATAAACCACGCGCGGATGTGCGGCTTCTCGCCCTCGGGAACGAGCGACTTCAAGGTCGAATAAAGTCTGTCGAGAAATTTCGGATCGCTGTCGCCGCTGTCAACGATGACAAAGCTTCCGTCAGACGCTTGAACGACGTAACAAGTACCCTTCAGCGCACCCGCATATTCAAGCCCCGGCTCGACGACCTTCGGCACGGTCGTTGCATTAATAGACTCGGAGGCGTAGGGCTTTGAGTCTTCGGGCTTATCAACTATAACGATCAGCTCGCCCGTTTTATTCCAGAAATCCACGGTTATCTCGAGTCCGTCCTTCAGAAGCACGGCAAAGCTTGCATCGGAATTTTCGGTCTTGACTTGGAGCTCAAAGCCGTTTTCGCGGAGAATTTCGATGCAAGCGTTCCAATCGGCAATCGTGCTTGATTTGAAGCATAACTCGTACGCTCCGCGCGCGCCCTGAACGTGATAAAGCCACGGCATCTGCGTCGGCGCGAAATTCGGTACCGCGTCGTCGAGGAGCGAGCTGTCCTTGCCGTCAAGCTCCCATTCCTCCGTCAGCGTACCGACGGTATTCCCCGCAGAAAATGATTTTTCAAGCTTCATAACGAGCTTTGAGCATGCATCGCCGATAGTAGACGTGCTCCAAGCCGCGATGGCAATATTGCCATCGTCCGTCAGCCTTACGGCGTATTTGTTATAAGGAATCTCGGAATACAGCTCGGCGTGAGTGCCGTCATCTTGGGCTCCAACCGTGATCAGACGCTTGCCCTCGGCTAGGTTCTTGTTCTTTTTGACCTCAAATTTCACTCCGTAGATCGCGGAAAGCTTTGAAGCAAAGGAGTTGACAGCCTCGCGCATTTCTCCGCTGCTTCCCTCGGGGAGGACGATGGCATAAGCCGCCTCGCCGTTCTCGACAAGGCTGAATGAAGTTTCGGTGACCTCCGCCTCGGTTTCGGCTTGCGTTGTCTCAGCCTCGTCTTCGTTACAGGCGGTAAGCCCACAGAATAAAAGCAATGTAATTAATAGCAAAATAAATCTTTTCAAGATATCACCTCAATTTTGACGTTCGGTATTCGGTTGGCGTGATGCCGTATCTTTCTTTGAAAATACGGACGAAATTTCTGTATTCTGCAAAGCCCGAAAGATTGGCAACCTCACCGATATTGTATTTTGAATTTGAAAGCAGAGTTTTTGCCGCCGCAAGGCGAAGGTCGGTCAAATAGCTTTGAAGCGACTTTCCCGTTTCCTTTTTGAAAAGCTCGCGCAGGTATTTTTCCGAAATATGCGCCGCCGCGGCGACGTCTGAGATTCCGATCTGCGAGCGGTAATGTTTGCTCATATATTTGACCGCGCGGTAAACGTGCTCGCTCATATCCGAAGCCGACGGTCGGTTTGCCTTTTCGCTGACCGCGCCCTTATTGCGTGAAAGCAAATCGAAAAGCACCGAGAGCAGATGCATTTCCGTCACGCGCTCGGGGTGGGTACTGTAAACAACGTCCTCGCAGATCGCTTTGACGGACTCTATGTCCTCAACGTCGAATATCGTGTCCTCGGGGGTAAAGCCCGCGCGGAGCAAAAGCTCCTCGACAAGGCTTCCCGAAAAGGAAACGTATATGAACTTCCAGGGCGCACGGATGTCTGCAGACATACTGTTGACGTGATTCTGCCACATCAGAAAGCCCTGACCGACACGCACGGGCAGACCGTTAAACCAACCGCTTCCCTCGAGAACGTAAACGAGCTTATATCTCTGCGTGACGTGGTTGAAATATCTGTCGTCCGCGCTGTGGCGGCAAAAGCCGATATGATAGACCGCAACGGCGGGGTGCTCTTTGAAGTTCTTGATTATTTCGGAATAATATTCCGCATCTTTCAAAAAGCCGTCGGGAGAGTCGTAGGACCGCCATTTTCCCCCCGGAACTCGCTGTCTGTATTTGAAATCCGACATATCCGCCATCCCTTCGCATTGATACGTTTATTATATAATAAAATACATAATTTTTCAAGTACATTTTTGCATTTTTGAAGTATTTTCGGCATTTTTGGCATAAAATTGTGGCGGTATTACCATTTACGCGAGCGAAAAAATATGGTATATTTATGATGTAAAATTATAACCCCCACGGAGGAAAAATTATGAAAAAGATCTTATCGCTCATTCTGGCTCTTATGATGCTTCTCCCCGCGGCAGTTGCCTGTGCGGAAAGCGGAGATACAGGCGACACGACCACAGCCAATCCCTCGGCTGCCGCAACGACCGAGCCCGTCCCCGAGACTGAAAATCCCCTCGACGAAAACGGCTATCTCAAGGACAAGATACCCGAGCTCAACTACGGCGGCGAGACCGTTGACGTCCTTTATTGGAGCAACGCCAAGAATGTCGAATACGTCGCTGAGGATGACGGCGACAGTGTAAACGCATCCATCTATTACAGAAATCTCGCGGTCGAGGACCGTCTCGGCATCACCTTCAATTGGATCGGCGAAAAGGGTGACTACGGTCAGCGCGCCGAATTCAACAACATCATCGCCGCAGACCTTTCGGGTGACTGCATCTATGACATCATTTCTGCCTATTCGACCACCATCGCAATGGCGGCAACCTACGGCTACATCCTCGATTTGATGGAATATTCGGGCAAGCTCTCCCTCGATATGCCTTGGTGGGGCGCCGACCTTACCGATATGGCAACCATCAACGGTAAGCTCTACTTCGCAACCGGTGATATCTCGACAAACTACCTGCTCCGTATGTACGGCACCTTCTTCAACAAAGAGATCGTGACCAACAACTCTCTCGCAGATCCTTACGCGCTCGTTGATTCGGGTGATTGGACTGTTGATAAGTTCATCGAGCTCGGCTCGGCTATCAAGGGCGAGGAATCCGTCGGCGGCGGTATTACATACGGCTTCGTTCACGACGCTATTACCGTTGAGGCACTTTTCTACGGCTCGGATCTCCGCTTTGTAGACAAGAACGACGAGGATAAAGCCGCGCTCTCCGACAGCTGGAAGGGAGACAAGGCGCAGACACTCATTGAAAAGATGGCGGCATTCTGTCAGACCGGCTCGGTGCTCAACGACTCCAAGAAGGACGAAAGCACCTTCACCGACGGCGATTCCCTCTTTATTATCTACTCCCTCGACTACGCTATGAACTACCTCCCCGGCAGCGGAATCGACTTCGGAATTGCTCCCATTCCGAAATACGACGCCGCGCAGGAGAAATACTCCACCACGCTCAACTATAAGTATTCTCTTTACGCTATCTCCCGCGCGACCGATATCCCCGAGATTGCGGCATACACCCTCGAGGCTCTCGCATCCGAAAGCTACCGCAAGGTAACTCCCAATCTCTATGAGGTAGCAATGAAGATCAGATACACCACCGACTCCACCTCGCAGAGAATGATCGACCATATCCGCGACGGCGTATCCTTTGAGGTCGGACGTACCTTCACCCACATCTTCGATTACGAGACCTACCGTACCATCAGAAAGGCTCTCGCAGGCACCTCTACCGAGGGCTGGCAGACCACCGCGGGCTCCTTTGAGGCTGTATTTGAAAGACAGCTCAAATCCCTTATCGAATCCGACGCATTCAAGAACTGAATTTCCGCTCCCGAAGCCGACAGCGCTTCGGGAGCTTTTGATTTACATCTCGCAAACGTCGGTTGGCAATTTTATTTCAGAGTCATTCAGTGCAATTTTTGGCTTGACAGAGAAATGTTTTTGTGCTATAATATAATGGGGTTTTTCGGAACTATATTTAATTTAGATATATAATATATTTCCTCCCGTCATCATGAAAAACTTTTATTACATAGACAAGGAGTAAAAAACAATGGAAAATTTGAACTCTTCAAATTCTTCCTGCATTGCGCCCCGCAAAACAAAAAGCGTAATGCTCGATCTTCTGATCGCTCTTGCTCCCGCAACGGTCGCGGCTATCGTCTTCTTCGGACTCAAGGCTGCCGTTATCATTGCGGTGTGTGTCGGCACTTCTCTTCTCTCCGAGTTTGTTTTCAACATTCTCGCAAAGAAGGAACAGACCGTCGGCGATCTGACTGCAGTTGTCACCGGACTTCTGCTCGCGCTCAACCTTTCGACAAACGTAACAATCTGGCATTGTCTTGTGGGCAGTGTGTTTGCGATCGTTATCGTCAAGTGCGCCTTCGGCGGACTCGGCAAGAACTTCGTCAACCCCGCTGTTGCCGCAAAGGTAATGCTGCTCATCGCATTCACCGGTATCTCCCCGATAGCAGGTGAAAATGCTCCCTCGACGCTTGATATGTTGCTTTGCAACCGCACGGGCTCTCTCGGCGATGCTTGCGTTGCCGCTCTGCTCGTCGGCGGAATCTACCTTATCATCCGTAAGGTAATAAGCTGGGAGACTCCCGTCGTTTATCTCGGCGGAGCATTCCTTCTTTCACTTGCATTCGGCGCTGACATTTCGGGTGCACTCGCGCTTACTCTCGGCGGAACTATCGTTATCGGTGCAGTATTTATGGCAACCGATCCCGTTACTTCTCCCAAGAAGTGGTACGGCAAGATCGTTTTCGCACTTTGCTGCGCTCTTATCACCGTCCTTATCAGCCTATACGGCACGGCAGCAGAAGCAGTTCCCTTCGCGATCCTTCTGATGAACATCCTCTGCCCCTACATCGATCTGATCGGTGCAAAGAAGAATGAGGAGGTAGCTGAATAATGAATAACATTAAACCCACCATCGTCCTCTCCTGCATCTGTATGGCAGTCGCCCTCATCCTCTCGGGAATCAATATGGTAACCGGTCCCATCATCGAGGCGCAGAGAGCCGCAGCGGCAAACGGCGCACTCCTCGAGGTTATGCCCGACGGCACTAACTTTGAGGAAATTGATATCTCCACTCTCGGACTTCCCGAGGCAATCACAAACGCTTACAAGGAAACCTCCGGCAAGGGTTACGTCTTCCGCGTAGTGTCCACCGGCTACAAGTCGGGTATGGTCATCATGGTCGGCGTAAGCTCCGAGGGTAAGATCACCGGCTCGAAGTGCCTTGAAACTCAGGACACATTCGGCAAGGAGCCTCAGATCGACAACAGCTACAACGGTCAGTCTCTCGCTGACTTCGCTCCCAATCTTATCGCGGGCGCGACTATGACCAGTAACGGCTACCGCGACGCTATCAGCAACGCGCTTCAGGGCTTCACCCTCGCATCGGGCGGTAAGCTTGATCCAGCTATCGCACTTGAGGCGAAGATCGCGGAACTCGCACACGGCTTTGTAAATCCCGCGGCAATCGACGCAACCGGCAGCTTCAAGAAGATCCTTAAGGCAGCGAACGACGCAGGCTTTGCATACATCTCCTCCGACGGAGAGAACGCATTCCTCACCCTCGTTAACGCAACCGGCGGATACATCGTTTATGACGGCGAAGGCAACAACGTAACCGAAGCACAGACAACTCTCGCAGAAGAGGCAAAGGCTCACGCGGCGGCAAACCAGAAGTCTTACTCCGACGATCTCTCCGCTAAGATCACCAAGAACTTCGCAGATGCTTCGGATATCGCATCCATCGAGGTTCCCACTTTCGGTACTCTCGTTTCCGCATCCACCTTCAAGTCAAACGGCGCTGATTACTATGCATTCTACTCCAGAAGCATGGGCTTCCATCAGATGGACGTTTACGTTATCCTCGATGCAAACGGCGCAATCGCAAAGATCGAAGCTAAGCAGTACATCTTCGACGAAGAGTATTTCGCGGCATTCGGCGGTATGGACATCGCATCCTACAAGGCAGGATTCGAAGGACTCACCTACGATAACTGGACCGGTGATGCGGCAGTTATCGCAACAGCAACTATGACATCCAACGCTATGAAGCAGTCCACCGAGGACGCTTTCGCGGCATTCAACGCTATCAAAGGAGGAGCACAGTAATGAAAAATAATAAATTATCTATTCTCCTTCGCGGTATTATCGCAGAGAACCCCGTTCTCATTCTCATTCTCGGCACTTGCCCCACCCTTGCGGTAACCGGCAACATCACTTCCGCGCTCTCGATGGGTCTTGCGGCAACCGTCGTTCTTATCTGCTCGAACGTCGTTATCTCGGCACTTCGTAAGGTGATCCCCGACACCGTCCGCGTTCCCTGCTACATCGTTATCATCGCGGCATTCGTAACTGCGGTACAGATGCTTCTTCAGGCATTTCTTCCCTCGATCTACGAAATGCTCGGCGTTTATCTCGCGCTTATCGTTGTTAACTGCGTAATCCTCGGCAGAGCGGAAATGTTCGCAAGAAAGAATACCGTTCTCGACAGTGCTTTCGACGGTCTCGGAATGGGTCTCGGATTCATCCTCGCACTCTTCCTTATGGCGTTCATCCGTGAGGTGTTCGGTGCGGGAACCTTTATGGGCTTCGAACTCGGATTTATGCAGATGTTCAAGATCCCCGTTCTCGCGGCGGCTCCCGGCGGCTTCCTCGTTTACGGTATCCTCATCGCCATTATGAACAAGCTCACCGAAAAGAAGGGCGGCGTCAAGAAGAAGTCCTTCTCTTGCGAGGGATGTCCCTCTGCTTCGGTTTGCACAAGCAAGTCCTGTATGAACAATGAAAAGAAGGAGGAAGTAGAAAATGCTTAAGAGTCTTATCCTTATTCTTATGGGCGGCGTTCTTATCAATAACTACGTCCTCAATCAGTTCCTCGGCATCTGCCCCTTCCTTGGTGTATCCAAGAAGGTAAATCAGGCAAGCGGTATGGGTATGGCGGTTATCTTCGTTATGCTCTTCGCTACCGCGGCAACCTGGCCGATCTACAATTTCGTTCTCGTTCCCCTCAAGATCGAATACTTCCAGACCATCGTATTCATCCTCGTTATCGCTACACTCGTTCAGTTCGTTGAGATCATCCTCAAGAGATTCATCCCCTCGCTTCACGCATCGCTCGGTATCTATCTCCCCCTGATCACCACAAACTGCGCAGTTCTCGGCGTTACCATCAACAACATCACCGCGGGCTACAACTTCCTTGAGTCGATGATCTCCTCTCTCGGCGTTGGTCTCGGCTTCCTGCTTGCAATGCTCCTCTTCGCGGGCGTTCGCTCCAAGCTCGACGATTCGAATGCACCCAAGTGCTTCCGCGGACTTCCCGTGACCCTTATTGCCGCATCCATCGTCGCTATGGCGTTCTACGGCTTTGCGGGAATCGTTGAAAATCTTCTCGCATAAGGAGGCAGACAAAAATGGCAATTATTATTCCCGTACTTATCTGTCTTGCGGTCGCGGTAGTTTGCGCTATCATACTTACCGTTTCCAATATCCTCTTCGGTGTCAAGGAGGACGAAAAATTCCTCGCTATCCGTGATGCGCTCCCCGGTGCTAACTGCGGCGCTTGCGGCTTCAGCGGATGCGACGGCTACGCACGAGCTCTCTCCGAGGGCAAGATCACCGAAACCAACCTCTGCGTTCCCGGCGGCGACACCACCTCGCAGGAGATCGCAAACGTCCTCGGCGTTGAGGCGGGCAAGGCTGTCAAGCTCTTCGCTTACGTCAGCTGCCACGGCACCTGTGAAGCTACCAAGAAGGACGAAAAGCACCTCCGCGACGGCTTCAAAACTTGTAAAGAAGCTGCAGAGCATTGGGAAGGCGAAAACGTTTGTACCTTCGCCTGCATCGGTCTCGGCGACTGCGCATCGGTTTGTCCCAACAACGCGATCCTCATCCATGACGGCGTAGCAAAGATCATCTCGAGCCTCTGCTCGGGCTGCGGACTCTGCGCAAAGACCTGTCCTCACAGCACCATCAAGATGCAGGAGGACGGCACCATCATCGCTATCGGATGCTCGAACCACGACAAGGGCGCTCTTACCCGTAAGATGTGTACCAACGGCTGTATCGGATGCACCAAGTGCGCACGTACCTGCCCGAACGGCGCGATCACTATGGACGAGAATCTTCCCATTCTCGATCACTCCAAGTGCACAAGCTGCGGCGCTTGCGTCGACGCTTGCCCCGTCGGAGCGATCCACAAGGACGTCTTCGTCTGCGATAAGTGCTTCTTATAAGCAAAAAACCATCTCCGATTTTTCGGAGATGGTTTTTTCATTTGTCATTGAAATTATTATAAATTTGTGATATAATATAGTTAATTATTTCCCGAAAGAAGATGATACCTTTGAATCAGAGCGATGCTCAATACAAAAGAATGATGGAAACGCCGATACCTCGGCTGATCGCTTCGCTGTCTATCCCAACGGTAGTCAGCTCACTTATCACCGTTATTTATAACACGGCAGATACATATTTCGTCTCGCAGATAGACAAATCTGCATCCGCCGCAGTCGGTGCGGTCTTCTCGATAATGTCGATAATTCAGGCTCTCGGCTTTGGTCTCGGAGTAGGCGCGGGCAGCCTTATCAGCAGAAAGCTCGGCGCCAAGGATAACGCCGCCGCAGATAAATACGCTTCAAGCGCGTTCTTCGCATCGATAACCGTCGGTTCACTTATAATGGTGCTCGGTCTGCTCTTTCTCGAGCCCATCCTCCGCTTCCTCGGATGCACCGATACAATGATGCCGCACGCAATTCCCTACGCGCGTTTCATTCTAATCGCCGCGCCCCTCAACTGTGCAACCTTCGTTCTGAACACCACGCTGCGAAGCGAGGGACTTTCCTTCCTTTCGATGCTAGGCATCACAACGGGCGGAATCCTCAATATGATCCTCGATCCGATACTTATCAACGGATTCGATATGGGCACGGGCGGCGCCGCTATTGCAACGATGGCAAGCCAGGTCATCAGCTTCTCGATACTTTTCAGCTTCTTCCTCTTCGGCAAGTCGATCGTAAAGATCAATATGAAAAGCGTCAGCCGACACTTTGAGGACTACGGAGCAATCGTCACAACGGGCATCCCGACTATATTCCGTCAGGGACTTGCGAGCGTAGCCTCCGCCGCGCTCAACATTCAGGCTATCGAATACGGCGGCGACGCCGCGGGCGCCGCGATGACTATCGCGAACAAGGTCTATATGCTCGTCAGAAACATCATCGTCGGTCTCGGTCAAGGCTTCCAGCCCGCTGCGGGCTACAACTACGGCGCGGGCAACAAAAAGCGCACCTGGGAATGCTTCACCTTCGCAATCAAGGTAGGCACGGTGATCTGCCTCGTCTTCGGTGGCTTCTCTGCCCTTTTCGCCGAGGAGATAATGTGGTTCTTCTGCGACGACGCAGAGGTTGCCGTCATCGGCACGAAAACGCTTTATTTCCTCTGCGCGTGCATCCCATTTATGGCGTTCAGCACCTTCGTCAACCAGCTCTATCAGGGTCTCGGCTTTAAGCTTCAGGCAACCTTCCTCGCCTCCTGCCGTCAGGGAATCTTCTTCCTGCCCGTCATCTGGATGCTTCCCCTCTTCATCGACCTCGCGGGCGTTCAATCGGCGCAGTCGATCGCTGATATGTGCACCTTCTTTGTCTCGATACCCTTTATCATAATCTTCTATAAAAAATACATAAAAGAAACGGAGGCTTTAAAATGATAAAGCTTGCCATCATTATCATCACCCTCATCGGCGGACTTTACGGCATCGTGCTGAATATCGTTCAGCACCGCTCCGCGAGCAATCCGACTCCGGAGAACCTCAAGGACGTTTATGACGATGAAACCTACTCAAAGTGGAAAAAATATGAGGCTGAACATTCTCGGTACAGTATTCTCTCCTCTATAGTGACCGGAATAATTATGCTTGCGCTCCTCGCAACCGACGCCTATTCCGCCGTCGCATCGCTCTTCCCCTCGGGCAACCACGCGGGACTGATCTCCGTTATCGTCTTCGCCACACTCGTTTCGACTGTTTTTGAGATCATCGATAGCTACGTTACCAATATGATAATCGAGCAGAAGTACGGCTTCAACAAGATGACGGTGAAAACCTTTATCGCCGACCGCATCCGTTCGTTCCTTCTCAATCTTCTTCTGTCAATTCTCATTTGCTACGCCGTGTTCGGCTTTTACAGCCTCGTAGGCGTATGGATGATCCCGATCTTCGCGGGCGCGATGTTCTGCTTCTCGCTCGTTATCTCCTTCCTCTATCCCATCCTCAGCCGCATCGGCAATAAGTTCACTCCCCTTGAGGACGGTGAGTTCAAAGAAAGCCTTATGAGCCTTCTTACAAAGCACGGGTACAAGGTTAAGGCGATCGAGGTTATGGACGCCTCCAGACGAACCACGAAGCTCAACGCCTATTTTACGGGCTTTGGCAAGCTCAAAACCATCGTGCTCTACGATAACCTCGTCAATTCGATGACACCCGACGAGATCTGCGCCGTCTTTGCGCACGAGCTCGGTCACGGTCTTCACAAGGACGTTCCGAAAATGCAAGCCCTCAACCTCGTCAATATGGCACTGATGGGCGCGGTTGCCTTCCTTGCCGTAAGCGCCCCCGAGCTTCACACAGCCTTCGGCTTTGACGGCGTAAACTACGGCTTCGTTTACCTGCTTATGGGCACGGGACTCGGAATCGTTCAGCCCTTCATGTCACTCGTTATGAACGCAAGAAGTCGCGCGGCTGAGTACCGCGCAGACCGTCAGGCGGTAAGCGAAGGCTACGGCGAGGCAATGATCTCCGCGCTCAAAAAGCTTGCGCGTGAGAATTTCTCCCATCTCTCCCCCTCGAGGATCAACGTAGTCCTTGAATACAGCCACCCGCCCCTCGGCGACAGAATCGCCGCCGTCGAAAAGCAGCTCAAAAAATAATCCCTCATTGTGACCGAGTCACGGAAAACCTCCGCGGATTATGATATAATAATGCCATCAAAGCAAGACACGGAGGAAAAACCTATGACAAACGAAAACAAGACCTGCGACCTTAAGCCCGTAAACACCAACTCTGCAACCGATTTCAAGATCTGTAACTGCAAGAACGTAAGCTACTTCAACATACTTGATGCGCTTGAGAAGCACTCCAAGGTTGAAAACCTCCTCGACGTTTTCGAGGACGTCAAGAAAACCACCCACTGCTCCACCGGCTGCGGCGGCTGCTACGACAGAGTCCTCAAGGTCATCTCGGACACTATGATGAATAAATAATTTTAAATAAATAGAGCTGAGTCGTTGGTTTCTAGCGTACTCAGCTCTATTTATTTAAATGAAAATATAACAAGAAACAAAAGGAGAATTTTATTAAAATAATTTGTATGCTTGTCATATCTGCAGTACAGACTTCGGTCTCCTCATCCGTCAGCCTTCGGCTGCCACCTTCCCCGCTGGGGAAGGCTTATATAGCAACTGCGAACAACAGTTATAGTGATATAGTTTGCACATAATTGCTCGCCTCCCGCAACATACCGCTTCACCTTTATTTTCAATTATCTAATGTGGTATAATGTACCAATAAAAGTAGGATGTATTGTTCATTTTCAACGTCAGCATCCTAGGCTAAATTGCCCAACAATATTTAGAAGTACTGAGCAAGACTCAAAATAAGCCTTCCCCGGCGGGGAAGGTGGCAGCCGAAGGCTGACGGATGAGGAGACCGAAGTCTGTACTGCAGATATGACAAGCGTATATGTTTTTTAATTAAATATTGAATTTTCGCATCGGCGAAAATCCCCTTATTTTGCCAGCCACGGTTTCAAATAAACATTGAGGCTGAGCGCACCCTGATCGGTGGCTCAGCCCCGTTTTTTATTTTGTTAAGGAATCAAATCAATATCCGCAAGGTTTGCCTTGTGGTCGGAAAGGGTCTCAAGGCCGTTATCAAGAAGCTTGCGGTAGCCCTTGAATACGCCGTCCTCCTTCGTGATCATTACGAAGTCGATCGAGGACGTGCCCTTGGAGTTGTAATAGTATTCCGAATCGGTGAGCGCGTTCACCATACCGTTGATGCTCATAAAGTATTTGTAGGAATCCGAGGTGTTGTTGCAGTTGAAGTCGCCGGTGATGATAACGGGGCATCCGTATTCTGCCTTGAGCGCTTCGATCTTCTTGGTCATCTCATTCGCCTGAACCTTGCGCATCTGCTGCTTATTATCCTCGTCACCGAAGTCCCAGTGAGTCGAGATAAAGGCAAACTTCACGCCCGTCTTGGGTTCCATAAATACCGCCCAGGACATATTGCGGCACTCGGCGCTTGCGTGGTAGGAGTAGGTCTCACAGCCCTGCGCAAGAACCTCATACTTTGCCGCATTAAAAACGATCGCGGAGTAGCTGAAGCCCTTATCCTCGCGGACGGTGCCGATGAGCTTGTAGTCGCCGAGGTTATCGGGGAGGTACTTTCTCCACTGCTCGCAAAGCTCCTGAACGCCTACGACATCGGGCTTATATACGTCAAGGAACGCGCCGAATACTTCCGCTCTCGCAGAGGTCTCGGTTCCGCCCCACTTTTCGGTGAGGACGTTGTAGGTAACGATACGAAGGTCACTTCCCGCGGTCATCGGGAAATCGGTCTCGGTCAGGAGAGTGCCCGAGCAAAGCGCGCCCGAGGTGAGGGCGATGTTTGTGCCGGAGGACATATTTGTAGCGTAAAGCTTTCTGGCAGCCGCCTCTGCGGTCTGCAGGCTTCTGCAATCAAACACGAGCTTACCCGACTGGAGAGAGACGTTGTAGGAAAGATTAGCCACGGTCTGCGAACCCGCGCTCGCCGCACGGTTGGTCTTACCGACGAGGATCTCGCAATCGGTCTCAGCTTCCTTATCGTTGACGATGGGAAGATAAATACCCGTCGCACTCGCAAGAACGTCGGCTACTGCTTTAGCTGCTTCCTCGCCCGCGGGAGTGCTCTTGCCGTAGACTATAACGTAATCGCGAAGGTCTTTGCCGTCGAGAGTTACGGTGTCAACGTTGTACTTACCGCGGTAGATATAATCGTCAAAAAGATTGATGGTATAATCGCCATCCTCGCCCTGCGCGATGAGGGGAAGCATATTGTTGCGGAAGTAGGTAACCGCCTTTCTGAGAGTAGAATCAGTATAAGCGGTGATAATGATCTTGTGTCCGCGGATAACGATGGCGTAATCGTAATACTTGAGATCCTTCATGATCTCTGCGGTCTCGTCGTAGTTGGTGTAGCCGAGCAGGATCTCGTACGCCTCGGGATCACGAACGGTATTCCAGCCCATAAAGTCCGTGCCGTGACTAAAGGTCATACCCGTTGCCTTCTTGAGATCTTCCGCAATATTTTTCGCAAGATCGAAAACCGCTTGCTCGGACTCATCGGGACGGACGATGGTATAGAGTGCCTTTTTGCCCTCGGTCAGCTTGATGGTTGCTGGTGCGGGTGCTTCGGTCTCGATCGCCTCAGTGGTATCTGCCGCCTCGGTGGTGGTTTCGCCCTCACCGTTACAAGCGGTGAAAACAGATGCAAGCATTACTGCCGCAAGCAGGAATACTAAAATTGAAATAAGCTTCTTCATTGTAAAATTCCTTTCATCAGACGTCAACGTCCTTCATATATTCTCCCGCGTGTTCCGCGATGAATGTCTTTCTTCCCGCAAGGTTGTTGCCGAGGAGAACGTCGAAGATCTCCTCTGTTGCCGCCGCATCTGCGGGCTTGACGGCGATAAGTCTGCGAGTTGCGGGCTTCATAGTGGTGCGCGACATCATATCAGCCTCGTTTTCACCAAGTCCCTTTGAACGCTGAAGGGTGTATTTCTTGTCACCGATCTTTTTGAGTATCTCGGTCTTTTCCTTTTCATCGTAGGCGAAGTATGTGTCATCCTTCGTCGTGATCTCATAGAGGGGAGTCTCGGCAATAAATATCTTGCCCTCCTCAATCAGCGTGGGAAGCAGACGGTAGAACATCGTCAGAAGCAGGGTTCTGATCTGGAAGCCGTCCTCGTCGGCATCGGTACAGATGATGATCTTCGACCAACGCAGCGCGGAGAGGTCAAACTCGCTCATATCGCTGTGCTTCTTTGCCTTTGAGTCAAGCTCGACTCCGCATCCGATAACGCGAAGCAGGTCGACGATGATCTCGCTTGCAAAGATCTGCTTGTAGTCACTCTTCATACAGTTGAGAGTCTTACCGCGGACGGGTATGATCGCCTGGAATTCCGCCTCACGGGCAAGCTTACAGGAGGTCAGCGCGGAGTCTCCCTCAACGATATACAACTCGCGGATCGAGGGATCCTTCGAGCGGCAGCCGACGAATTTCTCAACGCGGTAGGAAACGTCCATCGCGGCGGAGAGCTTCTTTTTGATATCAAGACGGTTCTTGAGCGAGCTCTCACGGCTTCGCTTGTTGATCAAAACTTGCGCCGCGATCTTCTCTGCCTCTGCGGGCTTTTCGGTGAAATAGGTGGCAAGATTTTCCTTCAGCACGTCGGTCATCGACTCCTGAATAAAGGAGTTGGTGATTGCCTTTTTCGTCTGGTTTTCATAAGACGCAACCGTCGAATGGCTCGAGATAACGAGCACAAGGCTGTCGGCGATATCCGAATAATTTATCTTTGTTTCGTTCTTGCTGTACTTACCCGTGTCGCGCAGATACTTGTCGATCGCGCTGACGAAAGCCGCGCGGACCGCCTTATCGGGCGAGCCTCCGTGCTCAAGGTAGCTCGAGTTGTGGTAATATTCCTGAACGCCGAGTGCCTGCGTGAAGCAGAAAACATAGTCGGCTTCAAGCGGATATTCCTGTCTGTCGCCGCGATCCTTTCCGCGTGTTTTCGACTGCCAGAAGACCGGCTCGGTCAGGAATTTGTTCTCCGCGAGCTCGCAAAGATACTCGCGAAGACCGTCCTCGGCGGAATAGAAATATTCAAAATTTTCGACCTTGCCGTCATCCCCTTCGATCTCAAGCAAGAATTTTACACCGTAGTTTATAGCCGCCTGACGGTGGAGAACCTCCTTGAAATAGTCGGTGGGAATGTTGATATCGGTGAAAACCTCGAGGTCGGGACGCCAATGGATAACGGTGCCCGTACGTCTGTCGGAGGGCGCGAGCTCGTATCTTTCAAGGTCGGTCACGGGCTCACCTTTTTCAAATCTGATCGAGCTTACGTACTTGCCGTCAAAGGAATCGACCGTCATAAACGAGGATGCATACTGTGTTGCGCAGGCACCGAGACCGTTGGTTCCGAGGGAGGATTTGTATACCGCCTCGTCGGTATTATTGTCCATTTTACCGCCCGCGAAAAGCTCACAGAAAACGAGCTCCCAGTTATATCTTCCCTCTTTTTCGTTGTATCCGAGAGGAACGCCTCTGCCAAAATCCTCGACCTTCATCGAGTGGTCGTTGTAGGCATAGACTCTGATCTCGCGGCCGTAGCCCGCGTTCGACTCGTCGATCGCGTTGGCGAGGATCTCAAAGAAGCAATGCTTACAGCCCTCAATATTGTCCGAGCCGAAGATAACGCTCGGACGCTTTCTTACTCTGTCCGCTCCCTTGAGCAGAACGATACTGTCGTTATTATACGCCGCAGGATCTTCGGAGACGGGTACCTTCTTCGCTTCCGCAGCCGCATCTTTAGCCTTTGCCTTAGCCTTTTTTTCAGGCTCGGCAGAGGCACTTTTTTTCGTTTTCGTTTCTGTCTTTTTTACTGCCATATTATTGTCCTTATATAATAAATCGTATATATAATATTATACACCATTTTCCCGGATTTTGCAATACCCAATTTCGGCTTTTTCATTCGATTTATTTCTTATTCAATTCATTCCACTTTAATCTAACTTCGATATATATCTAACAAATTAGCATCACAATCGTCTATTTTGCAAATTACACTAAAAAAGGTAAATTAAAATGTCGAAAAAATTCTACAGAAAATTGTCCCAATTAACACTATTGCCATTGACTTTTTCTCTCGTTAATGGTAAAATAATAATATATAATAAATATCCACGGAGGTACACAATATGGAATCCATTACCGTAGTTAAGATTCGCCTTGTAACTATCGCTGATCTCTACAATTTCGTCGCTATCGCCGGCAAATTTGATTTTGATATCGAGCTTAAGTCCGGCAGATACACCGTAGACGGCAAGTCTATTATGGGCATGTTCTGCCTTGATCTCAGAGAAGAGCTCGAGCTCACCGCTCACACCGACAGCACCGATCCCTTCTTTGCCGAGATCGAAGCTTACATTGTCAAGTAATTTCCCAAGGCATAAAAAGAGCCTCACGCGGCGTGCCGCGTGAGGCTCTTTTTATTGTTCTGTATTGGTATTAGTTTTCTCTTCTCTTCGAGATAACAGCAACACCCGTGAGGGATACGAGTGCGATGATAACGAAGATCACGGAAGCGTCACCCGTGGTGGGAGGTGTTGTGGGCTCGGTTACCTCGGGAGCGGGAGCACCCTTGGTAGCATCGAAACCTGCAATGGTGGTGTCGGAGGTCTTGATCTGATCCTCAACAGCCTTAACTGCTGTAGCTACGGTAGCAGCATCAGCGTTAGCGGTGGAGGTAGCAAGAGCGTCTGCCTTATTCTTCAGAGAGAAGCAAGAGGACTTGAGCTCGCCGACTGCGATGCAGTTATCGAACTTGTACTCAGCAGCGGATGCGTAAACAGATCCAACGATACCGCCCGCACGAACTTCCTTACCGCCCACGCTGGAGATCTTAGCGGTGTTTACACAGCCGATAAACTCGAAGTCGGTGTATCCGTTCTGAGTGTATCCCGCGATACCGCCCGCGTGCGGGAAGTTAGCAGTGTTAGAGGTTTCGGAAGCGATCGCGCCGTTGTTGACGCAGTTGATGAACTTGACCTTTGCATCCTTGCCGGGCCAGTTGGAAGCGTTTACGTAGAAGTCAGCAGCGATACCTGCAACCCACATATTGTTGCCGTTCTTACCCGAGATAGTACCGTTGTTGATGCAGCTCTCGAATACGGTGTAGGTAGCGGTTGCCTCGTCGCCCTTGGAGCCGCCGCGGGTTACGACAGAAACGATACCTGCAGCACGGCCCGCCTTTGCAGCGGTGCCCATATCAACGGTTACGTTACCGTTGTTGACACATCCGAAGAAGTGCGAGCGGTTGGTCTGACCAACGAGACCTGCTGCTCTCGACTGGTTGTTGGTTTCAACCTTAATGTCGTTGTTGCTAACGCAATTTTCAAGCTTTGCGTTGAACGCGTAACCTGCCAATCCGCCGACTCTGGGCTCACCGGTAGTGCCGGTAAGAGTTACGGTTACGTTAGAGGTACAGTTGATAACAACGAGCTGTGCCTTGAAGGCTGTGGTGTCCTTACCGATCGAACCGACGAGACCGCCGATACCGAAGTTGGATGCGGTAGCACCATTCATGGTTATAGTGCCTTCAACAGTGAGATTTGCGATACCCGCCTCAACCTCTCCGGACATTACGTATCCGAAAAGACCTGTATGGTTATCTCTCACGGTGGTGATCGAAAGACCGGTTACCTTGTGACCGAGACCGCTGTAAACGCCCGAGAAGGGAGCGTCGGTCTCTGCACTGTTGACCTTCTGGAATCCGATGGGAGTCCATTCCTTGCCGCCGAGATCGATATCGGCAGTCTGAACGATGTACTTGCCCTCGTAGGTGTTACCCTCGTTTACGGACTTGGCGAGGAAAGCAAGATCCTCAGCGGTCTCTACGAGGTAGGGAGAATCCTGAGTTCCGTCGCCCTTGAGGGAAGCGGAAGCCGTGCCGTCCCAAGCAGCGCTCGTCGGGAATGCAAACAGAGCGACAATCATAGCCGTGAACAGCAGAATTGATAGCGTTTTTTTCATTTTGCGTGTTCCTTTCATATTTAATTTTATATACAGTTATTATACATTACTTTTGAATATTTGTCAATGGAATTTGGAAAATATTTAATGAAATTCTTAACAAAGTATCAACAATATTCGAGAAATAGACTTTTTTCGCCACGGCACTTGAATTATCCTTTCGAATGTGCTATTATATTATTATATAATACATAAATTATATCAAGCAGAAAAGGAGGTCGCGATAATGTTATTTACGTCACCTGTTTTTCTGCTGCTTTTTTTACCCCTGATGCTCGGCATCTACACGCTGACGCCGGCAAAATTGCGTCCGCGCGCGATACTCGCCTTCGGCCTTGCGTTTTACGTTTTGGCTTGCTTTGAAAGCCCTGCATCTATTCTGTTTATTCTTCTTTGCGCCGTCTTCACCTACTGCGCCGCCTTTGCGGTCTTCAGCGTTAAAAAGAAATATTCCATTATTTTCGTCGTATGCGTACTGTTCGGCGTTCTTGCCGTGCTCAGATATCTCGGAGTATGGGCGGATGAAGCGGCAGCTCGCCGTTATCTTCCCATCGGCGCGTCCTTTTATCTGCTCTCTTGCTTTTCCTGCATTATGGACATCCGCCGCGGTGACGCTCCGATGCCGCGAAGCATTCTCGACGTGCTGACCTACGTCACCTTCTTCCCCGTAATGATAGCGGGACCTGTGATCAAATATAAGGATTTCAGACGATTGATCGATCCCGAAAACCT
This sequence comes from Eubacteriales bacterium, assembly GCA_045644325.1. Lineage (GTDB taxonomy): Bacteria > Bacillota > Clostridia > Oscillospirales > CAG-272 > CAG-390. Next base: position 12,770 of record JAZRGT010000030.1, on the reverse strand, counting down.
CCATTTCAACGCCGCGGGAATCGGTTCGGGAATCATCCTCTTCGCGCGCGGATTTATCAAGCGTGTAGCAATCGCATCCTTTTTCGATGCCTCATACGACTCGGTAGTCGAAAGATTGATCGATTACACCGAGGAGCCGCTCAGCGTGGGCGTCGGACTCATCCTCGCCGCACTTATGCTTGCCGCCGTATTTTTCGCATTTTCGGGTTACTCTGATATGGCACGCGGCATTTGCGCAATGCTCGGCATAAGACTCGCGCCCGATTTCGGAGCGTGCATCCTTGCACGGACTCCGATGGAATACGCCGGAAATTTCCTCGCGAGCCTCGGTGAATGGATCAGGGATTATATCCGCAAGCCTCTCACCTCCGCCCTTCCTCTTGAAAGCTACGCACCTCGCCGACGCAAGCTCGCAAACGCCGCGATCTCCGCCATCTGCGCGCTTGTTATGCTGACGTGGTTCAAGATCGGCTTGCGCGTACTGCCCGCGATTGCGATACTGCTCATACCGCCCGTCATATGCGAATTCATTGACTTCAACGCCTTGCTTGAGAAAAAGAAGATATTAAGACCTCTCGGCAGAATATGCACCTTCCTTTTTGCAACACTTTTCTGGATGCTGATCAGAACGCGCGACCTCTCGAGCCTTGAGGTCATCTTCGGAAATATCACCCTCGGCAAGCCGCTTCAGTATTACCTTATCAATCAGACGCTGTTCAACCTTGAGATGCCCCTGATGCTGGCATTCATAGCCCTCGTTCAGCTACCCGTCATATTCGGCGTGCTTTCAAGACGGCGCCAATCGCCCTTTATCCGAAGCGGAAATTGGCGATGGGGTTGGTCAATGCTCATACTCTGCGTTTTCATTCTTTGTATCTACTATTATCTGCCCCAATACCCCGCTCTGGCTACCGAGCCCTTCCGCGATATAATCTTTTAAATTCCGATCCAACTGAAAAATCGGATATCAGGCGGCTGTTATTGTTTATTCGCAAGCTGCTTTTTAATCTCTTGAAAGGAGGATACCATGAACGACGATCGCTTTGACTCCCCGCTCTCTAACGACGAGCAGGCAGGCAGCTTCAATCTGCGCCCCGACTGCAATATTGAATATATCCTGACCTCGGGCAAAAACGCGCGCGCACTCGGAGTCATCATCATAGTGCTTTTTATAGGCATCCTTCTATCCTTCCTTGTCAACTTCGGAGTATCGGCTTATCTCGGCTCAGAAAAGCTCGTTGATAAGTACTACGATGAAAAAGAGCATCCGAGCATAGTTTTCTCGAATTTCGCAGACACCTTCTATCTTTCAGAAAACATCAGAAAAAACATCGTCCGAGTTGACTACTACCTTTTCCGCCGACTCCCCACCGACAGCGTGCTTCTAGGACAGGATGACTCTCTCTTCCCCACCTACGATGAAGCAAGTAATTACAATTACGTTGCCGACTATCTCGGCGAGGTCGACCTTGACAGCGAAGAGCTGAATCAATATTACACCTCCGTCCTCAGAATAACCGAGGAATACGAAAAGCTCGGTGCTGCGTGTTACTTCGCCATCATCCCGAATTCTCAAACGGTCTATGACGAAAGAATGCCGGGATATATGGGCAACATCAGTGAAGAAACACGGCTCAAATCAGTCAGCGCGTATCTCGCGCGGCGCGGTGTGACCAATTTCCTCGATCTGACCGAAGCTCTCAAGCGTGCCAAGGTCAATGGCGAGCTTTACAACAACACAGAGGACTCGCTCAACAGCCGCGGCGCATATTACGCCTACCTCGCCGTACTCGATATGCTCCCCCGCGAAACGAACAAGCAGATAAGACGAATATACCTCACCGACAGCGACTTCGTACTCCACTCGACCACGGGAAAGGAGCTTGCGCGCGCCGCAACGCTCGAAAACGTAATCAAAAACGGTACGGTATCCCTTTCCACCGACTTCGTTCAGAAATACCAGGTCCTTCTGCGCTACGACACCTACGATATGGCATTTGCAAAGATGCAATATCAGGACGAGCTTCCCGATCAGCCGCGTATCGCCGTTCAGTTCTCAAGTGATTGGGATCGCATTATTATGATAGATTACTTCTCCAACACCTTCGGTACGGTCGTTTACAGAAACGCGCTCGACTTCAATACGCAGGTCGTAACCAAGACAGATCCCTCGTTCGTGATCTGCTTCATTCACGAACGTGACCTCGCCTCGATCGCCGACGGCAGTATGCTCCCGAAAAATTGAACATCAAAGCCTTGACAAACTCCTTACGGTATGGTATAATTATAGAACAATTGTTCTATATCGAGAAGGGTAACGTGAAAAAGGATATTATGAAAGAAAAAGCCGCGCAAGCCTTCCGAAGCTATGCGCGGCTTTCGTTATGCAATTGCAATTCGGATTTGCAGGTGCTCTGCCGTATCAGAGGAATTTGCGGCGACGCGGCGGCACTTGATATGATCGCCGTATTCGACACCATACGGCTGCTCGAGCTTGACGGCGACACGCTCGCTTTGCGTGCAATAAAGGATATTTATTTTGCCACCGCCACAAAGCGCCTCCGCGCAGGTGAGATAACTCTGCGCGTGCGCAGATTGGCATGGGAGGAAAGCTGCGACGACAGGACGGTCTACCGCCGCCTTGAAAAGGTACGCCGCGTGTGGGATTTCGTCCGCGAACGCGAAAAAAAGCAGACTGCGGGCGAACGCAGTCTGCTTACCAAGCTTATCACTTAAGCTTTTCTGTCATTTTGTCAATGTCGCGATCGTCGCCGACAATGGAAACGATCTCGCCCGCATTAAACTCGCGCGTCGGCGAGGGGGAAACGTCAAGCCTACCGTCGCAGTATCTGACGGCTATGACGTTAACGCCGAAATTCTTACGGAGATTGAGGGTAATGAGGTCCTTGCCGACCCAGGATTCGGGAACGGCGATCTCAACGACCTTATAACCCTTGAACTGCACGAAATCCGTGATCGTGGAATGTGAGAGTCTGAATGCAAGCCGCTCTCCCATATCGTGCTCGGGGTAGACGATTTCGTCCGCGCCAACGTGGGAGAGCACCTTTCTGTGCCCCTCGTTTACAGCGCGGGAGATTACGTGCTTCACGCCGAGCTCCTTGAGCTGAATCGTGACGAGGATAATATCGCTGATGTTTTCGGTCATACAAACAACGGCGCAATCGTAGTCGGCAACGCCCGAGGCTTTGAGCAAATTCACGTTTGTCGCATCGCCAATAACGGCGTTGGTCACGCTGTCGGCAATAAGGGTAACCTTTTCCGAATCGGTATCAATGACCATTACCTGCTTGCCGTTTGCCACAAGCGCGTTAGCAAGAGAGGTACCGAACTTACCGAGTCCTATAATACAAAAGCTATTCATTATATAAATTTCCTATCCTATTAAAATATTGGCGTCGGGGTAGCTGATCGACGAGGAGCTTCCAAGCGCTTTACCGAGCAAAGAGAAGGTAACGGTCAGAATTCCTACGCGTCCGAAATACATCATAAATATTATAACGATCAGGGCAGGTGGAGGGAGCAAGGGTGTCAATCCTGCGGTAAGCCCTACTGTTGCGCCCGCTGAAACGATCTCGTAAAGGATATCTATACCCTCAACGTCCATACCGCCGCAAGCAACGGTACAAATAATAGTCGCAGCAACTGTCAGTATAAGCTGAATAACGACAAGCGACAGCGCGCGCATCATAGCCTCAAAGGGAATACGCCGACGCATAAAATTGATCTCGCTTTTGCCGACGGCAACCGAATATGCCGCAAGCATAATTACACCGATCGTCGCGATCTTTACGCCGCCCGCGGTCGATGCGGATGCACCGCCCGAGAACATCCAGAAAAGACCGAACAGCTTCGTGCCCTCATTCAGCGCGGCATTGTCAACCGCAGTAAATCCCGCAGTTCTCCAAGTCACGGATTGGAAGAATGAATTTAGGATCTTCGCGCCAAATCCCATCTCGCCGATGGTCGCCGGATTGTTCCACTCAAGAAGGGCAACCACCAACGCTCCGCCGACGACGTATATCGCGCTTAAAATAAGCACGAATTTGGTATACGGGCTGAATTTCTGACGCTTTTTGTGTCCGATAAATTCGTTCCAAACAGGGAAGCCGATACCGCCGAGGAGAACCAAGAGCATCAAGGTGATAGTGACGAGCGGATCCTTCGCATACGCGCCCATAGAATTTCCATTGCCGAGGATATCGAAACCCGCGTTGCAAAACGCGGAGATCGAGTGGAACACGCCGTATCCGAGTCCCTTCGGGAAACCGAATTCGGGAATAAAACGGATCGAAAGCAACAGCGCGCCCGCCCCCTCGATACAGAGCGTACCGAGCAAAATTCTTTTGACCAGCACGTTGATCCCGCCGAAATCGGTAATACCGTACGATGCGGCAACGAGCACACGGTCGCGCGGAGAAAGTCTGCGGCGCACGATGATCGAAAGCAGAACCGCCATCGTCATAAATCCGAGACCTCCGATCTGTATGAGCGTGATTATGACGATCTTACCGAAAAGACTCCAATAAAGTCCCGTCTCGACTACAACAAGTCCCGTCACGCAGGTCGCGCTGACAGCCGTGAAAAGCGCGGTCAGCGGGGACGTAAGCTTGCCCTCCGCACTTGATATCGGAAGTGTCAGAAGAATAGTCCCGAGCGCGATTATAGCGAGAAATCCGAGTGCCATAACCGTCGCCGTGCCGAGAGGCTTGCGGCGTTTTTTATTTACGGTGGAAGTCATCAGCCGTTTATCTTGAGCCAATCGATGCAGCGAGTGATCTCGGCGGGACCGTCGGGCTCCTGTCCTTCGCTTTCAACGATCATATAAAGTCCGAGCTTCTTGGCGGTTGCAACGACCTCCGCGAGAGGTGCCGCACCGAGACCGAGCGACTTTCCACAGCCCTCGGGAGTACCGTCCTTGAGGTGGATAAGAGACATTCTGTGCGCGTACTTTTCAAGAACCGCAGCGGGATCCTCACCGCCGACGAACGCCCAGTAGGTGTCGATCTCGAAGTTTACCTTGGTTTCAGCAGCAAGAACGTCGTGAGTTCTTACACCGAAATCGTTGACGATAAACTCGCGCGAATGGTTATGATAAGCAAGCTCAATGCCCTCTGCCGCAAGCTTGGGTGTCATATAGTTGAGGAATTCAACGAAATCGCGAAGCTTTTCGGGAGTGGAAAGATCCGCGCCGGGGATGGTGTAATGCTTGTTTCCGATCTCCTTGTGGAAGCGGAGAGTGTTTTCATAATCGTTCGCAAGCTCGCCCCAACCGCTGTGAGTACCGCAGATGCGGATGCCCGCATCATCCATAGCCTTGTTGACCTGTGCGGCTGTTCTTCCGAAGAAGCCCGCGAATTCTATTGATGCGTAACCGATGCGCGATGCTGCCGCAACTGCATCCTCAAAATTTGCCTTTGCAAGGTCGCGAATGCTGTAAAGCTGAATACCGTAATCCATAATATAATCCTCCGAATAGAGTTATTATTTAAATTATAGCACTAATATTATTAATTGTCAATGTTTTTCGGCGTCATCATTGACAAAACCGCAGCTTTATGATAAAATTATTTCAATAAATATAAGGAGCTTTTCAAATGAAAACCAAGCTTTCAGGACGCTTCTGGCTCGCGCTCGTGCTTTTCGGGCTTATGGGACAGATCGCGTGGGTCGTTGAGAATATGTATCTCAACGTCTTTATCTACAAAATGTTTAACGCCTCGGCGGAGGACATCTCCGCGATGGTTGCGGCAAGCGCGGTGGCGGCAACGCTGACCACCGTCTTTATCGGCGCACTTTCCGACCGCGTCGGCAAGCGAAAGGTGTTTATTTGCGGCGGTTATATTCTTTGGGGAATTTCGATCTTTGCCTTTGCGTTGCTCAGGCTCGACGTGATTGAGGCTCTCTTCCCCGCGGCGGCAAGCGCGGCGGCTATCGGCATCACGCTGACGATCATCCTCGACTGTCTTATGACCTTCTTCGGCTCGTCGGCAAACGATGCGGCGTATAATGCGTGGCTGACCGATTCTACCGACTCGACCAACCGCGGCTCTGCCGAGGGAATCAACTCGATGATGCCCCTGGTCGCCATCCTCGCGGTGTTCGGCGGATTTATGGCATTTGACCTCAACCTTGCACAAAGCTGGGTGTTGATCTTCGCCATAATCGGTATCGCAACGATAGCAATCGGTATCATCGGAATATTCACGATTGAAGATAAATGCCCCGCGCCGTCAGAAACCGGATATATCAAAAACGTATTCTACGGCTTTATGCCCTCGACGGTAAAGTCTAATCCCGCGTTTTACTTCTACCTCGCGGCATTCGTTATCTTCAATATCTCGATCCAGATATTTATGCCCTACCTTATTATATATTACGAGGTCTCGCTCGGAATGGCGGATTACGTTCTCGTAATGGCACCCGCGATCATACTCGCATCGGTCGCAACGGCATTCTGGGGCAAGGTCTACGATAAGAAGGGATTCGGATATTCCTCCGCGTACTCTCTCGTATGGCTCGGTGCGGGATACGTTCTGCTCTTCATCTTCAAGGCAAAACTTCCCGTCTTCATCGGCTCGCTCCTTATGATGTGCGGCTACCTTTCGGGAATGGCGGTCTTCGGCGCGAAGATCCGCGACCTCACTCCCGAGGATAAGGCGGGCAGACTTCAGGGCATCCGCATCTTCTCGCAAGTGCTTCTGCCCGGCGTCATCGGTCCCTTTATCGGTAAGTCGATACTCGCGAATGCGGAAAAGATCGTAAATAACGACGGCACCGAGTCCTTCGTTCCAAACGAAAACATTTTCCTCGGCGCACTCGTCCCGATAGGTATTCTCGCACTCGTTCTGCTCATCGTATCGAAGCATTTCAACAAGCCGCGACTCTGCAAAAATCTCAAAACTCCTTTTGAAGAAGATCGAACGAGCAATTGGAGCGACGAATATCCCCGTCCGCAGATGAAGCGCGACTCCTATATGTCGCTTTGCGGCGAGTGGGATCTCAAGCTTATAAGCAAAGAGGAGATCAACCTCGGCAAGATCAAGGTACCCTTCCCTCCCGAGTCAAGACTTTCGGGCATCGAGCGTGAAAAAAAGGATTGCGAGGTCTATAAATACTCCAAGAAATTCACTCTGCCCGAGAAAATGCGCGGCAAACGCGTCATTCTCCACTTCGGCGCAGTCGATCAGATTTTTATGCTGAGGATCGGCGAGCACAACCTCGACATCCTCGCGGGCGGATATCTTCCCGTAGAATTCGACATTACCGATTATCTTTCGGACGGCGAAAACACCATTCAGGTTGACGTAATCGACGACCTCGACACCGACCTCGCATACGGCAAGCAATCCAAAAAGCGCGGCGGTATGTGGTACACACCCATCAGCGGAATATGGCAGTCGGTTTGGCTCGAGGCGGTTCCCGAAAATTACGTCAAGCGCATCAAGATGACTCCCTCTCTCGATTCGGTTAAATTCAAAGTCAAGGGCGGCTCGGATGAAAAGATAATTACCCTCGGCGGCAAAAAATACCGTTTTGAAGGAAATGAATTTGAATTAAAGGTCGATGATCCGCACCTCTGGACTCCCGAGGATCCTTACCTCTACGAATTCACCCTTGAATCGGGCGAGGATAAGATCGAATCCTACTTTGCGCTCCGTACCGTAGGTACCGAAAAGATCGGCGGCAAGAGCTATATCACCCTCAACGAAAAGCCTTACTTCTTCCACGGTCTTCTCGACCAAGGCTACTACAGCGACGGCATCTACACCCCCGCAACGCCCGAGGGCTACCGCTACGATATTCTCAAAATGAAGGAGCTCGGCTTCAATATGCTCCGCAAGCACATCAAGATCGAGCCCGATATCTTCTATTATTATTGCGACAAATACGGTATGATCGTATTTCAGGATATGGTCAACAGCGGCAAATACAGCTTCCTTATCGACACGGCACTCCCCACGGCGGGTCTGAGACGGGGCATCAGCCACAAGGCGAGCGACATTCGCCGCACCACATTTGAGACCGACAGCGAAATGACCGTCCGACATCTCTACAACCACCCCTCCGTCGTCTACTACACGATATTCAACGAGGGTTGGGGACAGTTCGATTCCGACGAAAACTACCGCCGCCTCAAAGCTCTCGATCCCACCCGTATATGGGATGCGACCTCGGGTTGGTTCACCGAAAAGGAAAGCGACGTCCAAAGCGAGCACATCTATTTCAAAAAGCTCGATCTCAAAAACGACCCCGATCTCCCGCTCGTGCTCTCCGAGTTCGGTGGCTACTCCTGCAAGATCGAGGGGCATTCCTTCAATCTCGACAACACCTACGGCTACCGCTTCTTTACCGACACCGAAAAATTCGGCGAGGCACTTAAAGCCCTCTACCTCGACGAAGTCATTCCGATGATCGACCGCGGACTTTGCGCCACGGTCTACACACAGGTCAGCGACGTTGAGGACGAAACGAACGGTCTCGTCACCTACGACAGACAGATCGTTAAGGTCAAAAAAGAGGATATGATCGAAATATCGACAGCAATTCAAAACAAATTCAACTCACAGTTTTAAGGAGGACATATTATGAAATACGAAATCCAAGGTGATTCGCTTCCCGTAGTTATCTGCACGCTTGATGTGGGCGAAACGATGATAACCGAGCGCGGCAGTATGAGCTGGATGACCGAAAATATGAAGATGGAAACCACCTCGAACGGCGGTGTCGGCAAAGCTTTTGCGCGTATGTTCGCGGGTGAATCCTTCTTTATGAACCGTTACACAGCCGAGCGCGCGGCGGGACTTATCGCGTTTGCCTCGAGCTTCCCGGGCTCTATCCGCGCTTGCAATATCGACCCCGGACGTGAAATAATCGTTCAGAAGCGCGCTTTTCTCGCATCCACCGAGGGCATCGAGCTTTCACTCCACTTCCAGAAAAAGCTCGGCGCGGGCTTCTTCGGCGGCGAAGGATTCATTATGCAGAAGATCGGCGGTCAGGGTATTGCTTTCATAGAGATCGACGGTCACGCGGTCGAATACACGCTTGCGGCAGGTCAGTCGATGATCGTTGACACTGGTTATCTCGTCGCGATGGACTCGACTTGCTCGATGGATATCGTCACCACCGGAAGTGTCAAGAACGCCATCTTCGGCGGTGAGGGAATCTTTAACACCGTAGTCAAGGGTCCCGGCAAAATCATTCTCCAGACCATGCCCATCCACGCGGTAGCAAGAACCCTCAGCGGCTTTATGCCGTCGTCGAAATAAAAAGCATCCATACTTTTTTGGGAGGACAAAATGAGTAAAATAAAATTCGGCTGTTTATTTATTATATTGGTTTATCTGACTCTTCTTTGCGGTTGCTTTTCGCACACCGGAAGCTTTTCCGACGACGATTCCGTGGATAATATTTATGAGCAGAGCTTTGCGGTCGAGGACAGCGACACACTGACTGACGAATTGATCGATTCCTTGATTGACTATTTGAAAATGCTTTACGTTAACTATGAATTGCCTGACACGTCACTTTCCGGAAAAATTGATAAAATCAAATTCGGACATCAACCTCTGCTCGTTGATTTTGATCCGACGAATTGCTATTTCGTGTGCGGATATTACGACGGAATCACAGAAAACGGTCCTTGCGAATACGAAAATTCCGATGAATATACTTGGGTAAGATTTGAAAGCGCGGATGAGATCAAAGACATTCACGAGGATAAGAATTTCATCGTAGCCTTTCAGATCAACAAAGCGTTGCTTGTAAGGGACATAGCATCCAAAAAAGCAATTCTTCCGAGAATCGAGCATTTTCAAATGTATGATCCCGTTTTCGAAAATGGCGTTAACACAAACACTCATGTTGTCTTTGAAAAAGAATTCATTTACTTAAATCCATCGAGCGCGGAAAGAGTATATCTCTCAACTTCAGCTGTTACTCATCAAGTGGTTGCGATACCGTGTATAATTCTTGATAACGAATACTATATTACAAGAGTGGCGTATTCAATTCACGCAAACGGAAACAAGGATGAGGGCTATCTCAAAGTCGACTTTGGAACGTATTATGATGCTTTAATGAGTATTATGGACACAACCAAGTACAGTGTGACCACCGCGCAAGGTCGTACCGATTACTATGGATTGATCGACATTGATGACTTTGTAAATTGCGTAATTAATCTTGAATAAAAAACAAATGGCAGATCGTAATGATCTGCCATTATTATTTTTAAAGAAAACTTGCTACAAGCAACCAACTCTTACGGTCGAGCTTATTAAGATCCTCGATCTCGTAACGGTTATCGTTCGAGTCGCGGATGATAACGCGGTCGCCGTGGTAGTTCTTCATATCGCTGTGACGGTTGCGGATACGGAAGGATGCGGGGCCGTGGTCGGTCTCAACCGTCATCTTCAGCATTCCCGTCTTATCGTCACACTCGGTGATCTTAGTGATCTTCGGGATGCGGTAGTAATCGTAGAAGCAAGCCTTGATCGCCGCCGCGCTGTCGGGTGTGATATCGTCGAGCGACTTGATCATTGCGATCTCGTGCTCGTCCTTATCGAGAAGCGAAATGTAGTTGAACTTATCCGAGATCGGGAAAAGACGGCGGAGCTCAACGTTTTCGTAAACCGTGCCGTCGCCGAGAGTGAGCTGAACGTAATAAACGTCGGTCATCTCGATCTTTGCTGTCTTGTCAAGATATCTAAGTGCCATAGTCTCGTCCCTCCTTATTCAAAGTTGTCAGCCTTCTTGGCTTCCTTGACCTTCTCGGACATCGACTGGATCTCAACGAGACGGTAATACTTGCCCTTGAGAGCAAGAAGCTCGTCGGGTGAGCCGCACTCGATGATCTCACCCTTGTCTACAACAACGATCTTGTTAGCCTTGGACAAGGTGGAAAGTCTGTGCGCGATCATAATGGTGGTTCTGCCCGAAATGAGGCGTTCGATAGCCTCCTGGATCAGATGCTCGGTCTCGGAGTCAACCGAAGCGGTCGCCTCGTCGAATACGAGGATCGAGGGATTCTTCAGCATTGCGCGCGCAATGGAAACTCTCTGTCTCTCACCGCCCGAAAGTCCGACGCCGCGCTCACCGAGAACTGCGTCGTAGCCGTCAGGCTGACGAACGATGAACTCGTGCGCGTTTGCGATGTCAGCCGCCTCGAGAACCTTCTCAACGGGGCAGTCGGGACAGCCGTACGCGATGTTGTTGAAGATGGTATCGTGGAACATCAGGGGCTCCTGCTGAACGAAACCGATCTGCGAACGGAAATGCGACATATCTATATCGCGGATATCGATATCGTCAACAAGGATCTGTCCGTCGTAGTGATCGTAATAGCGGAGCAAGAGGTTGATAAGCGTGGATTTACCCGAACCGGTCGTACCTACGATACCGACGATGTCGCCGGGCTCGATAAGAAGATTGATATTCTTAAGCGTCTTCTTGGTACGGTCGAAGGAGAAGTTAACGTTCTTGAACTCGATCTTGCCCTTGAATTCGGTCATATTCTTGCCTTCGCCGAAGTTGTGCTCGGGCTCGGCATCAAGAATATCAAGAATTCTCTCGGCAGACGCCAGGAAGTGCTGGAAGGAGTCATTGAGGTTTGCAAAGAAGTTTACGGGCTCGTAGAACATCGAAGCGTAGGAAATGAACGCAACAAGTACACCGACGGAAAGTCCGTTTTCAATACCCGACATCTGCGCGTCGATTACCATATTGCCTCCGAACGCCCAGATAACTACGGAGCCGAGACCGATAAAGGTACCAACGATCGCGGGGAATGCATTGAGGATCTTCGCCGCATTTGTATCGGTCTTGTACCATTCCTCGTTCTTCTCCTTGAAGCGCTCGGTGGTGTTCTTTTCATTCGTAAAGGACTTTACGACACGGATACCGGGGATGGTATCGGTAAGTATGGACGAAACGGCTGTCCATCGTCTCCAGATTCGGAGATAGAAGGGACGGATCTTCTTACCGAAGATTCTCGAGCCGATAACAACAAGCGGAACGGGAACGAGCGAGAGGAGCGTCAGCTTCGGGTTCATACAAAGCATAACGACAACAACGCCGACCATCTTAAAGAACTGAACGACAACTTCCTGCGTAATACGGAGCATAAAGGACTGTATCGTCGAGCTGTCGCCCGAAATACGGTTGATGACCGCACCCGTTGAGGTCTTGTCATAGAATCGCATTGGCAGGTATTGCGCCTTTTCGTAAACGTCGTTACGAAGATTTGAAACTATTCTGTCGCCGACCAGACGAAGCACGTATCCGCGCGTACCGCTGATGAGGTGGCTTACGATCTGCAGGGATATCAGGGCGATGACTACCTGCGCGAGCATTGCGGCGTCATTGTTCGGTAAGATCTGGTCAACCAATGATTTCGTGAGAAGAGGCGGAAGCAGAGCAAGAGCCGTCGATGAAATCGAGAGAATGACGGATATGATAAGCTTCTTCCACTCGGGAACGATATACTTTCCGAGCTTTGCGACAAGCTTTTTCTTGCTTGCGCAGTTAAGGCATTCCGCTCCGGGAGACGCAAGCGTACGTCCGCACTTCGGGCAGACGGAGAGCTGCTTGTCGTAGATCGCCTTCATGCATTCGGTGGCTTCCTCAACGTCCTCGCCCTTAACGAGAGAGTTGATAAAGGTAGACGCACCCTCGCAAAGCGTATTTACGCTGAAGGTGTAGCGGAATATTTTTTCTTCAAGACCGTTTTTGAGCTCGAGACAGAGCATTGC
>JAZRGT010000029.1:0-16040 GCA_045644325.1 Eubacteriales bacterium | reverse complement strand
CAACTCCTTGGCTCACAGAACGACATGGCTACGATCCGACTTAAGCGGGAAAGCTTTTGAAGATTTTTAAGAAACTTTTCTCGAAAAGTTTCTTAAACGGAGCACGAGGCAGAGCCTCGGACTAATGCGAGAGCTTCAGCTCTTGCTTCTTTGCTTCAAAAATACGAAGCTTTGCTTCGGATTTTTGGACAGAGCAGGGTACTTTCGCAAGGGCGAAAGTATCGTGCTCTGTCACCCCGCGCCGTCCGCGGACGGTGCTTTTTTAAAGAGGAAAAAATCCGCCGCAGCGGATTTTCACATCTTTAATTATATTTCGCCCTTGATTTTCTTTGGGTGCGAAATCTTTCGCAAAGGCGCTGACTGCCCACCCCAACCCCTCCCGCAAGCGGGAGGGGAATAAGAGAGTGCGACATTTATAGTTTTTTGCGCCCGTAGCGCGCGAAAAAGTTCACGCAAGTATAGCCTTTATCTGTTCGTGCAGTTCAGTACGTCTTTCTCCGGCAACTTTTGCCCATCTGTCGCGTGCGACATTTAACTTGCTTTGTATTTCCTCGATTTGCGGGATAAGACGCTCTGTTGCAGCCTTCAATTCGCTTATATCAGAGAAATCAGCTGTGAGGTCAGCTTTTATTTCAAAATCAATGCGTGATCCAACAAGACCCGCATCAAGTCGTTTGATTTGACGGTAAAGTTCTTCAACAATTGGTTGAGCTTCGGTTAATATGAGTAATATCTCAACACGAAGATGATGCTTATATTTATAATTGGAATATGGGATTTTTTGAGCATAACTATAGGCTTTCTCTAAATGTTTAAGAGCATTTATTACGTTTGTCATAGCCTCACGGCTGAGTTCAAGCGCCTCATCAAGCTTTTTGAGCTTTTCTTCAATCCGAGTCAATGAATCGAACGTTTCAATTACCTCTTTAGCTTCAAGTGTATCTGATGTCCTGAGCTCGTCGAGTATCTGCGGCAAAAGTCTGCCGTAGCGCAGATCACAGCCGCGGACGGCGCGGAGCTCGCGCTCGTACTGTTTTATTTCATCGTTGAGACTTGCAAGCTCACTTTGAAGTTCGGCGTATTTTTCTTCAGCGTCAACTGCCTCTGATTTTTCCTTTTCTATCCGTTTTTCTTTTTGACCGATAGCGGTGTAGAAGATCGAAGAAACAGACAGCGTTTCGAGATTTTCAACATCCTTTTTCTCTTTTTGTAAAGTTAAATTGAAATTATTCAATACAGCTTCAAGATCGGCGCGCTTTATATAGAGCTCGGCAAGAATCGGATCGACCCTGTTTTTAATTGCCAATTCGTCGCAAAGTAAGCAGAATTTATCGTATAACGGGTGCATTTTTATACCTCCGTAGGATTCTTGATTACATTATACCACAATTCTGTTGATTTGTAAATAAAAATGTGCTATAATAAAGTCAATGAACCAAAGGAGCAAAGACAATGATCAAAAACGTAGTACTCGACATCGGAAACGTGCTTGTTTCCTTTTATCCCGATATTTACATCTCGCAGTTTATCACCAAGAAGGGCGAGGTTGACTATTATAATCATATCTGCTTCAAAAGCGCGGAGTGGAAATGCGGCGATCTCGGCACAAAGACTCGCGGGGAGATCATCGATGCTATCTGCGAAAAGTACCCCGAGGATGCAGAGAATGTCCGCATGATAATGAAGGACTGCGATGATATGCTTCGCGTTTCAAAGAAAAATACCGAGGTTGTCAAAAAATTGAAGGCGGCGGGTGTCGGAGTTTATTATCTTTCCAATACCAACGATCACGCTTTTGAATTTATGACGTCAACCTACGAGGTCTTCTCTTATATGGACGGCGGAATTGCATCCTACCGCGACGGCGTTATCAAGCCGAGCGCGGATATATTCGAGCTGTTTCTCTCGCGCTACGGAAAGATTGGCGATGAATGCGTTTTCGTTGACGATATGCCGACAAACGTCGACGGTGCAAGGGCTGTCGGACTCCACGGAATTGTCCTCAAAAATATCGAGGACCTTGAAGAGGAGCTTTGCAAGTATCCCGAGCTTGCTGAAATACTTAAGCAAAAACAATAAAATAGAAGGAGTAAAGTATTATGGGACTTATCAAGGCAGGATTTGGCGCACTTGGCGGTGTGCTTGCGGATCAGTGGAAGGAATATTTCTATTGTGACGCGATGGATATGGACACCCTTGTTGTCAAGGGTCAAAAGAGAGTCAACCGCCGTCGCAGCTCTAACACCAAGGGCAGTGATAACGTTATTTCAAACGGATCCGGAATCGCAGTTGCTGACGGTCAGTGTATGATCATCGTCGAAAACGGCAAGGTGGTTGACATATGCGCCGAGGCGGGCGAATATACCTACGACAGCTCCACAGAGCCCTCGATCTTTGCGGGCTCGTTCGGTGAGAGCCTTAAGCAGACCTTCCGCGAGATCGGAAAACGCTTCACCTACGGCGGTGACGCGGGTAAGGATCAAAGGGTCTACTATATAAATACTAAGGAGATAATGGGCAACCGCTTCGGCACGCCGAGTCCCATTATCTTTGAGGTGATGAATAAGAACGTCGGATTCAGCCGCACAGTCAACGTCCGTTGCAACGGTATGTATTCCTACGTTATCAGCAATCCCCTCCTTTTCTATACCAAGGTCTGCGGCAACGTTGAGCAGGATTTTACCCGCGATAAGATAGACGAGCAGATGAAGACCGAGTTCATTTCCGCGCTTCAACCCGCTTTTGGCGCGCTTGCGGAGATGGAGCTCCGTCCCGCACAGCTCCCCGCGAAGGTAAATGAGCTCAAAAACGCGATGAACGAAGCTCTGCGCTTTGAATGGGTCGAATCGCGCGGTATTACAGTTGAAAAGATCGCGCTCAATCCCATCACCCTCAACCCCGAGGATATGAAGAAGATTCAGGAGATGGAGGATTCGATCTCCTACGGCTCGAACGCGACAATGATGGCGGGCAGAATGGCAACCGCGACCGCTAACGCGATGGAGAAGGCTGCGGAAAATTCCGCGGGCGCAATGACGGGATTTATGGGAATGAATATGGCGGGCGGCGCGGGTGGCTTCGGCGCGGCTCAGCAGTTCTATAATATGGGTCAGGAGCAGCAGGCGGCAAAGAAGGCTGCGGAAGAGGCGGCAAATGCTTGGAAGTGTGCTTGCGGTGCAACTCCTACGGGTAAATTCTGCCCCGAATGCGGTGCTAAAAAGCCCGAGCAGACGCCTGCGGGCGCGTGGAAGTGCAAGTGCGGTACCGTCGCAACGGGTAAGTTCTGCCCCGAGTGCGGAAGTCCGAAGCCCGCCGATGATGGAGGCTGGATCTGCTCCTGCGGCGCGAAGAACACGGGCAAGTTCTGCGGTAATTGCGGCGCAAAGAAACCCGCGGGCGTTCCGCAGTATAAATGCGATAAGTGCGGTTGGCAGCCCGAGGATCCCACAAAGGCTCCTAAATTCTGCCCCGAGTGCGGCGATCCCTTCGATAACGGCGATATAGTTTGATAAAAACACGAAAAAGTGTGAAAGGAGTGAACTCCGTTGGCTGAATTACACCAATTCAAATGCCCGTGTTGCGACGGCGGCATAGAATTTGACAGTAAATCGCAAAAAATGAAGTGCCCCTATTGCGGTACTGAATTTGATCTTGAGGTGCTTGAGCAATATGACGAAGCTTTGAAGGCGCAGCCCGAGGATGATATGAGGTGGGAGGCGCAAGCGGGAAGAGAATGGCAGGAGGGCGAGACGGACGGAATGTGCGTCTACACTTGCAATTCCTGCGGCGGTGAGATCGTTGGTGATGAAAATACGGGCGCGACCGAGTGCCCCTTCTGCGGAAATCCCGTAGTAATGACGGGTCGATTCGCGGGCGCGCTGAAGCCCGATCTTGTTATCCCCTTTAAGCTGGATAAAAAAGCCGCGATTGAGGCGCTTAAGCGGCATTATTGCGGCAAAAAGCTCCTTCCTAAGGTCTTTCAGGATGAAAACCGCATCAAGGAGGTCAAGGGTATCTACGTGCCCTTCTGGCTGTTCGGTGCGGATGCGGACGGATACGTTCGCTACCGTGCGTCGCGCGTCCGCTTGTGGAGCGACAGCAATTACAATTATACCGAAACGAGCTATTATACCGTAGTCCGCGCGGGTGGGATCGGATTTGAAAACGTTCCCGTTGACGGCTCAACGAAGATTGAGGACGCGCTGATGGAGTCGATCGAGCCCTTCGATCTTTCGGAGGCTGTGGATTTCAATACTGCGTATCTGTCGGGCTTTTTCGCAGATAAATATGACGTTGACGCCGAAAACAGCATCGAGCGTGCAAATTCGCGAATCAAGGAAACAACCGAGCAGGCGTTCCGAGATACAGTTCACGGTTACGCCACGGTGACTCCCGTCGCAACCAATATTCGTTTGAACGGCGGCAAGGCAAAATATGCCCTCTATCCCGTTTGGATGCTTACAACGCAGTGGAACGGTCAGAATTATACCTTTACAATGAACGCGCAGACGGGTAAGCTCGTCGGTGATCTGCCGATGGACAAGAGCTTGTGGCGCAAATGGTTTTTCGGAATCGCGGGCGCGGTCAGCGCGGCAGTTTTCGCACTGACCTACCTCTTCTGGCTGCTCTGACGGAGGTGTAAGTGATGAAAAGAAAGATTTTTTCCTTGATCTCTGTTATTTTGCTGTGTCTTAGCCTGACGGTTGTTTGCTTCGCCTCAAATCCCGGATATGTGACCGACGGAGCAGACCTGCTGACCGATTCCGAGGAGCGCGAGCTTTACGCAACTCTTGAAGAGATATCGGATGCATACGGCGCGCAGGTAGCGGTCGTTACCGTACCGTCGCTTGACGTCAGTATTGACTATTACGTCAACGACCTTTATGACGGGGGAGCTTACGGCTACGGCTCGGATAAGGCGGGCGTTTTGCTTCTCGTTTGTATGAATCCGCGCGAGTACCGCATACTCAGCAACGGATTCGCCGCGGATGCGATCTCGTCCTACGATATTGACGTGATCTCGGACGCAATAGTTTCATACCTTTCATCCGGCGACTATGCCGAAGCCTTTGATACATACGCGAGCGAGTGCGAGTATTATCTTGGCGGATATATCAACGGATTTCCGTTTGATTTCGGAGCGAATCTCATCCTCGCGTTGATCGTGGGAGTGGTGATCGCGCTGATCGCGGTGTCGAGTATGAAGGCACAGCTCAAATCGGTGCGCAGGCAGAATCAGGCGAACGCCTACGTCAAGTCGGGCAGTATGAATATCACGCGTGCGGGCGACTACTATATGTACCGCACCGTCACGAGAAGCCCGAAGCCGAAGAGCAATTCTTCGTCCTCATCAAGCTCCGGCGGATCAAGAAACGTCGGCGGAGGAAGATTTTAGATAAAAAAGACCGCTTTGGCGTACCTGCGATAAAGCAGGTACGCTTTTTCTATTTCGTAAGAATTGATTATCAGCAGTTGAATCAATAACAACTTCTGCGTTATTGAAAAAATGGTATTCTAATGATATAATAATAGTGCTACGAAGCCAATTTAAAGCACTCAAAGGAGATAATGATGTTTTATTTATCAGAAAACCTAAAGAAATATCGTATTATGAAAAACCTTACCCAAGAAGATGTTGCGGGATATCTGGGCCTAACCCCTCAAAGCATATCAAAATGGGAGCGCGGTGAATGTTATCCAGACATAACGTTTCTGCCCGCATTAGCAAACATATTTGAAACAAGTATAGATTTGCTTATAGGTATGGATACGATAAGAGCACAAGAAACACGCTACAATATCCACAAAAAAGCTTCAGAATTTCAACGTTACGGTGATTACGTTTCAGCAGAGAAAGTGTATAGAGATGCATTACTGATATATCCAAACAAGCCCGGAATGATTTTGGGACTTGCGGGAGTATTAGCATTGCAGAACAAATCTGAAGAAGCGATTGAATTAATAGAGCGCGGTTTACCCCTATCTATTAACGAGAAGCAAAAAGCAACAATGCGTGCTACACTTTGTTTTTTGTATCTAAAATGCGGAAAAGTGGACAAGGCAAATGCACTTGCTTCTGAACTTCCACATACAAGAGAAAGCCGCGAAGTAATTCAACCGCTAATTCAAAAGGGACTTGACGAGTCCGAAATAAATGACAATATTCGAAATATACTTCTTGGCAACTGAAGGAATATTTTTCTATATCAATGATTTTATTGAAACATTTATGTAATAATCAAATTGGTTTTTTCGCTGTTCCTCGCGCGGGGCTTCGCTTTTGTGTCCACAAAAGCAGTGCTTGCGAGAAAAAGCAGACGGACTTTCGGAACACACAAACTAAAGGCTCCCTTGTGTAAAGGGAGATGACGCCGTAGGCGGCTGAGGGATTGTTTTGTGCCAAAATTTAGCTTTTACAATCCCTCCGTCACGGCAAGCCGTGCCACCTCCCTTTACACAAGGGAGGCTTATTACCACCCGGCAGTACACCTAAAAGGTATAACACACTATACCTTGCAGAGCAAAGCGTGTGAAAAGGAGTACGAACAAATGTCCGTACTCCTTTTGATTTTGCGGCAGGTCAAACCTGCTTTATGGAAGGTGTACCTTGGCGGTCTTTTTTATCAGGTAAGAGGTAAAAGGTAAAAGGTATGGGAAATTTCCGAGCCGTGGCTCGGAAATTTTCGATTCAATTAAAGAAAAACAGTAGCGGAAGAGTTTCTTAAAGAGCTTCAAAAACTTTAAGCTGTTTCAGTTCTTGATCTGCTGCAGCACGAGGCTTTCTCCCGCGTACTGCTTGCGAAGCACGGGCTTTTCGATCTTTCCCGTGGGGTTACGCGGTACTTTGGCGAAAACGACCTTACGCGGACGCTTGTATCTCGGCAGCTCGAGACAGTAGCTGTTGAATTCTTCCTCGGTCATTTCCTCGTCTTCCTTGAGCTCGACGACAGCGAGCGTGATCTCGCCGAGTCGCTTTTCGGGAATACCGATAACGGCAACGTCCTTGATCTTCGCGTTCGCGCGGAGGAAGTCCTCGATCTGTACGGGGTAAATGTTTTCACCGCCCGAGATGATGACGTCCTTCTTTCTGTCAACAAGCCAGATGAAGCCGTCCTCGTCCTCGCGTGCCATATCGCCCGTGTAGAGCCAGCCGTCCTCGCCGAGGATCTCGTCGGTCGCTTGGGGGTCCTTGTAGTAGCACTTCATAACGCCGGGACCCTTGACCGCAAGCTCGCCGACCTCGCCCGCAAGCACTGTGCGGCGGCGTTCGTCAACGATTCTGGTCTCCCAGCCGTATCCCGCCTTGCCGATCGCGCCGACCTTGTGGATGTTGTCCACGCCGAGGTGCACACATCCGGGGCCGATCGACTCGGAAAGTCCGTAGTTGGTATCGTATTTATGGTGCGGGAAAATTTCCTTCCAACGTTTGATAAGGCTCGGGGGAACGGGCTGTGCGCCGATGTGCATCAGTCGCCACTGATCGAGGGAGTATTCGTCAAGATTGATCTCACCGCGGTCGATCGAGTCGAGAATGTCCTGCGCCCACGGAACGAGGAGCCAAACGATGGTGCAATGCTCGTCCGATGCGGCTTTGATGATCTGCTTGGGCGCCGCGCCCTTGAGAAGGACTGCCTTTGAGCCCGCGAGGAACGAGCCGAACCAGTGCATCTTTGCACCGGTGTGGTAGAGGGGCGGGATGCAGAGGAAGCAGTCCTCGCGAGTCTGCGAGTGGTGCGCCTGCTCGACTTCGCATGCGTGCATTAGCGCCTTGTGATCGTGAAGGATCGCCTTGAGGAAGCCTGTTGTGCCGCTCGAGAAGTAGATGGCAGCGTAATCGCGGTCGCAAAGCGGAACTGCGGGCGGCTTAGATGAGCAGAAGGTCACGAGTCTGTCATAGCTCTCGGCAAAGGAGGGACAGTCGCGTCCGACGTAGTTCCACATCTTGATCTGGGGCAGAGGGGAGCAGATCTCCTCAACTCGTCCCGTAAATTCGGGACCGAAAACGAGAAATTCAGCGTCGGATTTTTCAAGACAGTATTTGATCTCGTCCGCGGTGTAGCGGAAATTGAGAGGAACTGCAACGCCGCCCGCCTTGAGGATTCCGAAGTAGACGGGAAGCCATTCAAGGCAGTTCATAAGAAGGATGGCAACCTTCTGACCCTTGGTGATTCCGCGAGTCATCAGGAGATTTGCAAAACGGTTTGCGCGCTGATCGAAGTCGCTCCAGGTCATCTCGCGACGGTAGCTCTCGCCGCCGGTGGATTGCATCAGCGAATATTCCTTCCAAGTGAGCTTTTCTGTGGGTTCAAGAGCCGCGTTGATCTCAACGAGCGCGACGTCATTGGGGTAAAAAGCCGCGTTGCGGACTAAAATTTCTGTAATAGGCATGGTAATTCTCCTTGATTTTCGGATGCAAAAGAAAAACGCCTCTGCAACCGTGATGGATGCAAAGACGACCGATATAGCCGTGTTACCACTTTGCTTCACTCCCTCCTTGCGGAGGCAAGCCTTACGCACATCTAATCAATGTGTCGCCCGATGACGGGGGCAAACCGATGCACCTTTAGAAAGAATCGTTCTGTGCACAGCTCCCGAAAGGTAATTCGGAATCCACCAACCACTGTCTTGCACCAACCGACAGCTCTCTGCAGGCCGAACCGTGAATTCTTACTGAACTTTCAATCATAGCTTTATGCGGATATTTTACTACAAAAACGCAAGTTTGTCAAGAGCTTTTCGAATAATTGTTCAAAAAATATTAAAAAAGCGTGAAAGTTTTTGAAGATTCTAAAGAAACTTTTTTCAAAAAGTTTCTTTAGTCGCGCTCCGCAGAGCGCGAAACTTCCTTTGTGCTCAGGAATGGCGGCGCCCCGCCGACATTCCTGAAGGAGTAAAACCTCCCCTCGCGGGAGGTTTTCGCTCCTTCGCTCTTTTTTGATCAATCAATAAGGTAAAAATCCGTGCCGGATTTTTCTCATTTTATTATATTTCGCCTTGGATTTCGTTCGGGTGCGCAAAATTCCGCGCGGCGCTGACTGCCCACCCCACCCCCTCCCGCAAGCGGGAGGGGCTTTTTCAAGCCTTCGGCTTGTTTTTAGAGGGATTAGGATTTCATTGTTCAGCGTTTTTTATATCGTTTCTGTGCCTTCGGCACGCTATGCTTTGTGTGATATGTTCCGCTCCTCGGAGCGTGTTATTTGACAAGGCTTTCAAAAGACAAACCGTATTTCGCGGCGATCCCCGCGGCATAGCTTTTTCCCTCCGGTTTACCGCGCGTTATCTTGTACGTGCGGCGTTTTCCCTCCTCAATGCCGGCGTTCAAAAAGTCAAATCCGTCGCATTCGCCGTCTGACTTTGCCTCGTCGATGCGGCGGCCAAGCTGGTGAAAATGTGTGCCGAAGATGGCGTATGCGCCGTAGCTTCTGATCGCACGAAGTATCTCAAAGGCAAGTCCGCAGCCCTCCTCCGAGTCTGTCGAGGAAAAAGTTTCGTCAAAGAGGCAGAGGCTGTGCGTGTTGATAGTAGCGAAGATCTCTTTGATTCGGGCGCATTCTTCCTCAAGCCGCCCCATATTTTCCTTGGTTGAATATTTCGGAAAATGAACGTAGATGCGGTCGACGGGACTGATATCGATACTTTTCGCGGGAATGAGCATTCCGAGCTGTGCGAGTATCTGCGCCATTCCGACAGAAACAAGAAATACCGTCTTGCCGCCGTTGTTGGGTCCGGTGAGAATGTAAATCTGACCTTTTTCGTCAAATTCAATGTCATTTGGGATGATAGATTTGATAGTTCCCGCCTCGCTCATTCTGATAGCAAGCGCGGGATTATAAAGCTGTTTTGCGCGAAAAATACGTTCTTCCTTGGCGTGATAATTCGGAATACACATCGGAACGCCCGATTCGACCAGATTTTTGTGGATCTTGGTGACAACGAGAATAAATTGCAGATCTGGGAGCAGATCGAGCAGAAACGCGAGCTTCTCGGCGATATATTTCGTGAACTCGCGCGGCCAGCTTTTTACTGCGCGAACAAAAATTTTGTCGACCGAGCGGAGGATCGAATCCTGCAAAAGCTCAAACTCGTCGTGCTTGAGAGATTTGTCTACCGCAATGATCGGTTCAATGGCTTGCAAACCGTTCGGAGCGAAATCCATTCGCAAAATTTTGTCAACAAGCTTGCCCGATTCGACGTATTGATCGTTTACGGAAATGATGCCCATCTCGATGGGCGAGAGCTTGGCGTCAAAATTGAAGCCGACAGAAATGCTCTTGATACGCGTGATCTTTTCGATCAGCTTGCGCGTGCCTTCTTTCAGATCGTGATATTCGCGGCTCATTGCGATGCCGTGAATGCGATCGAAAAGCTGTGAGAACTCCTCGGAAGCGAAATGCTCTGCTTGTGGGAGCGATGTGTAATAGCTTTCTGCTTCGTCAATGATCTCGAAATAGAGCTCGAGCTGCTTTGCGCTGAAGATCGAGCGTTCCCTGTCACCGATTTCGGTTTCACTTCGGAGCACATCCGAGATTGCCGAAAGCTTTTGACTGATGCTGCTGAGCAGCTCGTAGAGTCCCCGGACGTTCAGAGCATCGCCAAAAACGATGCTCCTCCTTTTCAGTACGTCTATATCATCGCTGAAATAATCGGCAATGTTGATCTTGGAATTATAAAGCAGATCATCCGCCCCGAGGCTTTTGAGGACTTCGGTGTCGCAGATCGGTAAATATTTTCTCTCAAAGAAAGTATACATCAGAAATACCTCGCTTTCAAGTATATTGCCGCGACAAGTGCCGCCGAGTGGATGAAAATGGGCCAAAAGAGGGAATAGTACCGCCGCCAGACGCGGCAGTATTGGCGGAACATTATAAACAGGATAAACCACACCATCCCCGCGATCTGCAGGAAGACTTCAAGCGGCGCGAGCACGGAAAGTGTTTGAAGTGCGAGGATGAGCGAACCCCAACCGAAAAGAATGCCGCGCGGAATGGTGAGATGCACTCTACTGTTAACGACCGCGCCCAATTTGTCCGAGAAGCCGCGCATTATTTGGAAGTCTTTTTTCTTGACAGACGAGATCAGAAGATCTAAATTCAGACTTATTGCCATTGTGGCTCCTTTCGGTCGCAGTGATGTTCGCGCTTCGCGAGAGTGAAGTGTTCCGTTTCGCGGAACGTTAAGGTGAATTTCCGCCGAGGGCGGAAATTTCCTGATTTTAATTAATTTCGCCCTTGATTTAGTTTGGGCGCGAAATTCTTCGCAAGGGCGCTGACTGCCCACCCCAACCCCTCCCGCAAGCGGGCGGGGCAAGAATTAGCTTGGCTTACAGATGAATTTTTAATAAACCTGCGAACTAACGACAACAGTAGCGGTAAGTTTTGATCAAACTTTTTTAAAAGTTTGCGGAGTTTGAGGCGGAGCCTCATTTTAATGCGAGACCTTCAGGTCTCGCCACCGCGCTTCAAAAATACGAAGCTCGGCTTCGGATTTTTGGACAGAGTCGAGACTTTCGCAAGGGCGCAAGTATCGCGCTCTGTCACCCCGAACTCCCTGAGGTCGCGCTATGCGCGAGTGATGTGTTCCGCTTCGCGGAACGTTAAGGTGAATTTCCGCCCATTTGGGGCGGGAATTTTCCTTTTTATTATATTTCGCCCTTGATTTAGTTTGGGTGCGAAATTTTTCGCATGGGCGCTGACTGCCCACCCCAACCCCTCCCGCAAGCGGGAGGGGATTTTTCAAGCTTTCAACTGTAGCTGTATCACGTTATTGCGCGACAGCCCCGATTTTTGTGTTGAGATTACTTCTTGCTTTCTTTTTCCGCTTTTTCCTTTTCGAGTTTGGCGATATACGCCTCGCGTTTCATCATGCCGAGCGCATTTCTGAAGACGAAAACGTCCTCTCCGTCGGCGCACCAGGTGTATTCAACGGATGCGCGGAGGGTGTCAGCAAGGTCAATGGGAGCATATCGGCGGAAAAGTCCGTCTGTGGAGGGGAAATATTCGTCCTTTGCGCCCTCGCCGCGGTATTCGGTAAGCTCCCAAGTCGAGGAGAGAGTCTTCTTCTTGTAAAGTCCGACGAATTTGACGATACCGATGCCGGGCGCGAACCAGTAATCCTTCTGTCCGCCGCGGTAGCCCTGACCGCCTTTAAGTCCCTTGAGATAGAAGGAGACGTGACGGCAGTTTTTGAAGGTGCCGAGACCGATCGTGCAGTTCTCCTCGGTGACCGAGAGAGTGAGATGGGTATCGGTCCTGCCGTGATATTTGACGTCGCGCTCCTCGGAGAAGCCGTCAACCCACTCGTCGTTCCAGAGCGCGCCGGTTGCGTCCTCGAGAATGTCGTAGAGGAAGTTGTAAAGGACGGGGAAGCCGTCCCAACCGAGTCCGATTTCCTTCCATTCAAAGGACACATCGCGGTTTGAGTCGGGAGCAAATTTTATTTTGTTACCCTTCTTGACTATCCTTTCATATTCAAAGAAGTTCCAAATGCCTACCTCGGGCGTGTCGGGATGCTCGGTCAAGTCGGTGTCGAAAATGCGGTTCATTACGTCAAGCGAGATCTCCGCGTGAAGCTTTTCGCGCTTGGTCGAAGCAAGCTCGATCGCGCGTTCGATCATTTGAGTCGCGCCCGCCTTAAGATGCTCGCCGCCTTTATCATCCTCAATAGCGTAGTTGTTTTTGGCGTTCATCAGATTTCCGCGCCAGGTGTCCTTGTATTCCGCGCTTGTGAGGAAATAATAAGCCGATAGAACAGCCGATACGCCGTCAAATGAGGTGACCGCGTATCTCGATTCGGTCACGGGGATGATGTCGAGATTGCCCGAATAAGAGTAGCACCAATAGTTGCCGGGTGCGTAAGGAACGATCCCATCTCCGCCCTCAATGTGGTAGTCCGAGAGATACCATTCTACGAATTCGCCCTGATTATATACCTTCTGCGAAACGATTCCGATGCCCTCGCAATATGCGGTGACAACGCGGCTTACGTTCCAGATGTCGCAGTCGATGGTATAAACGGTGCAATTCTCGAAAACTCCCGCCGGAGTGGTGACTGATGCACCGACGGCAGTGCAGGTGAGCTTTGTCTTGCCTCCAGACGAGATAACACTATCGCCCTCTTTAAGCTCGGGGTCGAAAATCAGATTGTCACAGCGCGAGGCATAATAGAAGATTGCTTCTTCGATATCGTGATAACCTATGCTGAAACCGGGCTGCGACCAGAAATAAAGCTTGCCGCCGATATATTTGTGCATTTCTCCGGTGGCACTAAGGTTGGGACCTGCCGGATACGCATTATATGCCTTGATAGCGGAGAGCGCGTTTGCGTAGTAAACGTCCTCGGGTGTGAGGACTTCAAGCACACGTTTTGTGTACTCGATCGCCTCAGGGATGCGGGTTTTGTCGATATCCGAGATGTAATATCCGAGCCAGAACAGAGCATAGCCGAGGGTTTTTGTAAATCCGTTTTCCTCGAGCCACGGAATCTGTTCGTCGCGTAAAAAGACAATGCGTTCTTCACCTTTTTTCTTAGTAAATCCTGCGTGTACTATCGATTGCATTACGTCGTCGTTGTGTCCCTTGATGGCGTTTTCCTTGATCTCGGCAAGGATCTCGTCGTTTTTCTTGCCGGGGAGCCACCAATAGCCGCGCAGAAGGACGTCTGCGAGGGCGTGGCTCTTTTCCTTGGAGTCAGCGAGTGCGGTGACGTTTTTGAGCACGGCTTCGTAATCCTTCTCGAATCCTTCTTTGTTGCCCTTGATCGCCCAAAGCTTGAGCTCTTCAACCTGACGCATAACGCGTGCGACGATGTCCTCGTGTTCGATATAATCCTTTTCCATAATTCCGTATTCCTTTCTCAGTTGACGTCTTCCCTCGCAGAGGCGCCATTTGACTGTTCCCGCCGGCAGGGAAAGTCGCAGGGCGATCTCGGCGATCGAGAGTCCTTCGAAGTAATGCAGATCAATCGTCTCGCGGATCTTTTCCGAAAGAGTATCGAGTGCTTCGTGGAGCCGCGAATCACGCTCCGCCTCGCCGATAGAGGCAGAGGAAAGAAGTTCAAGGAGTCCGCTTTCGTCGCTGCCGGTCAGGTCTACCTCTTCAAGGAGAGTCAGGCTGATGTCAGCGGCGGCGTTTTGGTACTTGCGGACGAGATTGCGAGCGTGATTCTTGGCAATGGAACACACCCACGAGCCGAATTTGTCGCGGTCGGATAAAGTGTCAAGATTAAGCCACGCCGAAACGAAGGCATCCTGCGCCGCATCCTCTGCGGAGAAGGCGTTGCCCGTGGTCTTGTAGGCGGTGCCCTTGACGTTCTTTTCGTGTCGCTTGACAAGCTCCTCGAAGGCGCGCTCATCCCCGAGAAGAGTCATATCGACCAGAATCGAATCCCTGTGTTCCTTGTAATTTTTCATTTGCATTACCTCGATTTATGTCTTACACCAATAAGACACGGAATTTGCGGAAAAGGTTGGGTAATCTAAAAAATTTTTTAGCGGAAAGTTTTGATCAAACTTTTTCAGAAAGTTATGCTTGCCTGTGGCAAGCTGCGACTCTGTCTTGTCGGCTTACGCCTCCATTTTCCTTCGGAAAACCGCCAGAGCCGCGCAGATTCTTAAGGCGGAGCCTTAAGTCGCGCTCCGCAGAGCGCGAAACTTCCCTTGCACTTCAAACAGACGGCGCCCCGCCGGCTGTTTGGAATTAGTAAAAGCTCCCCATCTGGGAGCTTTTACTAATTCACTTCTTAAATTTCCGTACCGCAATAGCAATAAGTCTAACCGCTCCGCAAACAGCGAGAGCATACATAAATATTCCAAGGCATAAAAAGCCGATATTTGCTGAATGAAGATCATCGATAACTTCATCAAAATCAAGAATGCTTTGCCCGAATATGTCAAGTGAAAGAATCGTATCCGAGTTCGGATGGATCAGCATATTTAGCGTTGATCCCTTTTCAAGCGTGTCAAGATAATCGAGTATATCATAGGTGACGCAATGTGCGTCGATATCGTATATTGTTCCGTCGGTACAATGGATGCTTACCGCATGCGAATCGGGGCGGACTAGCCTTTGGTTATGATATGAATATTCTGCTTCAACTGAAATTGCATCCTCGCGGTTTATCGGTTTTTTCCAATATTGCTGTCCGAAGGTGAACACGGTTCCGAGTATCACCCCGACAATGAGGAATAGTATTGCTTGTCCGAGTGTCATTTTCTTTCTGAACAACTTTTTGAATAATTTATTCATCTTCATTTCAGTTACCGTTTTTGTTTTAATTATATCATAAAGGCGGATGTTTTGCAAGAAAAACTTTTGTGTGGTATTGCGCGCTTTGCGCGCGGGGTGAAGGAGCGAAAAACTCCCGCAAGGGGAGTTTTTACTCCTTCCGGAATGTCGACGGGGCGTCGCCATTCCGAAGCACAAGGGATATTTCGCGCACTGCGGAGCGCGACTTAAGGAACTTTTTTTCGAAAAAGTTCCTTAAGAATCTTCAAAAAACTTCCCGCTGCTGTTGCATTTTATTAAAATGAAAATTTCCGAGCAATGCGAGGAAATTCACCTTATTTCTTCACTATTCACTATTACCTCTTACCTAAAAACACGGCAGTCCATCAACCGAACTGCCGTTTTTTTTGCTTATTTAGTTCAGAACAACCTTCTTAAACGCCTTCTTGCCTCTGCGGACAACAATGCCGTTCTTGAGGGTTTCAGTGGTGTAGGTTGCCTTAATATCGGTGACCTTCTCGCCCTCAACGGTTACGCCGCCCTGCTCAACTGCACGGCGAGCCTCGGATTTTGAGGGTACGAGCCCTGCCTTAACGAGGATCGAAAGAATGTCGATCGCGCCGTCGATAAGATCTGCCTCTGCAATATCAGCGGTGGGAATATCAGCGTCTGCACCCGCGCCGAAGAGTGCCATCGCGCTTGCCTGTGCCTTGTTTGCTTCCTCTTCGCCGTGAACGAGCTTGGTAAGCTCATAAGCGAGGATCTCCTTCGCGGTGTTGAGCTGGCTGCCTTCCCAACTATCCATAGCTTCGATCTGTT
>JAZRGT010000028.1:0-16499 GCA_045644325.1 Eubacteriales bacterium | reverse complement strand
GAGCGCGGCGGCTGTGTGTTATCCGTTAGGAAACAGTATTCTGTAATAGTCGTTATCGAGGATATACGGACCGTAGGTTCGCATATTGTAAAGATAATCTCTTTTCTGCGAAACGTAAGCCTCGAGCGCGGCGGGATCAACATTGTAACCCTCGGCGACCTTAAACTTCTTGGTCTTGAAGTTGAACTCTCCGTAATCGGTGATGAAGTGGTAGCTCGACTTTGAAGTATTGAGAGTTACTACACCCTCGGAATTAAAGTCGAGGATATCCTGTCCCATCAGGATTCTCGAATCATACTCCACGCCGAAAAGATTGAGCAGAGTGGGAAGAATGTCGATAGCGGAACATACCTTATCGACCTTCACGGGTTCCTTCATCGATCCCGACCAGATAACGAGGGGGGCGCGGTAGAGATCGAAATTGCTGTATATATCGTCGTTCGGCAGACCGTACATCTCGGAAAGAGCCGCCTGATTTGCTGTTTCATCGGGACTGAGCTTGTAGGGGAAATGATCGGGCGCAAGCACGAAAACGGTATCCTCGAGAATACCCAGACGCTCGCACTCGTCATAAAGAGCCTTGACCATAAGCTCAACCTCATACTGACAGGAAATAAAGGAGAGCGAGAGCTGTTCCTTATACTCGTTTCCGAGGACGGAGGTTACGTATGAACGATGCTTTGCTGCCTGTGTGTTACCCACAAAGGTCTGGTTGGCGTGACCCGAAACCGTCATATAGTAAAGGTGGAAGGGCTTATCCGAATCAAGGAAAGAAAGCGAATTGAGCGCAAGCTCATGGTCTGACTGAGGCCAAGCTCCGGGCTTTGAATATGTCGCGTCCCAGTTACCTACGGCGTGCCAATCGTAACCAAAGTTCGGATGCGACAAGTCGCGTCTGTAGTACTCGTAGGTGTGGTTATGGAATGCGTGGCATTCGTAGCCCGCCTTGGTGAGCATATTACCAAGAGTAAACGGTTGATAGGTCTTGGCGCTGTCCTGTATGCAGGTCGCGCTGTAATAGAAATTGCCCGTGATATTTGCATATTCGCCCGTCGCGGTGCTTCCGCCCCAAAGTGAGCAGTAATAATTATCAAACACGAATCCCTCGTTCTTCATCATATAAAGAGTGGGAGTCAGTTTTTCGTTGATAGCCGCAGGCGCCCAAGCCTCGACAGTGATGAAAATGAGGTTTTTGCCCTCGAAAAGACCGGTGTATTCGTGTTTATTAGTACCTGCGCGCGAAGCGAAAAAGGCGTGTGCCTTCGCAAGATTGTTCTTGCCCGCGGCTTTTGCATCAGCGATCAGCTTATCGAAATCAATGTCGAGGCGCTGAGGGCTTCTGTCAATGACGGGAGGCTTCGGCGGTGCGGGAGGAGTGGTGGTATCGGGGTTTGCACCGCCCTGAGTTGTGTCACCCGAAATTTCGGGTCCCTGCGTTATCTCTCCGGATACGGGAGGGCTCGGAGGATCGGTCTCGGGAGATGTCGTCACCTTCGGAGCGAAGATGTCGCCGCCCTGAATGGCGGTGGTCGTTTCGCCCTCGAGTACGTCGGGGATCTCACCTAAGTCTGCCTCGGGAACGCCAAACAACATATACTGGAGCTCAAGGCGTGCGGTCGTCAGCACACCGAAACGGCTGATCGAGTCCTTGACCTGAAATCCCTCGCGGTAGATGAATCTATCACCGAAAAGGTCGTCGTGCGAGTTGACGTAAAGGCTTCCGAGCATAAAGAATCCGACCGCAAGAACCGCACAGCAGATGCGGATCATCATATCGGCTTTATGAGGGGCAACCGTCTTTCTGCCGAAAACGGCAAGAAGAACGAAGGGGATGAAAAGCAGAAGCACCCAATGGATATTGGCGAAGATGACCTTAATCGTATTTTCCATATAATCGGCAAGATTTCCCGCCATTCCGAGCGTTGTAAGCTGGAAAAAGTCACCGAAAAATGCCGAATATATGACCTGAACACAGCAAAGAAGCGTTGCCGTGCCAAGCAGAACGAGGCTTATGATATAATTGATCTTTTTGCTGAATATCGTCGAGAGCAAGGACATTACCAAGCCGCCAGAAATACTGAAAAAGGTTGCGTAAACAAAGAAGGTCGAATCTATCTCGGAAAAAGCGGCAAGGTGGGAAACAAGCTCAATATAGATCAACGCTATCGGGAGCGAAATGATAAAGGGAAGCGATGCGAAAAGCTTGTCCGCTTTATCACTCGGTGTACGGCGGGGAGCCGAAGCGGCAGCCGTGCGCTGATTTTGATTTTGATTTTGATTATTGTTCATTTGAACTCCTTTGGTATGCGTGACCGACGCGCCACAAGGAAGTTATTTCTTATGGTAAAGCGTCTTGGTCTGGTAATAGGGCTCGTAGGTGATGTTGACTCCGAGCTTTTTGAGTAGATTTTCGTCGGTATGTGAAAGAATTACGGTCGAGTGAGCGTCACAGCCGCGAAGATTTGCAAGCTGCTCTATCGCGCGCTCGGCATCGGGGGAATTGACGGCGCAGACGGAAAGCGCAACGAGCACCTCGTCGGTGTGAAGTCGGGGATTGTGATTGCCGAGATGCTCGACCTTCAGGTGCTGAATAGGCTCGATGATCTCGGGGGGCATAAGGTGCTGATCGTCGGGGATATCGGCAAGTGCCTTGATGGCATTGAGAAGCATTGCGGAAGTCGCGCCGAGGAGCTTCGAATTCTTACCCGTGACGATTCTTCCGTCAGGGAGCTCGATAGCGGCGGCAGGCTCGCCGATCTCATCACGCTTTGCAAGTGCGGCTGCAATAACGGGACGGTCCGCGGGCGACGTCTTCGCCTGCTTCATCTGGATCTCGTGCTTGAACACGACCTCCTTCGATTCCTCGCCGTTGCGGACGGCAACGAGAGAGTTATAATATCTTCTGACTATCTCACGGCACGCGGCTTTACGGACGACTTCATCGTTGATAATGCAGTTTCCGACCATATTTACGCCCATATCAGTGGGGGACTTATAGGGGCAAGAGCCGTAGATCTTCTCGAAGGTTGCGGCAAGAACGGGATATATCTCGATATCGCGGTTATAGTTAACGGTCGTCTCGCCGTACGCCTCGAGGTGGAAGTGGTCGAGCATATTATTATCGTTGAGATCGCTCGTAGCCGCCTCATAAGCAATATTTACGGGATGGCTCAGGGGCAGATTCCAGATCGGGAAGGTCTCAAACTTTGCATAACCCGCCTGAACTCCGCGTCGGTTTTCATTATATACCTGGGAGAGACAAACAGCCATCTTACCGCTTCCGGGGCCGGGAGCAGTGACGACGACGAGCTTGCGCTCGGTTTCGATAAAGTCATTCTTTCCGTAGCCTTCCTCGGACACGATGTGCTCGATATTTGCGGGATAACCCTCGATGGGATAGTGACGGTACACCTTTACACCGAGTGCTTCAAGCTTGGTGCGGAAGGTACGCGCCGCAGGCTGGGATTCATACATCGTCATTACAACGCTTCCGACGTAAAGTCCGAAGAATCTGAAGATGTCGATAAGACGAAGCACGTCGGCATCGTAAGTAATACCGAGGTCTCCGCGTTTTTTATTCTTCTCAATATCTCCCGCGCTTATAACGATGACGATCTCTGCCTCATCCTTAAGCTCAAGGAGCATCTTCATTTTACTGTCGGGCTGGAAGCCGGGAAGCACACGCGATGCGTGGTTATCATCGTAAAG
The DNA here is from genome assembly GCA_045644325.1 of Eubacteriales bacterium. Classification (GTDB taxonomy): domain Bacteria; phylum Bacillota; class Clostridia; order Oscillospirales; family CAG-272; genus CAG-390. The sequence goes on along the minus strand of JAZRGT010000028.1, from coordinate 12,791 downwards.
CTTTCCACCGAATTCAAGATAGAGCTTTCCGCCAAAGCGGTCGATTCGCTCCTTTATATGCTGTGACTGCAGGCGCAGGTATTTGTCGTTATCAAATCCGATCTGATGCATATTAACCCCCAAATTACGCCGTAAGGCGCAAAAATAACAATACATAATTATTATACTACAAATATTAACCAAATGCAAGAGCGGATTTCAACTTTTACAATTTTTTTGAATAAAGAAAACCGACGTCCCGTGAAAGAACGTCGGCTATGTTCAGATAAAAAGTATCAGCAAAAGGCATATAAGCAGCTCGCTGTCGCGCATCGACTCGTCGGTGAAAATCAGAAAGATCACCCCGAGCAGCAAAAGCTCTTCAAGTCCTATATTGCCGCCGAAAAGACTTCCGAGTCCAGCAAGCGTCGGCGGACGGCTATCTCGGGTATGACATTCCTTTTCGGGGCAGATCGGTACGGGACTTTTCTCGCATTCCTCCATTTTCTCGGGAATACACTCCGCCGCTCTCCTCTCCTCACACGGCGGCACCTCACTCGCGCATACGGGCGGCTCACGTCGGGGAGGAAACGGCGAAAATGCATTTCCGCTGTAATCGCGCGGAAGTTCTACGGTTATTTCTTCTCTGCCGTTTCTCTGTTGTCTTGAATACACGGTCAACCTCTCTTCGGTGGAATAAGATTCTCGGAAAGCTTCGAAATACTTATCATATAGTCGATAGTGCGGCATCTGTGCTCGTTGCAGAAGGGTTTAAGCGCGGAAAGCAGAGCAGTTCTTCTGCCAGCTCCTCCGCCCGTGCTTTTACCTCCGCCCATCCCGCCGATAAGTGAAAGAATACCGTCCATACTCTGCGGCGCGGACGAGGGCTTGGCATCGCCCTCGGGCGGCGCGCTCTTATCCTCCGAGGGCGGCAGATCCACACCGACCGTTGAAGCTATCTGCGACAAAAGCTCAGGGTTGCCAAGCAGCTTTGATACCATCGCTCCGAGGTCGGGCGAGCCCTCGTTCATCTTCTGCCTCCCGAGAGTTTTTGACCAAGCTCCATAAGCTGTGCGTCACTCAAATTGGTGAGAGCGCGGCGAACGCTCGTTATGTCGCCCTCGGTGACGTTGTAGCTCGCGAGATCAAGTCCGTAATCGCGGGCGAATTTGTTTACGAGAAATTTAAGCTGTGCATCGTTGAGCGAAAGCAGGCGCGAAAGCGCGTTTCTGTCAAATTCCATTGGAAATACCTCTCTTTCCGTTTTCATTACAGTATATGCGGGCAAATTTGATGCGTGAATTTTCAAAAACGGGTAGACAAAGACATAAAATAATGTTATAATATATAATGTATGATTATTTTTAAGTGAGGTGGACACATTGAATGGCAAGATTCTTGTATTTTCGGATTCGCACGGATATTCCAATTATATGAATAAAGTGCTCGAAATGCACGCTGACGCGGATATGATGGTCCATCTCGGTGACGGAGCTTACGATCTCTCTCATCTTTTCCCGGAGCATCCGCAGTTGCCACTCATTTTTATTGCTGGCAACGGCGAGGAGGGCGGTTGGATCAGAGTTGACCGCATGCACGAGCCGCTGAAATTCGGGTTTACCGAATTTGCCGGCAAAAAGATATTTATGACACACGGCCACCGCTACGACGTCAAATATGGGCTCTCGCGCCTTATTGCTGCCGGCTACGAAAAGGGTGCGGATATCATTCTGTTCGGTCACACGCATATACCGTTCAATCAGTATATCCCCGAGGGGACTTATCTCGACTATATCGGTGAAACCGACCGTCCGCTTCTCGTTTTCAATCCCGGAAGCATTGGTATGGGTCCCGATTACAGTTTTGGCGTTCTTGGATTTTCGGGCGGCGAGATTCTCGCATCGCACGGAAAATTTAAATAAAGAATAAAATAAAAAAGGCACCTCCTCGGAGATGCCTTGATGAAGATCACACGGTAACGGGATCCTCGGTATTCTCTTCTTCTGCCTCTGCGTTTTCAAGTGCCTCATGGAAAGCAGCAAGAACAGCGCTCTCGAGTGCCGCGCGGAAGGACGCGTTGATAGGATGAACGATATCTCTGAAGGTATCGTCAGGGTTCTTGCGGCTGGGCATTACGATAAAAAGCTTCTCTCTTGCGGAAATTACTTTGATATCGTGAACCGCAAGCTGATTGTCAAGAGTGACGGAAGCGATAGCCTTCATAGGACCTTCGTCAAAAAGCTTTCTGATTTTTACATCGGTGATTTCCATTTTTAACTCCTTGGGTTCAATTTTTTAGTTAACAATTATAGTATACACTACTTTTGTGACGGATATTCAAACAAAATAAAATTTTTCTGTGAAAAGTGACGGCAAATTTAATTGAGAACACTTTAATTTACGGAAATCAAGCCGATAACGGTCGGCAGAACGGAGACTTATATGTCTGTAAACAATACTCACTACGGAGCGAGAAGGATCGGGGAGATCCTTTCGGGCATCCGAAGCATCTACTTCATCGGCATCGGAGGCATAAATATGTCCTCTCTTGCCCATATATCACACATCCGCGGATACCGTGTCGGCGGCTCGGATCAGGCGCAGACTGCGCTGACCGACAGACTCACCGAGGCGGGGATCGAGATATTCTACTCGCACGAGGCAAGCCATATCGAGGGCTACGAGGCGGTAGTTTATACCGTTGCAATCACGCCCGACAATCCCGAATACTCAGCGGCGATCGCCAAGGGTATCCCCTGCATCTCCCGCGCGGACTTTCTCGGATTCATTATGACGGGCTACCGCAACCGTGTAGGCGTATCGGGCATGCACGGCAAGAGCACCTGCACCTCGATGTGTGCTCTCACATTTATGCATGCGGGAGGTGATCCTACCGTTCTCTCGGGCGCGACTCTTGCCGAAATGGGCGGAGCATACCGCATCGGAAGCGGCGATCACTTCATCTTTGAGGCTTGCGAATATATGGATTCCTTCCTCGATTTCAACCCGAGCATTGCGGTCATACTTAATATAGAGCTCGACCACGTCGATTATTTCAAGAGCATCGCACAGGTGCGCCGTTCCTTCTCGGACTACGCCGCGATTACGGGCGCGGACGGCTTTGCCGTTGTCAACGGTGACGATGAAAACGTCCGCCTCGCTATGGCGGGCTACGTCGGCACTCCCGTAACCTTCGGTCTTACCGAGGGATGCGACTATACTGCCGAAAATATCGAATATATCTCCGGAATGGCATCCTTTGACATTTATTTCAGAGGCATCTTCGCCGCACACGTCAATCTTTCGGTTCCCGGCAGACATAATATTTACAACGCCCTCGCCGCATTTGCCGCGGCTATGCTTTGCGGACTCGATCCCGATGCCGTTGCAGAGGGTCTGTCGCTCTATCTCGGTGCGGGCAGACGTATGGAATACAAGGGAAAATGGCAGGACGTTGACGTTTACGACGACTACGCTCACCACCCGACCGAAATTTCCGTCACTCTCCGCGGATTCCGCGATATGGGCTTCGGACGAATCTACTGCATCTATCAACCCCACACCTACAGCCGCACCGCCGCGCTCTGGGATGATTTCATCGCTTCCCTCTCAACTGCGGACAGAGTTCTGCTCGTCGACATCTACGCGGCGCGCGAAACCGATAATCTCGGCGTAAGCTCGCTAAAGCTCGCCCGAGAGATCGGCGCAAAGGCAAGCTACTGCGCAAGCTTCGACGAAGCACTCGACATCCTTGCCGCAGAAACACGCCCCGGCGACGCCATCGTCGTAATGGGCGCGGGAAACGTATACCGCATCTTCTCCCCCATGGGACTTACCAATGAATAACGCCGCGGGCTACAGCGCAATTGCGCACATTTACGATATATTCAACGGGGACGTCGATTATGAATCCTGGGCGAACTTTGCCGAGGAATGCTTCGACCGTTTTCTCCCCGCGCGCCCCGAGCTCGTTCTCGACCTTGCTTGCGGTACGGGCATTCTGACCGCGATCCTTGCCGAGCGCGGCTACGATATGACGGGCATCGATCTCTCCCCCGAAATGCTTTCGACCGCTCGCGAGAACTGTCCCGAAAACGTTCTTCTGCTTTTGCAGGACATCACCGCATTTGAGCTTTACGGAACGGTCGGCGCCGTTCTCTGCTCACTCGATTCACTTAATCATCTGACGAAAAAGGGACAGCTTGAAAAATGCTTCTCGCTCGTACACAACTACCTCGACCCCGACGGTCTATTCATCTTCGATATGAACACCCCTGCGCGATTTGAGCGCGAATACGGAAAGAATTCCTATCAGCTTGAAGCCGAGACCGAGGACGGATGCGCAGTTTTCTGCAATTGGCAAAACGATTATTCCGAAAAACGCGGAATATGCCGTTTTTCGCTGAGCGTTTTCACCGAACAGGAGGCGGGCACCGAGATATACTCGCGCCGCGACGAGGAATGGCAGGAGCGTTGCTACTCCCGCACCGAGATCGAAGAAAAGCTCAAAGCCGCCGGATTTGAGATCTGCGGCGTTTTCGGAAATACTAACTTCAAACGCACCTCAAAAACCGACTCGAAATTCTACTTTGCCGCAAGGGCAATAAAATAAAGGAATAATAAAATGGAAATCAAAAAATCAAAGGTCCTCCGCGCGCTTTCACGCGACGGCTCGGCGCGAATCACAGTTATCGACTCGCGCGATATAGTCAATACCGCACACGAATATCACAATACAAGCGCGACCGCGACCGCCGCGCTCGGAAGACTTCTCACCGCCGCTTCCCTTATGGGAATTATGATGGGAGAGGAAAAAGACACACTTACCCTCACTCTTGCCGGTGACGGCCCTGCGGGCAGAATCCTTGCCGTTTCCGATTGGCTCGGATGTGTTCGCGGATATATTACCAATCCCGACGTTGAGCTCCCCCTCAACTCTATCGGTAAGCTTGACGTAGGCGGAGCAGTCGGTGCGGGACTTCTCACCGTAGTACGCGACAACGGCGACGGCGAGCCTTACAGCGGCTCGATCCCGATCACCACGGGTGAGGTTGCGGAGGATATCGCGCGCTACTATGCGGAAAGCGAACAGCTTCCCACACTTTGCGCACTCGGAGTGCTCGTCGACCGCGACCTTACTTGTCTTGCGGCGGGCGGAGTTATGATCCAGCTTCTCCCCTTCGCTGACGAGGAGATCATTTCCAAGATCGAAAAGAACGCGCCCGCGCTCTCTAACGTATCCCGCCTCTTCGAGCAGGGACTTTCCCTTGAGGAGATCGCAAATATCGCGTTTGACGGTATCGAATACGACATCTTCGACGAAAACGAGGTCGAATACAAATGCACCTGCTCGCGCGAGAGAATGCTCCACGCCGTTGCCTCACTCGGCAAAAAGGACGTGATCAAGCTTCTTGACGAGCAAGAAGCCGAAGGCAAGCCCCGCGAGCTTGAAGTGACCTGCCGTTTCTGCAACGGAGCTTACGTTTTCGGCGAAAAAGAACTTCTCTGCGAGTGCGAAAATATAGGCAGATAAAATGCAAAAAGATCCGAAGCATCAAAACTTCGGATCTTTTTTGATTATTCAGCCTTATCGTTCGTTTGAGTCGGAATTTCGATCTCGACGCCTTCGCCATCTACGGGCGCAGGCTCGTCTTCGGGAAGCTTTTTGAGCTTAAGTCCGTAAACCGCACCGGAAATGAGGTAGTAAAGTACCCACGCGTGGAGAAGAATATCCATCACGGAATCGACGCCGACGCCGTAAATAAACAGCATATAGAGCGTGTCAAGTACAAACATAACCGCAGCGGTGATCATCCAGCCTGTCTTGAACTTCTTGGAGAGCAGGAAGCAAAGGAAATATACAGCAAGGATAGCAACGGCAATACCGAGCATTATCGCAAGATAGCTGTCCGGAAGGAACTGAGCGTCAGCGGGCATATCGGTATAAAATTCTTCGGGAAGCTTTCCCGTATAATAAGCGCCGTCAATAGAGAGGCTGTAAGGGATCGTTGCAGAGAAAAGGAAATAGCTTGATCCGCCGAGGAAAAGCATTACTATATTGATCAAGGTCATACCGATAACCAAAAGTAAGTTATATCTCGCGGACGTAAATTTCTGCTGATAAAACGCGCGAGGCGCGACGGGCTTAACATTTTTGTTCATTGTCGTAATCCTTTCTTGATTGATAATTACATTATATCGTAAATTATTCTTTTTGTCAAGGATTTTTTTGATGAGTACAGATATTTTTCAACGCCTCGGGGCAGGCATCGCATCTCGGGGACTGCGCGCGGCAGATATCTCTGCCGAAGTCTACAAGGCGGTGGCAGGTGTCGGTCTGATATTCCTTGGGGATCGCATCGGTCAGTATTCGCTCGACCTTGACGGGATCCTTGAGATCTTCGGGATAAAATCCGAGTCTGCCGCAGATCCTGATGCAGTGCGTATCCGCGACTATGCCGGGAATACCGAAAACGTCGCCGAGGAGGAGATTTGCGATCTTTCTGCCCACGCCGGGGAATTCGCAGAGCTTATCAACGTCGCGCGGCAATTCACCGCCGTATTCGTCGCGAAGCTTGATGCAAGCCGCCTTGATCGACGCCGCCTTTGTGCGGTAAAGTCCGCAAGGACGAACGATATTTTCAATATTCTCGAGGGGTGCATCTGCAAGCGAAGAAAGCGTCGGATATTTTTCAAACAAGTCTTTGCAAACTATATTGACACGCGCATCGGTGCATTGGGCGGAAAGTCTGCCCATTACCATCAGCCTCCAAGCCTCGTCGCCGCCCCAATCGAGGGAGCAAGCGGAATCGGGATAGAGTTTTTGGAGTTCAGCGGCAACAAGCGCGCCGCGCGCGAAATCTGGTTTCTTTGTTTCTTTTTTCATTTTCATTCAATTGACAGTTTTCTGTCAGTCACGGGTTTTGATTTTGAGGTATAATATAGCCAAGTCGGGTACACCTTGAAAGGAAATATAAAATGACTTGGGAAATTCTGACGGGTCTTATGACCCTTTGCGGTTCGCTTATCGCGGTCTTTAAGATCGTGGCAAGGCTCAACCGCACGCTAACCTCTCTCGAGGATGCCGTTCAGAATCTCAACGAGAGCGTTCATACGCAATCCGAGAAGAACCGCGTCTTTTACGAGAAGATCGGCGACCACGAAACACGCCTCTGCCTGCTTGAGGTAGAGGGCAGAAAGGAGGTCGGAAATGGGAATTGATTGGAAGCGAAAGCTCTCCTCGCGTAAATTCTGGGCAGCACTTGCGGCATTAGTCGGCGCTGTCGCAGTCTTTTGCGGCGCGGGAGAATCGGTAATAACCGAGGTAACTGCAATAATCTCTGCCGCGGGAGTTCTCGTCGCTTACATCCTCGGAGAAGCGATGGTTGACAGTAAGTCTGATAACAGCGAGGACGAAGAATGATCCTAAAGCTTCGGCTGTTGCGAAAGCAACAGCCGAGCTTTTTTAATTTAAGGAAGCTTCTGGAAGGTCTCGATGGACTTCTGGATAGCCTTCTTGGTCATAGGAGCATTACCCTTGATGATCGTGGTGATCGAGTTACCGGCAGAGATAGCGTCCTGAACTGTGGTCTTGAAACCACCCCAGGAGAGGATCTCGGCGTAGTCGGAGGAAACGCTTGTGGTAATGATATCGAGCATCGCCGCGCTCTCCGCATCATCAACGTATCTGCCCTTAAGGCATACGTCATAGTAAGCGGGAACAACGGTCTCAACCGACTCGATAGCCATCGCCTCTACCATAAAGGAAGCGAAGTCAAGCTCATTATCCTTGGTAGTGGTCGGGAAGCAGATTACGGTGTTACAGTAACCGGTGGTATACTGATGATAGTTTTCCTGATCTGCAGTATACTTGGGCATCGGGATGATACCGAAGTTGAGGTCGTAATTCAGACGGAGAGTTTCCGCGTGATTGAGAACTTCTGCCCAGAAGAGAGAGTTTCCGTTACCGAAAAGGTCTCTGATATCCTGGTCTGCGCCAAGATATACACCGTCGTTGCCCGCGATCTTCTCGGTGAGGTAGTTGACAACGTCGATGAATCGGGGATTATCGGTAACAGCAAGGTAAGGAAGATCGTCCGCATCCTTCTGAACGAGCATTTCGCCCGACGCCATGGTCATCATAAAGCCGAAGGTAACCTGTGCGGATGCGCCGTAAACGTCATTAAGGGTGGGAACACCGTCGCCGTCGTCTCTCTTTGCGACCTCAACGTACTCGAAGAACTTCTCATAAACCCACTCGTTTCTGTCAACGAGGTTGTAGATGGTCTCGAGCTGAAGGGTTTCGATCATATCCTTATTAAAGAACATGGTACGGATAGCACGGTCATCGGTCGTGGTGATCGCACCAGTAGCGATATACTGTCTGCCGCCGATGGACCAAGCCTTATTGGAGGACTGAGTCCACCACTGCCCCTCAAGGTTGATATTCTCGATCTCGGTGAGGTCGAGCAGATAACCCGACTGGGATGCAAACGCCGCGTCGGCAAGTCCCATATAAAGCACCTGATAGGATGTATCGCCCGAGGAGATGCGGTTGCCTACCTGATCGCGGAAGGTGATGTTTCCGCTCTCCTGCTCCTCGATGGTGATGCCGTACTTTTCGGAAATAGTGGAATTTCTCTTGTAGATAGCATCGTTAAGAACGGTACCGTTGATGTCTTCTGCCGAAATGTCGCTTCCCCAAGGGCCGTTATAGATACGGCTGAAGAAGGTGAGCGTTTCGCCCGTGTAATCACGGAGACCGAGAATATTCTCTGCATTGATAGCAGTTGTTTCGGGTTCGGTAGCACCTACGGTATCTGCGCCCGCCTCAGTCTGAGCAGGAGCGGTAGTTTCATCTCCGGCAGAACCGGTATCAGCGCAGGCAACGGCGGAAATGATCATTAAAATAAGAAGAAACAAAGAAGTCAGACGGGTTAATGTTTTTTTCATAACCTAATCTCCTTGATTTTCGAGTTTTTATTATTTCAGCTTTCGGAAATCTTCGAGAGCTTTATTCATAAGCTTTTCAGCTGCAACTGCGTTCTTCTTAAGAATACTTGCGATGGGAGAGCCCGAGGTGATAGCACCCTGAACTGTGGAATGGAAGCCACCCCAAGCGAAGATCTCTGCGAAGTCGGTTGCAACGCTGGTGGTAACGATATCAAGCATATAAACGGATTCCGCATCGTCTGCGTATCTGCCCTTAAGACAAATGTCATAGTATGCGGGCTTTACAGTGTTGACAGACTCTACAGCCATTGCCTCAACGAGGAAGGTAGCCATTTCAAGCAGGTCGCCGGTCGCGGTGTGAGGGAAGGCGACAACGGTGGTATTTCTACCGGTGGAGTACTGATAGTAGTTCTCCTGCTCGGAGTTGTACTTAGGCATCGGGATGATACCGAAGTTGATCTCATAGTTGGTACGCATAGTCTGCGCGTGCATAAGTACCTCTGCATAGAAGAGGGACTGGTTGTTACCGAAGAGGTCACGGATGACCTGATCGTCGCCCTGATAGATTGCGGAGTTGCCTGCGATCTTTTCGGTGAGGTAGGTTACAACGTCAATAAAGCGGGTTGCGTTCTCGGTAGCGGCGATAATGGGATAATCGTCAGCATCCTTGCCTACGAGCATCTCGCCCGAGCTCATAGTCAGCATAAAGCCGAGGGTGGTCTGTGCGCATGCGCCGAAGGTATCGGTGAGGGAAACCTGTCCGTCGCCGTCATCCTTCTTTGCAATCTCGGAATACTCAAAGAACTTCTCATAAACCCACTCGTTATCGTCAACGAGATCGTAGATGGTCTTGAGATTGTGCTCTGCGATGATGTCCTTGTTGAAGAACATGGTACGGATAGCCTGGTCGTCAACCGTGGTGATCGCGCCGGTTGCGAAGTACTGAGCGCCGCCGATAGACCAAGCCTTGTTAAGCGACTGAGTCCACCACTCGCCCTCAAGGTTGATGTTATCAAGCTGAGTCATATCGAGAAGGTAGCCGCGCTGTGCTGCGGTTGCGGCATCCGAAAGACCGAGATAGGTCGCACCGGCGTTGCTGTCACCCGAGGAGATGACCTTTACGAAATCGTCAAGACAGTCGCGCTTGCCGCTTTCGATCTGCTCGAAGTTAACGGAGTAGAGCGAAGAAAGCTTTGCGTTTCTCTTGTAGATAGCGTTATTAACGACGGTGCCGTCCTCTTCCTTAACGATAAGGTCACTCGACCAAGCGCCGTTGTACTTACGGGAGTAGAAGGTGAGAGTTTCGCCGCCGAAATCGTTGGGACCGAGGATGTTCTCGGCGTTGATCTCAGTGGTTTCCTCCACGGGAGCATCGGTTGCATCTCCGCCAACAATAGGGGAAGCGGTGGTTTCATCGGTAATGTCGGTAGTCGTATCCGCGCATGCAACGGCGCTGAGAAGCATCGTCATCAAAAGCACAAAAGACATAACACGGATCAATTTGGTTCTCATAGTGATTTCCTCCATAATTCAATAGATAGGTTAATTTTATCACAAATTGCACAAAAAGTCAAGGTATATATTGAAATAATAAATATTTATCAATTTATTGCCTTTTGCCATAAGGAAAAATCGCAAAAGGGATTTACAATCGACAAATTTTATGATATAATAAATTGGTATGACTTTACATCCGACATTATTATAACAAGGAGATACATAAAAATGTCCAAGACTTTTATCGTTGAAACCTCGGCTCGTCACTGCCACCTCACCGCAGAGGCAGTTGAGATCCTTTACGGCAAGGGCGCAGAGCTCATCGTCAAGAAGATGCTTTCCCAGCCCGGTCAGTTTGCTTGCGCAAACGAAAAGCTTACCGTTGTAGGCCCCAAGGGCAGCCTCGCTATGAGCGTTCTCGGCCCCGTTCGCCCCGCAAATCAGGTTGAGCTTTCCTTCACCGATGCACGCGCACTCGGTATCGTTCCCCCCATCCGTGAGAGCGGCGACACCGCAGGTACCCCCGGTCTCAAGCTCGTTGGTCCCGCAGGCGAGATCGAGATCGCTGACGGCGCAATCGTTGCAAAGAGACACATCCACATGACTCCCGCAGACGCTGAGGAGCTCGGCGTTTCCGACAAGGAGATCGTTTCCGTTAAGCTTAACACCGCTCGTCCCGTTATCTTCGAGGACGTTGTTGTTCGTGTTAACCCCAACTTCGCACTTGCTATGCACATCGACACCGACGAGTGCAACGCAGCAGCAGCTTTCGGCGCAGTTGAAGGCGAGATCGTAAAGTAAGACTATGAAGATCTTATTTCAGGGCGACAGCATAACCGACGCCGGCAGAGATAAGCGCAATTATCACGACCTCGGCGCGGGTTATCCCAAATTTGCCGCAGAGCATATCCGCGCGGCATTCCCCGATACCGACATTGAATTTATCAACTTCGGCATCAGCGGAAACCGCACAAGTCAGCTCTTTGACAGACTTTACACCGACGGTATCGCATTCGAGCCCGATATCATTTCGATCCTTATAGGAATCAATGACGTATGGCATCGCTACGGTTCAGGCAAAATCGCAACCACCGACCTTCAGGTCGAAACCAACTACCGCGCGATCCTCGAGCGTCTCAAGAAAGAGACAAATGCAAAGATCGTTATGCTTGCTCCCTTCCTTCTCGATGACGAGGGTAAGGAATCCTGGAGAGGCGAGGTAGACCGCATCATCGCGATCGTCCGTAAGCTCGCAGACGAGTTTGCAGACGTTTATATCCCTCTCGACGAGCTCTTCGCCGAGGCGCTCAAGACCCAGCCCGAGCCCAAATTCTATTCCGGCGACGGCGTTCATCCCAACGATCAAGGCAGAGCCTTTATCGGCAAGCTTTATGCGGACGCGGTAAGACCTCTTATCGAAGCCGCAAAATAAACACGAAAAAATTAAAATCAAAGGAGATAAAACCAATGAGCAACGTAAGTGAATGCCCTTACGCACAGAGCCATGAAGTGGCTGAAATGTGCGTCGTAAAGAAGGGCTGCGATCACGGCCCCGCACCCATTCCCGAAGAGGGCAAATGGATTCAGGCAAAGCAGATCACCGATATTTCCGCATACACCCACGGTGTGGGATGGTGTGCACCCCAGCAGGGAGCTTGTAAGCTCTCCCTCAACGTCAAGAACGGTATCATCGAAGAGGCTCTCGTAGAGACCATCGGATGTTCCGGTATGACTCACTCCGCAGCAATGGCTGCTGAGATCCTCCCCGGCAAGACTCTCCTCGAGGCTCTTAACACTGACCTCGTTTGCGACGCTATCAACACCGCAATGAGAGAGCTCTTCCTCCAGATCGTTTACGGCCGCAGCCAGTCCGCTTTCTCCGAGGGCGGTCTCGTTATCGGCGCAGGTATGGAAGACCTCGGTAAGGGCGCACGCTCCATGGTTGGTACTATGTACGGAACCAAGGAAAAGGGCGTTCGTTACCTCGAGATGACCGAAGGCTACTGCACCAGAATGGCTCTTGATGAGAACGACGAGGTTTGCGGATACGAGTTCGTTTCCCTCGGCAAGATGACCGACTTCATCAAGAAGGGCATGGAGCCCAATGAGGCTTACGAGCAGTCCAAGGGTACTTACGGCCGCTTCAAGCCCGAAGACGGCGTTGTTAAGTACATCGATCCCCGCAAGGAATAATATAAGGAGGAGAAAAGAAAATGGCTAATTTTGAAGGTTATGAAAGACGCGAAGCGAAAATTCTCGCTTGCTTGAAAGAATACGGCATCTCCTCCATCGACGAGTGCAAGGAGATCTGCGATGCTAAGGGTATCGACCCCTACACCATCGTTCAGGAAACCCAGCCCATC
>JAZRGT010000027.1:0-6161 GCA_045644325.1 Eubacteriales bacterium | reverse complement strand
GCTGATCAGGATCTTTTTCTCGGGGGCGACCGCCTTCATGGCAAGGCCGATCTCGGTGTAAAGCTCGGCAAGGGTGGTAAGGATCGTCCAGTCGCCGAGGCGGATCGCCTGCATCTCCACGTCCATCGTTTGAGGGGCGTTCGGATCATAGGAAAGCGTGGTGTTCATCACGCTGCGCGCGCTGTTTACTATACGCTCACCGGCGTCCGCGCGTGCCTTTTTCTCCTGTGCGTGTTCCACTTCCCACGCGGCAGGTACGCGGCGGTTGTAGGTGTCGGTGCGCACAGCCGCGCGCACGTCGGGGGTGCAGGCCGAGGTCTTGATCTCGCGGTTGATCTTGCACACGGTTTCGGTGAGCAGCTTGCCGATCTCCTCGGGCATATAGGTGAGCGCGGAGGCATATGCCTCGCTTACACCGCTTTGATAGTTGTAGGCGTTGACGTCACCGCACGCGCCGTTGAAGAACAGCACCACAACGTCGCGGCCGTAGATCATCTTCAAATTATTGCGCAGATAACCGATAAAGTCGGAGGAGAAGTGGGTGCGTCTGGTGTTATCGTTGTCGGGGTGGTTGGCGTAGTTGACGATGAAGCCGCGTACGTCGCCCTCTGCGGAGTCAATGCGCATCACGTTGACCGAATAGTCGGGTGTGTCGATCGGAGCGACCATAAGCTCGGGATGCGCGCGGTTGGGGTTCATCTTGATAGAGCCATCGACAAGACGGATGTCGCGGCAGAAGCTGTAACGCCGCTCCTCGCCTATGCCCGTGCCGATCGCGGCGTCCGAGAGATTCTTGTGCGCCTCAATGGCGGCAGTTACGATGCCTTTTTCGGTCAGCGAAGCAACCTCAAGGTCGGGAGGGCAGAGCCAAAGCTGATAATCGGTTTGGCCGCCCGTGTGAGTGTGGGTCGCGCCGACGAGGATGCGGTCGAAGGGAACGCCCGTCGCCTCGGAGATCGTGCGGCGGATGCGGTCGCAGGTGCTTATTTGAATAGAAAGAGTGTCTGCGGAAACGAGGATCAACGGGTTTCCGTCAACCTCGAACGCCGCGGCGGTGACAAGGAGTTTTCCGCGCGCGGGCTCGGTGGTCAGGCATCCGGTGAAGCCGCCGGGCATTAGCTTGCCCACGGGCGGGGTTATATCAAATTCGGAAAATCCAATTTTTAACATATCTATCTACCTTTCTTTAACTAAAATAGTGTGGCTTTACGGGGAGTCCTGTTTTGGCAGATTCAACAGCGGCAAGGCAAACGGCGACGGTATTCGAGCCCTCGATGACGTCGATCTCAAGTTCCTTTTTGCCAAGGATAATGTCGCACATATCCGAGATTTCTGCCGCCATATTGTGATGGTTGATGTCGATCGGTATCTGCTCTTCCTTGAAGGAGTGCTTGCCCTTTTCGTCAATGCAGGGCGTGAAAAGGGTGATATATGAGGATTTGTTGTCGCCGAGGATGGTGCCTTTCGATCCGAAAAGCTGGGTGCGCATCGTGTAGGGGCGCTTGCATCCGATCGAGGTTAAGACCTTGCCGATGACGCCGTTTGGATATTTCAAAACAGATATCGTGCAATCGTCGACGGGCCAATCGGGGAGCATTTTGTGGTTTGCGTAGGCAAAGACCTCGGTCGGGTCGCCCGCGATCCAACGGAGAAGGTCCATCGCGTGGCAACCGCCACCGACAACGGGGTGACGGATGTAGGAGGGATCCTTGCGCCATTCGCCGCGTCCGAGGATCGAGTAGTCGTGCGCGTATTCGGACTCAACGTAGAAAAGCTCGCCGATGTCTCCGCGATCAACCATTTCCTTCATAAGCGCGAAGGCGGGGGTCTTTCGGCAGACCTGACCGACCATAAATTTCTTGCCTGAAGCGCGTGCGGCGGCGATGATCGCCTCACATTCGTCGAGACGCATAGCAAGCGGCTTTTCGCAGAGAACATGATAACCCGCGGCGAGCGAATCAACGCACTGATCCTTGTGGAAGGAGTCGGGAGAGCAGACGACGACGCAGTCAAAGCCTCCCGCACGGAGCATATCCTTGTAATCGGTGTAATACGTAGGGAGACCGTGTTTTTCGGCGCGGGCACGAACACCCGCCTCGTCAACGTCGCAGAGCGCGGCAAGTACGGCGTTTTCGGTAGCCAGAATACCGTCGATGTGACTGCGACCGATCCCTTCGGTACCGATGACGGCAAAACGAACCTGTGTTTCCATGAAGACCTCCGATGATGAAGATTTTGTTAACATAATTTTACCACGCGAGCGAAAGGATGTCAAGGCTTATTTGCAATAAGAAGGAAAGTTTTGATCAAACTTTTTCAAAAGTTTGCGGAGTATGAGGCGGAGCCTCATTTCAATGCGAAAGCTTCAGCTTTCGCCACCGTGCTTCAAAAATACGAAGCTCTGCTTCGGATTTTTGGACAGAGTCAATACTTGCCGAAGGCAAGTATTTGCGCTCTGTCGTCCCGCGCCGTCTGCAGACGGCGCTTTTATAAAAGGAAAAAATCCGCCGCAGCGGATTTTCACATTTTTATTATATTTAGCCTTGGATTTTTCTTGGGTGCGCAAAATCCCGCGCGGTGCTGACTGCCCACCCCAACCCCTCCCGCAAGCGGGAGGGGGAATCTGTCAATAGAAAAATTCTACGCCAAGTAGAATCAAGTCTATGTTGCGGTTATTGATTTGTGCCGAAAAATCTGTTATAATATGTTCAGACGCGTCGAAAATAAATAACTTGGAGGTTCGTTATGGAACTGATGATCGGTGAAAAACTGAAAAAACTTCGCAGAAACAAGGATTTGACACAAGAAGAGGTTGCGGCACATCTCGGAATTTCTTTCCAAGCTATTAGCAAATGGGAGCGCGGCGAGGGATATCCCGATATTACGATGCTTCCGATTTTGGCTAATTACTACCAGGTTACGGTCGATGATTTGATCGGAATGGATGAAATAACGTCTGCGAAAAAGCTTGATGAGATCAATCGCATCTGGGAAGAAAACAGGCAGGCGCGAAAGCATAAGGAAAACGTTACGTTGATGAGAGAAGCTCTGAAATCGTACCCGAATAACGCATTACTTCTCATTCAGTTGTCGGCATCTCTCGAACGCCTTGACGGTACCAAGTCCGAAAAAATAGAGTATTTGAAGGAATCCATCGCGGTTCAGGAGCAGATTTTGAGATACTGCGATGATTCCGATGTCAGAGGTGCGGCTCTTTTCAATATTGCCGATGCGTATTACAGATACGGAGATTATGAAAAAGCGCTTGAATATGCAAACAAATTGCCGAATCTCTTCAAGACGAGAGAAACAGCTCTGGTACGCATCCTGCAGGATAATAACGGGAAGAATAAAGCCGCAAGATCGGCAATCGAACCGCTTGCGTGGTTGCTTTCATATCATCTTAACGCCATTTCCGAGACCGAAAATGACGTTGGATACAGAGAAAAAGCCGTAAAAATATTGGATATCTTGTTCGAGCAAAATGAAAGCGAGCTTATAAAAGGTATCAGGGCAAAGATGCCAAAATAAGCATCATACCCGGCGTAGTTTTTCGTAGGAGAGTGTTTAAACTACGTGCCTTTATAAGCCTTTACTTCACTCTTCCGGTTTACGGAAGGGGGAGCGAGGCGGGGGCCGATTTGCCTGAACAAAATTATGAGGATATCGGGAAAATCTCTGTGTAGGCGCGAAGTTTTTAGCTCGTACCCGCAGGAGATAAAAATTCTCTATCGTCATTGCGCGCTCTGCGAGTGCGCGAGGTGACAGAGCGCAATACTTCCCTACATTCGGGAAGTATTGACTCTGTCCAAAATCGAGAAGCGGAGCTTCACGATTTTGAAGCGCGGTGGCGAAGGCTGAAGCCTTCGCATTAGTCCGAGGCTCTCCCTCGTGCTCCGCGAACTTTTGAAAAAGTTCGATCTAAACTTCAAATTTTTCAATCAAACCGAAAAAATTCCGCCCAACGGGCGGAATTTTTACCTTCAACCAGCAACTAATAACTAGCAACTGGCAACTTATTATTCTTCATCACTCTCGCATGCTTCCGCTACCTTGAGCATAATCGCGCACTCGATTCGCTTTTTGAACAGCTTACAGCCGTATTCGTAGACGCCGTTTACGCTGCCCGTCGCGTGGTAGGAGTTTGCGGCGCAGCCGCCGGAGCAATAGAGTCTTGCCCAGCAATCGCGGCATTCCACTCTCGAATATGCCGAGCAGGAACGAAATTCGTCACGGATGGCTTCGTTCTTTACGCCGTCAAAAATATTGCCGAGCAGATATTTCTCGTCGCCGACGAACTGGTGGCAGGGGTAGAGGTCGCCCCAGGGGGTGACAGCCATATACTCGGTGCCCGAGCCGCAGCCCGAAATTCTCTTATAGATGCAGGGGCCGCCCTCAAGGTCGAGCATATAGTGGTAGAACGTGATCGGCTTTCCGCGCTTCTTGCGGTCGATCATTTCAAGTGCGAGCTGCTCGTACTGATCGTAAAGCACGGGCAGATCCTCCTCGCCGAGCGCGTAGGGGTCGCCGGGAGGGCAGACTACGGGCTCCATCGAAAGCTCGGTAAAGCCTTCGTCAGCCATGTGAAGGATATCCTTGCAGAAATCTGTATTGAACTTTGTGAACGTGCCGCGCATATAGTAGCCCTTGTCACCGCGGCGGGTAACGAACTCCTTGAATTTCGGAAGGATCAGGTCATAAGATCCCTGACCGTTTACAGTTTTGCGGAGGTTATCGTGCACGTGGCGTCTGCCGTCGAGCGAGAGGACGACGTTGTCCATCTCTTTATTGGCAAAATCGATTACGTCGTCGTCAACAAGCACGCCGTTTGTCGTCAGCGTGAAGCGGAAATGCTTGCCTGCGGCTTCTTCGATCGAGCGCGCGTAGGCGACGAGGTCCTTGACGACCTGCCAGTTCATCAGCGGCTCGCCGCCGAAGAAGTCGACCTCGAGATTATGGCGTGTGCCCGAGTTTTCAACGAGGAAATCGAGCGCGCGTTTGCCGACCTCGAAGGACATCAGTGCGCGTTCGCCGTGGAATCTGCCCTGCGCCGCGAAGCAGTATTCGCAGTTGAGGTTACAGGTGTGCGCAACGTGCAGGCAGAGTGCCTTGACGGTGTTCGAATTGTTCTTGAGCTTGCCGACGAGGGGAGCGTAGATATCCTCGGCGTAGAGCTTGCCGTCGGCTTTGAGCTCCTCAACGTCGGAAATGGTGTCGCGGATATCGCACTCGGTGATGCCCTCCGCGGCAAACTTTTCAAGACAGATCGAGACGATCTCGTCTGCCGACTTGGTTTCGTAAAGATTGATTACATCGTAAGCCAGATCATCGACCGCGTGAACCGCGCCCGAGCCGACGTCAAGTACGATATTGTAACCGTTGAGTTTATAGGAATGGATCATTTTGTTGTACCTCCGGATTGCTGATCTAAGTTCGCTTTTGCCGTTGTTATAGATGCAATAAGCTTTCTGCGAATAGAACCGCACTTGTTTAACAATCTTATATATGTTTCTTTATCTATTGAATTGGTTTTATAAAGTATTTCGAGCCAATAATCTGTTTCGTAGCTTTCTTTTAAAGCAATTTCCATCTTATGAATAAAATCCGCGGGACTTTGCGCATATTTTGCTTCTGCGGAATTAGCTCCGATGGAAGAACAGGATTTTAATATTTGATTTATGAAAACACTTCTTCCTTTGATATTATCGCATATTTGCGTAATTTCTACGGTTAATTCCACTGCTAATTCGCGGATAGTGATATTGCTCATTATCTTTCCTCGCTTTTTAGGTAAACACGATATATTCGCTACGCTCATACGATATATAAATACGATATATTGTTTGCCAAAGGCAAACAATACGATATGTTCGCCGAAGGCGAACGTGAAACACGCCCCGAAGGGGCATATCGTGCCGAAGGCATATCGCACGCGCAGCGTATATCGCAGATCCGCAAGGATCTATATCGCAAAATAAGCCGCCGCTATCTGCGGCGGCTTATTTTACTTACTTAGACTTCTTTTCGCAAGCCTGGTTAGCAACGCCGCAAGAGGTCTTGCAAGCGGACTGGCAGGAAGTCTGGCACTCGCCGCATCCGCCGTTCTTAACGGAAGCCTTGAGGTCACGGGTATTGATAGTACGAATTCTCTTCATTGTAAA
>JAZRGT010000026.1:0-5796 GCA_045644325.1 Eubacteriales bacterium | reverse complement strand
TTCATCAAATGCATAGGAATAATGTTGCATTATTTCCGAATCTGCCAATACCTTGTAAAGTGCCTGAAAATCATCATCGTTCATTTCTCTTAACAGTAAACGTTCTGTTTCAATTACCATTGTTTTCCGCCTCATCAAATTGAAGTTTATCGATTAGTTATATTATAACATAAGAACTACCAAAAGTAAATGGGACGTTTTGAACTTTCGCTCCAATCGTCTCTATTTAGGTGAATTTTTCAAGCAATGCCGTTAGCTTAAAATAAAACCGCTGTGCTCACAATAAAACTTAATCTGTAGGGACCGACGACGCTTGCGTGGCTCGGCAGGTCCGAGCCCAATGTAATTATTGCTGTGCATTAAGCCAAGGAGATATAATTATAGATTTTGAATTATACCAAATATATAATTTTGTGCCCACGGACCGCCGAGGACGTCGGTCCCTACAGATTATAATATCATTTGTGCTTCTGTATGTGATTGAGATAAAACAACATCACGCGGCATAATCTGTTGTTTTTATGCAAATTTATTGCAAAACTCGCCGTTTTATGCTATAATAAGGTAAATCAAACCATTCGGAGGCACAAAATGGCGTTTTTTGCAAACTGTCATCTTCATTCCGACATTTCGGACAGTTTTCTTTCTCCCGAGGCTATCGTTGATATTGCCAAGGAGATCGGGCACAAGGCACTGATCCTGACCGACCACGACACCGTCAAGGGCGCGCACCGCTTTGACGTTGCCTGCCGCAAGGCGGGGATATATTCTATGCTCGGAATCGAGTTCATCACCAAGGGGCTCGGCACGGGCTTCCACCTCCTCGGCTACGATTTCGACGCCGAGCATCCCGCGATGCGCGAGCTGATCGAGCGTTGCTCCTCGCGCCACAGAGAGCGTTGTCATCTTCTTTTTGAAGAATCGCTCGCAAACGGCTCACTCCGTCCCGGTGCAACGTGGCAAGAGGTGCTTGACGCCTTCCCCGGCAACGATTTTTACTACTACACGCAGGTCTTCACGGTACTTGAAAAGAAGGGAATCTACGAGCACGCGGAGCATCCGCAGTTCATCAAGGACGCATTCACTCCCCCAAAGGAGCGCGAGCCCGAGCTTGAAGCCGCGATCGGCTACTTCACTCCCGCCATTGAAGAATGCATCAAAATAATCCTCGCCGCGGGCGGTGTTCCCGTCATCGCGCACCCGCACGGCAAGCAGGAATACATAGAAGATCTCATCAAAATGGGAATCAAGGGCATTGAGGTCTACCATCCCTCGATACTGCCCGAAGAAAGAGTCGCCTACGACGCCCTCTGCCGCGAGCGCGGGCTCTACGTCACCGGCGGCACAGACCACGCGGGCAGGATCGGCGGTTTCACCGATCTCTTTGAAAAGAAGAACAAGCCCGACGACTGCGGAGGAATGACGGAAGAGGATTTCTTTAGGCTTTATAGGAGAGAGTTGGGGTGAGGCAAAGTCGCGCTTCGCGCGAGTGATAATTTATTTGCCTGCGGCAAATGTCGACTCTGACTTCTCGGCTTACGCCTCCATTTTCCTTCGGAAAACCGTCAGAGCCGCATACCCGGGCGGAGTGATAATCTTGCTTCGCAAGAGTGATAATCTCCCTGCGGTCGAGTAAAGGTAAATTTTCTCGCTTCGCTCGAAAATAATTTTATATAAAACAAGTGCGAACAAAGACCAAAAAACTTTGTTCGCACTTGTTTTTTATTTTGATCCGGAAATTTCCGCAAACCGGAAATTCACCTTTACTTTGCCAAAGGCAAATTATCACTCTCGCGAAGCAAGATCATCACTCCGCCGCAGGCGGATATCACTCTTGCGAAGCAAGATTATCACTCCGCCGCAGGCGGATTATCACTCTCGCGAAGCGAGATTATCACTCCGCCGCAGGCGGATTATCACTCTCGCAAAGCGAGATCATCACTCCGCCGCAGGCGGATTATCACTCTCGCAAAGCGAGATCATCACTCCGCCGCAGGCGGATTACGCCTTTTACTTCTTAGGAACGTAAATTCTGAGATGCACTACGTCTGCGTCCGTCATCACCTTTGTCGCTACTGCAGAGAGGTTGAATGCGCGGATGGTATAGTTGCCCCACCACGCATCGGTTACCTGAACCGCCGCGGTCGTGATGTTGCCGGGACGGGAGGAGTTCTTGGTGGTCTCGGTTACCCAGCCCTCGGGGCGGTACTGATAGCCGCTGTCAACGATGATGACCGAGCCGACGGGGAGGTCTTCCTTGGTAAAGAGCTTCGATGCAATGAAGTTAGGAACGTTCGTCGCGGTGCTGGTCTGCGCGTTATAAATGCCGATCTGGTTTTTGGAGTTGTAATATGCCTGAACCTGAAGAAGCCAATCAAGTGCCTCATAATCCGCAATATTGAGTCCGAGGGAGGTGAATGCCGCGCTGTCGTCGATAACAACGGGCTCGGTGGGCTCTGCGGGCTTGGTTTCCTCGGGAATTTCGACCTTGAAATCGGGCATACCGGGCTCCTTCACGGGAGGAACGGGATTTGCCGACTTGGGAAGGTAGATGCGGAGGTGGGGGATATCAGCCTCGGTCACGGCTCTTGTAACGCTTGCGGAGAGGTTGAACGCGCGGAGGGCGATGCCGTCCCACCAAGCTTCGGTGACCTCGTCAACGTGGGTGGTGGTGTTGGGCTTACGGGTCGAGCTTGTATTCTTCGTGTTTTCGGTTATCCAGAATTCGGGGCGGTACTTATATCCGCTGTCACAGATAATGATCGAGCCTACGGGGAGATTTTCCTTGGTCAGCATAACCGAGGAGATAAAGTTCGGGATGTTCGATGCCGAGCTGTTTGTCGAGTCGATGAGGTGGCTGCCCTTGGTGGAGTCATAATAAGACTGAACCTTACGCGGCCAGTTGAGGAGGGTGTAGTCCTCGATATTCTTGCCGAGTGCCTTGAGGATCTCGGCATCGGTCATCGTATCGGTAATTGACGGTCCGGGATTTGCCGCGGTGACCTTGGTGACCTCGAAGGGCTTTGCAAGCGCACCCTTTACAGCCTCGCGCATTGCGGGGAGGTGATCCTTGAGGACTGCCGCATAGCTTGTGGGGAGCCAATCAACCTTATCAACGTCGCCGCCGGTGAGGTATGCAAACCAAGTCAGCGCAACGGTATATCTGCCGTAGTCATAGCTCATATGGTAGCCGTCGCGGGTGACGGTGTCGCCGATATAGGAGGAACGGAGATTCTGTACGGCAGTGCCCGAGGGAATAGTGCCCACGATGCTCGTCTGAACCTTTACCTTGGAATCGTAAGCCTTGAGGATGGCGTTATACATCTTCATCTGGTCGCTTCCGTAGGACGGGAAGGAGGAGTGAGTGCTGTTCTGCTGATATGCCCAGGTCAGATGCCAGTAAACGTCCGCATTCGGCTCGTTCTCGGCGATGAAATCAAGGATCTTGGGGAGGGGAGAATAAGTATTCTCAACGCCGCTCGATCCGCTTGCCTGCTGAACGGTGACGATATCCCATTCCTCGTCCTGAAGTCCTCTCAGAACGCTTACTCCGGAGGTGTTCGTCCACTTGCCGTTGGTGTTCTTATAGTAGGTATACGCGCCGGAATTTGCCTTGATATTGCTGTAATGCTTATCAAGCGCGCAGCCGCCGATATAGAGGTTACCGATAATGATCTTCTCTACGCCGCCGTCCTTGGCGATGTCCCAGAGATACTCGGTAGCGTCGGAGGAGAAGCTGTTACCGATCGCGAGAACCTTGAGGGTCTTGGTTGCGGGGATCGCTTCGGTGCGGGAATCGCCGCAAGCGGAGCAGGTGAGGGTCTTCGCACCGTCCTTCAGAGCCTTCGGCTTTTCGGTGACGGTCTCGGTGTAGGTGTGAGCGCAATCGGTTACGGTGGGCTCGGTTACGGGCTCGGTCTCGACGGGAGCAGTAGTCTCAACGGGAGCGGGCTCGGTTGTAATTTCGGGTTCCTCGGTCTGGTTACAGGACGCGAGAGGAACGATCATAAGAAATGCAAGAATGAGTGCAAGTATCTTTTTCATCTTTTTTCTCCTTATTACTACTGTTGATATACACAACGGTAAAAATACACAATATAATAAAATCCGTTTTTTCGGCGGCTTTGCCGACCGAAAAAACACCTTTCAGGCGAGCTTTGCGAGCTCGCGCGCCGAGGGGAGCCGTCAAAATCCTTGATTTTGGCGGCGGCGATAAGCGCGCGTTTCCACTTGTAAAACGCAGTTTTACAAGTGACAAATTACTGCTGATAAGCGATCTTACCGTCAACTATGGTAATAAACGCCTCTGCGCCGACAGACTTGATGGGGTCTGCGGTCCAGATAACGACGTCGGCATCCTTACCGACCTCAAGGCTTCCGACGCGGCTGTCGATCTCAAGCGCACGCGCGGGATTGATGGTGATCGCGCGCCAAGCCGCCTCGTAGCCGAGTCCTGCGTTCGCGGCAAGTCCCGCGCACATGGGAAGATGCTGGAGGGGGATTACGGGAGCGTCGGTGATGATGCTTATATTCACGCCCGCGTTTGCAAGGTCAGCGGGAGTGGAGAATGCCTTGTTTATGAGCTCGACCTTGCTCTTGCCGCCGAGGGAAGGGCCGACGAACGCGGGATATCCCTCTTTTGCGAGCTCCTCCGCTATAACGGAGCCGTCGGTGCAATGGTCGAGAGTGAGTTTAACGCCGAATTCCTTGGCGATTCTGATCGAGGTCAGGATATCGTCGGCGCGGTGCGCGTGAGCCTTGAGCGGGATTTCACCCTTCATAACGGGGATCATCGCCTCGAGCTTCATATCAAAAACGTCCTTGCCCGCTTCCTTGTCGGCGAGGTATCTGCGCGACTTGAAAAGCAGCTCGCGGAGCATTGCCGCGGTCGCCATACGGGTGACGGGGGATTTCTTCGACTGACCGTAAACGCGCTTGGGATTTTCGCCGAAAGCGCACTTCATAGCCGCGGGATGCTTGACGATCATATTGTCAACACGGTTTCCGACGAGCTTGATAACAGCAAAGCTTCCGCCGACCACATTTGCCGAGCCGGGACCCGTGCAAGCGGTGGTAACGCCGCCCTGAATTGCCGTATCGAACGCCTCGTCCTGCGGATAGATCGAGTCGATGGCGCGCATATGGGGAGTGATCGGATCGGCGCTTTCGTTGTAATCTCTGCCCTCCCATCCGACAGCCTCGTTGTGAAGACCGATGTGGCAATGCGCCTCAACGCATCCGGGAGTAACGAGCTTGCCCTCTGCATCGAGGATCTCGGCGCCCGCGGGAGCCTCGATATCCGCGCCGATAGCGGCGATCTTGCCGTCGTCGCCGAGAAGGATCGAGCCGTTCTCGATATCCTCGCCGACCATCGGCTTTATGTAAGCATTCTTGATAAGGATCATTTTGATTTCTCCTTCAAAATTTTTCTTTCATTATATCACAATTTTTGAAGGAAATCAATAACCATTCTACAAGATACGACATAAAATATTATCGAGGAACAAAATTCCTCAAAAAAACCTTTGGAGGTCTACCATGAATAACAACTGCCTTTGCGGACTTTTTAACAACAACGAGTGCCTTATCTGGGTAATCATCGCCATTCTCGTCGTTCTCGCCCTCACCTGCAACAATGGTAACGGCTGCGGTTGCGGCTCCACTTACTCCGGCGGCTGCGGTTGCGGCTGCTGACGTGAAACACCCCCGAGGGCTCTGCCCTCGGGGGTGTTTCAGTGAACAGTGGACAGTGGTCAGTGAACAGAAAGATGCGGGCAAATAATTTTTTACAGTACT
>JAZRGT010000025.1:0-2878 GCA_045644325.1 Eubacteriales bacterium | reverse complement strand
GTTGCCCGCGGGGTTCGTTTGTTTATTCGGTTTCGCTTCTCCATTTATTGATACGTTCTCGCTCTTCTTCATACGCTTTTTTGACTTCCGCCAATCTTTCGTAATCAGTCGAATCAACCGCGCTTCGCCAGATCAACTCCCCATCATAGGTATAGGCAGAATAAACCGTTTCGGTATAGGATGGTATAGTACTGTAAATCATAGGCACGTATTCAAACCATTTTGTATCACGCTTAGATACTATCAATACAAAATCATCATATTCAATAACTGACGACACATATCCCAGCATCGGCATTTCCGGATCATCTTTATGCCCCGGATTATATCCCAAAACAAAATTTCTTACATTCCAGCTTCCCGTTGCCATCTGCCGAAAATTTGGAAATAGTGCATCATCCGGATAAGTATATGAGCTCAATGTTCGATCAAGTATATTATAGTTTTCATCCATGGTTATTTCCCAAATGTCAAATGAATTCTTCGAAAATGTGTGTTCACGCATATACAACATAAGTTTATCGTTGTCAGTGTAATAAACCCAATAAAGCCTATCGCTCTCATTTCCTCCCATTTCAATACTCTTCAAAATGTTTCCTGACTTATCGAGTTTGATGAAGTAGCTGTTCCGCTTCTGATAGCTACCGCCGATAAGCAAATAAGCGTCATCGGTTTCGTAGAAGAATTCAAATTCACAAAGTTCGTCCGTTATATCAAGTTTAGTATTAAAAAGAATATTTCCTTTTTCATCAAAACAGACTGCACGTGCATCGGTAACGATTCCTTTATATGCTTGTTCCGAGCCACGGTATGCATGATACGGAATAAAAAGAAGGTACGTTCCATCGGAAAGGCTGTGGATCTTATGATCCTTCCACCAACCGTATTCCGGCTTTTCAACTTTTATATCTATCCGATGCAAGAATTTGCCGTAATAATCGTAAACCTCAATACCGTATGGGTCTTCAACTTCCTTGATAATCTTACCTCCGCTTACCCGTATATCCGCAAAAAGGTTTTGCTCAACAATGTCTTTGAACTCTCTCGGCACCTCGCCTACGTGCTCGATGAGATCGCGCTCGGACATATCCGCAAAACCTTCCATATCCAATGTTTCCGGTTCACCGATATTTCCCGCGTTACCGCCAAGCATTTCTCCCATCTGCGGCACGATATAGCTTACGATTGGAATAGCCAACGAAAGCAACATAACGCACGCCGCAAGAATTGCTATCTGCTTAACGGACGTTTTAAGCGCCTTGCGCACCGATATTTTTCCGTCTGACTCCTCGAAGACCTTGTAGCTTTCCGTCACCTCTGCTATATATTTTTCGTCGATATAGTCAAGCGCGCCGAGAAGTCTTTTGTCCTCAATTACAGGTAATTCTCTCATACCGTTATCCCCTCCTTTTCGAGCATTGCGCGGAGCTTTTCGCGCTGGCGTTTAAGTAACGATTTGATGCGGCTCTCCGAATATCCCGTGCGAAGGGCGATGCACGAGATGTCCTCGTCGAACCAATAGCGAAGTATGAATATCTTGCGGTCAGCTTTGGGCTGTGAATCAAGAAACTCGTTGATGATCTTTCCCGCGCGGCTTGATTCGTAATCATCCGCAAGCGTTCTGCCGTCTGTGACGCCCTGCAGGAATTCCTCACCGACCGTCTGCACCCGCCCGCCGCGCTTCCAAGCGTTTTCCTTGCGCGACCGCTCAAGGGCAAGCGTGCGCACGATCTTCGCAAGAAACGCCGAAAGGCTCTTCGGCCGCGCGGGCGGTATCTTGTTCCAGAGAGCGAGGAAGGCGTCGTTGATGCACTCTTCCCTATCCTCCTGATGCGCGAGCAGATTCGCAACGACCGAGTGGCAGAAAGCGCGGTACTTCTCCGTAGCCGCCGCGATCGCGCCCTCATCGCGCTCCCAGAACATTTCTATCAATTTTTCGTCTGTCATTTCAGTCCTCCTTTCAAGGAGTTTTTGTCCCTTCACTTATATAGTTGCAATCGGTATAATTCCGTTGCATAAAATTTCATAAAAATCGAAATCATTAACTAAAAACTTACTTGATAAAGTGCGATGCAGACTCCGCCACCCCTCATCCGTCACGCTACGCGCGCCACCTTCTCCCAAGATCCGGGAGAAGGCTGATTTATAATTTCGCTCGGGTTTCTGAATTAAGTTTTAATATATCTATAACAGATATCAAGTCGGATAAACGTCTTAAAATCTCGGTATTATTTCGATTTTTTGGCAACAGCTTTTTTGATAGCGGCACTATATCAATATAGTTAATGTTAGCACTCACTACAAAAGCCTTCTCCCGGACCTTGGGAGAAGGTGGCGCGAAGCGACGGATGAGGGGTGGCGGAGTCTGTACCGCACTTTATTAAATGATCCTATTCAACCATATCAAATTAACAGCATTACGAAAGCGGGGGAATGATGGGATTCTGAACCCGCATTTGCGCGTTTTGTGCTGTGCAGACTCTTATCTTGTTGCTACGCGCAAATTATACGAGTTGCGGAGCAACTCGTAGTGGGTTCGAATCGTGATACTTCTCGATGAAGCAAGGTGCAGACTCCCGGGATTCTGAACCCATGCGTGCGCGTAAGTGCCTGCGAAATTTGATATGCTTACCACGCGCACGCTGAACAAGTTGCTTTGCAACTTGTAGTGGGTTCGAATCGTAAGCGCAGCGTTCACCCCATAACGAAAGAACGGAACTGCTTTGCAGTTCCTTTCTTTCGTTATGGGGTGAATGATGGGATTCGAACCCACGGCCTTCAGGGCCACAACCTGACGCTCTAACCAACTGAGCTACACCCACCGTATATGGCGCGCCTTGAGGGACTCGAACCCCCGGCCTACTGCTTAGAAGGCAGT
>JAZRGT010000024.1:0-27271 GCA_045644325.1 Eubacteriales bacterium | reverse complement strand
TAATGCCCGCAAAGATTCAGCTTAATCCCGACGCAGAGATGGTAAAGATCGTCCGCGAGGGGCTTAAACAGAGGGGCGGCTACTGCCCCTGCCGCCGCGAGCAGAGTGAGGATACCAAATGTATCTGCCGCGAGTTCCGCGTGCAGATGGGGGATCCCGAATTCGAGGGATTCTGCCACTGTATGCTCTATTACAAGCCGAAAGGATAAGATGATGGAAGTTAAGGTTACACTCGAAAACTTCGACGAGGAAGTTCTGCAGTTGGAAGTGCCCGTTATCGTCGATTTCTACGCCGATTGGTGCGGCCCCTGCAAGATGCTCGCGCCCGAGCTTGAAGCCGTTGCCGCAGAGCTTGACGGAAAGATCAAGATCGGTAAGATCAACGTCGACGAGCAAGGCGAGCTTGCAAACGCCTTTTCGATCAACGCCATCCCCGCGCTCATTGTCTTCAAAAACGGACAGGAAGCGGCGAAGTACGTTGGATACTGCAAGCGGGATAAGATCCTTTCGATGCTGGCATAAAAGGTGGATCGTGATGTCTTGTCTCGGTAACGCTATTTGGATATTGCTTGGCGGTATTTTCACTTCGCTTTATTGGTTCTTTGCAGGTGTATTGCTTTCAATAACCATAATCGGAATCCCGCTTGGCAAGCAGTGCTTCAAAGCCGCAAAGCTTACCTTTGCGCCCTTTGGTAAAACTGTGACCGTCAATTACGGTAAGCACCCGATCGCAAATACGCTCTGGGCGCTCATCGCAGGCTGGGAGCTTGCCGCGTATTATTTCTCGGTAAGCGTTCTTTGCTGCCTGACGGTCGTCGGAATTCCCTTCGGTCTTCAGGGCTTCAAGCTTATGATGCTCGCCTTTTGCCCCTTTGGTGCAGAAGTAGAATAAACAAAAACAAAAATTCCCGGAATGAGTAAAAACTCGTTCCGGGAGTATATTTTTATGCTCGGTCACGTGATGAGTTCAGTTTCTGTAAGCCTCAAGCTTATCGGGGAAATTACAAGTCATACCGTCAACTCCGGCGTCGTAGGCGAATTTCATAATTTCCTCGTCCTTTACTCCCCATGCGCGGACGCGGAAGCCCATCTTGTGCCATCTTTCGACGTCCTCTGCGGTCATAAGAGTCGCGCGGGGGCAGATCTCGGTCGCTCCGAGCGCGAGAAGCTCGGCTTCAAGCTCGGGGGTGACCTCTTTGGTCAGAAGTCCGAATTCGAATTCGGGCGCGTAGGCGACGAAGTTCTTAAGATATTCAAGATGGAAGGACGTGATAATTGCCTTTTTCTCAAGTCCGTATTTGCGCAGAAGATCTGCGGTGTCCTTCTCAACGCCCTCGCCCTTGAGCTCAATGGCGAAAAGAATATCGCGGAAGGCGAATTTTTGGAGAAAATCCTCAAAAACGACGATCTTGTCGGTGTAACCGTCCTTTTTAATGTCAAGCTCCATAAGCTCAGCGAGGGTGCATTCCTCAACGCTTCGGGGGTCTCCCGTCACGCGCTCGAGGGTATTGTCGTGGAAAAGAACGAGAACGCCGTCCTTGGTGTGGCGCACGTCGGTCTCGATGCCGTTTGCCTTCATATAAACGCCCGTGTAGAAGGAGAGCATGGTATTCTCGGGCAGATATTCGGACGCACCGCGGTGGGCGTAATTTATAAATCCTTTATCGTATTTCTTGTAGTCGGACATAGGAAACTCCTTTCGGTTAGTGAATATATTATACCATATTTTCGTACAAAATTCAATGCGCGATATTGCTCTCTATTGACATTTATATTGCGATTGTGCTATAATTAAATAAAAACGCGGAGGCTATCAATGGCACTTTTTCACGTCACGTTCAGATCAAAATGTCTTAATCACGATACTTCGATAAACGTCATCATTCCCGAGGATTGCGATCAGGAGAAGATTCCCGTGCTCTGGCTTCTTCACGGTATGCACGGCGACCACACGGGCTGGTGCCGCAAGACGAGCATCGAGCGTTACGCGAGCGATTACGGAATTGCCGTTGTTTGCCCCGACGGAGAAAACAGCTATTACACCAATATGGCGTACGGCAAGCGGTATTTCGATTACGTTTCGGACGAGCTTGTGAAATTCGTCCGCAAAACCTTCCGCTTCAGCGAGAGGCGCGAGGACAATTTCATCTGCGGCCTTTCGATGGGCGGCTACGGCGCGCTCCATACCGCGCTGATGTGCCCTGATCAGTATTCCGCGGCGGCGAGCCTTTCGGGCGTTGTCGACATAGTTGCCCGCCTTCAGGTTTGCGCGTGGACACACGAGGCAAGAATGGTCTGGGGCGACGATTTCAAGGAGAACGTCAAAAACTGCTCTGCCGACATTATGTGGCTTGCGGAAAACTTCCCGAAGGATGCGGAAAAACCGAGAATCTTCTCCTGCTGCGGCACGGAGGACGGACTTTACGCGAACAATATCACCTTCCGCGACTTTATGCAGAAGATCGATTTTGATTATACCTACGATGAGGGCCCCGGTGTTCACAATTGGGCGTTCTGGGATAAATGGGTCAAAAAGGCGATCAAGTGGATGCTTGAGGGGCGGAATTGATGCAAGATAAGGAATTTCTCACTTACGGCAACGTCCTGAGCGATCTGCTTGAGGCTGAGATACTGCGCCACAAAAAGGCGACCGAGGGTAACAAATACAGGATCGGTTCGTTTCTGATGTATGCCGTCGTCGTTGGAATACTGTCAAAAACGCTGTGGATCGGGCTTGTGATATCGCTGGGCGCAGTTTACCACGCGGTAGTGCTCACAAGGAAAATCAAGGAGCACGAAAGCAATATGGCGTCGCTTCGTCGCGGCGGGTTTACCGTTGACACCGATTTTTTCAGCCACATATCGGACGAGAGCATCGTTGAGCCGCATCTCGGCGGTCTCAGCAGGAGCAAGAAAATGACACGTTACAAGCGCGTGACCTATTTTTGCTTCGATAACTGCAGATTCCGTCTGTGCTTTTTTAAAGGCTTCGGGTGGAGCCGTAAATATTATATGAGCCCCGGCGGACTCAAGAATATTTCTATTGCAGGCGACGAATTTTACGTTGCCGTCAGAGTGTCCGACGGTGAGGTCGGACAGATATATCCGAAAAAGCTTTTTGAATACAAGAGAGAAGAGGAAAAATAAATATGATTAACAAGCTCAGCCGCGAGACTCTTGCGCTTCTTGATGATATCGAGGCGCGCATCGATCCCGAGACCGAGGAGGATTATATCGCTCAATGGCGCGATTTCCTCTACGATCGCTTCGACGGCGATATTTTCTCCCCCGTGCGCAAGAAATGCTCCGAGCCTCTTTTTGCTATTCCCGCGATCGACAACATAAACGATGCGCTTGAAAGCTACGATAATATGCTCCGCCATCAGCTTGCGGGCGTTTCCGACACGCTCGGGAAGAAAAAAGGCAATCTTTGTGTTCGCGCAAATTACGGCACGGGCATCCTCAGCTCGCTTTTCGGCGCGGAAATATTCGTTATGCCGAGGAAAATGAATACTCTGCCGACAACCCGCGCCCTCAACGATACCGAGCTGATCCGCGCAAAGGTCGAGGTGGGAATGCCCGATCTTATGAGCGGCTTTGGCAAGCAGGTTTTTGAATTCGGTGTGCTTTGCGCCGAGGTGTTTGAGAAATACCCGAAGATCAAGAAGTACGTGGGCGTCTACCACCCCGACCTTCAGGGACCGCTCGATATCTGCGAGCTTCTTTGGGGCGGCGAGATCTTTTATGCTATGTATGACGAGCCCGAGCTCGTTCACGCGATGCTCCGTCTCGTTACCGATACCTATATTGCCTTTATCGAAAAATGGTTCAAAATGTTTCCGCCTAGCGAGGAAATGAACGTTCATTGGGGATTCCTACGACATCGCGGCGCGATAATGCTCCGCAATGACAGCGCGATGAACCTCCAACCCGATTTTTACCGCGAATTTGCCATGCCATACGACGGCGAGCTGCTCGCAAAATACGGTGGCGCGGTGCATTTCTGCGGCAGAGGCGACCATTATATCGAAATGCTTTGCAGTCTGCCGGGACTTTACGGCGTACAGATGAGCCAGCCGGAGTATAACGATATGGAGATCATCTATAAAAATACCGTTGACAAGGGTATCAAGCTTCTTGCGTTTAATAAAAAGACCGCCGAGGCACACCTTTCCCGAGAGGGAGGATACAGACATAATCTCAGTATTTAATAAAGTTAAAATGCGCGAACTGCTTCCGATTGCGGAAGCTGTTCGCGCATTTTTTGAAAAGACCGGATTAATTTGTAGTTTGGTCTTAACACAACGAAATTTTTAAAATTTATCCCTCGATATCGGGACCGCAAGCCTGAGGCGCCTTCTTTGCCTGAGTCAGCACGGAGGAGTTAAAGAGGTTGCCCGAGAAATAAACCTTCTTCGCACCCTCGCCTATTGAAACTGACGACTTGGAGGTGTCGGAGTAGGAATAGAGGTAGAGCTCGCCGCCCGTGACGTTAGCAAGCTTACCGTCGCATCTGATGGTTTTGCCGCCGATAACGAAAACCTTGCCCTCGCCCTTGAGGTTATAAACTGTGCTTGTAGTTCCCCAGGTAGCGGAGTTGAAAAGCTTAACGGTGCCTGTGAAGTCCTCGTTTGTGAGGATAATATCAAAATTGGTAGCCGTTCCCTGATCTCTGAGGTTAACGAGCTGGCTGTTAACGAATTCTGCCGTGCAATTTCCGTGCAGAGAAACCGCGATATCGCTGCTGTCAACGCCGAGACCGAGAACCTGAACGTTCTCTGCGCCGTCTGTAAGCTCGATGCCCTTCTTGATACAAATGGTGAAGTTGTTATAAAGGATCTGATTCTTGCTCTCGCCGATGAGGAAGGTGGTCGAGCCGTCCATCATCTTATTGAATACTCTGTCCCAATAATTTTCTTCCGTTCTGCTGTACCAGCAGTTGGTTGTGAAATGGCAATCGCGGATGATTCCGTTTTCACTTCCCGCGCCGACGGCGATAGCGTTATTAAGGCCGACACCCCAGACAAACTCAATATAGTGATTGTCACAACGGTAGCTTGCAAAGTCAATGCCGTTATAGGATGTGGATGTGCTGACGTCGATGACGTAAATATCGCTTCCCTTACCTCTGATCGAATAAGAATAGGGAAGGAGGGAGTAGGTGGACTGCTTATCGTAAACTATTCCAAGTCCGAAAAGTCCCGAGCCCTCGTAAAGGTCGATGAGTGCCTCACCGTTCGGATCGTTCTTGCCGAAATCGGTGAAGAGCTTTGTTCCCGTCCCGGTAACGTGCGTGTATCCGGGAGCAATGACCGCGCCGCGAAGCTCAATGCCCGCGTGGACGTCGATGCCCGCGCTGAGATAGTAGATTCCCGAGGGAATGTAGACCGTACCACCCGTCGTTTTGAGATCGTCGAGCGCCTTCTGAAGGATCGCGGTGATGTCCTCGTTTTCCTTTGCATTATAGGGAGCTTCGGTGATATTGATATAAGCGTTCGACTTCGGCTTTGTAACGACGTCGCGGGTGTAGTCGACGTTGGGGCGAGAGGGAAGGGTATCGTCCTTCAGAATAGTGCAGCCTTGTTTGCTGCCCCCGTTGAAGGTGCAGCCCAGAAGCTTCGGAACCGCGCCCGTCATATTTGCAATGATGCTGCCGCTATTCGAGGAGAGAGTGCAGGAGGTGTAGGAAAGAACCGCCGAGGAATGGTTTACTACCGCGCTCTTGCCCGCACTTTCGATAACGCTGTCAACAAAGCAGATATCACCCGGCTGATTGCTTGCGGAGACGCCTCCGCAGGAGGAAAGGAATCTGACAGCCGCCGCGCCCTCGCCCCCAACTGCCTTAAAGGTGCATCCCGTCATGAGAAGCCAGGAAAGGTCCTCGACAAAAATGCAGGAATAGGAATCTGTGATATTTACGTTATAAGCCTGACCGTTGGTAACGCCGCTGGAACCGTCCGCGGAAATTGAGCGGTTTGCAACTATGCCCTTGCAGTATCCCTCGATATAAATATCGGTGATGTAGGTCCAGTCGATTCGCTCAATGAAGATTCCCGTGGCATTACGGATCATATAAGTTTTCAGAAGCTCTGCATCGGGAACACCGGGAAGTCCGCTTTCAAGCCAATAATCGGGCGAGAAATGGAAGTTTTCAAGCTTGCCGATATCAAGGCTTCGGTCGTTGCGGTAGCCGAGATTCAGAAACGTACCGTAGATATCTCTGGTGTACTGAAGCGCGTAGATACCCGTGCCGGTGTAGTCAAAGCCGTAATAGGAGTTAACGAAGGTTACGTTACGAACCGTAACGCCGTCGATCCATTCCTGCTTGATGGTTGCGGGATAGGGGATAGGCGCGCCGTTTACGAAGGTCTGCTCGGGATACCAGATCGCGAGATTCTGGATGGATGCGTTGGGACCCATAAGGAACGCGGATTTCTTGGGGTCGGTAGAGCCCTTGCCGCCGTAGATGCAGAGCACGGTACCTTCAGCAGTGCCGGGCTTGATCTCGCCGACGATGCTGACGTTATCGCCGACGGTCAGCGATTCGGTCAGACAATAATATCCCTTGGGGACGTAGATAACGCATCCGCCGCGCGCGTTAGCCTCGGCGAGTGCCGCCTTGAATGCCGCGGTGTCGTCGGTCTTGCCGTCGCCCTTCGCGCCGAAGGAGAGGACGTTTAGCTCGGCAACTATGTTGTAAAGGGTATCGTATTCCGAAACGATAAGTCCTGTTTTGATCTCACCCGTGGGCGCGGGGGTGTTAGTCGCGCCGACGAAGCTTACCTTGTAAGCCTCGGTGTAGTCGAAGCCTTCCTTGACGGTAAGAAGCTCCTCGGTCGCCGCGCTTACCTTGTCGTAACCCGCGGGTGTCGCGGTTTCGGGCGAATACTGACCGATAACGGTTGCGTTTCCTTCGCCGAGATACTGCTCTTCAAACTCGGAGACGGCGAGAGCCAGATTCATCTCGTCGAGCGCCGCAATAACTATCTTATTGCCGTCCTCCCGAATGATATATCCGCCCTTACCCGAAAGCTCCTCCATTGCGCGTTGACTTTCAACGCGGTTGGTGTCGCCGATGAGGATCTCAAGTCTTTGGGAGTTATCAACTTTATTGTCGAAGTCTGTGGCGATGGCAAATTTTGCGCCCGTTGCTTCGGTCATATCGACCTTTAGCTTGTTGGCAATGCTTGAAGCGTACTTCTCCGCCTTGACGGAGCAAACTATCACATAAAGTGGATTACCGTTTTCGGTGAATTTTGCCATAAAATCGTAAGCGGGCTCGACCTGCTCAGCCGTAGTGTCGGCTACGGGGTCGGTTTCGTTGCCGCTCGACGGATTATTGCAGGCGGTGATCAGGGGCAAGAGCATCGCTATTGCCAGGATAAATAATACAGCTTTGAACTTTCTCAAGATATTGTCCTTCTTTCTTTATTTTGCGCTTAATATTCTGAAAACCTGATAAGCCGTTGCAGCGAGATTTTTATGCGCATTCGATTTATCAAGTGCTTCGTCAAGAGTTGTGATGCCTCTTATGATCGGGAAAAAGGCGTCGATGCCGTGAAGATTACATTCCTCGGCGTCCTCGGTAACGCATCCCGCGAAGGCGACGACGCGTTTTCCGTGCTTTTTGGCAAGCTTGGCAACTCCGATGGGAGCCTTGCCCATAGCGGTCTGAAAATCTATTCTACCCTCGCCCGTCACAACGACGTCAGCGTCGGCAATATGTTTTTCGAGTTCTGTTTCATCGAGAATGATCGAAATTCCCGATTCGAGAACGCCGCCGAGGAAGGTCATAAAGGCAAAGCCGAGACCGCCCGCCGCGCCGGCACCGGGGTAATTCGCATCCGCGTTCGGGAAGGCCTTTTTCGAAGTTTCGGCATACTGTCCGAGCCATTCGTCCATAATTTTGACCGCTTCGGGCGTCGCACCCTTCTGCGGAGCGTAAACGGCACTGCACCCGCGCTCGCCGCAAAGGGGATTGTTAACGTCGCAAGCCACGCGGAAGCTGCACTCGCGAATCTCGGTGATCGCGTTCGCGCCCGAAACTGACGAAAGATTTTCAAGTCCTCGCGCGCCCTGCGCTATCGGAGCACCGTTTTTATCAAGAAATTCAAAACCGAGGGCGGAAAGCATACCCGTGCCGCCGTCGTTCGTCGCGCTGCCGCCGATGCCGACTATGAAGGAACGGCATCCGCGACGGATGGCATCGAGGATGAGTTCGCCAACGCCGTACGTCGTCGTATTCATCGGATCGCGCAGTTCCGCGGGAACGAGCGGAAGTCCCGCCGCCTGTGCCATTTCGATAACGGCGGTCGA
This sequence comes from Eubacteriales bacterium, assembly GCA_045644325.1. Taxonomy (GTDB): domain Bacteria; phylum Bacillota; class Clostridia; order Oscillospirales; family CAG-272; genus CAG-390. The sequence goes on along the minus strand of JAZRGT010000024.1, from coordinate 18,955 downwards.
GCCCTTTACGATGCAGTATTTTGCCGTAACGGGAGTGCCGAGCGGTCCCGTGACCTCACATTCGATCATTTCGCCGCCGAGACCGATCGCGAGTGCCTCGACCGTGCCCTCACCGCCGTCAGCGAGAGGACGAATGACGACCTCCGCGTCCCGATCAGCCTTGAGCACGCCCTCGCGCACTGCCTCGCCCGCCTCGAGAGAGGTAAGGCTTCCCTTAAAGGAATCTATTGCAATTACAATCTTCATTTTGTCACCATAACCGAAACGCCGTCGGGGATCGCCGCTATCCTTGCGCCGTCGCCCACCAAGCCTTTCGCCTTTTCTATAGCATCCGCGATCGAATGTGCGGGAATCATATGCATATTTTTCACCACGTCATCGGGCATTTCCGAGACGTAGATCACACGAGCGTGTTCAAGTATCCGCAGAAGTATCTGCGTTTGCCATTGATCGGGAACCGTCTCGTCGCGCCCGCGCGAGAGGAACTGCGCCATTGTTTTAGATATATCGGGCTCGTCGGCAAGCTGATGATAGAAATGATCGCCTCCGATGCCGTCGCCCGACTCGGCAAGCATAATTATCACACCGCCGCGTCTGACAGTCGCCTCTGCCGCCGTCATACCCTTAACCGCCTGATACATATTCTGATCGAGCGGATAACCGCCGTTCGTTGTGATAACGATATCGGATTCGACCGCCTTCGCACCGCAGAGAGAGAGCAGAAAATCGGTTCCCCTCTTATGCGCCGCCTCGCAGTCACCCGCAACGGCGTAAATGACCTTCTTCTCGGAGTCGAGAACTACGTTGACGATATATGCAAGCTTCGCCGTCTTTGCCGCCCAGAGCATATCCTCGTGGATCGGATTGCCCTCGAGAATGCCCGTCCGCGCGCGGGGATGGTCGATGAACTCGGAGCAATGGTTGGCAAGAACCGTCCGTCTGCCCGCAACACCCGGTAGAACGCTCTTGCGCCCGCCCGAAAATCCCGCAAAAAAATGGGGCTCGATAAATCCCTCGGAAACGAGCAGATCGGCTTCGTAGGCGAGGCGGTTGATCTCGCACTGACCGCCCGAGGGAAGTGTTCCGATATTCACGAGCATATCGCGCTCGTCGCAATCGTGGATGTAAATTTTCTCGTTCTTTACGATATCCTCGCCGAATTTGGAGATAAGTTCCTCCTTCGTCGTCCCGCGATGGCATCCCGTCGCGATCAGAATCGTGATATCAGCATCGGGATTGCCCTCTCTGATCTCTCGGAGCATCGGCGGGATTATCAGCTTGCTCGGCACGGGACGGGTGTGGTCGCTTGCGATAATGACCACCCTTTTCTTACCGCGTGCAAGCTCTGAAAGCCTTGGTGAGGAGATCGGAGCATCCATCGCGCGGCGCACAAGCTCCGCGCCCTCTGCTTCGGGGGTGTATTCGTTAATCTTCGGCTCGAGCAGAGCGCAAAGCTCGTCGCCAAAACAGTAGCCGATTTTTTCTTTACCGTAAGGAAATAATATTTCTTTCATAGTGCTTACCCTTATAAAGTAAAAATATATATTATAGTATATCAAAATAAGCATCGAAAGTCAAGAAAAATAATGAAAAAGCCTGCCCTTGTGAGCAGGCTTTTTAAGTTAATCGAGCCAATAGAAGCAGGAAAGTGCGCTATCGATGCTCTCGAAGCTGTCACCGCTGAAAGTTATGCAGGCAAGATAACCGTTGCATTTGATCGTAATGATCTTCTGGTACATCTTGAATTCACCGAGCGAGGAGGTTACGTTGAGGCAAACTACGTCGGTGTCGCCGAGCTTGGCTTTTCCGATCTCACTTATGAAGTTCGTAAATCCCATATTGCCGAGCGACTGCTCAAGCGCGGGAATGGTATTCTTTAAGTTCTCCTCAAGGTTGAGAACGGCGAGTTGAACCTTGTCGACCTTCTCAAGGTTGACAACGACGGTGTTGACCTGATTTGAATGAGCCGCGTACATATCGTAAACAACGGTCGCATTCGCCATCATTTGTCTGAATTCGTCGCCCGCAAGGCTTGCGGCGGCGTTGTTGATCTCTCTGATCTTCTCGTCGGAATAATATGTCCAATCCGAGCCGAAGGCGCATCCGATACCTATAAAGGTGTTCTCATAGACGTTTCCCTCAACCGTTCCGAGAGTAAATTCGGGCTCGGGCGCGGGCGTGCACGCGGGAAGAGTGAGGATCATTATTGCGGAAAGAATAATGAGAAATAAGCGTTTCATTGGGTTGCCTCCTGAAATTTCAATTGATTCTGACATACCCGCTCTGCTCGATCAGCGTCTGCCCCTCGTCGGAAAGAATCCAATCGATCAGCGTGGGAATATTGGGATTTTTGTTATCTGCGCGGTAGATCGCGTAAAATTTTGCGATCACGGGATAGGTGCCGTTTTGGATATTCTCCGCACTCGGATAAACGCCGTTCAGCGCGATCATTTTAACACGGTCGTTGCCGACGATGCCGTCCATATAATAGCGGAAGGAAAATCCGATCGACGCACCGAAAATGGCAAGCGGTGATTTCGGCGCGATCTTTCTGCCACCCATAAATGAATCCATAGCCGATTGGCTTCCGCTTCCCGCAAGCCTTGTCACGGGATTTATGACTCTGTTAACGCCTCCGACCTCGGACCAATTTCGGTATTCTCCCGCGTAGATCGAGCGAATTTCTTCGACTGTAAGCGAATCGACGGGGTTCTTTTCGTTGACGAAGAACACAAATGCCTCGAGCCCTACGGGAACGTAAACGAGCTCAACGCCCTGATCCTCGGCATACTGCTTCTGCTCTGCCGACGGTGCGGCACAGAAAAGGATGTCGGTCTCGCCGTCCACGATCGCGGTGTAGCCTCGGACGGTGTTTTTATACTGCATCTTCGAGTCGGGAGCGAAATTCTCGCCGTAATAGTTGTCATCCGAGAATTCTCCGCCCTCGTACGTCACCGAGTCCTCGGGATATACCGCGTTGACAATAGCGGCGTAAACGGGCACAAGTGCGGCGGCACCGTCAAGCACGGGAAGGTCCTCCGTCAGCTTCAGAGACGAATCGATCCGCGCAAGGTCGGAACCTTCATTAAAGGGAAGAAATTTTGCAACGTCGATCATCTTTGCCTGCGAAGACGAGCTGAAATTGTTTGCAAGCCGAGCGGTCAGGAGCATATAGATACTGAAATTAAAGAGAACAAAGGCGAGTACGGTCGATGTCAAAGCTAAAAATGCGGTTCTTTTCTTCATCACCAAAGCTCCTTGCCGATAAAGTATATGATCGAGCAGTGCCGGTACGCCCAAACGGCGTAAGCCACGTGTGCCGCGGTCAGCAAAATGCAGAGCGCAAGCACGGCGATGAGTATTTTATTAAAGGTCGAGGTTTTCATTTTACATAAAAGCAATTGCCGTAAAAAGCATAATGAGGAGGGCGGCGATCATGGCGACCACCAAGCCAAAAACCACGGAGCAAACGATAAAGGCGTTTCTTCTTGATTTCAGAACACATTCGCCGATGCTGCCGGGCTCACGCTTGTTTTTTCGTTTTGCGGCGATATAAGCGCAAAGAGTCACAATGAAGCCGACAAGCGCCGCAGTAGGCACCAGCCAGAAGAAAGCCTGAGTCAGATAGATCATAATTCCGTCCTCCGTTTTTTCTTAATTATAGCATAGCTTTTATTAAAATACAATAGACAACCGGCTTAATTTTTTATTAAGCTTAAGCGTTTGAGCTCGGCTCTGATTAGTTTTCAATCACTATGCAGTTTTCCATATTGTTTGCATCTGTTTATTGATTTAATTATATCGCATTTTTCATAAAAAGTCAATCAATAAATCTGATATTTTTCGCTAAACAGACAAAAGCGAAAAAATCTGCAAAAAAATCAAAAAAACTTTCAAAAAACTATTGACAAATGCCCGCCTTTGTGGTATAATATCATTCGTCCAATACGGAACGCCAAACGCTGGTGTGGCTCAATGGCAGAGCAGCTGATTTGTAATCAGCAGGTTGTTGGTTCGACTCCGATCACCAGCTCCAAAAAAGTCCGCAGCGTAAAAGCGGACTTCATATGGGGGATTTCCCGAGCGGCCAAAGGGGGCAGACTGTAAATCTGTTGTCACTGACTTCGGTGGTCCGAATCCACCATCCCCCACCATATTGAGGGTCCGAAAAAGATGACCCACGAAAAACCGAGGATTTTCTCGGTTTTTCTTGTTTTATCTCACTTTTTCTCACTTTTTCAAAATCGCCACAAGACGGCTTGAAAAAAGATGACATTCTAGTTTTTCAATAATAGTTCGGAATCGGACTACAAAATCTCCTTTTTGGGGGACGATTTGCGCATAAAAATGCAAATCGTTCCCCACCTTTTTTTCGTTTGTCAAATGTTAAATCTTTATATCTGCTAAACCCCAAAAACAAGAAGGAACTATACCATGCTCAAATCAATAATCACCCGCGAAGGTGACACACTACTCATGGACTTCCCGCGGCGGATGCCTATGGCAAAGCATCTAGCTCCAATCAGGATTAAAACGAATGCTCGAGAGTTCAAATCTCTTCATCTACGCCAGTAAGAACCTAAAACGAACACAAGACAAAGCCTGTTGTTTGTCTTAGATCCTTCTTTTTTGCCCTTCTTGCCCGTAAGATTTATCGGCGCTTCTAAGTGCAACTCTATGCCCTCAGGATCCTCTGTATAACTTATTCTATACGATTCATACCTCGATTCGAAACTCTCATTTCACCCCTATAAACAAAACGGCACCGATTGCTCAATGGGATTCCGGTCGCGAGTGCTTCGGAGTTCCATTGTATGTTGCTTGCACCTTTGGGATTACGTACAGCTTATACTTGTACAGATAATTGCTTTTGCTTTTTTGTCACATCCATTATACACAAACGGAGCATTCAAGAACCACGGATATACTTCATTTGTTCAAACAAATGAACTCGGATGCGATTCCATGTGCTGCTTTGCCTTGCGGAAATCGGTTGTTTGGTTTTTCTCGATCCGCTCTCCGATTGCCTTGAAGGTCATGCCTTTGTTAAGGTATTCTTGGATTTCGATGCGATCATCAAGCGTCATGTGTTTGTTTTTTCTTATTCATTGTCTGGAGCCTTCTTTTCCCATAATAAATTCTACCACAATTTCTTTCCCTCGCTAAATTCCACAGTAGGAACAGTGTGTAATTAAGTAAGGGAAACAAAGGAAATAAGTATGGGAAAAAGAACGAGGAGAAGGAAAAAGGGCCCCAAATAATAAGTGGAACAAGAAAAAACACACGACGAAAAAGCCTGAGGCAAAGATTTCCCAGACTAAATTCCATTATGAGTAGAATTTACTTTAATGGAGATGCTTTAATAATTTAGCAGTTTGAATAACATCTTTAGGTTCAATATAAGAAATGCCCAACGCTTCTGCCAACTCCTTTGAATATGTAAAAGAAAACAAGTCGTAGGAGCTCTTGCCGTTAAATTGTTTTCTTTTAACAGCGTTAATATGAGAAAAGATCAAATTTACGTTTTCTTGAGAAAAATTGTCGAAAGAAGTGCCGCTTTCAACAATTCCTCGAAATAAAGTGTGATTGTTCTCAACGTGAGGTTTTTGATACGGAGAATTGGGATCACAGAAAAACAGCTTAGTCTCGGGCTGCCCATCCAATCCGTTTTCAAATGCTAAAACATCACTGAATTCTCCGCCGTTGTCGGTCAAAAGAACCGGGAAGGCTTCAGAAAAAGAGAGCCCTGAACCATTCAATTTCTCTTTTAGAAAACGGATCTTACTCGACGCTTCTGCTGCTGTTTTGTTATCGAGCAGCAATCCAAACATAAAATCTACGTTTACAAATTGGAAAGTCATAATAACTTTACCACCTATTCTGCCGATCACGGTATCCATTTCAACGTAATTAGTAGAAGGATTATCCTCGAGATAAAGCAAGAAATCGTCAAAGCTTCTGCCGATTTTAACGCCTTTAGGCACGTATTCTCCTTTGGTTCCTTTTCTTGGCTTAAATTTAGCAGCTCGAGGAAGGTCTATTTTGGAAATGGTATAATACCCGCACTCGATATGTCTGTATACCGTCGTTTTTGAAACCGGCAAGTCATTGGCTTGGATAGCGTGGTATATATTCTGTCCTGCTTTTACTGCCGAAGAAATTATTTCTTCAGTTTTGTAAAATTCTTCTTTTGTCAGCGGTATACCTTCCCTTGCTTCGACCAACAGCGCTTCATATTCTTGTTGGGCGGTTTTGGCATGATATATTCTGCGCGGATAGTGACAATTGCTGTGATTTCTCTTGGGGCAACCGTTGCATACGAACGGTGCTTTCAATAGCTTGGGGCAGCACTCGTCTGTTTTTGTAAAACAGTTGGCGTGTGTTTTTCCATGTAGCTTTACCTCTTTAGAAATTGTTGTTGGATCTTTTCCTACTCGTTGTCCGATGGCTTTGAATGTCATACTTTTGTTTAGACACTCTTGAATTTCAATTCGATCGTCAAGTGTCATATGTTTGTTTTTCTTTTCTGTCATCTTCGTCCGGGCCTCCTTTTCCCAGACTTAATTCTACCACAAATTCTTTCCCACACTAAATTCCACTTCAAATTCCACTGTGGAATTCACTTTGGGAATTCACTTGCAAAGTTTGTGTGACGCTTGCTATGTAAAAAGGGTTGACACGTCGCGGAAATTGTGCTATAATTAAGAGGGTATATTTATGCCTAATCAGTCTACAAAACATTGGAGGAATTTGCTACATGGCACGTGTAACATGGTTACAACTCTCGGATCTACATTTTGGTTTTGAAACATACACGACGCAGGTGGCATTTGATGAATTCATCAAATATTTGAAAAAAACGATTGCTAACCGTGAACCCAAACCTACGCTCCTTTTTTTGACGGGAGACTATGTTTTTGCCCCGAACGGCTCTGAAAAGGATAGAGACACTGCTATTTCTTGTATCAACAAGATTCTTGAAATTACCGGGATTGAAAAAAAGAATATGTTTATGGTTCCGGGGAATCATGATGTGAAAAGAGACATTAATATTCGTACGATAATCTTGGACAATATATACAGCAACTATCGTCCCACCGATGGGAGAATCGAGTCTGGGCTCGTTGAGGTTGCTTTCTATGGATTTGAAACCTACAATCGTTTTAGGAAAGATTTGTACGGTGTCGATTGTCCTTGCAAAGCTGACATAATTCATGAGTGCGATTCATTACCTGATGTAAACATAGTTAGGATGAACACTGCTTTTGCCTACTATAAAAACCGTTCGGACAACCGATTGATTTTTGGTCACCATGCTTTGCGTAATACTTTGGCCAGTATTGAAAATGACAAACCCATTATTTTGTTGGGGCACCATCCGCTTGATTGGGCACTCGAATTAGATAAAATTGAAGATTTGATTCGAAGCGACAATAGGGTGAAACTGTATTTGTGCGGGCATAACCACAAGTTTGGTATTCATACGATTATGAAAGAAGGGAAAGCACAAATAATGTGGTTCAATAATCCTGCTTTCATGGATCAGGATCAGAAAACTCATGATCCGTGTCAGATAGGCTTTACTATTGGAGAAATGGATACTGTAACCGGGACGGGTCTAATCGAAGCCCATATTTACGATTCCGCGTTCAATTTCTGGGATAAATACTATCATTATGGTGGAACCATAAATCCAAAAGAGAATCGCCAAAAAGGCATTTTTGTGTTTAATGCTGATTCATGGCATACGTGAACATGAATAAGTAGAAAAAAGTAAAAGGTGGTAACCTTTTTATGTCGAAAATTCGTTGGTTTTTGTTTGGCTTGGAAGTATATGAATACCCAACGTTAATAACTGAGTTAATTAGCAAACTTTCCACTGGGAGCGAAGAGGTACTGCTTCTTTTCCCTTCAAATGGTATTCACGATGCGCCCCGTCAAATAACGAGATTAATAACTGGCTTCAGGGATGAAAACCTGGGCATAACGGTGCATGTTATTCCTTTCATAGAGTCGGAGGAAAGCGCCGAGCTAAATGCCGCTCTTCAAGTAAAAGAATCGGTTGATCAGGGAACCGTGCTTGAACGAATTCAATCATCAAAAGCAGATATTTCTGTTAACTGGTCCGATATAAATAATGGGCGGATCATAGAATGTCTTATTGAAAAACTGTTCTTTTATTATCAAAAATCAGACATCCGTATCCTGTTGCCGAATACAGTTGCTCATTCGCAATCCGAATGGAGGGTGTGTAGCGATAAGGTTTGGAAGTGGTTAGACGAAAAGCCTAATTGTTTGAACAAGGGTGGCTTGCTATTTTCGGAATATCCTCCCGAGCAATGCGTTGTGCCGTGGGAAACTCTATACGAAAAATTAGATGAAAAGGGATATGGGCTGTGGGTGCTTGCTCAATCCTGCTCTCAGGGATCAAACGATCCGGTACAACGCTTGTACACCAATAAAAAAAGCAACGAGTCGTTGTGGGCGATCAATTCAACGGGAGACCGATCTTGTATAACTGGATGCTATACAATGGGTAAAAACGGGAAAGGTAATTGGATTGTTGATGCATTTATCCTGAACGATTCTATGCAATGGAGTCGGTATTCAGGGATGAATAGTGGACGCCAATCACGTAAGGAGTTAGACTTCCCCCGCTTCCTTGGCTCCAGGTCCCATCTGGGAATCATTTGTGCGAAGGAGATGGAAAGTATTCTCCAAAGAATAATTTTCTCCGAGCCTGAAGATGACGCCGAAGGCAATCCTGGAATAGATAGAGTTTATTTTTCATATTTCGATTCACCGTTTGATTCGATGATAGAAAGGAACTCGGTGGTTAATTGGCTTAGGTATATGCTTCAAAGTTATGGTTCGGAAATTAAAAAATTAACCGTACGTTTGCTCAATGATGCCCTTGGTGCAGATCTTAGGAATCATAGCCAGAAATTTGACGGAAAGTATCTCGTAATTCTTGCAGATAATGACCAGTTACAAGTCAAATCATTCATGAGTACTTTGGATATGTGCGAGACAATGGTAAGACATGCGAAGATTATGACTCGCTTTGTAATTGTGCGCTCATCATCGGAGGAACCTCCATCGCTAGAGGGATCTCGTCAAATAGATGCGCCGCTGTATGGAACGATGGAGCTTTCAATAGCTTGCAGGGATGAGGCAGTGAAACGTTCAATTGCAGGGCATATTGAAAGTTATAGTTTCAAGAATACGCCGATAATGAACTATAGTGCTGAAGTCGATACCAATCACAGCGGTAGCCGTGAGCAAGAAGACACACATGAAAAGACTGTTCAGTATACAGACTCAAACACTCCAAAACATCAGGTTGAGGAGATAGGAACGGAGAAGTTTTTGAATCAGGAGGAGCGCAATGAACGATAAGAATCTTGCGTATTTCAGCAATGACACGGATTTGGCGGATGGCAATATAGGTCAACCTAAAAACAAAATGGAGAGTGAGATGGTTTTTAAACGCTCTTTGGATATGTATAACGTATCTACGAAGAGCTTCGTCAGATCCAGTAAGCCTCCGTACGCCACCACTTGGAAAGGGGGCTGTCCGATGCTATGCCATCCTCACAAGAATACGGTGTATTATGACCCATCCGACGCGCATACAATGATTTTGGGTGCTACCGGTTCAAAGAAAAGCAGATTGCTTGTCATGCCTACTGTTCATTTGCTCGCTGACGCCGGTGAATCTATGGTAATCAACGACCCTAAAGGGGAAATATATCGGCGCACGTCTGGACACCTTGAAAAGAATGGATATCAGCTTTTTGTTCTCAATCTTCGAGACCCACGATTGGGAAACTCATGGAATCCCTTGAGTATTCCGTATGACTTCTACGTTCGGGGGAGTATTGATAAAGCCAATGAACTCGTTAACGATATCGCGAACAATTTGGCGCTCTCTCATATTAGTCAAAAGGATCCTTTTTGGGATTATTCTGCCGGTAATGTTTTAGCTGGTTTGATATTATTGCTATTTAAGTTTTGCCATGAAAACGGAGTGGACAGGAGTTTAGTAAACTTCGAAAGCCTGTGGCTGTTGCGTCTCGCGTTTTTTGACGATCATGAGTATAGAGTGGGATCAGAGTTGGAACAGTTAGCTAAGGAGGACACGGTTATCTATTCCTCTTTAAGCGGTACTCTCACCGCGGCAGATAAGACAAAGGCCTCAATTCTTTGCACATTGGATGAAAAGATCCGTTTTTTGTCTATGAGCCACGAATTAATGGGCATGTTGTCAGATAATGACTTTGATATTACAAGTATTCAAAAACAAAAAAGTGCTGTTTTCCTGATTGTTCCCGACGAAAAAACCACCTACCATAAGCTTGTTTCTATGTTTATCAAGCAAAGCTACGAATGTTTGGTCGGGAATGCGTACAGTGCCAGGTCTTTTGAGGATTCTGCCTTGCGTGTTAATTACATTTTGGATGAGTTTTCTGCACTTCCTGCTATGCAGGATTTCCCGTCCATGATTGCGGCAGCACGAAGCAGAAACATTCGGTATATACTGGTGGTACAAAGCCTGCATCAGTTACAGGTTCGATACGATGACGAGGCACAGACAATCATGGCCAATTGCACAAACTGGTTTTTCCTAGCCAGCCGAGAACTGCAACTTTTGAAAAATATTTCCGAGTTGTGTGGAACCGATTCCAAGGGGAAACCATTGATCCCCATTTCAACGCTTCAACGGCTTGACAAAGAAACCGGTGAGTGCTTGATTTTAACAGGACGACTCAGACCATATGTATCAAAACTCATGGATGTTGACGCATACGATCAGGGGAACACATCCACTGTTCCTTTTCGGGAACGCGCTAGGGATGAAAAGAAGAGAATTTCATTCCAAGCGGTACTGAATAAGAATAGTGACTCTAAGACCAATCGGGTTCTTGAAAAGCCCAATTGGAACGCAAACCATCAAGCCGATGACGATATAGATTTGTCGGCAGCACTTGAGAAGAAGTTTGATGAACTTTTTGGAAAGTTAGATTCGGAAGCAAATGAGGAGGATGATACCGATGACTAACAATAATCAAATTCTGGAAGAAATTACGATTAATGAATTAAACGAGTTGTTGGATGATTGTACAAGTCCTATGGAGTATCGGGATATATTAAAAGACTATGAAGATAGAGCTCTTACTGGGACAGCGGAGGATTTTCACAACTTATCCGTACAATTGGCTCGCCATAGACTGTATACGGAAGCGTGCCGTGTGCTTGAGAAGGGACTCTCGTTCCCTCAGTACGCAAAGGACGTTGATTTGATAGCAGACTATTTGATATACGGAATCAAATGCGACTGCTTTTCGAAGTGTGAGGTGTATTATCAACGCTTGTTGGAAATACCTCGGAGACGTTGGAAATGGCGCGCGTATGATTTCTCTGTGGACTATTTAATGAAAAGAGCCGAGAACATCTCTAATGACACTGAATTGGATATGGCGATTGAGGAGATGCATCAGATTGCTACTCAGTATCTGGAATCGCATCCCGATTCTGAAGGGGGATATGTTGTAAAAGCATCTATTTATAGCTTCTGCAATGACACGAAGAATGCACAGGATGTATTGCAAAAAGCGGTTGAGAATATTTATCGGGCTCCTAAATGTAGTTTGAAACTGGCCGATATTGCGTTTGATAAAGGTGACTACGACCAAGCGAGAGCCTATCTTGAAAAGGCGAAACAGTTTGCTATAGGTAAAGAAAGTAGCATAAGCCAGAGTTATGTATATTATTTGGACTTCATCTGTTTTGCTAATATTTTGCATGAATCTTCGGTTTCGCTTGATAATATGAAAGTAAAAGAACTCAAAAGCCTATACGAACAAGCGGAGATCGTGCTTAATCAAAATGAAGCGGACTCGTCGTGGCTTGAAACCATAGAGCAACAGTATCAAATGCTTAAAGCTAAATTGGGTCTTGCGGATGAGTAATAATGGAATGAGATCTTTGCTACTCTTCTAAGGAGCAATTGGTATTATGACGCAAGGTGCTTCGTATATGGTGAGGGGCTATTGAAGAATAGAAAGCGCGTGTTTGTCAATTCGCGGTAACATGGCTTTCCCATAAAGAAGTTGTCGTTGCCTAACTTAAAGAGAGCGACTTGATGGCTGACGCAAGGGAATTTCAGTAATATAATATAGTACTCCAATAGAGAAGGAACTGTTGTGTATATGAATGGCATTTCCCCATCTCCGCCAGTAAGAACCTAAGACGAACAAAGGCATAGCCTGATGTTTTAGGTTCTTCTTTTTTGTCCTTTTTGCTCGTAAGGTTTATTGATGCTTCCAAGTGCTGCTATATGCCCTCAGAATCGCCTATATGCCTCATTCTACACGATCCATATCTCGATAGCAGGAACTGCGTGCGACAAGAGAAATTTCATTCTCGGATTCTCGGTAGCTCCCCGAAACGTGCATGGCAGCATAATGTTTGATGCCGTATGTGAGAACACCGTAACCTATTTTCCTGAAGTAAAAGCAGTAGTAGCGGATTCAGCATACAGAACACCTTGGATAGCAAAACGTATTATTGATGACGGAAGAAACCTTTGCTCCCTTACAAAAGTTCTATGACACCTGACGGATATTTCAGAAAATACGAATATGTATATGATGAGTATTACGATTGCATAATTTGTCCGAACGATCAGATTTTGAAATACAGTACGACAAACCGCGACTGATACAGAGAGTACAAGAGCGATCCTAAAGTATGTGAATTATGTCCTTATAGGGCAATCCCAAAAGACCATCACACGGCACGTATGGGAGCCTTACATTGAAAAAAGTTGAGGATTACGACATACTAAGAATTATTCGATGAGCGCAAGCAAAAGATAGACCAAGTTTTTGCCGATGTCAAAGTAAATCATGGCTTGCGTTACACGCAGTTGCGTGGTCTTGCAAAGGTTACTATGCAGGTCACGCTCACTTTTCGTGCATGAATCTCAAAAAGATAGCTAAATGAAAGAGGATTTCCTCTTCTAACAGCTCATTTTCTGATTTGTCGCTCTTGCTTTTTTCAATTTTTCTCTTTTCTAACAAAAATTTCACACCGCTCTTTACAGCGCGGTGTGAATCTTTTTTGTCTACAGTCTGACAAGACCGACACATAAATGTCGGTCTCGGGATGGTTATAGATGTTTTATCAGATAATCATCATTGCAGATGACTCTGTACCACGCCGCCTCACCGGTAAGTTCTGCGACAAACAAACGATCATTGTTATCCATCTTTGAAAGGAGATTGTTTCTTACTTGAACACAAGATTCGGATGTTTTCACAAACCAAGTGGATTCAGTTACGTGCGCCCATACATCGTATGACTTGAGTGTCTTGTAAAGTTCGTCATAATTGCGACCGGGAGCACAAAGATCGTAGCAAATAATCTTCGAGGACATATTTTCATCCTCCTTAAGCTACGCTGTACTCACGCCAAGGAATACATTGGATAGGAACCTTGGCAAGGAACTGTACGATATCTCTTCTTCCCGAATATGTAGGAATACCTCGGGAATTCTGCGCCATCAAAATAATAGGCACAAAGCCGAACGCTCTCGTTCCGAATGCACGCATAGCGTTAGATTCAGATTCACTCTGCAAAACGTGTGGCTTAACGATGACGATGCCAAATGTGACACCTTGCTCTTTAATTAAAGCACCTTGAAATTTCATGATTTTTTACCTCCTTTGTGCTTCGTCGGATCCACGAGTGTAAATCTTGCAGACCCATTGGTTGTAGGCGGAACACGCTTACCTTGAACGAAAGTATATTCCGTGTTGCTTCCGACAACTCGATACTGTCCGGAAATCGGTACAGTACCACCGGTTTTGATAGTTGAGGCCATACTTAGCCCTCCTTAAAAATATATTTAAAAGGAGAAACAACTCGGCTTTACTTTCCGTTGACAAAGATCGGTATTGTGCTTTGAGAATTTTTCAAAAAACACTTGCAATTTGCCATGAAATTTGGTATAATAGTAAGTACCACCAGACTAAAGTACCAAATTAAAGTGCTTTTGTCAACACGAGGGGCATCTTGGCAACTTGATGCCCTTTTTGTTTGTCCTTTTATTTATTAGTTAGTTGAACTTTTCAGTTCTATAGAGTTTTTCAATATTATGAGCTTCGCGCAATTCTTTGTCAGTTCTGTTGCAAAGGTTTATAACACCTTTTTTGTCAAGAACAAAAGCGCAATCAGGGCGTATCTCATTAGTATTCAGTAGCGTTACGTTATGTGTAGTTACTATGGATTGCATATTAGCATACCGATGTATCATTTCCAAGATTTTTTTAGAAACGGTATGATGGTAATACGCGTCAAATTCATCAATAATTAAGAAAGTTAAATTCTGAAATTCCAACAGCCAGCAAAAGAACAACATTAATGTTCTAGTACCGGAAGAAGCAATATCAAAAAATGGAACCACTTTTTCATTTTCGAACTTTGCTCCTATTGTAATTACTCCACTCGACTGCTTTAGCGGAACTAGGGTATACTCTAGCTCCATCTCATTCAAAAACTGAGTAAACTCTTGAAGTTTATTATTCTTAAGTATAATATCGTCTAGTTTTTCCGCGCCGATTCGGTATCCAATATATTGGTTTGCATCTTTAAGACTTCTGAAATATAGCATACCGCTAACAAATCTGATAATTTTGGATATAACAGAACTCTCATCTTGAATGGTGTTATTATAAATATATTTTATAACCGAAAGTTGCTTTTGAAGTCCTTTAGTTCGGAGATTTTCCGCCCCTGGAATTGAAATGAAGTTTTCTCGCTCATCAATAAAGTTATGTAAAACAACTGGCTTGCCATTTATTAATAAGATTTCGCTAGCCATTTCACGGTTATTGGTCTTTGCATAATAATACTCAACTTCATCCATATCGAATTGAAAAACATATTTAAACTCCGATAGATTTGTATTATTACCAATGTGAGAATAGAGATGTGGAGGGGTATGATCTTTTTCGACATCGAGAAGATGCGTTGTTATATCAACCAACGCTGTGCACAAACTTGATTTTCCAGCACCATTTTTTCCGAAAACAGTTGCAGCGGTAACTATCTTATTGCGAACAAGATTGGTTTGGAAAGAATAATCACGAGTAGCACGAAGATCCCAAACGATATTATCTTTGAAACCTTTATAATTCTTTACTTCAAATCGCTTAAGCATATCCATATCCTTCCTTTCTTTGCTATGATTATATCACAAGTTCAAAGATTTGTCAATACTTATCCGTAAAAAAAATACGGTAAATTTCAAAACATTCACCCATTTGTCCGCTCGCGCGCAATGTTTCCGTATAATTAATACAGATATTCGGCTTGCGAAATGACTATTATAGTTTATATTGCAATGGTTCAACGACATTGCATTTTTATATCCATATAATGATTCTTTTGATTTTTTCACAAAATATAAAAATAATATGAAAGGAACAACAATGCTCAAATCAATAATCACCCACGAGGGTGACACACTACTTATGGACTTCCCGTGTCGGAGAATGCTTATGGCAGAGCATCTTGCGTCGATTGGGATCAAGACACCAGCGCATGAAATTAGGTGCGCGGACGAAGTTGATGAGCCAATCAAAGTGAAGATATACGGAACAAGCGAGTTTGAAAATAGACTCGCTTCTTTTGTTTCTTCGGAAAATACGCTCTCATTCGTCAATACAATATGCGAGATCTATCACAATCTGCCATGCGCGAATAAGCTCGACATGATGGATGCCGTGCTTAACGGTAAGGTATTGTCGTTTGAAGAATTCGGCAGAATGATGCTCGAACGAAGAATGATAGATACTATAGAACACTACTACTGTCCGCTGACAGCAACACTCTTTCCGCGCAATGAATACGGAGACTGTGAGAATTTCTCCGAAGAATACGACGGAGAGTATCTGGCACCGTATGAAGAAAAGATCAGGGAGCTAATACAGTATGTGGATTCTCTTGACGATGAGAATATCGCGGAGCATTTCAGCGAAAGCAATTCGGCGGTGGCAAAGCTGAAGGAAGTTCACTTCTCCACGCAAAACGTAAGTGGAGTTCTTTACGGCTGTATCCGTGTAGAGCTAACGGAACCATTTACACCGGAGGAAGACGCGGAGTTCAAGGAATGGCTCGAAGGTCAGTGCTCGGACGGATACGGTGAAAGCCTCGAGCAAAAGCCGATCCATATCCGAGACGGTGAGTTGTTCGTAAGCTTCTGGAACGCCGGAGATGACTACTTCTTGCTCAACAGTGATGAATTCGATGAATACCTTGGAAATATGAAAATGGGAGGTATCGAATAATGGCTGTGCGTTTTTCTCATATTATCCTTGAAAGCGATCACGGTGCAACGGAAATGCTTGCTCGGGGTAAGGTAACCGAATCCGATCAGATCGATGGATACAGCGCCTACGAGGACTATTGTATGGATATCGAGGATGATGTTGTTATTCGAGTACAGTCTGACGAATATCTGTACGGAGAAGGCGAGATATTCGATGCTTCTTTTGAAGAATTGGCGTATTTTATGATGCGGATGAATGACAATCCGAACTTCCTCGCCAATAGTTGCAAATATGTAGGCAGAACTGAATTTGAGATAAATTATGCTCCGCACGAACTGTTCGGAGCATCTTTTATAGAACTTTGAGAGGAGGTGAAAACGATGAAGAACAATCTTGAACATGCAGAGCAAGCTGTTGCTTTCTGTGAGCAGATCAAAGAAGGTGTACGGGGACTTACGGCTCTCGTAGATATTTCGGATGATGAGTTCGGAGAGAGCGATAGACTTGGCGAATATAGGACGATCTTCAGACTTGCCGATGCATGGCAGAAGAAGTATACAGAATATATCGCTCAAGCATCAGATCAGGATCAAGGCAACAGTATGAATATGTCGCTGTAGGAAAGGAGAGAAAATGACATTCACGGAACACGAGCTGCGATTGCTGTTTGAAGAAAGCGAGCTTTTCTATGAAGCAATGTTCAGCGGCAAGATGATGATAGGTAAAATCGACAAGGATATCCGAGTTAAATTTGAATTCGTATCGACAAATGTCTCAAAGCATTATGATGCTATGCGGGCAACGGTTATAAACCGTACCGAGGGAGAGATCGATACGAATCTTTTTCTTTTTAAGGACATTATCGGAAAGAAGAATGGGCAGGATCCTTATATATGGGATGAAGAGGGCTGTACCGGTTGGTACGGCTTTAAGCCAACGTATTCGGATTATGAAAAGATAACAGATACTCTCCATGATTATATGTCGATGTTTGCGGATGAGAATATAGGGTATCAGATGAGGACATTATAGAATGAAAAAGATAACCGATCTAAACAGTGTAAAGGCAATGGCGCGTATGTTTGCTATGCTCGAAATATATGAAACTGACTTTTCCCCGATCGTTGTCAAGCATCCCTTTACAGACAGCGGCATAGTAGCTTATAGAAACAATAGCGGTGATATAGTTCAAGCAGACCTAACCGCAGATACACAGGCATTAAAAGAATGGCGATGCCATATTATTGAATTGATCAATGAATCGCGCTCTGTTTCGGATATAACAGCGATGGTAACCAAATCATATAGCCTTGGCTTTTTGAAATACATTATGGATTCGCTTTCTGCAGCAGATATGTCCGAGATCTTATCCGACATCTGGGTAAGAACAGAGGCTCCAAATGCCGATCCGAATATGAGAAAAAACGATCTCTTACGTGCATTCAGAGCCTCTGATCCACAGTATCTTATGAATGAGGATGAATACGAGATATTCATTGCTTTGAATGACGAAGTTAAAGTATACAGAGGCGTGACATCTCATAATGCAGATAATATAAAAGCATTGTCATGGACACTAAACCCTAAAACCGCCGAGTGGTTTGCTCACAGATTCGATGAGGACGGAACTGTATATGAAGCTCGAATCGACCGAAAGCATATATATGCATATTTCAACAGACGCGGAGAAGATGAAGTGATAGTCGATCCCAAATATCTAGAGGACATTGTTCCTTTGAATAATAACAAAAACATTAAGGAAGGTGATGAAATGAACGAATTCAGAAGACTTGAAGAGCTGGCAAAACAGTACAAGGCACTATATCCGCCCGGCACTCGAATTGAGATGCTGATGATGGGCAGCGATCCGCGACCGATCGAACCTGGAACGAGAGGAACTGTAGACCACATTGACGATCTCGGCACAATACATTGCGTCTTCGATAACAATCGCCGTCTCGGTATCATTCCGGAAGAGGACAGTTTCAGAACTCTTACAGAAGACGAGCTCCTTGACGAACGAAGTGAGCGGTTGCAACGTGAATTTATTGACAGAGTGAACAAAGAGGTTATTCCATCCATAGGGTGGTACGGCATAAAGAAAGCATACGAAACCGGAGATATGACGGTTCCCATCGATCTACTACGTATGCTTCATGAAAACTATCTCGAGGTATACGGCACAAACCATCTTGATAGCTCCGATGGAATCACGACAGTACCCGGAGTTGTTCTTGCAGCTGATGGGAATCTCTATGTTGCTCTTCTCGACATAGACGCATGCTCCTCGGGTGAACATTGGGGTACTACATTTTTTACTCCCAATGGAGTATTGTCGGACAGCAGTGAGGACGATGAAGTTCTCCACGAGATCAGAAAGCTGGTACCGTATAAATACTGGTATACGGTGGAGCTTGAGACAGATCATCATGTGGATTGGGATGAATGCCCCGAAAAGGTCGCAGATATGATTGATGCGGCTACCGCTCAAAGCCCTGCAAATGAGGTGAGGCTTGAGTGACAAAAATTAAATATTTGGATATGTTCGCCGGTGTTGGCGGGTTCAGAACAGGACTCACCAATGCCGGCGATTTTTTTATGCCTGTGGGTTGGTGCGA
>JAZRGT010000023.1:0-27491 GCA_045644325.1 Eubacteriales bacterium | reverse complement strand
GCCTCGGCAACAACACCCTCAAGGTTCTCGCCGCTTTCCTTGGCATCAACGATGATGTGCCAATTCTTGTCAAGATCTGCGCGCTTTTTGGAAACGGTTGCGCATCCGTCAACATCGCTGACGCGGATAACAAATACATCTATCTCGTCACCGATCTTGTACTCGGAACTCAGCTTCAGAGAAGCATCGTCGGATATCTGATCGGCGGTCAGTATGCCGGTAACTTTTGCGCCGAGGTCGAGTTTGATCTCAACGTCGTTTACTGCAATAACAGTACCGGTAACGGTGTCTCCTGAACTTAAAGTTTTGATGGCTGAGTCGAGCATTTCGTCAAAGCTGATTTCTGCCTTGTCGAGTTTGATTTCGCTCATTTTGTTGTATACCTCCTCTATTATGCCGCCGGGCGTCGAAGCACCTGCGACAATTCCCACTTTTTGTGGGATGCTCGGAATGAATCCGTCAAGCTCTTGCGGCTCGGATATGCAGATCGTATTTTTGCAATTCTCACTGCAGATCGCGTAAAGCTTAGCTGTGTTTGAGCTGTCGCGTCCGCCGATGACAATGATAGTCTCGCACGCTTTTGAGAGCTCTTCCGCTTCAAGCTGCCGAATTTCCGTAACATTACATATTGTATCAAAAATTCTGACGTTTGTATATACTTTTTTGATAAAATTTAATGAATATTTCCACTCTGTTAACTTTTGAGTGGTTTGCGCCGCCATTATCGGGACTATATTGCCACTTATTGGCAATTTTTTCTCCTTGATCGCCTGTTCAAGCTCCGCCGCGGTTGCATAAACGAAGCTCTTTCCGTCAAAGTAACTGACGATACCGACGACCTCCGGGTGACTTTCCGCACCGAGGAGAATAAAAATATTCTCTTCCCCCTCATTTTCGGGAACCGAATTCTCCGCCGCGATCCTATGGATCTTTTTGACGTAAGGGCAGGTGCAATCAACGTAGGAGAAGCCCGCGTGCTTTTCTGCGAGTGCGGAAAGCAGCTCGCTTGTCTCCTTTGTCACTCCGTGTGCGCGAACGAATACCGTAACGGGCGCACCGCTTTCGGTGGATTCAGCCAAGGCTTCAAGATCATCGACCGAAGTTACACCAACTCCGTTCGCGGCAAGCTGCGCATTATAAGTATCGTTATGTATAAGCTTACCGAGCGTGAATATGCGGTCACCGTCTTGCATAGCGATCTTTTCCGCGATCATATCAGTCGCTCGCTTAACGCCAAAGCAGAAGCCCGCGTGCTTTGCGACGATTATTTCATGACGGTTCATTCAGCATCCTCTTTTCCGAGCTCGATTATACGGTCGAAAATATACTGCGTGATCGCTCTTGAATCGCCTTCAAGCTCTCCACCCTTGGTATATTCCTCGTAAGGAATGGGATCGCCCAGAATCAGAGTTACCTTGCGAAACGCCTTGATGCGGTAGTTTTTGGTCTTTATATGGATCGGCAGAACTGTTGCTTTGGACTTGGATGCGATAAGTCCCGCGCCCGCTTTGATTGGAGTCGTTGCGGGATCAACGTCCGCGCGGCGCGTTCCCTGCGGGAACATACCGACGCAATAGCCATCCTCAAGCATCTTGATCGTCTTGAGGATAACGTCCGCATTCGCGCCCTTGCGATCGATGGGGTAAGCACCGAGCTGACCGACGAGCCAACCGAGCACGGGAACGCTGAAAAGCTCCTTTTTAGCCATAATACGGGGCTGATGCTTGCGAAGCACCGCGCAGATAAGCACGGGATCAAGCACCGATATATGATTTGCGCAAACGAGAAGTGCGCCGTCCGAAAGCGGAGGCTCTTTCTTTTTCGTTTTGCAGGAAACGCAAAAGATCAATCTTGCGAGCCACGCAAGAAGAAAGTGGAGAAATGCATAAAGCTTACTTTTCATCAGCAGACCTCCGAAATGCCGAGCTTATCCTTCGCGATCTCCAAAAGCTCCGAAAGCGACTGCTCGGGGGTATAACCGGTATTGTTAAAGAGTATGGCATCGTCTGCGGGCTTGAGCGGCGCTATTGCTCGGCTCGAGTCGCGCTCATCGCGCTCCTTGATGTCGGCAAGTATTTGCTCGTAATCAGCCCGCTGACCTTTTTCGATAAGCTCTGCGGTGCGGCGCATAGCTCTCTCCTCGGAGGTCGCGGTCAAAAAGATCTTGAGCTGTGCATCGGGAAGGATGACCGTACCGATATCTCTGCCGTCCATAATGACGTTGTTTGCATCCGCGATGCTTCTCTGCATATTAAAAAGATACTCGCGCACGGCGGGAATAGCCGAAACTGCAGAAGCGTAATGAGAGATCTCGTGCTCGCGGATTCGGTCGCCGAGGAACTCGCCGTCGAGGTACATATCCTGACGTCCGCCCTCAAACTTTGCCTCGACCTTGATCTCGCCAAGCATCGAGGTAACAGCCGCCGCATCGTCGGGGGCGATACCTCTTTCGCGCGCGGCAAAGCCAACGGTTCTGTATATTGCTCCGGTATCAACGTAAGCAAAACCGAGCTTCTTCGAAAGCGACTTTGCAAGCGTGCTCTTGCCCGCACCGCCGGGACCGTCTATTGCAATTTTAAGCGTAACCTTTTTGTCCATCATAATATAAGACTCCAAAAATCATAAAAAGTTTCACAAATTTTCGTATGTTTACGAAGTATTAACATTTAGCCGCCGCGTTACCCGCAAGGAACGCCGTAGACCAGGCTATCTGCAGATTGTAACCGCCTGTATAGCCGTCAACGTCGATGATCTCACCTGCGAAGTAAAGTCCCTCGCAGATCTTAGACTGCATCGTCCTCGGGTCTATCTCATCGGTCGGGATGCCGCCTCGGGTAATGATCGCCTCGTCAATCGGACGAAGTCCCGAAATCGGAACGCGGAAGGATTTGAGGGTAGCGATGATCTTCTTGCGCATTTCCTTGGTGATCGAATGAACCTTGGTGTCGCGCGGAATGCCCGTCATATCAACGAAGGGCTCGATCATCTTGCTCGGCAGAAGATCGCCGAGTGCGTTGGTTATATCGCGATTCTTATATTTGGAGAAATCCGAAAGCAGACGCGCATCGAGAGTTGCCTCGTCAAGTGCGGGCTTGAGATCTAGAAAGACCTCGTATTTATCGGGAGCGACATTTTCAAGACGTGCGGAAGCGGAGAGCGCCATCGGTCCCGTCAGTCCGAAATGAGTGAACATTATCTCGCCGAAATCATCGTAGACCTTCTTGCCGCTTGCCCGCTCAACGACCGTCAACGCGGTATTTTTGAGCGAAAGCCCTTGCATCGAAGGACAGAGCTTTCCGGGGCTGACAAGCGGAACGAGCGACGCCGTGAGCTTGGTCGGATGATGACCGAGCGACTCGGCGAAACGGTGTCCGTCGCCCGTAGAGCCCGTTCGGGGATAGGACGCTCCTCCCGTCGCGATAATGACGCGGTCAAATTCACGCGGCTTTTCGGCGTGTGTCATATGAACGGTAAATACACCGTTTTCCTTGGTTACGCTCTTCACCGCGCCGCCGACTACCGAAACGCCCGAATATTCGAGATCTCGAACGAGAGCGTCGACGATGTGACGGGCTTTATCCGACTCGGGGAAGACACGTCTTCCGCGCTCGACCTTCAGCGGAACGCCGAGATATTCAAAATGCTCCATTACCCTCGCGGGAGGAAACGCCGAATATGCGGCGTAAAGGAAGCGGGGATTGCGCGGGATATTTTCAAGAAATTCGTCGCGCGTGCAATCGTTGGTCACGTTGCATCTTCCCTTGCCCGTGATGGCAAGCTTCCAACCCATTTTGCCCGGTCCGTTCTTTTCATAGAGAGTGACCGAAGCGCCCGCATACGCGGCAAAGGCGGCGGCTGCCATTCCGGCAGCGCCGCCGCCTATTACGGCTACGCGGATATTATCCGTAGTAAATTCAGAATTATTCATACCAATTTTTACGGCAGGCGATCATTCGTGCGCCTTGTCGTAGACCTCGTATTCATCCCAGATTTTTTCAAGCTTTTCAAAGCGGACCCTGATATCGTCCATCTTCTTTCGCGAAACCGCAACGATGATGGCGTTGATTATCGAAAGCGGCGCGACAAGCGAGTCGACAAAGGAGACCAGGTCGCTTCTCGCAAGAAGGAGCTGATCGGCAACGCCCGCGATCGGAGATTGAAGGCTGTCGGTCAGAGAGATAACGTCCGCGCCTGCGCTGTGCGCATACTCAACGGCGTTGACAATCCTCTTGGAATATCTCGGAAAGCTGATCGCGATCATAACGTCATTAGGTCCGATCGACATTATCTGCTCGAACATTTCGCTGCCCGATGTTGTCTGAACGAACTTGACGTTATCGAAGATCATTCGGAAATTGAAGTTCAGGAATCCCGCGAGAGAGGACGATGAACGAACGCCGATGATGTAGATCTTATCAGCGGCAACGATCTTATCAACTGCCGCTTCAAAAGCCTCACGGTCGACCTCCTCAAGCGTTCTGCGGATCTTCTCGGCATCCGACATAAGGATCTTTTCGAGTACGTCGCCCTCGCCTATCAGCGAATTTGTAACCTCAACTCGCTGAACCGAGGTCAGCTTCATTCTGATAAGCTCCTGAAGCGACTTCTGCATTTCGGGATAACCCTCAAAGCCGAGCTCGATAGCAAATCTGACTACCGTGGACTCTGAAACCCCGACGAGAGTTCCGAGCTTCGATGCAGTCATATACGCCGCCTTGTCATAATGCTCAAGTATATAATTAGCTATTCTTTTTTGCCCCTTGGAGAAGGTATGCATACCTTCCTCAATCATTGCGATAAGGTTGCGTTTCATATTATGTCTCCTTCATTCTTTCGCGCAGACTTAAGGGTATTATAAACCATTTTAACGAATTTGTCAAGTGATTTTTTGCAATTCTTTCGGACTTTTCTTGCAAAATTTCATTTCATTTGCCGAAAAAGCCTATAAAAGTGCTCAAACCGACGCTTTTTTTGCAGCCATCTCTGCATCATACTCGCCGAGAGCCTTGATGGTGGTTTCGATATCGGAGGGATAATGAAGCACCGCGCCCTTACGGATAACGTGAGTTTCCGCACCTCTGCCGGCAAACATAATTACGCTCTCGCCGATATCAGCGAACACCGCACGGCGAATGGCATCGCCTCGGAGCTCTTCTACGTCAAAGGGGCATCCGAGCGCTTCAAGATGCACTGTGATCTCGCGAGCGATCTTCTCAAACGGCTCGTCAGCGGGATCCTTTTCACAAATGACGGCATAGTCACAGCATGCGCCGACGATCTTTCCGACCTCCTCGCGTCTGTTCTGCGACTTTGAGCCATGAAGACCGAAGCACGCGATCTTCTTGCGATCGGGATAGGTACGGCAAACGTATTCGCAAAGCGTTTCAAAGCTGTTTTTGTTATGTGCGTAGTCAACGATGACGATGACCTTTTCATCCTCGCTCTTGAACACCTGCATTCTGCCCGCTGTGCGCGCAACGGCAAGTGCCTTCTCCATTGACTCGGGCGGAATTCCGACGGCGTAGGTCATAGCGATCGCGCAAAGCGCGTTCTTCACGTTGAACTCGCCCGGCATCGTGATCTTCATTCTTCTTTCCCAAAGGGGGGTCACGACGTCAAAGTAAATGCCGTCCGCGAGTGTTTCAACAGACTTACAGTAGATCGTATCCCCCTCATTAAAACCGAAGGTGATAACGGGAACTCTTCCGTTTATATAGTTGAGCATAATATCGCTTTTGGGATCTTCGGTATTTACGCAAGCGACACGGCAGTTATCGAAAAGCTTGAGCTTGGAATAGAAATAATCCTCAAAGGTGGGATGCTCGACTTCGCTGATGTGGTCGTTGTCGATATTCGTAAATCCCGCTACGTTAAAGGTCACGCCCTCGACTCGCTGATATTTAAGAGCCTGAGCCGAAACCTCAACAACGTAATTCTCGATGCCCGACTTTACCGCGTTCGAGAAATGGCGCCAAACGTCGGGGGATTCGGGAGTGGTATTGGTCGATTCAAAGCGCTCGATGCCGTCGTAGGTGTCGATAGTGGACATAAAACCGCACTCGCGAGTGGAGGTATCTGCGGCATAGGTATCGAGGATTTCCTTTAAGTAATAGCAGGTCGTGGTCTTGCCCTTGGTGCCCGTTACGGCGAATGTGGTCAGATCGGTCTGCGGATCGCAGTAGAACATTCTTGAAATGAGAGCCATCGCACCGCGAATATCATTTACGGCGATATACTTCTCTCTGCCCGCAATTATGCGGTCGCTGATATACGCTACCGCTCCCTTCTCGAGCGAGGAAAAGAGATACTCCTCCTTAAAGTGAACGCCCTTGGCGATAAAGAGAGTGCTGGGTGTGACCTTGCGCGAGTCAAAGGTGAGATTGGTGACCTCGATCTCGGCATAAGAATCCCACATATCGGTGCCCATCAGCATACCCGAATTATCGAGTGCTTCTATGAAATCTTTAATTTTATAAATCTTATTAATCATTTGCATTGTTCCTTTTTGGGATAAATCAAATTAATTATATCACTTTTCCCGCCGTTTTGCAATAGCAGTTTCAAAAAAACACAAAAGAAATCTTAAATCTCAATTACAATCGTTTTTTCAACAAAATATGAAAAAATTATTTCGATTTTCACTTTACTTTTTGCAAAAAATATGATATTATATAGGAAGAAACCGAAAAAGCGCGCAGTTTGGCGTTTTTCGAAAAAACAAGGAGGACATCTTATGCAACTCATCTACAACGTAAAGGATAAGCCGAAATTCGGTCAGCTTATCGTCTTCGCGATCCAGCAGCTTCTCGCTATTATGGCGGCAACCATCGCAGTTCCCGCTATCGTAGGAAACGGCATGACGGCTTCCGCAGCACTTTTCGGTGCGGGCGCTGGTACCATCATCTATCAGCTCTTCACAAAGTTCAAGAGCCCCGTATTCCTCGGCTCCTCATTCGCATTCATTCCCTCGATGCTCGCGGCATTTGCTGGCGCGACCTCGATGCAGCTCGGCTTCCTCGGTCTTCTGATCGGTGCGGCTTCTGCGGCTCTTGTTTACGTTATCATCGCTCTCGTTGTTAAATTTGCAGGCGTTAAGTGGATCAACACCCTTATGCCTCCCGTTGTTATCGGTCCGACAGTTGCCCTCATCGGTCTCTCCCTCGCAGGCGCTGCTGTCAATGACGTATTCTCCTACGGTCCTCAGGACGGCAACGGTGCGTTCATTATGTCCCCCACTCTTTGGGTATCCTTCGTTTGCGCGATCGTTACTATGCTCGTAGTCATCATCTGCTCCACCTACGGTAAGAAGATGGTCAAGCTCATCCCCTTCATCATCGGTATCCTTTCGGGCTATGCAGTAGGTCTCGTATTCACCCTCATCGGTATCGCAACCGATAACGCAGCTATTCAGATCGTTGACTTTGCTCCCTTCAAGGCACTCGTTGCGGAAGGCGTTGGACTTTCCACCTTCGTTGCAGTTCCCGAGTTCACCTTCCTCACCGCTCTCAAGGGCACGGGCGAATTCAACGTCTCCTTCCTTGCAACCGTTATCGTTGCTTACGTTCCCGTTGCATTCGTAGTATTTGCAGAGCACATCGCAGACCACAAGAACCTCTCTTCCATCATTGAGTCCGATCTTCTTGAAGAGCCCGGACTTCACAGAACCCTTCTCGGTGACGGCGTAGGCTCCTTGGTTGGCTCGATCTTCGGCGGCTGCCCCAACACCACATACGGCGAGTCTGTCGGATGTGTAGCTATCACCAAGAACGCATCGGTCATCACTATCACCGTTACCGCTATTATGTCGATGATCGTATCCTTCATCTCTCCCTTCGTTGCATTCCTTGATTCGATTCCCGGATGCGTAATGGGCGGCGTATGTATCACCCTTTACGGCTTCATCGCAGTTTCGGGTCTTAAGATGATCCAGAAGATCGACCTTGAGCAGAACGCAAACCTCTTCACCGCATCGGTAATCCTCATCACCGGTATCGGCGGCATGGCAATGGCTATCGGCAAGGTAACCATCACCGCAATCGCTTGCGCACTCATCCTCCGTATCATCGTTAACCTTCTCCTTAACAAGGCAAGAAAATAATACTTAAAAAACGAACTGCAGCGCCGCTGCAGGTCGTGTTTTATTCATAGAGATCGTTGATCGCAATTCTCTTTATAAGCGTTCCGGGGAGTTCGGAATAATTCGTGTGTGTTGCTATGTAAAGATATTTATCCGAAAGATATATCGAATTCCAAAGTCCGTATTCTCCATTTGCAATACCGAAGACGTTCTCGGGCTTTGAGAAATTCTTGGCGGATATTTTTTCGATCGGCGTTCCGTCGGAAATTATGCCGTACATTTTCGGTTCAGCCAGCGGCGCACTTCCCTTGAAATTTTCGTTCGTCTGGAAAGTCAGGTAAAGCTGTCCCGTCGGGAGCTCAACAACGTATGGCGCACCGCAGGTTCCGTTTTTAGCGCGGTAAACGATCACGGGCTGTGACCAATTCACACCGTCATCCGACCAAAGAAGCTTAATGCAAAGCGCAGTCCCACCCGGCACCCAGCCCTCTATCGCGCAGATATATTTTCCGTTTGAAAGCCTCTGCCATACGGGCATACCGTCGCGCGAGTTGTGAGCATCGCCGTTTGAAACAACAGTTCTGTTCTTCCACTCGCCATCGATCCACTGCATATATTCGATATTCTGATATTTTTCCACCACGTCAAAGCTGTCGTTTGCGTAAAAGCAGGTAAGAACTCCGTCGATCAAACCGAAATGCGGTTCCCATACGCCGCGAGTCTTGCCGTCTTCGTCATAATACTCACATACCGTGGAATGCGGACGCCATCTTTTTCCGCCGTCCGTGCTTTGGCTTACGAGAATTTTGGTGCAAAACAACGTTTTTCCCTTATTAATATAACCTGTAGCTCTGTATGCCGCAAGAAGAGTGCCGTCCTCAAGCTGATAAAAAGCCGTGTTTGCGCAAGTGAGCTCAAAAACACCGTCCGAGTTTCTGACCGCATAATCTCTTCGGTAATCAAAGCCGTTCGACCAAGTAAGCCCATCATCCTCGCTTCGATAGCAATAACCGTCGATACCGCAGAGCAGAGTTCCGTCCGAAAGCTTATAAAGTCTCGGATAGGTTCCTTTCACGGTGACTCTTATAGGCGAAATATTCTCAAAAGATACCGACATCAACTTTTTCACCGCCTCTGTTTCAGGCGATGAGACAGATTCCTCAATCTGTATCGGGATCGACTGCTCGAAAAGAGTGGTCTCGGGAGCCCCCGCGAGTTCATCCCCGCAGCCGAACAGCAAACAGCTCAAAGAAAGTAATGATAACATAATCAAGATACGCTTCATCTATAAGTGACGATTCCTTTCAAAATCTGCTGATTAAATTTTACCATACCCGATATTAAAAGTCAATATCTAATCAAAAATCGCCCCTCTAAAACAGAGAGGCGATAATTCTATTCGGAATATCTCGCGAAATACGCCTTGGGGTGTCCGCAGGTGGGGCAATGCTCGGGGGCGGTTTCATTCGCGATCAACTGACCGCAGGCAAGGCATATCCACGGTGTATTGCCGTCCTCGGCGGTCTTGACGAATGCGTTTCCGTCGTCGAGCTGCTTCTTATATTTAAGATATCTCTCCTCGTGGCGGCGCTCGATCGCGGCAACTCTCTCGAATCTGCCCGCGATCTCGTCAAAGCCTTCTTCCTTGGCAGTCCCGGCAAATTCGCGGTACATCTTATCCCACTCAAAATGCTCGCCGTTGGCGGCTACCTCAAGGTTCTTTTCGCTCTCCTCCATACCGCCGAGGAGAGTAAACCAGATCTCCGCGTGCTCGGCTTCGTTTCTCGCGGTCTCCTCAAAGATCTGCGCGACCTTCTCGTAGCCGTCCTTTCTCGCCTTATCGGCAAACCAGGTATAACGAAGATGCGCCTGCGATTCGCCCGAAAGCGCGGTGTGGAGATTCTCCTGTGTTTTGGTGCCCTCAAGCCTGTCTTTGAGGGGAGTAGGTGCGGGAACTGTTGCGTTCATAGTAAAAATCCTCCTGTTTTTTAGTTCAGGAGGATTATTGACACCGAAAGATAAGACTATTCAGTTTTTCGCGCAAGTGAAATAACAAGCACCCGATCGCATAGCACAGTATGTCGACCACGGAAAAGCTGTTTCCGATCAATACGACAAAAAATTTTATATCACCCAAGCCGAGGATCGAAACGATATCAAAATACTGCAAGACCTCAACCACGACCGCGAAAAGAAATACCCACAGCGGCAAAAGCGGTATTTTTCCCATAAATATCATCCGCACAAAACAGCATATCAGTATTGTTACAAGTATATCTCCGCCGTAAGGTCTGATAAAGCTGTCGCGGACGAAAAGCGCGATGAGGATTTCGATTACCAGGATCGCGGCGAACGCCAAAGCGTAAGACGCGCGCGGCATAAGATTTTCTTTTTTCATTTTGCAAAATACTCGCTCGCGAGGATCGAGCAATAGCCGACGTCAACGTAATCGCCTCGGTTAAGGAGCGACTGACGGCGCACGCCCTCGAATCTCATTCCGACCTTTTCCATAACACGGCGCGAGACCTCGTTGCCGACGATGTATCTTGCCTCGATGCGGTTGAGCTTCAGCTCGGTAAAACCGAATTCAAGCACTCGCTCGAGAGCTTCGGGTGCGATACCTCTGCCTCGGTATTCGGGATTGATGACGTAGCCGACCTCGGCAGCGTTGTTATCGTAATCAAATCGGGTGAACCCACAAGTACCGATCATTTTCTCGCGGTATTCTCCGTCGGCGCACCAGATAAGCGCCCAATCGTAAAACTCACCGTTTCGGTAGCATTTGCCGATGAATTCGAGATAGTCGCGAGTATATTCGCGCGAGGGATGCGGTTGCCAGGTCAGATAGCGCGTAACGTCCGCACGGTGCGCGTATTCAAACATATCGTAAGAGTCGATTGGCTTCATCGCACGCAAAGTCAAGCGGCGCGTCATAAGCGTGGGAATTCTCGTAAAGACTCGTTTTACAGTTCTTTGTAACATAGACGCTCGTCCTTAAAATAATGCAAAATTATAAATGCAAAATGCAAAATGAAGGTAACTTTTCGTGCAAGCCCGAAAAGTATTATAATAAAATAATTTTCGAACAAAGTGAGAAAATTCACCTATAAATTATAATTTTGCATTTTGCATTCTGCATTTTGAATTTACCAATTATCGCTTCCGTCCTCGGGAATGACTTCCTTAACGGCGGCGATGGCGCACTCGATCATAGAGTCATCGGGCTCCTTGGTGGTGATATGCTGAAGCCATACGCCGGGGGCGGAGATTATTCTCGTAAAGAGATTATCGTGTCTGCCAGCGAAGCGGATAAGCTCGTATCCGATGCCCATAATGAAGGGGAGGGTGAGAAGACCGATGCCGGTTCTCGCGATGATATTGAGGATCTTATGATCAACGAGTGTTGCGGGGATGAACATATTGACAACTATCGAAACGAGAAGCATCAGAATGAGGAAGGAGGTTCCGCAACGGGGATGGAATCTCGACTGACGGCGGACGTTCTCAACGGTGAGTTCAAGTCCCTGCTCGTAGCAGAAGATAGTCTTATGCTCCGCGCCGTGGTACATAAAGGTGCGCTTGATATCCTTCATAAGCGCAACAGCCGCCATATATGCGACCATTATCGCGATCTTGACCACGCCCGTGATAGCCGCGCGGATGAGGTTGAACCAATATCCCTCTCCTTCAAGCGAGGGAATAGTCCAAGTGAGAAGCTCATAAATAGATTCGGGGAGAACCTTGAAAAGGAGCATCGCAAGTCCGAGGCCGAGGATGAGTGCGACGACCATAATACCCGTCATCATACCCGAGGTATCCTTCTTCTCTTCCTTCTTTTCGGGAACAGCTTCTTTCACAGGCTCTTCGGTTTCGGTTACAGTTTCGGTTTCGGGAGCAGGCGCTTTCTCTGCCGATTCCTTTTCTGCAAGCTCCTCGACGGTAATGCCGAGCTTCTTTGCCTTTTTAGCCTGCTCCTTTGCGGCTTTCTTTGCTGCCTTTTCTCTTTCTTCCTCTTCGATTGCCTCGTCGAGTCCCGAAAGCTCCGCCGAGCGCATCATAGCCTGATAGCCGACGGTCATTGAATCGACAAATCCGACGACACCGCGGACAATGGGCCATTTGAGGAATCCCTTGCGGTCCGCGCTCTTGAGGTCGCTGACCTCAACGACCATCTCGCCGTCGGGACGTCTGACCGCCATCGCGCTCTTTTTCGGGCCGCGCATCATTATGCCTTCAAGCAAAGCCTGACCGCCGATAGAGGTCTTCTTCATCGGGCAGGATGCGTTTTCTTTTTTATTACTCATATCATTATTTCCTTTATTTTTGTTGATATTTAATTATATACTACATTTATGAATTTGTGATGAACAACATTATTCTTTTAATAAAAAACAGAGCCACAAGCGTGACTCTGCTTTATCATTATGATCAGAACTCGATCTTCATCTGACCGCCAAGCTCTGCGGTATGCTTGTCGATGAGAGCGTGGATCTTCTTGACGGGGTCAAGGATGAGGCTGATCGACTCGTCGTGGTTGAGGGTGTCGATGATGTAGGAAACGTACTTGCACATGCTTACCTCAACGTACCAGGGCTTGTTTGCAAGCTCGGGATCGTTATAGATGAGGTTGGTAGTGAAGATTTTATCAATGATGCCGTCCTCGTATGCCTTATCAAAGCCTTCAAGACCGTTGGTAAAGAGGCCGAAGGTAGCGAAGTTGAAGATTCTCTTTGCGCCGCGCTTCTTGATCTGCTTTGCAACGTCGAAAAGCGAGTCGCCGGAGGAGATCATATCGTCAACGATGATAACGTCCTTGCCGGTGAGATCCTGACCGAGGTATTCGTGCGCTACGATGGGGTTCTTGCCGTCAACGATACGGGAGTAGTCGCGGCGCTTGTAGAACATACCAACGTCAAGTCCCGCTACCGAGGAGAAGAACATACATCTTCCCATTGCACCCTCGTCGGGAGAAATGATGATGAGCTGTTCCTTATCGAAGGAGATATCGGGAACTGCCTTGACGAGTGCCTTGACCATCTGATATGTAGGACGGTAGTTGTCAAAGCCGATGAGGGGAATCGCGTTTTGAACGCGGTCGTCGTGTGCATCAAAGGTGATGAAGTTCTTGACGCCGTAGAACTCAAGCTCGCGGAGCATCATTGCACAGTCGAGCGACTCACGGTTGGTTCTCTTGTGCTGTCTGCCCTCGTAGAGCATAGGCATAATAACCGAAATACGGCGCGCCTTACCCTCGATTGCTCCGACGATACGCTTAAGATCAGCGAAATGCTCGTCGGGGGTCATGGGAATTGCAGCACCTCTCATCTTATATGTGACACCGTAATTAAAGGGGTCACAGATGATCATGATGTCAAGACCTCTGACAGACTGCTTGAGAAGTCCCTTTGCCTCACCCGAACCGAAGCGGGGGCAATCGACCTCTACGAGATAAGACTCGTTAGTATTGCGGCGTTCTCTGAGATAGTTGTCAACGCGGTTTGCGAAAGCCTCGCATCCCTTCATGGCGATTATGCCAAGCTTACCATATACTGCTTCCTTCATTTTGACTCCTTTTAAGTCCGATTATTTACTTGATATTTTATTATACCACAAATCTCGCAAACTTGCAAACCTTTTTTGCGATTTTTTTACGAAAATCGAGAATTTTTTTGATTTTTTCAAACCCAACCTATCGTGCTCATCAAAAATACGCCGATAAATATGGTCACGATACAGAAGAGCGTTGAGAGAAGCAGTATCTGTCCTGCCAGCTCATAGTCGCTTTTCATATTTTTTGCCATTATATAGCTACTGACCGCAGAGGGGGTTCCGAACACGATAAAGGTGATGAGAAGCTCGTTTCCTCTGAAACCGAAGAGATACGCCGCCGCAACACCCATTATGGGATGGATGACGGTCTTGATGACCGAGGTGACGGTTGCAAGCGTAATGTTACCCTTGAGCGTTTTGAAAGAGAATCCCGCGCCAAGGCTGACGAGCGCGAGTGCTGTTGCCGAGTTTGCAAGGTAATTAACCGAGCTATTAACAATGGTGGGAAGCTTCCATCCGAAAAGCATAAAGGGCAGACCGAGCAGAACCGCGATAATAAGAGGATTCTTGATCGTGTTGAGAAGAATCTTTCCTATATTTATCTTTTTCTTCGCCGCTCCGTCCTCGGTCGGCATAAAGACGGTGAGGACGATAACCGAAAGGATGTTATACATAAGTATAACGAAAGGCATAGTGATCGCATAACTCGCGAGTGCGGAATCCGATTCGGGAAGACCCGCATAGATATTGGTAATGAATACAACTCCGAGGATCGAGGAATTCGAACGGAACATACCCTGCACTGCCGCGCCGACGCGCGCGGGGTCCTTGACGGTGAAATGTGTCACCACGGAGAAAAACGTGCAGGTGAATATCAGCATTATCGAGGTGAACAGCGGCAATCTCATAAAGTTACCGCCGCCCGAAAGATCGGCACCCACGATCTGAACAAAGATCAGCGCGGGGAGCGCGATATCAAAAACGAATTTGTCCGCACCCGAATAAAAGCTGTCGGGCAGAAGCTTTATCTTCTTGAGCAGCATACCGAGCAGAGTAAGCACCAATACGGGCATTACGGTATTGATACTGAGTATAAAATTATCAAACATCGTTTTTCCTTACTTTCTGTCGATAAGACGGAGATAGTAATCAAGATAAGAATCGTAATCGCTCTTATTGCCGCGAGGGAGATAGGTCTTTACGGGGAATGACTTGCGGACAAGCTCTCTTGCCTCGGAGATACCCGAAACAAGTCCGTGTGCCATTGCCTGAACAAGGAGGTTTCCGAGAGTGGTTGCCTCTGCGGGTCCCGCAACTACGGGCAGACCGCAGACGTCAGCCGTGATCTGCGAAAGGAGAGGATCCTTCGAGCCGCCGCCAACAATGTTGATCGAATTCGGCTTCTTGCCGGTGAGACAAGCGATATCCTCGACGGTATATCTGTAACAAAGGGCAAGGCTATCAAAGATCGTGCGGATGATCTCGCCGATGCTCTCGGGAACGGGTTGACCTGTCTTTCTGCAATACTCGGCAATGCGCGCGGGCATATCACCGGGAGGCATAAACACGGGATCGTTGACGTTAATAAAGGATACGAAGGGCTTGGCGTTCATAGCAGCCTCTGTCATACTGTCGTAGGTCACGTTCTTGCCCTCCGCCTTCCAAGCGCGGCGGCATTCCTGAACGAGCCAGAGTCCGACGTGGTTCTTGAGGTAGCGAATAGTTCCGCACGCGCCTCCCTCGTTGGTGTAATTGCGCTTTTCACCCTCCGCACAAATGAGAGGAGCTTTGAGCTCGCATCCCATCAGCGACCAGGTGCCCGAGCTTATGTAAATGAAATCGTCACTCTCGGCGGGTGTTGCAAATACCGCGCTTGCCGTATCGTGAGAGGGAACGGTGATGAGCTTCATATCGGATGCAAATTCGGGCTTGACCTTACCTATGATCTGTCCGGGATCGACGATGGGAGCGAATTTGTCCTTCGAAATTCCGAGAGCGGAAAGGATCTCGGGCGAGAAATCGCGGGTGTACGCATCAACGATCGCACCCGTGGATGCGACGGTATATTCGCTCACCTGCTCGCCGGAGAGGAAATATCCGAACAGGTCGGGCAGGAAGAGGATCTTATCGGTCTTTTCAAGTCGCTCGGGAGTGAACTTCTTCTCTGCCGCAAGCTGAAGAACGGTGTTGAATTCAAGATACTGAATACCCGTGATCTCGTAAAGGCGCGAGAGGGGCATAAACTGCGAGAAATACTCGCCGATATTTCTTGTACGAAGGTCGCGGTTGCTGTAAGGATCACAAACGAGCTCGCCCTTCTTATCGACAAGACCGTAGTCAACGCCCCATGTGTCGATACCTACGCTCTTCGCGCCCATAGACGCGCCGAGTCGGGTCGCATTCTCGATCTCACTGCGGAGCATCGGAGCATCCCATACGAGCATATCGCCCTTATATATAGGTTTGTTTTCGAATCTGCAGATCTCCTCGATCGACATTTTTTCTCCGTCGAAAGAGCCGATAAGACCGCGACCGCTGCCGCCGCCTATATCTATCCCCAGCATTTTAATCTTGTTGTCGGACATTTTTCTTTCCTCTCTTTATTTCATTTCTACAACAGTTACTCCGCCGTCGCCCTCGCCGTACTGACC
Organism: Eubacteriales bacterium; assembly: GCA_045644325.1. Lineage (GTDB taxonomy): Bacteria > Bacillota > Clostridia > Oscillospirales > CAG-272 > CAG-390. Next base: position 11,213 of record JAZRGT010000023.1, on the reverse strand, counting down.
TATACGGAAGTTAGCAATACGGCTGTCGCCGCGGAGCTTTGACCAAAGTGCCGCGCGGAGTGCGCCCGTACCCTTGCCATGGATCAATCGGCAAGTGCGAAGACCGCCCATTTGTACGGCATCGAGGTATCTGTCGACCTCGTACCACGCCTCATCACCTGTCATACCGCGAAGGTCGATCTCATCCGAGCAGGCACGGCTGACGGTGGTTTTTGCAAACTCCTTGACCGTCTTTTTGTTGCCCTGCGAATCGGTGACGGTGATCACGTCATCCATCAGCTTGAGGTTCTTGACCTTCGTCTTCGTTCTGACGGGACCGATCTGAACGCTTACGTTTCCGCTTCGGTCGGGTTCGGAAAGAACGACGCCCTCCTGCGAAATATTCATCAGGTAGACGGCATCGCCCTTCTTAAGCGGGCGCGGGAGAACATATTCTTCATCAATATTTTCGTCAACGGGATTGTACTTCTCCTCGTTCGCTTTCATATGCTCGCGCACCTTCTTACGAGCCGCATCAAGCTCCTCGCCGAGTCTCTCGCTGTCGCGAGCCTTGCGAACCTTGTCGAGCTGGGAGAAAACGTATTCACTCGAAATTCGCGCGCCCTCGACCATTTCGGCAGCCTTTTTCTGCGCGCGCTCTACCTCGCGTTCTGCGGCGGCGATCTTTTCCTTGATCTTCGCCTCAGCCTCGGTCTTGAATTTCTCGTATTCGCGGCGCATCTTTTCGGCTTCCTCGCGGTAAGCTTCCGCTTCGATACGAGCCGCCTCGAGCTTGTCGATAACGTCCTCAAAGCGTCTGTCATCCGAGCTTACCTCCGCAAGAGCGCGGTCGATGATGTGCTTCGGAAGTCCGAGTCTTTCGGAGATCGCAAGAGCGTTCGAGCGTCCGGGAGTACCGATCGTGAGCTTATAAGTCGGGCGAAGAGTTTCTATATCAAATTCGCAGGACGCGTTCTTGACACCGGGTGTGTTGAGGGCATACGCCTTAAGCTCGGCATAGTGAGTGGTCGCCGCGCAAATCGCACCCGCCGCGCGAACCTCGCTGATAACGGCAATCGCAAGTGCCGCGCCCTCGATCGGGTCGGTACCGACACCAAGCTCGTCGAAAAGAACGAGCGCATCGTCACGAAGGTCTTCAACTATCGAAACGATATTGACCATATGCGAGGAGAATGTCGAAAGAGACTGCTCGATGCTCTGCTCGTCACCGAGGTCAACGAGGACTCTGCCGTAGATCGGCACGGTGGAATTATCATCGCAGGGGAGGTGGAGTCCCGACTGCGCCATAAGTGCGAAAAGTCCGAGAGTTTTCAGCGTAACCGTTTTACCGCCCGTGTTCGGTCCGGTGATAACGAGGGTATCAAAATCACCGCCAAGGCGGATGTTTACGGGCACTACCTTTTCCTTCGGGATAAGAGGATGGCGTGCGCGGCGAAGCTCGGTTCTTCTGTTATCCGAGGAAAGCTTCGGTTGGGATCCGTTCATACGGAAGGAAAGCTCAGCGCAAGCGAAAACAAAGGCGAGCTCGTCAATATTCGCACCGTTGTAGCGGATCTTTTCCGAAATTGCCGCGACCTCGGAGGAAAGATCGTAAAGAATACGTTCGATCTCGTGCTTTTCCTTGGCTTCAAGCTCGCGGATCTCGTTGTTGGCGTCAACAACTGCAAGCGGCTCGATAAAGAGCGTTGCACCGGTTGCGGAGGCATCGTGAACAAGACCCTTGATATCATTCTTACATTCAGCCTTGACAGGAACAACGAAACGTCCGTTACGGATGGTAACGATATTTTCCTGAAGGCTCTTGGAATACGCGCCCGTGGTATATTTCGCAAGAATATCGCGCACCTTTGCGGTAGTCTGGCGGATCTTGCGACGGATATTGTAAAGTTCGGGGGAAGCGTCATCGGAAACAGCATCCTCGCTGATTATCGCTGTTCTGATCTTATCCTCAAGCTTTTTATCGGGAATAAGTCGCTCGAAAACCTCGTCGAGCACGGTCTCAAAGCGGCGGTTGGTTCTGCTGTAATCGAGAAGCACGCGGCTCGTGCGAAGTATGTCCGCGACGTCCATCAGCTCCCTCTGCGTAAGCATCGCGCCCTTTTCGGCACGTTCGCAATGCGGAGTGATATCCTTGACACCGCCAAAGGGAGGCTGTCCCTTCTCTGCCGCTATGCGCTTTGCATCACTCGTCCGCCTCTGCATATTCAGCACGCGGACAAGATCGGATTCGGGCATCAGCGCAAGCGCCGCCGCACGCGCACCCTCGGTGCGGGCGCAGTCGCAAAGCATCTGCCTGATCTTGTCAAATTCAAGTAACTTTATACTTTTTTCGGGTAGGTACATCATAACTGTTAATTCCTCAAAAATTATTCGCTCAATTCGTGGTAAAGCCTGAGCGATGCGAAGCCGCGCTCAAGATGGTTTAGTACATAGGTTTCAGCCGCGCGGCAGAATGTTTTTTTATCGACCTCGGAACTGATTCCGAATGAAAGAAGACGTTTTAGCGGTGCGCTCACGACGTATCTCATCGCGGCGAGCACCGTGGGGCTTATCGGGAGGATTATCGATCGCATACCGAACGAATCGACGGGAATCTCCGCCTCGGGCAATTCGGGAGTCGATGCGATGCACTCGGAACAAACGATACCGCCGCCCATAACGTCGAGGTAAAATGCTATCGAATCCTGTTTTTCGCATCTGATGCATTCGCCAAGCTCGGGGAGATAGCCCGAAATTGCCGCCGCACGGAGCTCAAAAGCCGCTTTAACAAGCGCGCGGTCATATTTATCCGAGCATAGCGCGTGAAAGGTATTAAGTACAAGAGGCAAAAGCTCACCTGCGGGCTCGCCCTGACCGCTGAGCTCACAGCTTACGTCGGAAATATACTGCGCAAGATATATCAGCTCGATATCCTTTTCAAGCGCGGGAAAGGTCTTGATGACCGACGCATCGCGCACCCACGCCATATCGCCTTTGTAATGAAGCTCGAAATTGCCCCAAACAAATGCACGGCAGGGCGACATAAGCTTATTTCGGAGAGACCTCGCGCCCTTGGCAATAACCGTGATCCGCCCCTCTTTGGGACATAGCAAAGTGAGAAGTCTATCGTGATCCCCCTGCTCCACGGCGCGGATAACGAGCGCATCCGTTGTTACATCATAGGTTGCCATTTGGCTTATCAGTCGATATCCTTTTTGTTATATCCGAAGTTCGAAACAAGTCCCTCACGTTCGCGCCAGTTTTCCTTGACTCTTACCCAAAGGTCGAGGAAGATCTTCGAGCCCGTGACCTTTTCAAGCTCTTCACGCGAATACATACCGACCTTCTTGAGCACTTCTCCGCCCTTTCCGATGATGATCTGCTTGTGCGACTGCTTTTCGCAGATGATCTCGGCGCGGATCTTGGTAAGATTGCCCGTGTCTCGGTATTCCTCGATGACTACGGCGATTCCGTGCGGCACTTCGCGGTCGAGCGCACGGAGAAGCTTCTCGCGGATGATCTCGGAAACGTACTGACGCATAGGCTGGTCGGTAGCGGCATCCTCTGGGAAGAACCACTCGCTCTCGTGCAGGAATTTAGAAAGCTCGTCCATAACCTCGTCAACGTGCTTGCCCGACTTTGCGGAGACGGGAACGACCGCGTCGAACTCGTGCTTCGACGCATAAGCCGCGATCTTTTCCGCGATCATCTCGCGGCGGACGGTGTCGATCTTGTTGAGAACGAGGATCGACGGAACGCCCTCTCGCTTGAGATATTCGATAACCTCAAGCTCGGTCTTTGAAACGGGCTTGTTTACGTCAACGACGAGCATAACGACGTCGCCCTGCTGCATTCCCGACTTTGCCGCGGTGACCATATAATCGCCGAGGCGGTTCTGCGGGCGGTGGATACCGGGGGTATCGAAGAATACGAACTGATCCTCGCCCTCGGTGAGGATTCCGCGGATGCAGTTACGGGTGGTCTGCGGTTTATTTGAAACAATAGCGACCTTTTCGCCGAGTATGCGGTTCATAATGGTGGATTTGCCGACGTTAGGTCTGCCGACAATCGAGATAAATACTGTTCTTTTCATTTTATTTCTCCGTCACTTTATCTATAAATTTCTGCAAATCGTAGGATTTTGCATCTTCGGTGTACTGTGTTGCACTGGGATCGAGCTTTGCGGGATTTTTATGGAATAAGTATATCTCTTCTCCCGATATGTGCGAAAGCATCATACTTTCGATCGCTCCGTTTTCGTCGATACCGATGGTAAACGAAAAATCACTCTCGCGCATCGGAAAGTAATAAAGCGGCACCTCGGACGATCCGAGAACCACGTACTCAAAGGGAGAGAACTGCGGCAGAGTAAGCTCTCTTGCGCTGTCGGCAAAATCGAGCACCGTGCCAAGGCTCATCATAGGCTTGCTTTCCTCCTCTTTTTGGCATCCCGCAAAGATGCAAAGCAAAAAGGTAAGCGCAAGTAATAGCGAAAAAGTCCTTTTCATCATTTCACCTCAAGTCCCATAATTTTCATTATCTCACGCTGACGGGCACGCATATCCGCCTCATCCTCTTCCCCGGTCTCGTGGTCGTAGCCGAGAAGATGGAGTGTCGAATGAACGCAAAGGAAAGCAACCTCACGCTCAAAGGGATGACCGAATTCGTTTGCCTGCTCGCGAGCTCTTTCAAGCGAGATCACGATATCTCCGAGGCAGAGCTTTTCACCGTCGAAGGCTTCCTCAAGATCGCCATCCTCGGCAATCGGGAAGGAAAGAACATCTGTGACGCGATCTATACCTCTGTATTCCGCGTTAAAGCGGCGAATGCCCGTGTTTCCTACAAATGTAACCGAAACCTCGCAATCGTCCTCGATCTCTTCAAAGGCAAGTGTCGTTTCAACGGCACGGCGTACAAGCGCACGAAGCTCATCCGTCACCTTTTCCTTTCGGCATCTGACCGAATATTCAATATTCAGCATTTTGCACCTCCGTCAAAAATTCTTGCGGCGGTAGGTATGACCGCCCTTATCTTTATTTTGATTTTCCTTTTCGTATTTGTCATAAGCGAGAATGATCTTCTGTACGAGCTTATGACGAACGACGTCTCGTTCTGTGAACTGATGGATCGCTATGTCATCAATACCGTCAAGTATCTTGACAGCCGACCAAAGTCCGCTGACCTGACCGCCGGGGAGGTCGGTCTGCGTAAGGTCACCCGTGACGACCGCCTTTGAGTTGTTTCCGAGACGCGTCAGAAACATCTTCATCTGCTCGAAGGTCGCGTTCTGAGCCTCATCGAGAATGATGAAGGCATCGTCAAGTGTACGTCCTCTCATATAAGCGAGCGGCGCGACCTCGATGATCTGCTTTTCAACGTTTCTCTGATAATTCTCGGGTCCCATCATCTCAAAGAGCGCATCGTAAAGCGGACGGAGATAGGGATCGATCTTGCTTTGAAGATCACCGGGGAGATAACCGAGCTTCTCGCCCGCCTCGATCGCGGGACGGGTCAGGATTATGCGGCTGACACGCTTGTCGCGCAGAGCCTTGACAGCCATTGCAACCGCGAGGAAGGTCTTACCCGTGCCCGCAGGTCCCGTGCCGAGGATGATCGTGTTGTTTCTGATCGACTCGATATACTTCTGCTGACCGACGGTCTTCGGCTTGATCGGCTTTCCCTTTGCCGTGACGCAGATGCAGTTTTCGTCAAAGGCTTCAAGCTCGCCCTCTCTTCCGTCGCGTACCATATTGATAACGTAAAGCACCGTCTGCTCGGCAAGAGTTTCGCTTCTCTCGCCCATACGGGCAAGTGTTTCAATAGCTCTCGCGGCGGCATCAACACCCTCGGTATTGCTTCCACTGACCGTCAGCACCTCGCCCGAGCCCGAAATATCGGGGCGATTGTGCACGGTTACGGCAAAAGCCGCTTCAACGAGCTTCATATTCGCATCGAACGCGCCGTAAAGCTTTGCGGCAAGCTCGGCGTTTCCTATTTTTACAATTTTTTGTTCCATATTCTCTCCTCATTCGGATGGATTAATATCAAAAGGCTTGGCTTCGGCGATATTGCGGATGCAGTTCACACGGCAGACGAGTCGGTAAGCCGAGCCGTCTGCGGTTAACTCACCGCCGTATGACCTTGAAAGTATTTCGGCATCGGGGAGAGCCGAAAGTATACGCCGATTAAGCTCAAGATAAGCAAGCTCGGCGGCTGTCTCGGCGGTTCTTTTTCCGATCTCATCGGTATAAATATTTCTGCGCCCCACCGTGAGCCCGACGGGCAAGGTCTTTTCACCGTCGGCATATATATAAATATCCGAGTATATTATATCATAACTTATACTCAAAAATCCACCCTTTTTGAATAATTTTTGTCTTAAAGAGAAAAAAATCAGCGAAATTTCGCATATTTCGCTTTTCTCGGGCGTTCTGATCGTGTATTCAAGCGGAATCTCGACCTCAAAAACCTCCTCAGTTCGCGCAAAAACACTTCCCTCGGCTTCGACGGCGCGGTATCCGAATCGCTTGCTGTCGTAAAGACCGCTGATGAGAAGATCGCCCTTTTTGACCGTCATACCGATCTCTGCAGTGGGCTCACCCGCTATCACCTCCAAGCCCGTAACAACACCGTCGTGCGCCGCGACGATGTTGACGCCGGCATGCCCTTCAGCCTCGGGCGGAGGTATCACCTCACCGATAACCTCAACGTACGCCACCGTGCCGATGACGTTCACCGAAATCCACGCGATCTCTCTGCTCTCGCTTTCGATCTCGGCTTGTATTCGCCCGATATTGAGGATTGATTTTCTTGCACCGGGATAAACGCCGTGACCGAAAAGAATTTCCTTTACCACGTCGGCTGAAACCTCGCCGTCACAGCTTACGCGGACGTCCCATATAACCGAGCCCGCAATGCTGAAAATCAGTATTGCGGCAATGATCCCCGCAATCATCCCCGGGCGACCGAGAAGACGAAGGAAAAAGTAAGGCAATCCAAAATAAAGCTCCGTGCTCGATTCTATTCCGTATTCCAGGCACCGCTTTGCCGCTTTCAGTGCCGCTGGGTAAGAAAGGTCGACGGACGCCCGAGTCTCGTCCTGAAGGATATTTCGATAGCTTTCTCCAAGCTCAAGCAGAACGTTGAGAAGCATCATAAGATCCTCGGAGCGCACCGAAAGCCTCACCGCGCCGAGGATTGCGCCCTCAAAGCTTTTACTTCTCTTCACCGCACCCACCCCCGCAAAAGTCGATCGAATCTATCTCACCGCCGACGGTTATCCGCCCCTCGGAATAAGACGTCATGGTAAGCCTCCTCCCCTCAATGCAAACAGTACATCTGCCCTGCAAAATTCTGATGCGCTCGCGTGAATATTCATAGATCTCGCGGCAACCGCATAACAGCATCTCGTTTCTCCCGCGCATTTCAAGCGTCATACCGTCGGTTATATCGGCGGGAATATCCGCGAGAGTGCTGATAAGCTCGGAAAAGCTCGGTCTTTTATGTATTGTTTTTTTATTACTCATAATACCTCCGAATACCGCACGCGGGCGGCGAATAAATTATATTGCCATAAATTTTATGCAAAAGAAAGGAACTCAATTACAATGTCGTATCCGTCAAGACATTTACCGCGAGGTACAGCAACTTTTGTCCTGTGCTTCATCCTGCTTTTTCTGCTTCTCATCCATAGCGACGTATGCTTTTCGGAAATGAAGCGTGGACTTTCGATATGCGCGGGGGTTCTTGTACCTACGCTTTTTCCCTATATGGTAATCTCCGAAATGCTCGTCCGAGCCGATCTCGGATATTATCTCGGAAAGCTTCTCGAAAAACCAATGCGCGGCATTTTCGGCGTCAGCGGAAGCGGCGCGGGCGCTTTGGCTCTCGGAATAATCTGCGGTTTTCCGATCGGGGCAAAAGCCGCGGCGTCTCTTTACGAGAGAGGGGAGCTTTCAAAGAGCGAGTGCGAGCGGCTTCTCTCGTTTTGCAATTATCCGTCGGCTCCTTTTGTGATTTTCGCGGTTGGCAAAAATCTCCTTGCAAACACATCTCTCGGGATTTTTCTCTATGCGGTAAGCGTCACGTCGGGACTTATCTTCGGCGCGCTCACATCACATAAAAGGATCGAGTCCCATCTCCGTCCTGAATCAATCAAAGCAAAGAGCGACAAGCCTTTTTTTAAGATGTTTACCGAATCGGTCGTCTCTGCGGCGGGGTCGGTGATATCGGTTTGCGCTCTCGTGACCTTTTTCACCTGCGCAGTCGGATGTCTTTCGGCATTTGAATACGTACAAAACACCCCCACCGTCAAAGCCATCATATTTTCGTTTTTTGAATTGACCTCTGGCGTTGCCGCTTGCGCCGCGCTCCCCTCGCGCTTACTTGCCGCCGTTCTCACCGCAGCCGCAATCGGATGGTCAGGGCTTTCGGTGCTGATGCAGATATATTCATCCTGCGGCGGTGCAAGCCATACGCCCTCGCTTATTCCGTATATCAGCTCAAAGCTTATTTCCTCGCTCGTTTGCGCAATTTGCACTGCCCTCGCCGTTTCCTTTTTCCCCGAGCTTTGCCCGGGAACAGCTTCCTCCACGGATGTTTTTCTCAACCTTGCAACATTTCCGCCGACCGTCGTATATTCCTCAAATATACTTTTTATGCTTTCCTTGCCTCTGCTATTCAATAAAAAACTTGACAGAAGTCGAATGTTTTGATATAATAATAACGCGGAAATCCTCCGCAAACCTTCATTTTTCGTATACGGAGTTTTTTATGGAGCTGCACATTCTCGATCTTTTCAGCGCGCCGCTTGGGGTGCTATTTAATACAATACTTATCACCGCGGTTGCAACGATAGCAACTTTCGTCTGCTTGAAAGATGCACCAAGGTCACATAAGCTTGCGGGATTTTTCTCTGTCACGCCTATTTACATACTCCTCAACGTCTTTGTTTTCGGTGATGCGCTCGGCATTTTTTCAAGACTTATCCCGTCCCTCGGTTTATATCCGATAGTGAACCTTCTTTTATCCGTCTGCCTTGGAATGCTTTGTCTGAGCGTTACAGCTGTTATTTGCGGAAGGAGCGTGATCAAGCGAAGAGGGGCGGTTATCAATACCGCATTTTCGATTGTCAGCTTTGGTATCAACCTGAGCATTACCTTATGTGCCCTGAATTTCGCAAAGTATACCTACGAATCGGAGCTTTTCCGCACCGACGCGGGAAGGATCGATATCAAAGATGCGCTTCCATTCCTCAAGAACGTCAGCTTTCTCCACGGTACCGCGCTCGACTCGGGCATTGAGATCCCCGTGATCGCGGTGCTTATCATCTTCCTCGTCGTTTATTTTATTTCGCTGACCGCAGTAAAAGCTCCCGAAGAAATTCGCAAAGATGCGCTCGCGCGCCGCTACGCCGTCACCTCCGGCTCAAAAAATCGCAGATCCGAAGAGGATGAAAACGATTCTCTCACTAAATGCTGCGCATACTGTGAGCACGCGGATTGCATTGAGAACCGCAGAACGAAGATGCTCTGCCGCTACCGAGGAACGGTCGAGTCCTCCGGCATTTGCAGAAAATACGTTTACGATCCTCTCAAGCGAAAGGCTTTCAGACCGCAAATAACTCACCTCGACACCTCGGAGTTCGGTTCTGACGATATAATTTAATTAAAAAATCTCCCGATGGAAATTGAACTGCCCCAAATTGTGCGGACAGCACAAAAAAGCACCCGTATGGTAGAAAATAACAAAAATTAATCAACGAACTGACATCGCTTTTCGAGTGGTGTCAGTTTTGTTTTAAACTGGATACGTTCGTTGTTGTAGAACTGTATGTACGCAGCTATGGGGAGGCGCGCCTCCTCATAGCTGCGTATTTTCGCACGGTAAATACACTCGGTTTTGAGGATTGAGAAAAAAATTTCAGCCAAAGCGTTGTCATATGGGTTCCCACGTCTTGACATTGACGGAGTTATGTGGTATGATTTTGTTAGGCTATAATACGCTTGCGAGGTGTACTGAAAGCCTTGGTCACTGTGGAGCTGCAACTCTGCTGTGACCTTTTCTTTTCTCTTGGCTGCTCTGATCGTATAAAGAACGAGGTTGATGTTCTGTTCGGTGCCCGTCTTGTATGCAACGATACTGTTGTCGTATAGGTCACGAATGACAGATATATACAAGAAACCCTGTCCTGTCTTGATGTACGAAATATCTGTTACCCACTTTTGATTAGGACGATCTGCTTGAAACTCTCGGTTGAGCAAATTGGGATATTTGTGTAAGCATTCACCATAATTACGATATTTCTTGCGGCGAACCACGGAAAGCAAATTGTATTTCTGCATAACACGAAGCACAGTCTTGGGATCCTTATGGATTCCTTGTCTTTCAAGCCATATGTGTACCCTGCGGTATCCGTAAGTACTGTGGCTATGCTCCTGACACTCCCTAATCTTCTCGGCAAGTGGCATATCCCATGCAGGTATATCCATTCTCTTTACATAGTCATAATAACCACTTCTCGATACCTCGAAGAACCGGCACATCTTGCTGATTGAATATTTATCCTTATGACGGTAGATCACCATATATTTTACGCTTGTTCTCACTTCCTTTCTGTGAGCGAGAGAAAATCCCGCATCAGTTCATTTTCCATATCTAATTGCTTGATTCGTGCATCTTTCCGAGCAAGCTTGTAGCGTAGATCGGCAAGCTTGTCTTCTTCAGTTACAACGCTATCCTTTGCAGGTCTGCCTTTCTTCTTAATGACTATTCCTGCGGCTATCTTGCGATCTTTTTGGTGAAGACGATGAATGTATGATTTTACTTGATCTTTGCTAAAGCCTAATTTTTCGCCTACTTGCTTTTGGCTAAACCCTTGATTTTGAAGTTCTGCAATTTCTTTTGCATATTGTTCTATGTGTCGATATTCTCTCGGCATAAAAATTCCTCCTATGGTAGATATCATAGGAGGGTGTTTTTTTTCATTTGTCCGTTTTTAACGGAATTGTTCAAAACCCTGCGGTGTTTTTATTAGTTGTATACGTGCTATCACTATTTAGCAGCTATACATCGCAGCGCTTCAGTATATTGTAATCCTAAAATTATAAAATTTAAAGCTTGAATATTTCGTTTGTGTGGAAGATACATATTAATGTCGCAAAAACAACAAATATTCAACGACGTTTCAAAACAGTTTTAAATCAGCTGTTTGTGCCGAAATATGCGGTATCCAC
>JAZRGT010000022.1:0-6136 GCA_045644325.1 Eubacteriales bacterium | reverse complement strand
TTGTCACTCAAGCCTCACCTCATTTGCAGGGCTTTGAGCGGTAGCCGTATCAATCATATTTGCGACCTTTTCGGGGCATTCGTCCCAATCCACATGATGATCTGTTTCAAGCTCAACCGTATACCAGTATTTATACGGCACAAGCTTTCTGATCTCGTAGAGAACTTCATCATCCTCACTGCTATCCGACAATACTCCATTGGGAGTAAAAAACGTAGTGCCCCAATGCTCACCCGAGGAGCACGCGTCTATGTCGAGAAGAGCAACATAGAGATTCCCATCAGCCGCAAGAACAACTCCGGGTACTGTCGTGATTCCGTCTGAGCTATCAAGATGGTTTGTGCCGTATACCTCGAGATACTCTTCATGAAGCATACGTAGTAGATCAGTCGGAACAGTCATATCTCCGGTTTCGTATGCTTTTTTGATACCGTACCACCCTATGGATGGAATAACCTCTTTATTCACTCTGTCAATAAACTCACGTTGCAGCCGTTCACTTCGTTCGTCAAGGAGCTCGTCTTCTGTAAGAGTTCTGAAACTGTCCTCTTCGGGAATAACTCCAAGTATGCGTTTATTATCGAAGACACAATGTATTGTGCCGAGATCATCTATATGATCAACGGTTCCTCTTGTTCCTGGTTCGATCGGTCGCGGATCGCTGCCCATCATCAGCATCTCAATTCGAGTGCCGGGCGGATATAGTGCCTTGTACTGTTTTGCCAGCTCTTCAAGTCTTCTGAATTCGTTCATTTCATCACCTTCCTTAATGTTTTTGTCATTATTCTGAGAAACAATGTCCTCTAGATATTTGGGATCGACTATCACTTCATCTTCTCCCCGCCTGTTGAAATATGCATATATATTCTTGCGATTAATCTGAGCTTCATATACCGTCCCGTTCTCATCGAATCTGTGAGCAAACCATTCAGCTGTTTTAGGGCTAAGTGTCCATGACAATGCTTTTATATTGTCTGCATTATGAGTTGTCACGCCTCTGTATACTTTAACTTCGTCCTTCAGAGCAATAAATATCTCGTATTCATCCTCATTCATAAGATACTGCGGATCGGAGTTTCTGAATGCGCGTAAGAGATCGCTTTTTCTCATATTCGGATCGGCATTCGGAGCTTCCGTTCTTACCCACATGTCGGACAAGATCTCGAACATATCTGCTACCGAAAGCGAATCCATAATGTATTTCAAAAATCCAAGGCTATATGATTTGGTTACCATCGCTGTTATATCCGAAACAGAGCGCGATTCATTGATCAATTCAATAATATGGCGTCGCCATTCTTTTAATGCCTGTGTATCTGCGGTTATGTCTGCTTGAACTATATCACCGCTATTGTTTCTGTAAGCGACTATGCCACTGTCTGTAAAGGGATGCTTGACAACAATCGGAGAATACTTGGTTTGATGCACTTCAAGCATGACAAACATACGTGCCATAGCCTTTACGCTGTTTAGATCGGTTATCTTTTTCATTCTATAATGTCCTCATCTGATACCCAATATTCTCATCCGCAAACATCGACATATAATCATGGAGAGTATCCGTTATCTTTTCATAATCCGAATACGTTGGCTTAAAGCCGTACCAACCGGTACAGCCATCTTCATCCCATATATACGGATCATATCCGTTCTTATTCCCGATAATATCCTTAAAAAGAAAAAGGTTCGTATCGATTTCTCCCTCGGTACGGTTTATAACCGTTGCCCGCATAGCATCATAATGCTTTGAGATGTTTGTCGATACGAATTCAAATTTTACTCGGATATCCTTGTCGATTTTACCTATCATCATCTTGCCGCTGAACATTGCTTCATAGAAAAGCTCGCTTTCTTCAAACAGCAATCGCAGTTCGTGTTCCGTGAATGTCATGCCATCACCTCCTTCCTACAGCGACATACTCATACTGTTGCCTTGATCCTGATCCGATGCCTGAGCGATATATTCCGTATACTTTTTCTGCCATGCATCGGCAAGTCTGAAGATCGTCCTATATTCGCCAAGCTTATCACTCTCTCCAAACTCGTCATCCGAAATGTCTACCAGAGACGTAAGTCCCCGCACACCTTCTTTGATCTGCTCACAGAAAGCAACCGCTTGTTCTGCATGTTCAAGATTGTTATTCATGGTGTTCACCTCCTCTCAAAGTTCTATAAACGATGCTCCGAAGAGTTCGTTCGGAGCATAATTAATCTCAAATTTAGTTCTGCCTACGTAGCTGCAACGATTAGCGAGGAAATTCGGATTGTCATTCATCCGCAATAAGAAATAAGCCAATTCCTCAAATGTGGCATCGTATATCTCGCCTTCTCCGTACAGATACTCGTCTGACTGCACACGGATAACGGCATCGACCTCAATATCCATGCAATAGTCCTCGTATGCGCTGTATCCCTCAAGCTGATCGGATTCGGTAACCTTACCCCGAGCAAGCATTTCTGTTGCACCGTGATCGCTTTCGAGGATAATATGAGAAAAACGCACAGCCATTATTCGATACCTCCCATTTTCATATTTCCGAGGTATTCATCGAATTCATCGCTGTTGAGCAAAAAGTAATCTTCGCCAACATTCCAGAAGCTTACGAACAGTTCACCGTCTCGGATATGGATAGGCTTTTGCTCGAGGCTTTCTCCGTATCCGTCCGAGCACTGACCTTCGAGCCATTCCTTGAACTCCGCATCTTCTTCCTGAGTAAATGCTTCTGTAAGCTCTACACGGATACAGCCATAGAGAACTCCACTTACGTTCTGTGTGGAGAAGTGAACCTCCTTAAGCTTTGCCACAGCAGAATTACTTCCGCTGAAGTATTCCGCGATATTCTCATCGTCAAGCGAGTCTACATACTGAATTAGATCCCTGATCTTTTCTTCGTACGGAGCCAAAAAGTCTCCGTCGTACTCTTCGGAGAAGTTTTCCAATTCTCCGTATTCATTGCGCGGATAGAGCGTTGCGGTAAGCGGGCAGTAGTAGTGTTCGGTAGTATCCGTCATTCTGCGTTCGAGCATCATTCTGCCGAATTCTTCAAATGACGATACTTTACCTTTAAGCACGGCATCCATCATGTCGAGCTTGTTGGCGTATGGCAGATTGTGATAGATTTCACAAATTGTGTTGACGAAAGAGAGCGTATTCTCCGGAGAAACAAAAGAAGCGAGTCTGTTTTCAAACTCGCTTGTTCCGTATATCTTCACTTTGATTGGCTCATTCTCTTCGTCCGCACACCTGATTTCATGCGCCGGTGTCCTGATCCCGATCGATGCAAGATGCTCTGCCATAAGCATCCGTCGGCACGGGAAGTCCATAAGTAGTGTGTCACCTTCGTGGGTGATTATTGATTTGAGCATGGGATAGTTCCTTTCTTATTTTTATAGTTTAGTAGACATAAAGATTTAATATTTGACAAACGAAAAAAGGGGCATATTTAGTGAAATTCTTTCGCTAAATATGCCCCGAAAAATATGGGTGCGTAGTTCAAATCCTCCCCAATAGGCTATTTTGAGAAATGATATCTATGAAATTGAAACTTATTTTTGGGGAACGAAAAAGTCCAGAAACCGTTGTGATTCCTGGACTTTTCGGTGTGATATCTATTTTGCACACACATGTTGGCGGAGATGGAGAGATTTGAACTCTCGCGCCGGTTACCCGACCTACACCCTTAGCAGGGGCGCCTCTTCGGCCTCTTGAGTACATCTCCGTATATACTCTCGCGAGCGGCCGTTTGCAGAACTCGCGGATAATATTATACAACACTTTTGTTGCTTTGTCAAGGTCTTTTTGTGTTTTTCTTGATTTTTTATAAAAATTATTAGAAATATAACATCAATAATCAACGCGGTTACCGTTTTTTGTCTGTTGCTGAAAGATTTTGTGTGTTCGATTTAATGACCTAAAGAAGCCCTCACGCTTTGGCGTGAGGGATTCTTTAGGTCCGAACCGCCTGCGGGGCGTAGTCGGCTCGAAGCACAGGGGGTATTCCGTCCTCTGCGGAGGGCGGCAAGGGCTCCGCGCCCTTGACGGCGCCACCTTTTGAAAAAGGTGGAAGAAAACTTTTAGGCTGTTTTCGTTTTATGATTCGGCCTTTTTCGCGGTCTTTTCTCTCTTCACACGTGCCGCCTTTTCCTTTGCGAGGAAGTAAATCTCCTCGGTCGCGAACGAGATCTTTGTGATCTGATCACGCTTTGAGAGATAGCACCAGAACGAATCCTTGGGGACGGAGATGTCTATGCAATCGCCCCAGCCGAGGTAGTCGTACTCGATGTGCATCGAGTCAAGATCGAGTGCGGGGCGGAAGAGGGTGGTGGGTCCGCCGCCGTAGTAGGAATCGACCTCCACGCGCGTGCCCTCGATGCTCTGAATGACGCGTCCGTGGCCGTGCTTGTGGAATTTCGTCCAGTTGGGGAGAGTTTCGATGCGCGCGTCGTTGTCCTCGAAGTAATATGTACCGTTTCTGACCTCTTCGCGGACACACTCGCGCTCCCATTTCGTCCAATCGGGGATATGCTCGTAGACAGTTTCTCCCCCGTCGGTGGCGTGGAGTCTGCCGTATTCGTCCTGCTCCCAGCGCGCTCCGCAGGCGTTGCACCAAAGCTCGGTGCCTGCCGAATCGGTTTCAAATTCCTTGCCGCAGCGCGGGCATTTATAGAGGATCGCGTGAAGTCCCTTTGCGCGGTCGGGGTCGTCGATGACGACCTTATTTTCGTACTGCCACGCGTAATCGTCGTAAACGAACGCCTCGGCGATACGGCGGTTGATCTCGTCGGTCGACAAGGTCTCCGCCTCCTCGGGCAGAACTATCGGACGGATCTCACCCTCTACGTATGTATGCTTATTCTTCTTGTTCCACTGCGGATGGGTGACGAAATTTCCGTGCAGAGTCATCACGGCGACCGGCACCTTGATCATATGAACGAGCGCGCCGACCGAGGGTGTGATATAGGACGTCGTTCCGTCAAGCGAATAGCGGCTCTCGGGGAACAGCACGAAGATCGCGCCGAGCTCCTTGATGGTGTATTTGATATTCTTGATCAGATTGAGGTCCTGAATGAATTTTCTCTTGCCGATAACGCCGAGAAGGTTCATCAGCGGCAGAGTAAAGTCGCGGAAGCCCTCGATGGTCATTACATTGACCAGCGGCTGCGGATGAGTCGCCTTATACATCATATTGAGGTCAACCTTCGAGGCGTGGTTGATGAGAAGCAGATAGGGCTTACCGTCGAGCGCCTCCATATTCGTTCGGGTCAGCTTTGCGCCGCGCTTTTTGAGGTCGGGCCACGAAATAACGGTCTGCGCTACCCACGGCACGAATTTGCGTTTTTTGGGCTTGCGCTTGGTATTGAAAACTTTTATATTTTTAGGAGGTTCGGGAATTTGCTTTTTGAAATTGTCTTGAGTGTTCATTTTGAACTCCTATGAAAAAGCCGCAAAGAAACGGGTTCTGTGCGGCTTTATTGATTTTTAATTAAAACGCAGTTTTACAATTGCCATCTTTAGGGATGCAGTCTGTCGGGTCCGCGGAAGAGGAACATTGCTTCCTTGATCGGGATGCCGAGGAAGAGCATTGTCAAACGGTCTACGCCGATAGCGAAGCCGCCGTGGGGAGGACAGCCGTAGCGGAAGAACTCGGTGTAGAACTTAACGTCCTCGCCAAGTCCCTTCTCTGCCGCGTTTGCGCAGAGGTGGTCGTAGCGGTGCTCTCTCTGTGCACCCGAGGTGATCTCGACGCCGCGCCAGATAAGGTCGTAACCCTGGGGAACGCCCTGCTCGTCTCTCATGTGATAGAAGGGACGCTTGTCCTGTGCGAAATCGGTGACGAAGAGGAATTCGTGACCGTAAAGCTCCTTGACGAGGCGGTGAGTCATACGCTCAGCATCGGTGGTAAGGTCGCCTTTCTCGGACTCGGGGCAGGTGTAGCCGTACTTTTCCTCGAGAAGTCTGTAAATTTCTGCAACAGAAAGAACGGGGAAAGGACGGGTGGGAACAACAACTTCGATGCCGAAGATTCTCTCGATATCCTCGCCGTACTTCTCTTTTACTCTGCCAAGTACGTAAGTGAGCATCTCTTCCTCGAGAGCCATTACGTCATGGAAGGACTCAACGTAGGAGAACTCAAGG
>JAZRGT010000021.1:0-4069 GCA_045644325.1 Eubacteriales bacterium | reverse complement strand
GGCAAAATATATTTCGGACGGAGCAAAGCACGCGCGCGCAAGAAAATATGCCGATGCCGCGCTCGGACGAGTCACGCCCGCCGAAGTTGCCGCAGCGGTTTCGGATAAGAGAAATAAGGACTTGCTTATGTCGTATTCTCTTATACCGCTTGCCGGTGAGGACGACATTTGCGAGAGATACGCGTATATTCAAAAATTCCGCAAGGAAAGCAAGAAGTTCGGTTCGCAGAGAGCGCAGAGCGAGGGCAAAGCTTGCGAGATTGCTCTGAAAAATCTTGCCACAAATGCGGGGTATTCGGATACCGTTCGCTTGACTCTCCGTATGGAGACCAAGATGGTTGACGACAACCGCGAACTCTTCAATGAGCAGATTATCGATGGCATCAGCCTCAAGCTTGAGATCGACGAAACCGGTAAGGCAAAGATAGTTGTAAAAAAGGACGGCAAAGAGCTCAAGAGCATTCCCGCGAAGATCAAGAAGTACGAGAGCGTTGTAAAACTCGGAGCATTTGCAAAAACACTGACAGAGCAATACCGTCGTACAAGGTCTATGCTGGAAGAAGCAATGGAGAATTCGACTGCATTCAGCTTCTCCGAGCTTTGTGCGCTATTCGCGCATCCCGTAGTTTATCCGATGCTTAAGAATCTCGTTCTTTGTTCGGACGGAGCCTTTGGCTTTATCTCCGAGGCGGGTCTGATAAATCCGCAGGGTGAGGTAAGAGAGCTTGCCCCTGACAGCACACTCAGAGTGGCGCATCCGTTTGATCTTTACTCTGCGGGCGTATGGCGCGATTATCAGAAATATCTCTTTGATAATCGGATCGTACAGCCTTTCCGTCAGGTCTTCCGCGAGCTTTACGTCAAGACCGACGAGGAGCGCGGAATGATCTATTCGCTTCGCTATGCGGGAAATCAGATCATGCCCGCGAAGACAGCGGCATGCCTCAAGGGCAGACAGTGGGTTGCCGATATCGAAGCAGGGTTGCAGAAGGTATATTACAAGGAAAATATCGTAGCGCAGATATATGCTGTAGCAGATTGGTTCTCGCCTTCGGATATCGAGGCACCGACGCTTGAATGGGTCTGCTTCTCAGACAGATTGACGGGCAGAGATCTCAAGATAGAGGAGGTTCCCGACATCATCTTCTCTGAGGTCATGCGTGACGTCGATCTTGCCGTCAGCGTGGCGCACGCGGGTGGAGTCGATCCCGAAACAAGCCATTCCACGATCGAAATCCGCGCGGCAATACTTTCTTTTGTTCTTCCTATGTTCCGCATAGAGAATGTCAGAGTAGAAAAGTCGCATGCGCTGATCGATGGCAAGCTTGCCGATTATTCGGTGCATCTCGGAAGTGGCGTGGTTCATCAGCTGGGCGGCGCCATGATCCCCGTTCTTCCCGTGCATTCGCAGCACAGAGGAAAGATATTCCTGCCTTTTGTGGATGACGATCCCAAGACGGCTGAGATCATATCCAAGGTTATTCTGTTCGCAGAGGACACGAAGATCAAGGATCCGATGATATTGACTAATATCAGTAAGCGATAAGTTATATCAAAAAGTCCGCAGCTTATTTTAGGCTGCGGACTTTTTGCAAATTGCTAAAATAATTTAGCAATAACTAAATTTATTGCTTGACAACTCAAAAACTATGTGCTACACTTATGATGAAATAAACTTTGAGGTGTTCAAATGGCTACAAGCTACAAAAAACTCTGGAAGCTCTTGATTGACAGAGATATGAAGAAAAAAGATCTCGCCGCGCTTGCGGGAATCAGCTCCTTCACGATAAGCAAGATGAGCGCGGGTAATAATGTAACCGTTGAGGTGCTAGGAAAAATCTGCGTTGCACTCAACTGTACACTGGGTGATATTGTTGAATTTATTCCCGATGAAGTTGATTAAGAAGAAAGGCATAATGGATAAAAATAATTATGAGATTCTGAGCGTAGATATTCTCGTTGCTCTGTGGAAGGAAAGTAAACTGACTGTTTTGAACGAAAGTCTGTTGCCGTTATATCTGTACAGAAATCAAAATGCTGATCAGTGGCTTGCCGCACGTGCTATTGACAGCCGACGCCCTAACTCCCGCCTTTTGAAAAAAGCCCTGCGTCTTGCTGAAAAAGACGAGGAAGAAGCTGAATTGATAGCTCAGATCAAAGAAGAACCGATATACAAGCTGATCGCCAACTGTCAAAATAAGAACGGCTGGCTTGGCAACGGTTTTCACGGTCCGAACAAGAAAGCCGGTCCTTATGAAAATCAAGAGGTCGGAACTAAATGGTTCGCGGAAAAGGCGGTCGGCAAGGAAAAGCGCGTTTTCAACGATTACGAGAAATGGCCTTGCTATTATCATCTCGACATCCTCGCGCATACTGAGTCTTGAAAATCCGAGGACGATATCAAGATGCTAGCAGAAGCCGTCAAAAAGCTGATGCGCACCGATCGCCCCGAATGCCAGGTTGGAGGCGACAGTTGGGTTGGATATGTGCTCGGCACAGTTGGTTGCTTAAAAGAGGGTTACTCTCTCGGTTATGACAAAGACGGCATCCACTATACATACCTCGACCGCGTGGAATAGCTCTGCCGTTGCGGTCTCGCATCGTATATTCCCGAACTTCAATCGAAAGTGAATCTTCTCTCAAATTCCATCGACGAAAACGGCATCTGCCGAGCAGCAGTTGACGAAAATCAGCTCAAAGGAATCAGCACATACGGTGTTAATTAATCAATTTCCTTTTGTGGTAAATGAGATCGCCGCAAACATATTGCGTTTTGTTGCTAAAGATATTAACCGTTTTATAGCTCAACGACTTGTAGCAGATGTGAAGGATCGTGGCGTTGAACCAATGATGGAAGATATATTAGACTCCTAAAAAAATGTTATAATTCTATTCACGAAAATGCTTTTCTAAATTTTCAAAAATTTTCTCAAAAAATAAAACCAAACGCAAAAAAATCGTACTTATGGGGTGAAAGGCCTTTTAGTACACAAAGGAGTGTGATTGTATGAAAGCAAGAAGAACATTAAGGCTGATTAGCCTTGTAATGCTGATTGTAGCAGTAGTCTTTGTTTTCTGTGCTCTGTCCAATCCTGCATTGGGAAAGGTAATCTATATTGGTACATTTGAGTTTGGACCTGACCTATGGCGAGTATGCTATGCTGTCTATGCCATTGTTATGATTGCCTTGTTTGGTATTTCGTTCTTTGTGAAAGACAAGAAGTAAGAAAACTTGAAATTGAAAAAGGGGGTGAACAACATGGATGATTTACAGATTATCGAGCTGTACTTTGCCCGTGATGAACAGGCAATCAAAGAAACAGACCGCAAATACGGTAAGCTGTGTTTTCGGGTAGCAAAAAATCTTCTGTTCAACAACGAAGATTCCGAGGAATGTGTGAACGATACATATTTAACGGTTTGGAACAAAATACCGCCAACTCGTCCGAACAATTTTACCGCCTTTATCTGCAAAATAACACGTAATCTATCATTGAAAAGATTGGAGGTGTCAAGCGCAATGAAAAGATCTGCCTTTACAATCGTTTCAATGTCTGAGATAGAAGAAGCTTTGCCGGATTATAACATCGCTCAAGGCGTAGAAGATGAGGAGCTTGGAAAACTGATCAGCAAATTTTTGTGGAATGAAAAAGAACTTGACCGAAACGTATTCCTCCGCAAGTATTGGTTTTTCGATTCCATCAGCGATATTGCAGAGCGATATTCCATGGGTGAGAACACTGTAAAATCTATGCTGTTCCGCACCCGTAACAGATTACGAGAATTTTTGAGAAAGGAAGGTATTGAAGTATGAGTATTCCGAGAATTGTCAATGCCATGGAGTATATTGATGATAATTTGGTTTCTAACGCAGTAACATATGTTCCGAAGAAAAGGAAGCAGTGGATGAATTGGAAGGCTTTTGCCACGTGTGCTGCTGTTATTGCAATCGTCATTGGGGTAATTCCATTTCTAAATAACGGAACTAATGCGCCCGATAACATCCCGTTTGTTCTGACAGCATACGCTGCGGGTATTGATAACACCGTATCTGCCGTTGAAATGAAAG
>JAZRGT010000020.1:0-35440 GCA_045644325.1 Eubacteriales bacterium | reverse complement strand
ATCCTTTGATTTTTTTGATAATAATATTATATCACGATAAGAGCAAATTGTCAATAAGCTGTTAGCATATTGCCAACGATATGTAAATTTTTTGTTCAAAATTACCTAAAGATCGCTTGAGTTCAATTAAAAATTATATATATACTTGACTTACTAATAATTTTATGATAAAATATTATATCTTTTCGTATTGCGCAAAGTGAAGTTTTATCGTTAATTACCCATATCTTTCTTTTCAGTGCATAATTCATTTACATACAGCGCGATCAAAAACTACCCAAGGAGAAACGAAATGACAAGAATCTCATTTCCCACCAAGAGAGCATTGGCACTTATGCTTGCAATGCTCATGCTCATCGTACCCGTACTCACCGCTTGCAACGGCGACGGAGAGGTTACCGATGACCCCACGACCACGGCGACTCCCGATACCAACGCGCCCTCTGTAACCACAGGCGCGCCCGAGACCACGGGAACTCCCACTGACGTTAATAAGGTGCCCTACAGCGTTGAAGTTGTCAGCGAAGGCGGACTTAAGCTCAAGGACATCACAGTTCTTATTTATGCCGATGCTTCGATGACCATAATGAACGGTTATGCAAAGACGGATGAAAACGGCATCGCTACCTTCAGTCTCCCCGCAGAGGGTACAAGCTACCACGCAGTTCTTTCCGAGGTTCCGAAGGGATATGAGCTTGCCGACAGCTATCCTCTTACCGGCAGCGAGACCAAGATCACACTCTCTTCCGCTCTCGTAACCGGCGAAAGCTTCTCCGGAGTTAAGTTCAAGACCGGCGACATTATGTATGATTTTACGGTTCAGACCGTTGACGGAACTACCTTCACTCTTTCCGAGGCTCTCAAGACCAAGAAGGCTGTGCTTATCAACTTCTGGTACATCAACTGCTCCTGGTGTCAGGAGGAGTTCCCCTATATGAACAGCGTATATCAGCAGTACAGCGACGATATCGCTATCATTGCTCTTAATCCCTATTCGAGCGATACCGAGAGCTCGATCCAGACATATCAGGCGGCAAACGGACTTACCTTCCAGATGGCAAAGACCGATACCGCTATCGTTGATGCATTCAGCGTTGAGGCGTATCCTACCTCCGTTATGATCGACCGCTACGGTATGATCTCCGTAATCGAGGTTGGTGCTATCGTTTCCGAGGCTCCCTTCATTGCGGCTTACGAGCATTTCATTTCCGAAAATTACACTCAGCGTCTTGAAGAGTCCCTTCAGGCTTTCGTTGAGGTTCCCAAGCCCGATACCGATATGCCCGCATCCTCCGAGATCGAGGCTGCTATCAACGGCGCAAACGGCGCAGGTATCACCTACCGCGCAGAGACCGCTCCCGAGTATGAGGACAGCATCTGGGACTTCACTCTTACCGAAAAGAACGGCGTTAAGTGCCTTGTAAACACCAACCAGGAGGCTGACGGAACGAGCTCGCTCGTTTACGTTGACGTTGAGCTCAAGGCAGGACAGGCTATCAAGTTTGATTATTTCGCATCCTCCGAGCTTGGCGCGGATATGCTTCACATCATCATCGACGACGTTCAGATCTATCAGATCTCGGGCGAAAGCACCGATTGGCAGACTTGCTTCCCCTACGTTGCTATCAAGGACGGCAAGTACACCATCGCGATCGCTTATATCAAGGATACCACCGATACCGTTGGCGAAGACAGCGTATACATCAAGAATTTTGAGATATGCGACGCCAAGGACGTAACCGTAGCAAGCTACATTCCCCGTAACTGCGCTACCGACCGCGTTGCCGACGGATACGGATACGCAAACTACGTTGACGTAGTTTTCAATGAAAAGGACGGCTACTACCACGTAGGAAGCGAGAACGGTCCTCTCCTTCTCGCAAACCTTATGGGCTACCGCACTCCCTTTGCTGAGTCCTCCGTTTTCGATCTTGCTTATGCAGGTCTCGTTACCATTGACGGCGTAAACTATTACGATCAGATCGTTCAGTATTTCAACTATGCGTCCAACGCATCTGTCAGCGGCGTTTGCACCGTTGACAAGACTCTCGCAGAGCTCCTCAAGAAGGTCGCTTTCGCTTGCGGTCTTGAGGTCGAGAACGAAAAGCAGTGGCTCCAGATGTGCTGCTACTACGACGTTTACGGCGGAGCTGCACAGCTCACCGACCCCATTCAGGGTCTTGCGGCTCATTCCGCATTCATCGCTGAGATGGGCAAGGACAACGTCGTTACCTACGACCGTATGATCATGCCCCGCGGACTTATGTATAAGTTCATTCCCGAGAAGTCCGGCGCATACAGAATCACCTCCAACAGCGATTCTCTCGTTGACGCCTGGATCTTCAATCCCGACAGAACCATCTATTACGAGTACACCGGCGGTGAGCGTATGTACACCGACCCCAACAACTGCTCGATGGTCGTTTACTTTGAGGCAGGCAGAGATTACTACATCGATATTGCTTACTACGACGTATATCAGATGGGTACCTTCACCTTCAAGATCGAGTATATCGCAGAGCAGTACGATCACTTCACTCTCGCTTCTCCCGGTTTCTTCACCTTCTATGAAAGCGAAGAGGGTCAGCTCCTTAACGAGACCATTGCGGGCGGTATCGACGTTATCCTCGGTGATGACGGTTATTACCACGAGCTCCGCGCTGACGGTAGCGTAGGTTCTATCATTTACGCTGACTTCACTCAGCTCACTCCCATTTTCAGCACTACCATTGTTGATATGATCGACAAGAACGGCTTTAACTTCAAGTACACAGAAAACGACCTCTACATTATGTACCGTTACGTCCTTTACGGCGCAAAGCTTCAGGAGCAGCTCAAGCTCGAGTGGGGCGAGTCCTACGACGAGTATTACGAGCTTTATAAGGTAGACGAGGTTCTCGCAGGTATTTCCCACGGCGGAGGCGAAGATTACTCCTCCCTTATCAAGGAATACGCAAAGCTTGCTGTTGAAAACGCTGAGCATCCCGAAAGAAGCGGTTGCGTAGCCGTTGACGCTAAGCTTGCAGAGGTTCTTCAGGCGCTTATGGATAAGTACACCTTCAAGGACGTTGACCATTCCTGGACTAAGGTTTGCTACTACTATCAGTATATTGGAGCACCCGTAAATCCTTAAGAAATAAGGAGTTTTAAATGAAACATTTCAGATTATTATTAATCCTTCTCGCGGCTCTTCTCGTTATCTCGTCTGCGCTTCTAGTTTCTTGCGACGGCGACGGCGAGACTACGACCGAAGCACCCATTTCCGAAAGCGCAGATCCTACCGAAGCCATCGGCGAGACCACCGAGTCCCCCGAGGTTGAGACTACCGGGGATGCCGCTGACGAAACTACTTCGGCTCCCGAAACTACAGAAGCTGTCGTGACCGAGCCCCCTCACACCCATTCCTTTGGTGCTTGGAACACCGTAAAGGTTGCAACCTGCTCGGAAGAGGGTTCTGCCGAAAGAGTCTGCTCTTGCGGTGAAAAGGAAACTCAGTCCATTGCCAAGACCGAGCACAGAGTCGGCGAATGGATCATCGATAAGGAAGCTACCTCTACTGAGGAAGGCTCCAAGCATCAGGCTTGCACCGTCTGCGGTGCAACCGTAAAGACCGAGGCAATTCCCGTAACTCCTCACGTTCCCGGCGAGTGGATAATTGATAAGGAAGCAACCTGCACCGAGGCTGGCTCGAAGCACAGAGTCTGCACCAAGTGCGGCGAGACAGCAGATACCGAGGTCATCCCCGCAAAGGGTCATACCGAGGTCATTGATCCCGCAAAGGATGCAACCTGCACCGAAAGCGGTCTCACTTCGGGTACACATTGTTCTGTATGTAACGCAGTTATTACCGCACAGCAGACAGTTGCCGCAAAGGGTCACACCGAAGTTGCGGATCCTGCAAAGGCTGCTACTTGTACTGAAAACGGACTTACCGCAGGCTCTCATTGCTCGGTATGTAAGGCTGCCATCAAGGCTCAGCAGTCTGTTCCCGCAAAGGGACACAGCGAAAAGACTGTTGCCGCTAAGGCTCCCACATGTACCGCAAGCGGACTTACCGAGGGTAAGACTTGTACCGTTTGTAACGCTACCACAGTCGCTCAGCAGACAGTTCCCGCAACCGGCCATAAGGACGGCGAATGGATCATTGATAAAGAAGCTACACTTACCTCAACCGGTTCTAAGCATATGGTTTGCTCGGTTTGCGGAGCAACGTTCAAGACCGAAACGATCCCCGTTCTCGAGCCCGCAAAGGCTGAATATACCGTAACTCTTCTTGACGGCTCCGGCAATCCTGTTGCCAACACCAAGATAAGCTTTATGTCGGGCGCGAATCTCGCCGCAGAGGCTGTTACCGATAATAACGGTAAAGTAACCGTAAAGCTTACCGAGGGCACTTATGAGGCTGTAGCCGAGGCTGACGGATACGCATCAGCATCCGCTATGCTCAGCGTATCTGCTCCTTCCGCGACACTTCGTCTCGTTGGATATGCTTCGAATCCCGAATTGGTTTACCCCGATGAGATAAACGGCGTTTACAGCGTTACCGTTGGATCTGTACGCGTTCCCGTTGCTAAGGATGAAATGAGATATTTCTTCTTTGCTCCCGCTGAAGGCGCGGTTTATAAGTTCTACACCGATTCTGATAAGGTCGAGGTCGGATATTACGGCGGAAGCTTCTATGTTTCGGAAACCAATACCGGTGAAATTGATGCAAACGGCGTTATGACGCTCACGATTCTCCATTCTCAGGTCGGCAGTACTCTTGTAATCGGACTCAAGTCCACATCTTCCGCTGTTACCGAATGTACCCTTACTATCGAAAAGGCGATGGATATTGGAATTTCCGATGCGGAGCTTCCTTGGGATCAGTATCAGCTTTCCAAAACTCCGCAGAAGTCCGCGGATCCTAAGGGAAGTCTGCACTATGTTCAGATAACCGCTGACATCAGCGATATCTTCAACATCACCGGTGCAGTTTCCGAGATTCAGGTCTACTATAACGAAAACGACGGATTCTATCATCTTTCAAGCGTAGACGGTCCCGTGCTTTACGTAAAGATCAACACGAAGACTCTCTTCCAGGAAGCTCTGATAACTATTGCAAACGTCACCAACGTCGGATGTTATTTCTATGACGAAAACGGCAACTTCCTTAAGAAGGAATCCTATAACGACGCTATCATTGCGTATGGCGCGGTTGCGGATACCGCTAACGGAGTTGTTCCGCTCGATGATGAGCTCATTTATATTCTTAAGAATATAGGCGCGGGCAGTTGGTATGATATTCTTTCTCCCGACTCGATCTTCGCGGACGACGGAGTTTTTGTATACGACTATAACGCATGGCTCTTTGCAGTTTGCTACTTTAGCTAAAAATAAGATCTCCGATGCCTTTAAGGCATCGGAGATGTTTTTTATAATGATTCTATGACTTCGCAATACATATAAAGCGATCCGAGGCAGACGAGGGGCGATCCACTTTCTTTCGCATATGCCTTGGCATCGGTAAGAGCGGCAGATACGCTCTCGTAGTAGGTGGCTGATATACCTTTTTCTTCGAAAACCTTCGCATATTCTTCCGCGGGAAGCGCGCGAGGGTTCGCGGGTGTTATCGTAAAGGCGCGGTCTGATATCTCCGCGAATTTAGAGGCGATATAATTATAATCCTTGTCCTTCATAACTCCGGTAAGCACAGAAACCTTTCTGTCGCCGAAATAACGCTTGATGCTCTCAACCGCTTTTTCAATACCTTCGGGATTGTGAGCACCGTCAAAGATAATGAGCGGATCTCGCGAGATGATTTCAAATCTTGCGGGCCAACGAGCCGCGAGAAGTCCGTCACGAAGCGCGCTTTCTTCTACGGCGAATCCTTTATCGCGGAGCAGCTCGACGGCACAGAGGACGTTTACGGCGTTCAGAGGCTGATAAAGGCCGAGCAGAGGAAGCTTTACTTCCTTATATTTACCGTAGTTGAATACGCTTCCCGAAAGATCGGAGGAGAGAATCTCGAGTCCCGATTTGTCGGCAAAGTGATATTCGGCATTCATCTCGGACGCTTTGTTTTTGATGACTTCTTCCACGCTCTTTGAGTTTCCGCCAAAGAGAATGCAACCGTCCTTTTTGATGATGCCCGCCTTTTCAGCCGCGATCTTTTCGGGAGTGTCGCCGAGAAAAGCGGTATGGTCGAGGGCGATACCCGTGATCACGGAGAGGAGGGAAGAATTGATAATATTGGTAGAATCGAGCCTGCCGCCCATTCCCGCTTCAAGGATAACAACGTCACAATTCTTGCGCTTAAAATACTCAAAGCCGATAGCGGTTATGAGCTCAAACTCCGTGGGCTTGTCTTCCATTGCGTCAGCGAAGGGCTTGACGTATTCGGTGATTTTGGCGAGCTCGTCATCGGCGATATTCTCACCGCAGAACTGCATACGCTCGTTGAAGACCTTTATG
Source organism: Eubacteriales bacterium (assembly GCA_045644325.1). Classification (GTDB taxonomy): domain Bacteria; phylum Bacillota; class Clostridia; order Oscillospirales; family CAG-272; genus CAG-390. Next base: position 28,987 of record JAZRGT010000020.1, on the reverse strand, counting down.
TAGGGAGAGGTGAAAAGTCCCGTCTTGTAACCTGCGTGGCGGAGAACCGATTCAAGCATAGAGCAGAAGGAGCCCTTTCCGTTAGTTCCCGCAACGTGAACGAATTTAAGACCGTTCTGCGGGTTTCCGAGCTTTTTGCAAAGTGTGCTGATGCGCTCAAGACCCGGCTTGGTAAAGGTCCAGCAGATCGAGTGGATATATTCAAGTGCTTCACTGTAATTCATTTTGATACCTCGTGTATTTTCTGAATGCCTTGTGTTTTAAGATAAGGCAGATGGCGGACGATTCAAGAGCCGCGATCACGGTATAGGTGGGCAAGCGGTAGAGAAGCATCAGACCGTATGAAATATTGTAATATGCGTAAATTCCAAATGTCTTAACGATAAGAGAGCCGATGACGTGAGCGGCAATGACGGAAATCAAAACCTGCGCCACGCCTCTTTTCTTTATAATATAATTTGAAACGATTCCGCTGACCGCGCCGACGAGTGCAGCACCGAGGGTGACGATCGGCGAGATCGCAAAGCTCTGCGTGGATAAAAAGTAGCTTACCATATCCGAAATTATGCCGACCGATGCGCCTACCGCGGGACCGAAAAGGATTCCCGAGAGGATGATCGGGAAATTTTCAAAGGTCACGCGAAACATCCCTGCGCCAAAATTGAGAAAATTCTTGCAAAAAATGCCGATGACAACGCTGAGTGCGCCAAGCATTGCGGCTGTGGCGAGAATGCGGACGTTGCGAAGTCCTTTTTTCTTTTGCATATAAAAAACCTCCCTTCGCTGTGCGTCGGGAGGTAAATAAAATATTCCCCATGGCGACAGCGGGATGCGGAATACCTTGGGCGATCATATCTTATTCCGCTCGGCAACTCCCCGTCCGAGCGTTTTTTGACACAAGGTTTCCTACTCTGTTACAATAATATTATTATATAACTTTTTGGGCGAATTTGCAATACCTTTCGGCAAAAAACTTGACAAAAATCGCACTTTGTGGTATAATATTGCCCGGTGAGTTCGAAACCATCCTCACTTAAAACAAAACTACGGAGAATAAAAAATGCAAAAAAACAAAAAGCGCATCCGCTTCCTTTGCGAGGCGGCACTTATCGCGGCGATTTACGTGATACTGACCTACTTCTGCGCGGCTGTCGGAATGAGCAGCGGTGCGATCCAACTGAGATTTTCGGAAGCCCTCTGCATCTTCGGACTCTTCACTCCCGCGGCTCTGCCGGGCGTCGCGCTCGGATGCTTTATGGCAAACCTACTCACAGGCTGTGCGCTCTGGGATATCGTATTCGGAAGCCTTGCAAGTCTTATCGGAATGGTCGGTGTCTTAGTACTCAAAAAGTTCCCCTACCTGGCACCCGTGCCCTACGCACTTGCGAACATGATCATTGTTCCTTTTGTCGTCAAGCTCGTTTACGGCGCTCCCGAGGCACTTCCGCTTATCTTCCTGACCGTTGGAATCGGCGAGATCGTTTCGGTCTTCGGATTCGGCATTCCGCTTTATCTGGTGCTGAAAAAACATAAGAACGTAATATTCAAATAATGAAAAAGCAGATCCTTTGGTTTCAGGATCTGCTTTTTGTGTTATAATTCTCTCTTTTTATAGAAGACGATAGAAAGATACCAGGAGAGAGCAAACAGTGCCAGGCAGATGATGCAAGTTGCGAGTATAGTACTTAAAAGCTCTACTCCCTCGGGAACATCATTGTTGATCATTTTCGATGTTAAGTTGCCTGCCATTACAACGACTACGACCATAATCAAATGAACTAAACGACCTTTTTCGGTTCCGTATTTGAACATAAACGGAAGTACGATTACTGAAGATATCAGCGGCATAGTTGATATGAGCATCATAAAGACGGCGAACGACGCAAAATCAAACGTGTAGCCGATGATCAATGCCACAGCGTGTGCGGTGCCGATGAGTATAAGTATAGCTACGTGGATTATCAGTTCAATGACGTATTTTTCGCTTACTATCTGAGCACGTGTATATGGCATTGTTTCGCTGTATTGAACCCAACGGCTTTTTTCATCGTAAGCGAGCAGACTCGACGGTATTACATCGCACAAAAATACGGCATAAAATGCGATAAAGAGACCATTGGATAAACCTAAACCAAGCGACAGTAATATACAGATAAGTGCGATGATTATGTTTACTTTGCAGTATTTGACCGTCATATAGAGATCTTTAAGAATAAGCCCCTTCATTTATTTTGCCTCCTTTACCATAAACAGAAAGAGTTCTTCGATGCTTATCGGACTGATTTTGAAATCTTCGGGGACTTTATCCCGAAGAACGATCGTCTCGATTCCGTAAGGTGTTACCTTGGTGTGCTTGATCGACTTCAGGTCGAGTGTCGAGAGCTGTTCGGGTGTGCAATGTACGATTCCGTATTTTGAAAGAAGCACGTCCTTTTCCTCGCAGAGAAGCAGCTTACCCTCGTGCAAAAACGCAATATAATCGCAAAGCTTTTCAAGATCGCTGACGATGTGCGAGGATATAAGGATCGAATGTCCTTCATCCCTTGTGAAGTCATAAAACATTTCAACGACCTCGTCGCGTACAACGGGATCGAGTCCGCTTGTCGCCTCGTCGAGAAGGAGAAGCTTTGCACCGTGCGACATCGCAATTGCAATTCCGAGCTTCATTTTCATACCGCGCGAAAAGTCCTTGAAGGGCTTATTATCGGGAAGAGAGAGTTTTGTAAGCAGACGCTCGAATTCGTTCTGATCCCAATTCTTGAAGCTGTTCTTCATCACCTTACCGACCTGCTTTGCGTTCAAGCATTCGGGAAGACCGACTTCGTCCAAAACAACGCCGATGTCTTCTTTTGTCAGCGCGATATTCTTTTCGTTGTCCTCGCCGAGTATCTTGATGCTTCCGCGGTCCTTGTGAATGATATCGAGTATCAGCTTTATCGTTGTGCTTTTGCCCGCGCCGTTTTCTCCGATAAGACCCATAATGCATCCGCTCGGCAGGGTAAGGGTAAGGTTATCAAGACGGAAATCCTTGAAGGATTTGGTCAGATTCTTTATTTCGAGTGCATTCATTCTTTTTCCTCCATAATAAACGTTATCATTTCGATGATATCCGATTGGCTTAGATTGCAGGAAGCCGCAAGAGATGCGATATCTTCGATATGCTTTTCGATTTTTTTGAGATTTTCTTCGCGCAAGAGCTCGGTGTTCTTTGGGGCGACGTAGCAACCCTTCCCGGGAAGAGTGTAGATGAAGCCTTCCTTTTCAAGCTCCTCGTACGCGTGCTTTGTGGTTATAAAGCTGATGTGCAGATCTTTTGCCAGTCCCCGTATAGATGGGAGCATATCGTTTTCCTTGAACGCTCCGCATATTATCTGGTCTTTTATCTGCGAATAGATCTGATTGTAGATCGGTTCTCCGCTTTTTGTGTCGATAAGAACTGTCACGTAATCACCTCCGTTACAACTGTATATATACATTATACACGGTTATAACACATTTGGCAATAGGTTTTTGAAAAAAATAGGACGGAAAATGGAAATTTCCGTCCTGTTTGGGGTATTATGTTTTATCCTTTGATAGTACAGCTGAATTCGCGTACGCCTTCTTTGAGCTTAAAGTCGATGAAATAGCAATGATTTCTGCCGCTTGCTTCTTCATTGAATGTCAGCTCACAGACTGAGTTATCGAACTCGATAACCGTATCTTCGATAGAAAGAATGCCGTTTTCATATGTGGGTTTGATGAGCGAAACGAGTCTTTCAACTATCTCACCGTCACCGCTGTAGATGAATTTGTCTGTCAGAGTGACGCTGTCATCGGTAAATGAGAAGGAACGCAGAATGCTATCAAGTCCTTCGCAAATATACGCTTTTGCGAGGTTCGTGGAGAATACACCGTTTTGGTATTTTGTTCCGCTTGCCGCATATTCTTTGCCGAATTCTTGCAGTTTGCCGTTTACGATCGGTACGCTGTGACTGCGCGAGGAGCACTCAAGGATCGAGTATCTGATGCTGTCATCAAAATACTGACGGGAATAAATGCCCGCACCGGGGTCGGTGATGATCTGCTTGCCGTTCTTGGCGTAGATGAACGCGCCGACGTCATTGTTGTTATGATGCTCCTTGTTGTTTCCGCCCTTTGCGGCGAAGCCGTATGAGGAGGTGCGCTTGATGAACCACTCGGAGTCCTCCGCGTAATATTCTGCGGATACCGTATCGTCAGCGGGATTATTATAGTATTCCTCATTGAGCCAAAGTGCTCCGCGGAGATGCAGGCAGTAGCGCGCACAGCCTTCGTAATTGTAGGAGAATTTAGGGTGATATACAACGACCTCATCGGGATAGAGCGACTTGAGATAGTGGCAGAGACCAAGATGGTACTGCATATATCTGCCGCCGTCGGCAAAGCTTACGCAGGTGTTACCCGATAAGAACATCTTCTGAATGAAGGACGATACCTTTCTGACTTTTTCGTTCTTGAACCAATCGATCTTGCCGTCCGTAAAGGTCTTGAGCATATCGGCGTAGACTGTGAAGAAGCCGAAGCCGTAATGCCAGTAGCCGCAGCCTTCAATGCATATGCCGTCGCTTTCAAATCCGGAAAGGTAATATTCCATAGATTCATTCCATCTGTCAATTAGAGTTTCGGCAAGATCGGGACGCTGTATCATAAACGCGCAGGCAACCGAGCCCGTGCAAACCGAGGTCCAGTTGTTCGTGCCGTGCTCCCACCATTTGTATTCCTTAACGGCAAGGAAGGGAGTGAATATTCTGCGCTCGGTCTCAACCTTTATTCTGTCAATGATCAGCGGATCGAGGCGGTCACCGAGGATCGCGTATATTTCGCTGAGAGCGAATCCCGTTTCGGATGCAAAGAGATCGATCTTGCAGTTGTTGTTCTTTTCAAGCTTGCCCTGATGCGCGGGAAGACACCATGTGTATTCATCGCAGATGGCGTAGATCTCGTCCATAAGGCGGTCAAGATATTTTTGCTCCTCGGGATAAAATACCGCGAGCAGAGAAGCGGCACTGATCGCAAGGCGGCGTGAAAAATATACGGTTTCGTAAACCCCGCGGTCGCCGGTATCCCAATAGAGCTTGAAGTCACTGTAGCGGAGAGCTTCGCGAGGCTTGGTACAATGTGCATTCCAAATAGCGAAAAGCTCGTCACGGAATTTTTTGTAGCAATCTGCTTCGCGGACCTTTTTTATGAATTCAGGATCTCTTAATTTAGCATAGAACTCCATATCAGTTCTCCTTTGAACTTAAAAAGTAATTCTTTCAGCCTTGATGCATTTGTCGCCCGAGAGGGTAAAGAGTGCACCGTGAGAGGTGATCTTGCCTTCGGCAACACGGTAACGCTGAGGCATTGCGGTGGTGAATCCCTTGATGATACAGTCTGTAGCAACACCGAGGATGCTTACGTCGGGACCCGTCATACCGATATCTGTGATGTAGCCCGTTCCGCGCGGCAGGATCTGCTCGTTCGCCGTTGCGACGTGAGTATGTGTGCCGAAAACGACTTGAACACGACCGTCAAGGTAATAACCCATTGCGAGCTTTTCGCTTGTTGCCTCGGCGTGGAAGTCGAGGACTGCAACGTCGTAATTACCCGCCTCGCGCTTGAGGATAGAATCTGCTACCTCAAAGGGATTGGCGAGAGTCACCTTCATTGAGACGTTGCCCTGAAGGTTCATTACAAGCACGCGCATTCCCGCAACGCTTATTATGCACCAGCCGTGACCGGGCGCGCTTCCGGGAAAATTGGCGGGGCGAAGAATGTATTTTTCATCGTCAAGGTAGGAATAGATATCGTATCTGCCAAAGGCGTGGTTGCCCGTCGTAATGACGTCCGCGCCCGCGTAGAAGATATCCTCGGCATCATTCTGCCCGATTCCGTGGATCTCTGCGGCATTTTCACCGTTGACGATCAGGAGATCCGCGGAATATTTTTGTTTGATATTTCGGAGATTAGCGCGAAGGTAGGCAACGCCCGCCTGTCCGACAACGTCTCCTATGGCAAGTATTTTCATTTTTTACAGATCAGTTCCTTTACCGAAAGTAAGGATTCGTTTTCGTAACCCGAGCAAAGCGCGGTGAGCTCATCGATACTGCCGCCGTAGACTACGGTCTTTAGAGTATCATCGCCCTCAAACGCTTTGTTGCCGATCGAGGTAAGAGAGGCGGGCAGCGTGAGCTTCTCAAGCTTTTCGCAGGATGCGATAGCTCTTGCGCCGATGATTTCAAATCCCTCGGGGAAAACAATCTCGGTAAGCTCGTTGCAGTTTCTGAAGGATGCGGGTCCGATCTCCTTGAGACCGGCGGAGAGGGTGATGCTTGTAAGCGCGATGCAATCCTCAAACGCCTTTTCCCCGATAAATTCTACCGAATCGGGAAGCACTATCTCCGTAATGTCAGCTGCAAAGAATCCCTGCGCCTCGATCCTTCTGACGGAGGGCGGGAGGATGACCGTTTCGACCTCTGCGTAGAAAAAGCCTTTGTCAGCAACTGCTGTTACGAGGGTGTTGTTGAATACGTCGGGAACGGTCAGCTCGGTTGCGCCCTTGAATTTGTCTTTGTCAAAGGATATTGCGCCGTACTCGTCTATCTTGAACCAAGGCATGGAAGCCGAGGTGCCGATGATGACGTCGTCTCTGCCCGAAAGCTTCTGCGCGTTTTTTGTGATACAGCTTGACGCGAGGGATGCGGCATCCTTGTAATCGCCAAGGCTGATATAAACGTCGTATGCGTCGAGATAATCTTCCGCATCGAAAAGCTCGTTTGCGCTGTTATAGATGCGCGCGGGCTTCCATACGTTCTTTTCGAGAAGAACGCAGGCAACCGTTGCGCCGATAACGAAGAGAACCGCGAGCGCGATCAGAGCGATCTTTGCATATCTTGCGCGTTTGCGCTTTTTATATTCCTCAAGGCGTCTCTGCGTTGCTCTTTCCTGATAGAGCTTCTGTCGCTCCGCGCTTGAAAGATGCTTTCTTTCTGTTTCCTGTTCTTGAATATTGTTTTCCGGCATTTTACTTGGTTTCTACGGGGATCCACTGGGTCTTGGGCTTGGTGGGGAGCTCGGGAAGTGCCTTGAGGTTGCAATCGATGTAGATCGGGCAATGGTCGGATACGTCAAGAGCGTCCTGCTCGAGAACTACGCGGTATACCTTGACGTCAAAGCCCTCGTGACCGAAGAGGAAAATGTGGTCGATCGAGGTAAGCTGTGAACCCTTGGGTGCGGGACCGCCCTCATATTCGCCCGTAGCTTCGTTGTAAACCGCATAAGGATGGTGCGTTCCGGTGAGATGCGAGAACTCGGTTGCGCAAACGCGGGTATCAAGTCCGCCCCATTCGTATGCGCGGCGGTAGGGGAGAGAACCGATGCGGCAGTTCCAGTCGCCCATTGCAACTACGGGTACGTTGTACTTATACTTCATATAGTTGACGTATGTCATCATCTGGTCAACGTCGCCAACGCGTGCGAGATCGGACTCGGGGCCACCCTGCCACCAGAAGTGGGTAGAGATCGCGCCGAACTCCATACCGTCGCTCTTGCGGCGAAGAACTGCCCAGGCAAGACTCTTGGTCTTGCTGTTGTTGAGACCCTTGAAGAGGTGCCAGCCGTGGTCGATCACGTCGAACAAACCTTTGCGGATGAGAAGGGGGGTGTTGTCGGTGAAGCCATCTGCCTCCTTGTGGGTGAGAATCTCGTATTCGGGCTCAAGGAGCTCGACGATACGGGACTGATAAAGCTTGGGAGTCATCTCCTGAAGACCGAGAACGTCGGGGAGATAGCGGAAATATATATCGCGCATATGAAGGTCGCGGTTGTAAACGGGACCGCACCAGATATTGTGAGACATAATTCTGAGTTCTGTTTTCTTTGAGTAATCCATTTCGGAACCTCCGTATATAAATATTTTTTGTTTTTTAATTTTCGGTATCGCGGACGATACTTATATTCATTTCGTTGATCTCGGCACAGACACCGCAGACGTAAACCGAATAATTCAAAACAAGCTTTCCCGATTTGAGCAGACGGTTATCCACCTTGTCCGCCATGACGGTGACCTCTATCCGCTCTCCGCGCATATCGTAGGAGACCGATCTGTGCCGCTGACCCTTTTCAAGGTAAATCGTCACGGCGTTTTCGAAGAGTGTTTCGCCGCGCGTAAGTGCGATGAGCGTGGGCTCGGATTTCATAAACGAGATCGTCATATCTCTGCCGTCGTCGGATTTATACGTGAGCTCGATTCTTCCGTTCTTGCGCGAACGGAGTACGCCCTCGGAGGTAGCTCGTGTGCTTGTGCTGAGCAGCTCCTTGAAAAGATTTTTGATCTCTGTGGGGATTACCGCCTGAGCGGGGTTGGCGTGCTGTAGCCTGATATCGGTTGTTACGATTACGTTATAATGCATTTTTTTCCTGAAAGACGACCGTAAAAGTCGGCTAAAATATAGTGTGAGGTGATATTATGAAAATTAAAATGATTTGCTGTGCTGTGTCGTTTTTGCTTATAGCGACGGCACTAGCTCCCGACGCCCGTGCGGAGGAGGCAGATATGCGTCTTCTTGCTTACGCCATAGAAAACGCGGCGGGTGGGGAGAGCTACACCGTGATGGTATCGCTCGGTGCGGTTTTGCTCAACAGACTGACCTCCGAGGCGTATCCTTCAAGCCTTGGCGCGGTGATAGCGGATGCGGGGATAGATATAAGCAAGGTGGAACCGTCCTCGCGTGCGCTCCGTGCAGCTGCCGATGCCTCGGGCGGCTTTGATCCTACGGGCGGTGCGCTTCATTATAAAAGCAGTGAATACGAAGGCGAAGCCGCGCTTGCGACCGACTCGTGGTTCTTCTATTGAAATTATACCGCATAATTGCCGAATAGTCAAGAAAATTTCTATATATTTTCTTGACTTTTTTTATTTTTTGGTATATAATTATATAGATAATCATTATTTTCCAAGAGGTATAACAATGGATCTTAAAAATCTTCTCAAATCACTTGAAAATTGCCCTTGCGGCAGAGAGCATACCTTTGATACCAAGGTTGTTGAAATTTACAGCGGTCTGACCAAGGATACGGGTAAGATCCTGCTTGACGCAGGTTTTCCCACCAACATCCTTCTTGTTGCCGACGAGAACACTCTAGGTGTGGCAAACGCAGAGGGACTTTGCGATGCTCTCGATGCTTCGGGCTTTAACGTAAAGAAGCTTATCTATAAGAATATGATGTACGCCCGCATCGAGCAGGTGCGCGAGGTCGAGGCTCTGCTTGATGACGTTGACGGCGTTATCTCCTGCGGCACCGGCTCGCTCAACGACATCTGCCGCGTTGCTTCCTTTGAAAAGGACAAGAAGTTCTGTATCTTCGCAACCGCACCTTCTATGGACGGCTTTGCATCGGATACCGCTCCCATCATCGAAAATAACTTCAAGGTATCCTGGTTCGTTCGTCAGCCTATGGTCATCCTTGCTGACACCAAGATCCTTGCAAACGCTCCCACCGAGCTCAAGGCAGCAGGCTTTGGCGATATGGTAGCAAAGTACATAGGTATCGCAGATTGGAGAATCTCCAACATTCTCACCGGCGAGTATTACTGCCCCGCTATCGCGGACGTAACTATGACCGCAGTTAAGAAGATGGTAGCTCTTGCCGATAAGGTTACCGGCAACGACGAGGAGGCTGCAGGCGCAATTATGGAGGCACTCGTTCTCTCCGGACTTGCTATGAAGCTCGCTCTTTCCTCCCGTCCCGCATCGGGTGCCGAGCACGTTGTTTCCCACTATTGGGAGTGCTACAAGCTCGCTCGCGGCATCTGGCCCGAGTTCCACGGCAAGAAGGTCGGTGTTGCGACCCTCATCATCAACAAGATCTACCGCAATCTCGCAGACCGTGTAGAAGAGATTAACCCCACCAAGGACGTTCTCAATTGGAACGAAATCCACAAGCACTTCTCGCCCGAGCAGATCCCCGAGGTTGAAAAGCTCAATAATCCGAATATTATGGATAAGATCGATCCCGCTGACCTTAAGGCTAAGTGGCAGCAGATCCGCGAGATCATCTGGGACGTTCTTCCCGAGAACGACGAGCTTCTCGCTCTCATGAAGACCGCAGGATGCGCAACCGATCCCTCCGAGATCAACGTTTCCCCCGAGCTCTTCGCAGAGGGTATCTACTACCACGCATATATGAGATACCGCGTTCTCGTCACAAGAATGATGCCTATGATGGGTATAGATGCTCTCGAGTATCTTGACTAAAATACAGTGATAAAGGTTGGCTTGTTTTTCAAGCCAACCTATTTCAAAATTACGGAAAGGAGTTCCCGATGAAAAACGAAAAGCTGATGTCGCTTGCCGCCGTTTTCGGTTGGTTTGGTGCATATTTGTTTATCAGTATCGTCGCCACGGTTCTGCCCGAGGGGATTGACTGCGCAGTGACAGTCGTTGCACTTTGGGGACTCGTTCTCATTTGCGCGAGGATATTTGAGGATAAAAAGACGCTCCCCGAAATGCTTTCGCACGGAGGACTGAATAAAGCGACTTTAGCTTTGATTTTGTTCGCATTTTTTGCGGGCGCGGGATTAAATCTCGCATACAGCGGACTTCTGCCACTTCTTCCGATTCCAAAAGAAATAATTGAATCCTACGTTGATGCATCCGCTAAATACGAAGAGCCTTCAAACGCGCTTATGTTCAGCACAGTATTCCTTGTTCCGATACTCGAAGAAACGGTATTCCGCGGACTTGTCGGCGACAGAATAGCGCGCTTTGCACCGAAATGGGCGGCGATCCCGGTCGCTTCCTTGATCTTTGCCGTTATGCACGGCGATCCCCTTTGGTGTGCGTATGCATTTATATCGGGCATCGTTCTCACTTGGATGTATTTCAGATGTAAGTCGATCCTGCCCTGCATTTCCTTCCACATAGCATTTAACGCCGCAAATTATCTATGGGCTAAAATACTGCCTCTGCCCGACGAAAATTGGGCGTATGCCGTGAGCTTTGCACTCGGAATTGCGATATTTGCTTCATTTATCACCGTTTACACAGTGAAAACCAAAAAATAAACCGCTGTTGCGCGCAACAGCGGTTTATTTTTATCAAGATGAAATTTCCATATGAACTCTGCGAAGCTTGCCCGAATCGTCGAAGTCGAAGGTCAGCTCGCGTTCGTAAGGAAATTTTGCTCCGTCCCAACGCTCCCAATGGTAGATATCGGTGAACCTAAGGGAATATTCTAAATGCACCGCATAGTCAACGTAACTGTGACAGTAAAACACGAGAGCGGATTTCTCGCTTGTCAGAAGAGCTACCTCCGATTTTGGGGTGCCTTCACTGCCGGGATCAAATTCAAGCCCGAGCTTTTTCAATACGTCGGAAAACGTATCGTCAAAGGTTATTCCGAAAGGGAGAGTCAAGCCGTCAAGCGGAACTGTTGTGTGAAAATTGTTATACCTGACGCTATCACCGTTCTCGGGATAGCTGAAATGCCAGTGATATCCGAACATACCGTTCGATCCGGTCGTTCCGCCACTGTTGTCAAAGCCGTCGTAAACTGTACCGGGGAGTAACTCGGGCAGAGAAGTACCCTGATAACTGTATTTAGATACGATAGCCGTCAGAGTCTCTTGATCAGTGCCGGTATATCCCTCGTAGGTAAGATACTCGGAAAGCGAATTGAGCAGAGGGAGTGTTTTATCTGAATTGAGTTTGCCTTCGGCGGTGGTTTTGGGTGTTTCGGTAACAGAGGATTCGGATGAATCTCCGACGGTTACAACCGGTTCACCCGTACCGCTAAAGCAGGATAAAAGCAAACACGGTAAGAGAAGAAGGGCGATCAATGCGAAAAGCTTTCTCATTTTGTCCTCCTTTCGGTGGGCGTGAGAATGGTTAAGCCAACTCTACAAACGCGCAAACGGGATTGTGGTCGGAAATATAAAGACCGTCAGCGGGGGTGTCGGTTACTATGTAGGACTTGGAGATATCGCAGGGAAGATCGGTGAAGATGTAGTCGATCTTCGGAGCCTTTTCTGCGGTGTATCTGCCGAAGCCGTGGAAGGTGCCGCCGAGTGATGCGGTCGCGTCGATAACGGGCTTGCCGTTTATCTCGTATGCCATGAAAGCCTCGATCTCGGGAGTGCCGGGATGAGCATTCATATCGCCCGTGATGATGCAGGGCAGGTGCTTCTCGGAAAGGTATCTGACAACGTCAAGCGCACCGAGCTTTCTTGCCTCGCTGCCCTTGTGGTCAAGGTGAGTGTTGAGGAAGATGAAGATCTCGTCCGAATCCTTATGCTTGAGAGTTGCCGCAGTATAAACGCGGGGGCAGGACGACTGGTCTGCCGCATAGCGCGAGCCGGGAACGAGGGGAGTAGCCGAGAGCCAGCGGGTCTCGAGTGCGATCAGCTCAAAATCATCGCGCTTGAAAGCGATGCAGGTTGCCTCGCCACGGTAGTCCGCGCTGCGTCCGCAGCCGACAACGGTGTAGCCGAGAGGGGAAAGCTCGTCACCGAGCCACTTCTTCATCGGAGAAGCCGCCTCCTGAAAACCGATCAGATCGGGGGAGTGCTCTTTGATGGTATCTGCAATTCTACCCTTGCGGTTGTAGAAGATATTGTTGCCGTCAACCTCGGCGATAACGCGCAGATTAAATGTACAAACTTTGATTTCGGTGCTCATTTTTAAGCCTCCTGTATATTTTATTCTGTTTTGGTTTTTCTTGAAAAGAGTACGATGCCGATAACGGCGACCGCGACGAGCGCGAGGGCGGGGATGATAAGAGTGCCGAGAGAATCAAAGGTCGCGGGGGATTCCGTTACGGCTTTGGTCACTTCATCGGGGAGAGGACCGACGATTGCGTCGAGCGAGGATATGATTCTATTCATTTCTTTTCTCCTTTTTTCTTCTTTGTAAATATCACTATGCCGACTATCGCGGCTATTACGAGCAGACCTGCGATCGCAAATATCCACCATAAATTTGAAAGTGCGATTAGAAAAATATCAAACGGCGAAAAAGCAACGTCGAGTGTGAAAATAGGAAGCATCATTCTTTATTCTCCTTTTTGAATTTCTTTTTCTTGGTGAAATAAACGATTCCGATGATCGCGCTGATTACGAGAACGGCGGCGATCGCGATTATCCACCAACCGTATACCAAAAATACAAAAATCATATCTATTGGTGAAACAGCGGCATCAAGTGCGAAGAAATTATACATTTTTACCTCCTAAATCAGTGCGAGTATTGCAGAACCCAATATCAGAGAAGCTGCATTGATTACCGTTGAAATAATAATTGACCGTTTAAGCTGAATGTCGCACATTACGCGTATGAGAAAGCCTTCGCCGATAAATACCGCTATCTCGCCGATCACAACAGCTATCCAATAAAGCGAAATGCTTTTCGTCAGCACTAATAAAAGGGTAAGCGTGAGGTTGAGCGTGGGGTTGGTGAGTACGTTTATAAGTATCAGCGGGATGACAGAATCCTTGCGTTTTATGAGAAGCGCACCGAGCGGAACTTCGATCGCAAGGGTCAGGAGAAGTGCTGATAAAAGAGTGATTATTGCTTTCATTTTCTTTCACGAATATCGTCTGTCGTAAGGAATACACAAACCGCGGCAACGAGCGATAGAATCGGGATAAGTAGCACGGACAGCGTCTTGCCGATGGGAAAGAGCGTGTGGACGAAATAACCGATAAAGAGCGCGACCGTGGTCAATCCGAATACGAATCCCTCGTGAGAGCGAAGCTTACGCGCTGCGCCGACGAGCGTTATCGGCATTGCGACGTTGAAGAAAAACGTTGCTGTAAGGAACAAAACTGCCGATCCCGCTCCGAAATAATAAAGCGGAACGCAGAGGAGAAGCGAGAGTGTGCCGACACGTCTTGCCCCGAAAAGATCGGCAAATACGCCGCCGAGGAGCTTTCCCGCAAAAGCCGATGCGGCGACCGCGAGTGTGAAGAGGGGGAAGACTTCGGTTGGTTTTGTTGCCGCAAATCCCGCGTAGGAGCGGATTACGACGGCAAAAAGAAGTATACAGATAGCGAGTGTAGAGGAAGAGATTGTTGTCTGTGGCGCTTCTTCCTCGGGTATTGCTTTCCGTTCTCCTCGGCAAAATATGGCGACTGCAAGCGCCGCGAGTGCGAGGGATAAAACGTAAAGTGTGGGTGGGAAGAGAAGATTTTCTCCGAATCTGCATCCGAGCGCGATACCGAGCGAGCCCGACGATACGAATATTCCCGCGCGTGTAAAACCTCGGCTTTCGGTCAGAGCATCAATACCTCCTCCGACGTGAAAGCAGGCGTTTCCGAGTCCGACGAAACAAACGCTGATTGCAGGTGCCGCTCCTCGGATAAGCACGCCGATCGCAGTCGAAATAATTCCGACGAAGGCGAAAATACTTCCGTTTGAATTGACCTTATCGGCAAGCGCACCGAAAAGATGCTGTGTCGCAAAGGCGAGCATATTGTAAAGTATGAAGAGCACGGCGACCGATGCCGCTTCGATCTTGCCCTCTGCGTACATCGAATAAAGCGTGTATCCGCAGGCAAGGTCAACGAGAAAATGCGACGCGGTATAAACGGTCAGCGGGCATTTTTTCATAATTATTCCTCTTTATCTTTCTTGTGAGGGGTGTTTCTGACGGAGGAAAGTGAGATAAGGAACGCAACGAAGGATGCGACCGCTAAAAGACCGGATACGACAAGCAGAGCCATCGTTATCTCCTCGCCGCCGGGAGCGTAGGTCGCTTCGGCTGAGGGATTTTCGATACCATTGCCGTCTGTTGGAGCATCGTAGCTCGTGCCTTTGGAATAAAACTTGGTAGTTTCAGCGGATGCAACCGAATCGACGGCATTTTCTGCTTCAACCTCGGTTTCGGGGCGGATGGTTTCGGGCATCGCGGTTTCCGTAGGCGGCGCGGGATTTTCCTCAGCCGAAGTAATTTCCTCAGCGGGAGGAATATCGGATTCGGCGACGACCATCGTTTCCTCTATGGTATCACTAGGCGAGACTGTGGGAGTGGGGGCGGCGACGCTTGACTGCGGGACTGATTCGAGTGCTTCCGGCTGTTCTTCTTCGGTGAAGTCGGCGGGGGAGTCCGTGCTATCGGCTTTCGATTCCGCTTCTATGGCATCGTCTTGAGTTTCACCCGCGGCAAAATCGGGATCGGCGGGTAAAACCGCACCGCCCTCGTTGCTCGGATTCCACATAGGGAGCATTGCAATTACAATTGTTAGTGAAAGGCAAATGAAGAAGCAAGCGGCGGTGAGAGCACTGCGACGGAGGATAAGAGCCTTCTTTTTCGTTTTCGGCTCTGCTTTGACCGCGTCCATTATGCGAGAATGCAGACCGTCCGGTGCCGGCTCTCTGCTTGAGCGAAGAATAGTATATAATCTGCGTGCCGATTCGACCTCGCGGCGGCAGTCCTCACACTCGGCAATATGCGCTTCAAATTCGCGCATTTCCGCATCGGTTAGCTCGCCTTCAATATATTCATCCACTTGAAGGCGAAAATATTTACAGGAAGGAGTCTTTTCCATAGCCTTTTCCTTTCGTAGATTTTGTGTTTCATATATATAGACGTCAATTTTTTGAAAAAGTTCCGTGATTTTCGAAAATTATAAAATGTTTTTTGAAAGAATTATTCGCCTGAGCCGTTCTCGGGCTCGGAAGAGCTTGGATTTGAGCGTGCCCTCTGCGATGCCGAGCATTTTGGCGATCTCGGAGTACGAAAGACCTTCAACGTCGCGAAGTATGATCAACTCGCGTGCCGCAGTCGGCAATTCCCCGATCGATTCACGCACGGCTTCCGCTTCTATATTTTGCAAATAGGCAATATCGGGGCGGGACGAGGAATCGGTATCTTCAATATCGATTTCAAATTCGCCGTCGGTGCCTTGAATGACTGTGTCGGCATCCTCGCGCCGCGAATTCTTGCGTATAAGATCAAGCGCGAGGTTTCGGGCGGTCTTCAGTATGTATAATTTGAGCGAGCTTTCGATCTTAAGCTCGGCAATCGACCGCCACAATCGCAGATATGTTTCCTGCGTGACGTCCTCGGCGTCCTCTTTCTTTTTCAAAAGCGACAGCGCAAGGTTGTAGACCGCGTTTTCGGTTGAAAGCACTATCTGCTCAAATGCTCTACCGTCGCCCTTTTTGGCAAGCAGAAATAGGTCTTCAAGCTTCATATTTGCATATTTCAAGCGACGGCACCTCCTTTTTGGTTATTCTTCTTCGTTTGCCTCTGCAAACGCGCGGACGAGCGATTCGTGCGCCTCCGCGTATGTCATTGAGTTCATAAAATCAAACCGTGCGCGTGTTGCCCCGCGTATTCCGCGGAAATAATGTGACACCACGACTTTTGCTTCGGCGAGTCCTCTGCGCTCCCCCTTGTGCTCGATCGCCATAGCTAAATGCCGCTCCGCAATCGCTTGCACCTCCTCGTTTGAGGGGTAAACGAAATCTTTTCCGTCGAGCGCGTCTGCTATCTGACCGAAGAGCCACGGATTTCCCATAGCACCTCGTGCCAGCGCAAAACCGTCGCATCCGGTTTCTTCCTTCATTTTCATCGCCTGCTTGGCTGAAAAAAGATCGCCGTTGCCGATGACGGGGACTTTTACCGCGCTTTTGACCTCACCAATTATCGAAAGGTCGACTCCGGGAGAGTAAAACTGATCGCGCGTTCTGCCGTGAACGCATATCGCAACCGCGCCCGCACTTTCTGCGGCAAGCGCACATTCGACAGCATTCTTGGTTTCCTTGCTCCATCCCGCGCGGATCTTGACCGTGACGGGCAGGGAAGAGGCTTTGACAACTGCCTCGGTGATGCGGTGGATAAGCTCGGGATTCTTCATCAGCGCGCTTCCGTCGCCGCTTTGAACTATCTTTTTGACGGGACAACCCATATTAATGTCGATGGCATCGGGGCGCGCGCCCTCAAAGCCTCGGTATGCACTGTTTGAAATGAGCCTCGCCGCCTCCGCCATAAATTCGGGCTCCGAGCCGAAGATCTGAACGGCAGTCGGTATCGCTCCGTCCTCGATGTTGCAGAGCTGTGCGGTTCTGACGGGTGCACTCGGACGGGCATCCTGCTCGTAGACTATCGCCTTTGCCGAAACCATTTCGCTGACGGCGTATTCACATCCGAACTCGCCCGAAATACGGCGCATCGTCTGGTCGGTCACGCCCGCCATCGGAGCGAGAAGAAGTCCGTAAGGCAGGCTTGTATTTCCTATTTTCATTCCTTTTCGTTAAAAGCTATGGTGGTGCGGCAAGCGATGGTATGGATCGCGGCGGCAGTCTTTTCGTCGATGCCGAGTCGGGTGTGCGGCTCGTCGCCCTCGTTTACACGCAGAGCACGGCGGCGTTCGGTGATCGCATAAAATATCGAAGCCGCGGCAAGATAAGAGCCCGTGGGAGTCACGTGGTTGCCATCCTCGCGATAAAGCTCGGGCGCGGGACGGCGGCGCAGAACCGTCTGCAAAACCTCACCCGCGGGAGCGACTCTGCCCTTCGTATATCTTGCAAGCTCAACGTTTGCTTCGGTAAGAGCAGGTTGTTCCTCCTTCTTTTTGCCCTTATTGGACCATACCATATAAAGGATGGGAGTGGCATTGGTCTGCGAGATCCACTCGTCGTATATTTTCTTGCCGCTGTCAAGGTATGCTTCGCGATCAAAATTCGAAGCCTTGCTCTGCAGGACGATATAGTCGTAGCCGCCGTAGAGGATATTGAAGCGGGTCTGCTTCTGCTCGTAGTGCCAGTCAAGGCACTTACCGCCCTGCGTAAGCATCGTTACCTCGGCGTCAAGCCCCGCCGCAGCGAAAATATCCTTCGCAATCGCGGGCATATCATTATAATACGTGTGGCTGTTGCCGATGAAGAGAATCTTGATCTTTGACATCGTTTTATTTCCTTTGTTTGGTTTATTTGCAATTTTGGTGCACTTAAAGGCTATAAGTGCTATTAATATAATACCACATTATAGACGTCAAGTCAAGGGAATGAGGAAAAAATCCGCATATATATTGACATTTTAGAATTGATATTGTATAATTAGATCAATGTATAATCTTTGGCGTGAGGTGGCATTATGGCAAATAAAAAGTACCAAAAGGGAGATGTTATTATGACTAACCCTGCAGAAGGGTATTACGGCGTTGCCGTGGTTTTGGATGATGCCGTATCGATCGAAATCTCGCCCGGAAAAATGTCGTATCCCCTTAACCATATTATGACTACTCCGTTGATATTCACAAGACCGATAACTATGGACGATATCGAGCGCAAAGATTTGATTCCGTTGATATTTAAGGTATATATGGTAAAAGGCGACTTGCGGTATTTTATGTACGACCAGATCTGTATAGGCATTTACACTAACAGAAATAAAAGAAATCATATGGTGATAGGTAGTATTGATACAACCGGACTTTACTGTGAACCCCTACTTTGGGAGCCAATGGAAGACAGATTTCATCTGTGTGGTGACACCGATTGGCATTTGGGTATAGAGGCTTATATCAGCTATTGCGAAGACAATGGAGTGGAGATGAAAAGAGAATAAAAACAGAAATACGGACTGTCTTGTTTCGGCAGTCCGTATTTTCTATTTAATTTGCGGATCCCATGGCAAATCGTTTTCACAGAATGAGCAAGTCTTGGTGCCGAGCGGATGAAGCGCGCCGCAGATGGGGCAAATGACGCTTACGGGATCGTACTTTTTAGCAGTATCGTTTCGCGGAAAACGGCAGGTGTATTTTGCGCCTTTGATGTGATAAACTCTGTCGCCCTCGCGGTAGGGGATGGCTTTGGAAAGAGCGCTCGAAAGCATTTCCTCGTGCGCGATAGTCGTACCATCATCACATTCAACGGTCATTTCAACGAAAATACGCGTTTCCATTCTTCGCTCAAATGCGCTGACCTTGAAAATTCGACAATCGGCTTTGTAATGCAGGATCTTGCCCGAAAAGCTTTTGTCGGTGAAGTAATCCCACAGTCCCATAAAATAAAATGTAAATGCCGCGATGATTATGATGCCCGCAACGGAGGCGGCGGGAGCAAAATGAGTCTCGAAGAAGCTGTGATAGCAAAACGCGATACAGCAAAGTGCGGCAACGATCGCCGCCCATACCGTCAGACGCTTCATATGAGGTTTTTTAACTTTTTCTTCAATAGTCATAATTACAAATACCTTTCAGGTGATTGGATGATAATATTATACCACAGTTTTCGCCGTATGTCAATAGAAAATAGGCAAATTTTATGAACATTTTGGTGGAAATTTAAGATTTTTTGAATAAATCGCAAAAAAAGTTGAATTTATCTATTGACATTTTCAAAAAAAATGGTATAATGTGTATAAGCGAATTTATGCATATTGATCAAGTGACATTTTTTCGCGGAGGTTTACGTGGCGCATCATTCCGATTCCGAAAAAGATAAGAGCCTCATGTCCGCATCTCACACAGGCTTGTTGCTTCTTGCCAAGGAAGGGGATGGGGAAGCTTTTGCGCGGCTTGCCGAGGAATATAAGCCTATGCTTGATTCTGCGGTTGCATCATACAGGGACGGTCTCTGCGATCAGGATATCGAGGAGCTTCATCAGGAGGCGCTTCTTGCCTTTCACCGCGCCGTTCAGAGCTACGAGCTTCTTTACGGCAACGTAAGCTTCGGTCTTTATGCCAAGATCTGCGTAAGCAAGGCTCTCGTGTCTGCTCTGCGTCAGCTCAAAAAGTATGCCGGCGTGGTCGTCATTCCGCTTGACGAGATAGAGCCCTCCGAGCTTACAGTGAGCGATCCTGCATCCTCGGTTATCGAGAGGGAAAGCGCGGCGGAGCTTCGCGCATTTATCAGAGAGAACCTTTCCAAATACGAAAATTCGGTTTGGTGGATGCATTATTCGGGAATGAGCATCGAGGAGATCGCGGAAAGCCTCGGCTCGACCAAAAAATCTGTAAGTAACGCATTGGCGCGCATCAAGCGCAAACTGCGTTCGTTATTATCATAGTAACCGTATGCTCGAATAGCTTAAAAAGAGCGTTGTAACAACAAAGGTGGCGGTGTGAGTCCGCCGACGGGCATTAATACATATTTTTCACGAGGTAGAACATGTACGAAGAACCCAAGGTCGAAGGTACCGAAATCGAAGAAACCGCAGCAGTAGAATACGTTGACGAAACTCTCGTTTGCGTTGAGTGCGGCAACGAGTTTGTTTTCACCGCTGGCGAGCAGGCTTTCTATGCTGAGAAGGGCTACACCAACAAGCCCAAGAGATGCAAGAACTGCCGCGACGCTAAGAAGAACGCAAACCGTCCCGCAAGACAGTATTTCTATGCTACCTGCAGCGAGTGCGGTGCTGAGGCTAAGCTCACTTTTGAGCCCTCGAGCGACAAGCCCGTTTATTGCAGCGCTTGCTTCGAAAAGAGAAGAAGACCCCAGTAATCGGTCTCCTCTTTTAAGACGCCATATAGCCCCGTTAAAGCACGGGGCTTATGGTGTTTTATTTAACGATTTTTTATGAAACGGCGAAAGCCGTTTTTTCTTTTTCGACTTTTTGTGACATTTTTTCCTTCCTTGCATAAAATGGTATTGAGAACGAAAGAAAGGAAGGATGATATGAATGAATAAATACAATTTCGAGCGAGCGGGCTTTGAGGTCAACCGCGGCGGATACACAAACGTGCCGCGTTGCGGATGCGAATCGAATGCGCGCCGTAACGATGAAATAAAGGGAAGCTACGGTGAGGCGCTCAATCGCCGCGCGGGCGAAGCAGCTGCCGGTTGCGGATGCAAAATGGGCGGCTACGGCGTCACCGACCGCCCCGTAGGAAGCGTTTACGCTCCCATTCAGACTTTTGACAGGCTTTACGATCACCCTCGGGCGCTTTCGAGAGGTACCTTGTTCTCGGATCTCGATCTCCCGCTTGAGGTCGGCAAGGGAGGCAGATGCAATGGATAAGTTCAATCCCGCAATGTCGCAGGGCTGCCCCTGCGAGCAAAACGCCGATCTGCTGACACAGCTTAGGCAGATGGATTTTGCGATCGTCGAGGTGACGCTCTATCTCGACGTCTACCCCGATTGCTGTGAGGCAAAGGAATACCTTGAATCCTTGAGAGCGAAGCGCGTGAAGGTTGCCGCAGAGTACGAGTCGAAGCACGGTATGCTGACTATGTACGGAGTCTGCGGCGAGTCAAGCGACAAGTGCGCGCATTGGCCCTGGCACTATGAGGCAAACTGAGGAGGGAATGTTATGTGGATATATGAGAAGAAACTGCAGTACCCCGTAAAGATCAAAAATCCCAACCCGAAGCTTGCTTCTGCTATCATATCGCAATTAGGCGGACCCGATGGCGAGCTTGCGGCATCTATGCGCTATCTGCACCAGCGTTACGGTATGCCCTACAACGAAGTTGTTGGAATTCTGACGGACGTCGGTACGGAAGAGCTCGCACACCTCGAGATGATCGCGGCGATCATTTATCAGCTCACGCGGAATATTTCGATCGAGAATATCAAGGGCACGATGTTCGAGCCCTACTACGTTGACCACACCACGGGACTTTACCCGATCGCGGCGTCGGGCGTGCCGTTTGATATGAAATACGTTGGAGTCAAGGGTGATCCTCTTGCCGATCTTGCCGAATGTCAGGCGGCAGAGCAGAAGGCACGCGTGACCTACGATAACCTCATCCGTCTCTCCGACGATCCCGACGTCACCGATCCCCTGCGCTTCCTCCGCGAACGCGAGATCGTGCATTTCCAGAGATTCGGAGACGCCATGAGAGTAGTTCAGGATAAGCTCGACGGCAAGAATTTCTACGCATTCAACCCCGCGTTTGATAAAAAGATGAAGTAAATAAAACGGACGGCTCGAGAAATTGCGCCGTCCTATTTACATTTTTATGAGGGTATGGTATAATTATTATGTAGAATTTGCAATACATAAAATAATATGATAATTTACGAGGTAATACAATGAGAAAACTTTCCGTTGTTTTTATTTGTTTGGTAATTGTATTTTTATTTGTTTCTTGTAACAGCAACGTCAGTTTTACAGAAACCGACAACAAAACCATAGTCGCAAATGACGGCACCGAATATACCTTTGTCGGTAATGAAGGCACGGTCTGGTGCTTTGGCAAGTGGGAGTTTATCGGTCATGTGAAAGGGGAAATAGAGGAGTTTAATCATCTTTTCAGTATTGTTCAAACAGGGATGTATTCTGTTAACGGCAGTCAAGATGTTTTAGTAAGATATTATCCCTATAATGAGTTCGGTGCCATGTATGTAAAATCCGATTTGCTTAAAACGGAAGTTTCTCTTGAAAATTGTATTAGATTTGTGTTGGTAGAAGGATCTCTCTTTAGTAATACTGAAATACCAAGCGCCCCAAAAGGGATAACCGAATGTGAACAGTTCCTCAGTGATATAAGAAGCGGACAAACAGCAACGGAAGCAGGTCTGTATGATTTAGTAAAGCAACCGGACGGTACGTGGAAAAATCTCTATGCTTACGGGTCGGTTTGCGGTGTTCTGCAGGAAGATATCAACCTAATTATACCTTTGACGGTAATGTCATTTGACGATAAAGCATATTCAATTAGGATTGAAGATAAAGAATATGTTTTACCAGAAGAATGGTTAGAAGAGTTGTTTTCTGAATAAATCCAATAAGAAGTTGAGCAACATATGGCTCTCTGCAATTGTAATGCCGATGCAAGGAATTTCTACGCATTCAACCCCGCGTTTGATAAAAAGACGAAGTAAATGAAAATGGGCGGCTTGACTAAATCGAGCCGCCCTATTTACATTTTTCTGCTTTTATGGTATAATTTCTTTGATACCGAATCGAAAAGGAGAATTTGAAATGACGGCAAGTGACAGAGAATTGTTCGATTGCGAAGTTGACAAGCTATTGAAAAAAGCTGAAGAAAAAATTCCCGATACCGAATTGCCTGATTTGCCGTATATGAAGGAAGCGCCGGATGTGCATGATTGGTATATGTTTGAACACGAAATCTGGAATATCGGTGAGGAGATACGACTATTGACTGTTAAAAACAAAAAGAAATTTAACGTGGAGCAAATAGGCAGAATAATCGGTATTTCCCTTGATATAAAAGCAAAAAGAGGAAGACAAAGTTTTGTTATGCTTTTGGGAAAGAAAGCTTATAACGAATACGCGGAAGTGTTAATTCCGATCCTCTGCGACGGTGATGTGGACGGTCAAGTAATCTACACTCTGTATAAAATGCAGGCAGGACAGTGTGTTGATCTGATAAAACCTTTTACAGAGCATAAGAGAAGTTGGATCAGAAACGAGGCTAAAAGATATATTCAAAAATTTGGATGATTATGAAGTTTTATGTTTATTCCCGCCAAAAGGCGAAGAGAGAGTCGTACCGGATAAATGAACCGACTTTGATAATTTCAATTACCGATCCCATACTTGGTCCAAATGTCTTCGCGCGAAACAGCAATATCATAGGACTTTGCAGACTTCAATTTGACGATGTCGATGAGGATACTTGCTCCGACGGTGACGTCCTGATGACTACCGAGGATGCCGCGAAGATCAGGGATTATGTTTTAGCCTACAAGGATAAGGTCGAGTGCATAATCGTGCACTGCGAGGTCGGCGTTTCGCGGTCTGCGGGCGTAATGGCGGCAATACAGAAGTATCTGCTCGGCGATGATTCGGCTGTGTTTAATAACGATGCGTTTTCTCCGAATATGTATTGTTATCGGATGATGCTCGATGCATTTGAAATATAAAACGGGAGCTTCCGCGATGAAGCTCCCGCTTTTATTAATCAAAAAGGAAGTTTACGTTACCCGCCATCAGCGCGGTGAAGCCTCGGTAGATGACCTCGGGGCGGTCGTCGAAATTTGCCTTCATACGGCGCGCGCGGTCGAGGCTGTCGACTGCGATGGTTGCTTCGAAAATGACGTCCTTCTTCTCGGTCAGGGCGCAGTAAACGTAGCATCTGCCCGTCTTGGGGTCAACGCGCTCAATGCGGCATTCGGTTGTGATACCGCGCTTGGTGAAGTCGAGGTAACGCAGAGCCGCGGTCATTGCCGAGTCGAGGACGGAGGAAAGGACGTCGGACTTGAATGCCTGCGCCACGATGCGTCCCTTTTCGCTGACCTGATAGTAGGTCAGTCCGTTTTCCTCAAAAGAGTCGATAAGACCGCCGTCGACCATCTCGTTGAAGCTCTCGGCAAAGTCGAGGAACATAACGTAGTCGGTCTGCATAACGATGTCGTTGATGGTGCAGTATTCGAGGGGGTAATTTATATTTTCAAGAAGGTAAAGCACGAAGATCTTTACCGTTCGCTTGCTTCCGATGGGTGATGACATTGATAATTCTCCTTGTTTGAGTCGCTATATATAAATATTATCATAAAAAATGAACTTTTTCAATAGTTTTTATTGATTTTTTTGAAAAAATGTGATATCATATTGTGTAATAAACAAAAAGGAGCAAAAAGTATGCTTAACATTGCACTTATGGGCTACGGCGTTATCGGAAGCGGCGTTGCCAAGGTTATTGAAGAAAATAAAAAGCTTCTGGCTTCCCGCCTCGGCGAGGAGGTATATCTCAAATATATTCTCGAGATCCGCGATCTTTCGGGCACTCCCTACGCAGATCGAGTTGTCAACGATATCAACGTGATTCTGAACGATCCCGAGGTAAAGGTTGTAGTCGAGGTTATGGGCGGTATCCATCCCGCATCCGATTTCACCCGTGCTTGCATCGAGGCGGGCAAGAGCGTTGTTACCGCAAACAAGGCTGTAGTTGCCGATTGCGGCGACGAGCTTCTTGAGCTTGCAAGAGCGAAGGGAGTTCGCTATCTCTTTGAGGCGAGTGTCGGCGGCGGAATCCCGATCATCCGTCCCCTTATCAATGACCTCGCATCCAACGAGATCGAGGGCGTTTACGGTATCCTCAACGGAACTACCAATTATATCCTCACCCGTATGACCAACGAGGGCTGCACCTATGAGGATGTCCTCAAGGACGCGCAGAAGCTCGGTTACGCCGAGGCTAACCCCGCGGCAGACGTAGAGGGCACCGATGCGCTCCGCAAGATCGCTATTCTTGCCGCTCTTTCCTACGGCAAGCTTATTCCTATGGATATGCTTAAGGCGAAGGGAATTACCGAGGTTTCGCTTACCGATATCGCGGTTGCCGAGTCCTTTGGCTGCTCGGTCAAGCTGATCGGACGCGCCGGCAAGCTTGAGGACGGACGTATCTATGCTACCGTTTCTCCCGAATTTGTTGAAGATTCCTGCCCGATGGCACACGTAAACGATGTTTTCAACAGCATTCTTGTTCGCGGCAATATGCTTGGTGATGCAATGTTCTACGGCAGAGGCGCAGGTCAGCTCCCCACCGCGGGCGCTGTAGTTGCAGACGTTATCGATGCGCTTGAAACAAAGTACGCCGCACCCGCAAGACTCTTCTGGGATAAGGCTGAGGAAAATGACATTCTTCCCGCAGATGAAGTTATCGGAACCGTGGCAAAGAAGTTCTGCCATATCTTCGAGAACGGCGAAGCTTTGAAGAACGCTGTTGAAGGAAAGATCGATATTTCCTTTGTTTCCTGCAGCGGTGATATCCATGCGGTAATGTGCTCCGAGCCCGTGCTTGAAGGAAGCGTAAAGACCTATGCAGTCCTCAGCTAAAATAAAAGTAACTCATATCCTTACCGATTCGAATATCGGAGGAGCCGGAAGGCTTCTCCGATACTTTCTCGAAGAGGCAGACCGAGAGCGTTTTGAATACAGCGTCATTCTCCCCGAGGATGCCGCGCTGATCCCCGAGATCGAATCCCTCGGTATTCCCGTCGTGACCGCCTACGGTATCGCAGACCGCTCGAATGCTCCCGAAATGCAAGGCATATTGGCGGAGAAGATCAAAAAACTCGCCCCCGATATTCTTCACACCCATTCGTCAAGAACGGGAAGATTTGCGGGAGTTGATGCAAAGGTGCCGAGGGTAATACTTACAAAGCATTGTTCGGATATGCCGAGCGCGAAATATATGAGGTTCCCATTCAAGCAGATGCTTGCAAGCGAATGGAAGAAGACACTTCACGGCGCGATCGCTACCGACGACAGCGCGGCTGATGCGCTTGCGGCTGAAGCTCTGCGCCGCGATAAGATCAAGGTCATCTATAACGGTGCGCCTGCTCTACGTAATCTCGGCGAGGACGAGAAGAATGCTATTCGCGCTGAATACGGCATTCCCGAGGGTGCCTTCGTTGTCGGCATTTTCGCACGTTCGGAAGCAGTAAAGGATCACGGCACTTTTATCGACACCGCAATGGAGTGTATCGAGCGCGGACTTGATAAGGCGTATTTCCTGATCGTCGGAGAGGGAAGCAAGCTCGGAGATATCCGCGATAGCGTTGAGCATAAAGATCTTGGCGACAAAGTAAAGATCTGCGGCTTTGTTCCCGATATTGCTCCGCTTATGAATATCTGCGACGTGAACGTGAATTGCTCTGTCGGCACGGAAACCACGAATCTCTCGCTTCTTGAAGGTATGAGCCTCGGCGTTGTTCCCGTGGTATCCGATCTTGAAGGAAACAAGCGTATTGCCGAGGGCTGCGGAATCGTATGCAACCGCGGTGACAGAGATGCTTTCGCAGATGCGATTGAAGCTCTTTATAATGACGGAGAAAAGCTTCGCTCGCTTTCCCTTGCCGCAAAGGAAAAGTACCTCTCAAAATACACCTCCGAGCGTATGGCTCACGAGGTTGAGGAATATTATCTTTCCTTGTTGAAATAAGCAAAGGTTTCCGCTTTTATCCTTTTTCGTTCAAGTAAGAGGATCGATATATTTATCAAAGTCATAATACCGATCGAAAGGTCGGCAACTCCCCATACCTCCCCCGGCGGCGTTCCTGCACTCAGGAGCGCCGCCGCTCCGTATAACAGCGTCAGAACCTTCTCGGCGGTTTTATTTTTTGTCAGATGTGAAAGACAGAGCTTGCCGTAAAAGCATTGGCAGAATACCGTGGCGAGCCCGAAAAGGAGAACAAGACCGCACATCAGAGGCTCGACCCACGCGCCGAGTGCCGCGCTGTAAGCGCCGACTGTCATCATTACCGAATTGTCTGCAAAATGCTCGACCTCGGGGTAGCTGACGAGAATGACGAGCGCCGTCAGAGTGCAGAGAAAAACAGTATCTATCAAGACCTCGATTATCCCGAGAAACCCCTGCTCTGCGGGCGAGTCGGAGGATGATGCCGAATGTGCCATCGGCGAAGTACCCGCCCCCGCCTCGTTGCTGATAAGACCGCGCATTACGCCGAGGCGAACCGATTTTGAAAGGAAAAATCCGCCGATACCGCCCGTAACTGCGCGCCATTCGAATGCGGATCGGAATATTTCTTTGACCGCATCGGGAATCTTATCCGCTTTTATTACAAGCGCGGCAAATGACAGAATACAGAAAACTACGGTCATAAACGGCACGATCCTGTTTGTTGCCGACGATATCCTTTTCAGACCGCCCGACGATACCGCGATCATAAGCAGGGCGCAAAGCACGCCCGTTGCTATCGGTCTGATATGAAGTACATCCTGACAAACTCCGACCATAGCGTTGACTTGTATCAGACACCCCATCGAGAGCGAATTGACGAGGCAGAGAAGAGCAAAGGTAAAACTCAATATTGCTCCAAATCTCGGCTTTTTTCTTTCTTTCAGTACATCATTTATGTATTCCGCACTTGAGGAAGGTTTACCGTTCTTTCTGCGCGAGAGGGCGAGGAGCGTCTCGGCATATTTGAGTATGGATGCAAGGATCGCGGAGGTGCACATCCAGAAACCCGCCCCCGCGCCGCCGTAAAATATTGCCGCAGAGACACCGACGATGTTGCCGACGCCAAGCACCCCGCCGAGCGCAAGCCAGAGTGCCGAACGCGGCGAAACACCGTCCTTTTCTGTTTCTTTCCGCAAAAACGGTGCAATTATCGCCCTCGGACGAATAATCGGCAAGCCTTTCATATATATAATGAAGAAGAACCCCGCGCCGATGAGTGCTGTTGGCAGTAAAACACCCAAAATCCGCGAATTCAGAAAGTCTATCAAGCAAATCACCTCTTTATAGTATATATGCTCGAAATATGTTGGCAATTCCTCGCTCGGGTGCTAAAAAATATGTGAACAATATGTTAATTTGAGGCAAAGGTACTTGATTTTTTGAGATTTTGTAGTACAATTATAGGCGTATGTTAGCACTCGAATAAAAAGAGTGCCAAAATCAAAGTAAATTATTGAGGCGAAAGCCTTTTACCCCCTAAGGAGGAAGAAAAATGACAATCAAACCCCTTGCAGACCGAGTTGTTATCAAGCTCGTTGAAGCAGAAGAGAAGACCCAGAGCGGTATCATACTTACCGCAAGCGCGCAGGAAAAGCCCCAGATCGCAGAAGTAGTTGCAGTCGGCCCCGGCAAAAAGAACGACGACGGCGTTATCATCCCCGTTGCTCTCGAGGTAGGACAGAAGGTCATCGCGGCTAAGTACTCGGGCACCGAGGTCAAGCTCGACGGTGTTGAATACACCATCATGGCAGAGAAGGACATTCTCGCCGTTATCGAATAATCGAAAGGAAAATTTGAATTATGGCTAAGGATATTTACTACGGAATTGATTCCAGAAACGCCCTTCTTCGCGGCGTTGATAAGCTTGCCGACACCGTCAAGATCACTCTCGGCCCGAAGGGCAGAAACGTTGTTCTTGACAAGAAGTACGGCGCTCCCCTCATCACCAACGACGGTGTTACCATCGCAAAGGAGATCGAGCTTGACGATCCCGCTGAAAATATGGGCGCACAGCTCGTAAAGGAAGTTGCTACCAAGACCAACGATGCAGCCGGTGACGGTACAACCACCGCAACCCTCCTCGCTCAGGCAATGATCCACGAGGGTATGAAGAACGTTACCGCAGGCGCAAACCCCATGGTT
>JAZRGT010000019.1:0-32949 GCA_045644325.1 Eubacteriales bacterium | reverse complement strand
CTGCTGTTATTTATAAAATTGAAAATTTCCGAGCGCAGCGACGGAAATTCACCTTAACTTTGCCGCAGGCAAATTATCATTCTCGCGAAGGCGTGCGGCTCTGGCGTGTTTCCTTTGGAAAACGGCGGTGTTCAGCCGCCGAGACAGAGTCGACATTTGCCGCAGGCAAATACTCACTCTGCCGTAGGCAGTCCGCTTTCCGCCACAGCCGCAGGCTGTACCTCCACACTCTCCCCATACGCTCCCGCGGGAGGCAGCACTATCCCAAAGCTCACCGCGATCGCGTTGTTGACTCTGTCCATCATCTCATCGTCAAGGTGTCCCATCCGCTCGCGCAGACGGCGTTTATCGAGCGTTCTTATCTGCTCAAGCAGTATCACCGAGTCGCGGGCAAGTCCCGCGCGAGAGGCGTATATGTCGATATGTGTGGGCAGGCGTGTTTTGCTCATTCGCGATGTAATTGCCGCCGCTATCACGGTCGGACTGTATTTATTCCCAACGTCGTTTTGTATTATCAGGACCGGACGAAGTCCGCCCTGCTCCGAGCCGACGACGGGCGAAAGATCTGCATAATATATATCCCCTCTGCGTATCTGCGAGTTCATTTTCTTTCTCTTCCTTTCCTTGGTCTATCACTATTCTTGACCGCATACGCACGTTTCAAACACCGAAGAAAGCTTTCGCTCTTGGAAAATTTTCCTCATTGTCATTATATGTCGGAAGAAAAGATATTGACTTTGAGATCGGATGGTGATATAATTATAAAAAACTCACTCGGAGGATCAGCTATGAATTACTGGACACAATCAAAGGATAACATATACGTCGCCGCGCACCGCGGTTGGAGCACCGTTTACCCCGAAAATACCGCCCTCGCATTTAAGAAGGCTATCGAGATCGGCGTTGACCAGATCGAGACCGACGTTCGCATCACCCGCGACGGCGAGCTTGTCTGCATCCACGACGCAACCGTCGATCGCACCACAAACGGCACCGGCAAGGTCTGCGACAAGACTCTCGCCGAGCTCAAAACTCTCGACGCGGGCTCCTGGAAGGGCGCGGAATTCGCGGGCGAGCGCATTCCCACCTTTATCGAATTTATGGAGCTTATGAAGGATCATCCCACGATGACTCTCGACGTTGAGCTCAAGGAATACCCCGTTGACGGCAGAGACGAGATCGCATACGAGGTCTGCGACCGCGTGCTGAAGATCATAGATGATTACGGTTTCACCGACCGCGTCGTTATCAACACCTTCAACGGCAAGCTCCACGAATATATGGAGGACAAGTACGGAACGAAGTACCGCCGCCACATCTACTACCCCCTCACCCACATGGGCAAGGTCAAGCGCGACCCCTACACCCCCTCGGCGTACTGCTGCTGTATGTTCCGCGCGCTGTATAGCCCCATCAATATGGCAACCAAGGAAGAATTCGACCGTATGATCTCCCTCGGAGTCCGTCCTTGGGCACCCGCGGGAGTCAAGACTCAGGAGCACGTTGACGAGGTCATCGCCTGCGGCGGCGAGCTTATCACCTGCAACAATCCCGATGAGATCCTCGCATTCCTGAGAAACAGAGGAAAGCATAATTAAGTGCAGAGTTCAGAGTGCAGAATGCAGAGTTAAGGTAAATTTTCGCGTAGCGAAAATTGTTTCTGCGATAATTTTGTGCGGTGCTGATAAGATTTTGTGCTGAATTGAAATTAGAAGAGTAAATTGAAAAACTCGGATATTTTGAAGCTGGGCTTCTCGATATCCGAGTTTTTTGTTTATTTAAGGAAGGACTACCATAAGTCCGTTGGCAACGGCACGGAGTGCGCCGGCGGAGGGGCTGTTTTCGGTTACGAGCTCGCCCTTTTCATTTTTGAGAATGAAGGTGCTCGATCCGCCGCCGTCGAGGTTGATCGCGTTGACGCAATCGAGGGTGGACATGATGTACGCGAGGTCGGCAAGAGATGCGCCGTTCGAGATCTCGGGCTGTCTGCCGTCAACGACGATGAGCACGACCGTTCCGTCCGAGGTCACGCCCGCCGCTGTACGGGGGTGGCGGGTGTCGGAGAATTCTGTTCCGATCGAGAGGTTATCGGTGCCGCCGTTTTTGAGGATTATGTGCGAGCCGCCGACAGCGGTGAAGAGCTTGTCCTTATAGTTCGTGTATTCGGCGGAAGTACCCATAACGGCATCGCCGTCATTTGTGATTCCGAACCAGGGGCGGTCACCCGTGCCGCTGATAAACACGCCGTCCTTGATGCAAAGACCGCGCATCACGTTCGTTCCGCCCATATCGAAGAAGTCGGCGTTGACTCCCGCGATAACGTTTTTGCCGTTCGAGATCGCGGAGGTGAGCTGTTTCTTCATATTTGCAACGGTACCCTTCGTTTCCGCGCTGTCGGAGGGCATAGTGGTCAGGATAGTCGCCGCGCCCGGCTTTATGCTGATCGCGTAAGCGCGGACGTTTGCGGAATTTTTATCGGTATAAACGATCTCGGTGTAGATGATGCCGGGAGCGACCTCAACCGAGGTTCTTGATGCCTCGCGAAGCTTATTCGTTCCGTTTGGAACGTGGAGTCCCGAAAAGTTTCGGTCACCTGAAAGCTCGATCTTATATTCGCCGGAAACGCCCGTGGGCATATATTCAAAGATGAATCTCTGCGCGCCTGCCGCGCCTGCAGAATCGCCCTTGAAGTCGATAAAAATATTACCGTCCGCTTCGGTGATAAAATAGCGGCTTGTTGCAAAATATTTCTGATCGCCGTGGCTTCCGTCGGGCTTGCCGCATCCGAAGAAGATCGCGGGCCCGCCCTTGTATTCGGCAATCGGAACGGTTTTGAGGTTGACTCCGCAGACCTTGCTGATGCCCTGAACGATCAGATCGATATTCTTGCCGTTCTTTGTAGCATCGACGATCGAGTATTCGGAAATCTCGCGCTCGCCGAGCTTGAGGGAGGTTATCGGATAACCGTTGTTATAAAGGAAGTTCTGACCCGCGCGAAGCTCTGCGGGCTCGCCCTTGGCGGTGACCTTGCCGTTCTTATCCTCGGTGTATCCGAAGATATCCTTGAGGAAGTTTTCAACTGCGGTAACGGTCGATTCGGGCGAGCCGCCGCAGATGACAATCACGTTTTCGCTGACGATCTTATAAGTCCAATCGTAGTATGTAAGCGACTCGGAGGCTGCGATCGAATCGGCACGGTTTGTGCTACCGACGAGTATTTCAAATTCATTCGGAACGACCTCGGCGCCCTTTTTGGTGAAGTCGGTCGTCATTGCGAGCTTGAAGCCCATCGCGCTTTCAAGTCCGCGCGAGAGGAGCTGCATTGCCGCCACCTCGCTTGAATCCGAATCATCGGGGCGGACGAGCTTATAATCAGCTGTCAGGGAAAACGCGGAAGATTCGGTTTCGGGAGCGTCGGTGATGGCTTCGGTTATCTGTTCTGTCGTAATATCACCTTCACCGCCCGTGCAGGATACCGCACCGAGCAGGATGCAAGCGAGCATAATAAGAGAAAGTAATCTCAAAAATTTATTTTTCATTCTTTACCTCTGAGTTTTCCGCGGGGGCGGAAGTATAAAGTTGAGCAAAAATATGGGGGAAGGAGCGAAATCCTCCCGCTTGCGGGAGGATTTACTCCTTCCAAAACGGCGGCGTGGCGCCGCCGTTTTGAAGCGCAGGGGGAGGGTTTCGCGCTCTGCGGAGCGCGACTTAAGAAACTTTTTTGGAAAAAAGTTTCTTAAGAATTTTCAAAAAACTTTTCGCTGATGTTTGGGGTTTGTTTGATGGAAAATTTTCGAGTGAGCTATCAGTCTATGGGATTGCCGTCTTTGTCGAAGAGAGGAAGCTTTTCGAGATAAATAAGGTCCTCACGCTTGGTCGCGTCGCCCTCGGCGAGGATCGCCATTCTGCCGCAGATGTTACCGCCCGCGGCGTTTACAAGCTTTTCGATCGCAAGGAGGGATTCGCCCGTGGAGATAACGTCATCGACGATGAGGATGCGCTTGCCCTTCATAAGGTCAGCGTCTGCCTTGTCAAGATAGAGCTTCTGCTCCTTGGCGGTGGTGATCGAGTTTACGGTGACCTCGAAAACGCCCGTCATATAGAGCTTTGCAGCCTTGCGCGCGAGGAAGTATTTCTGATTTCCCGCAAGTCTTGCCATTTCGTGAACGAGCGGAATGCCCTTCGCCTCGGCGGAGATTAAGTAATCGTATTCGGGCGCGAGATCAAGCATCTTCTGCGCGCAAGCGGTGGTCAGCTCGGGATCACCGAAGATGACAAATGCGCCGATCTGAAGATTTTCGTTGAGAGGGCAGAGAGGGAGTGCGCGGTCAAGTCCCGCGATGTTCATATTGTAATGTGTTTTAGACATAGTTTTTACCGTCCTTGAATGAATTTTTCTTCCATATATATTATACACGAGCGGCGGAAAAAGTCAAGTGGTTTTTGAAGAAAAAATCTGTTGACAAATTCTTTTCGGTATGGTAAAATAAATTATCAACCGAAAGGAAGGACATTTGATGAAAAGACTGTTTCGTGCATTTACCGTTATCCTGACAGCGATCACGCTCGCGACCTCAGTGTGTGCCGCACCCCGTGACGAAGCGAAGCCGGGCGAGGCGTACAATGTCATATATTACGAAGAATTTAATTATGAAAACACGAAGGGCACCTCCGCTGTATTGGATCTGCTTGGATGGACCGCGCTATCGAAGGCGAAGAAGACGGCAATAAACGATCCGACGTCGAATCTTTCTATCGTCAATGGCAAGCTCTACGTTGAAAATAATCTGAGCGGCGGCGTGGATTCGTATTTTATGATCCTCAATGACACAAAGATGCTGGGCGCGTGGCAGACGGACTATACAGTTCAGTTCGACGTTCTGCTCACCTCCGCCGGCGATAATTCGCGATACATCGCGCTTCTGACCGACTACGACGAGAGCACAAAGGGATATTATCATTCCTTCCATCTGCGAATCAACGGCTCGGCGAACAATCAGGCGCGAATCAACAGCAATTGGACAACTTTTGATGCTCCCGGCAAGTATTACGCCGCCGATCAGGACGATACCGACGGTACGAGCACCATCGCCAAGAAGATTCTCGGTAAAAATTTCGACGGTTCACCGCTGCTCCAGAACGTCAGCGTGACGGTAAGGATCGTCAATGAAAAATACGATATCGGCCCGAGAGTATATCTCAGAAATAATTCCGCGGGCGGAGATTTCGTCCTTGTTTCCCGCGCGGGCGGCGTTGAGGAAGGCGATATAACGAGCGGAGAGTATAAAAAGACGGGCGGCAAGGCTATCGCACTCAAGGCGGGCGGAAAGATCAACGGATTTATCGACAATATAGTCGTCTATCTCGGCTGTGGCGAACCCGTCTGGGAGGAGATCAAGATGCCCGAGACTACCGCAGAGCCCGAGACAACCGCACTTCCCGAAACAACCGAGGCACCCGTTACCACAGCCGTGCCCGAAACCGAACCGATGCCCGAAACCGAGGGATGCGCTTCAACCGCATCCGTATCCGCGATCGTATTGATCGCTGTCGGTGCGGCGTTCGTGATGAAGAAAAGAAGATAATAAGAAACAAGGGGCTGAGTTGCTTTTTTAGCGATTTCAGCCCCTTGCGCAAAAAATAAAAAGGAAAATTTTCGCCCGAGCGAAAATTCGGGATTTTATCAAAATGTGTATACGCTTGTCGTGTCTGCAGTACAGACTCCGATCTCCTCATCCGTCACGCTGCGCGTGCCACCTTCCCCGCTGGGGAAGGCTTTTTAGTTACTGCGAACATTGATGATAGTGATACCGTGATGCAAAAATTCTCTACATCAATATCTTGATATTACTCAAATAACAGTAAAAATGTTACATTTACTATTGTGACTTTTCCGATAATCAATTCACGATGTTCAGAATAGGTGAGCGAAATTAAAAATTAGCCTTCCCCAGCGGGGAAGGTGGCACGCGCAGCGTGACGGATGAGGAGATCGGAGCCTGTACTGTATAAAGAAAAAGCGTATGTATTTTTTATTATAATCTTGAATTTTCGCCCGAGCGAAAATTTTCCTAATAATATTCGAGGCTGAGTACACACAAATAGTGACTCAGCCTGTTATCTGTTTATTCAGCAAAATAAATTTCCGCCTCGGCATCGCCGAGGATTTCTTTTACGGTTTTTTCGGCGTTTTCGTCGAAAATGAGATCGTCGGGCTCGGCGATCTTGTTTTCTCCGTATTTTCCGATAGCCCCACCGAGATGCTGGATATAGGTGTTTCCATCCATTTGGGGGCAGGATGCTCCATCGAGTGCCACCGTGTGGATCATTCGGTACGCCGCGCGGTCGAAAATATTATTGCGGATGACGAAATTCCGCGCCGTGTTCGTGTAGCTCCAGCCCTTGATATGCGCGGGGGTGTGGGTATTGTGCCTCTGCTGTCCCCAGCCGAAGCCGGATAGACGGAGGAAGTTTCCCTCGATCAAGCAACCGTCGATAACACTGCCGTCCACGCCACGGTTTTCGTCAAGGAAATACTCAATCGAATAGACGCAGTTTTCCACAAGATTGCCGATATATTTTATATTTTTCAACTCATGCTTTTTGCCGTTCGTTGTGATCTGATGAGTGATCGCGGCATCGTAGACCTGATAAATATAGCAATTTTTGACCGTATAATTATCGCATCCGCCGTAGATCTCAACGCCGTTTCCGTAGCGGGTGACACTGCCTCTGCGACCCTCGGGGTAGTTCGGATCGGTACCCGCGTAGTGCTGTATCGCGCCGCCGATCCATCCGATCTCGCAGCCCTCAACGCGGAGATTGAGTGTATTTCCCGCAGAAATCGCGTGCGTGCCGACGTATTTGATGCAAAGGTTTTCGATAGTTACACCCTCGTTTTTACCGACGAAGAACATATGCCGCCGCGCGAGGGATTCGATTGAAGCGAACACCTCACCGGGGTTTCCACCGTCACAGCGCAGATAAAGCTCGCCGCGCGACTCCCAATCAAGCGCGGGGATCGGAAATTCCTCGCCCTTGGAGGGCTTTTCAGTCAAAACCGAGTCGATCTTGCAAAAAACGTCAAGATTCTCGGTCATTTCCTCGGATATGATAAATTCCTTTTCCTCATCGTAACGGCAGACGAATCTGCCGCCTCGGTAGGAGGGTATCAGCTTGCGGGAATGCGCCTCGCCATCGTTGAAAACGAGAGTACCGCAGTCGAAGGTTTTCTCAGTCAGACGCCAGATATGCTTTTCCGAGTCGTAGATCTCCCAAAGCGCGGGGTCTGCGTAGTTCTTCTCCGAGCCGTAAAGACGCGGTTTTTCGCCCTCGCCGTAAGCGCAATATTTGACCGACGGGCGAGTTTTGACGAATCCGCGGAAAATATCGCCTCGGCGGAAGCGCACCTCGTCGCCCTCGGTGAAATCGAAGGACGAAACACGGGCGAGAGTTTTCCACGGCGTTGCCTCGCTTCTGCCGTCGTTTCCATCGTCGCCGTCCGCACTTACGTAATATACACACCCGCCCGACGTGGGAGCGTCGGGCAGGGTGAGTATCTCGTTTTTACGTTTTTCGGCAAGCTTTTCTATCTCGGAGAGTATATTTTTGCCGTTTTTCATAATCAGATAAGCTTTGCAAGCTCGTCGACGGTCTCGTCGAAGATCTTCATAGCGTCGCGGACGGTGTCGGGCTTGGTCAGGTCAACACCCGCGATCTTGAGCTCCTCAAGCGGATAATCCGAGCCGCCGGTGGTGAGGAACTTGAGGTAGTTTGCGGGATCGCCGCCCTCCGCGATCTTGCCCGCGATGGCAACCGCCGAGCAGAAGCCGGTCGAGTACTGGTAAACGTAGAACGCGCGGTAGAAGTGGGGGATGTAGGACCACTCGTACTGCATAACGTCGTTGATCTCGGCGCCTTCGTAGTACTTCGAGATGAGCGCCTTGTAAACTGCCGAAAGTGCCTGCGCGGTCAGAGGCTTGCCCGCCTCGCACATAGCGTGAGACTCGCGTTCGAACTCGGCAAAGAGGGTCTGGCGGAGTACGGTTCCGCGGAAGCCCTCAAGGAAGTGGTTGAGGATATACGCGCGCTTTTTGGGATCGGTCTCGGTCTTGAGAAGGTACTTGGTGAGAAGCACCTCGTTGACGGTCGATGCGACCTCGGCAACCATGATGCGGTAGTCGTGGTTGACGTAATCCTGCGCCTCGCTCGAGAAATAGGAGTGCATAGCGTGTCCGAGCTCGTGCGCGAGGGTGAAGGCGTCGTCGAGAGTGTCGGTGTAGTTGAGCATTACGTAGGGGTGAACGCCGTAAACGCCCGCCGAGAACGCGCCCGTACTCTTGCCCTTGTTCTCATAAACGTCGATCCAATGGTTGTTGTACGCCTCGTCAAGGAGCGCGACGTATCTTTCGCCGAGGGGAGCGCAAGCCTTCTTGACGAGCTCCTTTGCGTTTTCGTAGGGGAGAGTTTCGGCAACGCCCTCAACGATCGGAACGTAGAGATCGAACATATCGACCTTTTCCTTGCCGAGTGCGCGAGCGCGAAGCTCGATATACTTCTTCATCGTGGGGATCGCCTCGTGGATCTCGTCGATGAGATTGTTGTAGACGGAAAGAGGAACGTTGCCGGCGGAAAGAGCCGCTTCGAGTGCCGAAGAATATCCGCGAGCCTTTGCGCGGAAGCAGTCGAACTTGACCGAACCGCCGTAGGTTGCGGCGATGGTGTTGATGAACTTCTTGTAGGTGCCGAACATCTTCTCGAAAGCGTCCTCGCGCACTGCGCGGCACTCGCTCTCGCGATAAACGCCGAAGTTGCCGCCCGTGAGGGGAAGCTCCTCGCCGTTCTCGCCGATTACGTTCGGGAATTCCATATCAACGCCGGTCAGCATATCGTAAGCGTCGCCGGGTGCGGAAGCGCCCTCGCTCATTCCCGCGAGAAGTGCCTCGCTCTTTTCGTCGAGAACGTGCTCGGCGGAGCGGATGAGATCGGTGATCGTGAAGCGGTATTTTTCAAGACGGGGGCAGGAATCGAGGTAGGAAAGGAGAGTTTCCTTGCCGAGGGTGAGCATTTCGGGCTCGGAGTAGGAGACTGCGGTGCTGAACTTGACGTAAAGGCTCATCGCGCGCGCGGACATATCCTGATACTCGGGATCGGAGTTGTCGGCTTCCTTGTGAAGGAACGCGTAGCTATAAGCCTTCTCGAACTTTTCGGCAACGCCGTAGATGGCGTCAAGACCGTCTGCGAGTGCCTCTGCACTTGCGGTCAGCTTGCCCTTATAGGATGCGG
Organism: Eubacteriales bacterium; assembly: GCA_045644325.1. Classification (GTDB taxonomy): domain Bacteria; phylum Bacillota; class Clostridia; order Oscillospirales; family CAG-272; genus CAG-390. Next base: position 23,664 of record JAZRGT010000019.1, on the reverse strand, counting down.
CAACCTCGATAGCCTTTTCAGCCTCAACGAGCGCGGCTTCCCAGTCAGCCTTGGTGGCAAAAATGTGTGAAAAATCCCACATAAATTCGGGATTCATATCTTTTCTCTGTTTAGGTTCTTGCATAATTTTTTCCTCCGTGGGTTTAGTATACAGTATAATTATATCAAATTAATCGGAGGAATGCAATAGTTTTGGTGAAAAGAATGAATAAATGATGAGAGAGGGGGGATAATAGAGATATAATGCTCCCTTCGGGAGCAGTGATAATCTCGCTTCGCGAGAGTGATAATCCGCCCAAGGGCGGAGTGATAATTTGCCTACGGCAAAGTAAAGGTAAATTTCCTCGCTGTGCTCGGAAATTTTCGAATTATTAATTTACTTTTACTTTCAGCGAAGCTGAAATTATCACTCTCGCGAAGCGAGATTATCACTTTGCCGCAGGCAAATTATCACTCTGCGAAGCAGATTATCACTGCCCCTCGGGCACCTTATCCGGCGTGCGGATTACATATTAAATTCACGAAAGGCATTTGATTATGAAAAAACTTACACATCCCGCGCGCCGTTTTCGCACCGCCGCATTTCTTACCTGCGCTTTGATCACGCTTTTGCTCATTTTCTTTCTCATTTTCTCGCTGAAATGGAGCTTTTTCTCGACCGATCCGATCTACTCGTCGGTTTTCCGTCTCCACATCCGCGCAAATTCCGACTCCGAAACCGATCAGGCACTAAAGCTCCAAGTCCGCGACGAGCTTTTGCCGTTCACGGCAGAGCTTTTTGCGGAATGCGAAGGACTTTCCGATGCCGTGTGCGTTGCAAACGATGAAAAAGACGTCATCACTTCACATATCAATTCCACACTCTCCGATCTTGGTGTTGACTATAAAGCCAACGTTCACATAGGTCGCGAGGAATTTCCAGAGCGCAACTACGGCGGCGAGATCTACCCCGCGGGCGAATACACCGCGCTGATCGTTGAGCTCGGCGAGGGTGAGGGCGAGAATTGGTGGTGCGTGCTTTTTCCCTCGCTATGCCTCTCGGTCGTCAAGGGAGAGAATTCGGTCGAAGCCTCGATCACACCCGAGCAGTACGATGCAATATGCGCCCCCGCCAACAGCTCCGTAGAAACACGCCCCGTGGATGCAGTTCCCGTACCGAAATACCGCATAAAGTTCAAATTTCTCGAGCTGATCGGTGAGCTTTTTGAGAGGTAAGTATTGAAAAGTCTTCTTTTATATGGTATAATTAATTAATAACGTCCGCCGTAGGCGGACATATCGTATCTAAGATATATCGTGCGAAGCATATCGTGTCGAAGACCAAAAAGTAAACACGATATATTCACTTCGTTCATACGATATATAGTTTGCCTTTTGCAAACTATACGATATATTGCAAGCAATACGATATGCCCCTTCGGGGCGTGAATTGAAAAGGTAATTTTATATAAAAGAGGAAAAAATAATGGCACACAAGAAACAGATTTCTCCCTCGCTGATGTGCGCGGATCTGCTCAATCTCGGCGCGGAGCTGAAGCTCCTTGAAAAGGCGGGCATCGAGTATCTCCACATCGACATTATGGACGGCGTTTACGTCCCCAACTACACCCTCGGCACCGATTTTGTAAAGCGCGTCAAGGCGGCAACGAGCATTCCGCTTGACATCCACATGATGGTAGAGCATCCCGGCTCGAAGCTCGATTGGTTCGAGTTCGGCGAGGGCGACTACGTCTGCTTACATATCGAATCCGAGCCTCACATCCAGCGCGCGCTTCAGGCAATCAAGGCACGCGGTGCAAAGCCGATGGTGGCACTCAACCCCGGCACTCCCATCACCGCGATCGAGGAGCTTCTCGACGTTATCGACGGTGTGCTTATTATGACCGTAAATCCCGGATTTGCGGGTCAGAAGCTCGTTCCCTCCACGCTTTCGAAGATCACCCGCATGCGCGAGTACCTCGACGCACACGGCTATCCCGATATCGAGATCGAGGTCGACGGAAACGTAAGCTTTGAGAACGCAAAGCTTATGACCGAGGCGGGCGCAGACATCTTCGTCGCGGGCACTTCCTCCATCTACGCCAAGGGCGGCGATATGTTCGCAAACGCGGAGAAGCTCCGTGCGATCATTAACGGGAAAGAGTAATTTTTAATATAACAAAAACTCGGATATTGCGAAATATCCGAGCTTTTTGTATTTAAAAGCGTATTACGAGTGATTGATTATATTCTACGGAAAAGCAATATTATGAGCCGTAGGGGACGGCACGCTTGCGTAGCTCGACAGTCCCAGCCAACTAAAGGGTAGTATTTATTAAAAACAGAAACTAAAAATATAATTTTATCCGTAGGGACCGACGTCCTCGGCGGTCCGAGCCCAATATAAGTATTGCTGTGAATAAAACCAATGTAATTGAGTTACAAGTTCTTGATTTCACACACATATATAATTTAATGCCCACGGACCGCCGAGGACGTCGGTCCCTACGGACATAATATTGTTATTCGTTTCTAAATTTTCTTTCCAATAAACCTTTGTGCCGTCACCTACGGCTCGTAATATAATGTGTAATTAAATATCATTATTCGCTCGTCCTGAATGTTGAGAAAGGTTTATTATCTTTCAAAAATGCCGGCTTACGCTATGTAAGTCGGCATCTTCTTTATAAAATTCCAAGTTTATTAAGTTCTTCGCGCAAGCACTCGGTCGTTGTAAACTGATGTGCGCGGAGTCCGCATTCGCGGGCGGCTTCGATGTTGAGTCCGAGGTCGTCGACAAAGTAGGCTTCCTCTGCCTTCAAATTATAGCGGTCGAGCATCATCGGGAACGCCGTCCGCTCGCGCTTTCGTGCGTGCAGCTCATAGGAAACGCCTCTGCCGTCGAAGACGCTGAAGAAATCCGCAAATTTTTCCCAATTGTATTCAAAACATTCGGGATAATCGGAAAGCAGATAAATTCCGTAGCCCTTTGCCTTCAGCTCCGTAAGAAGCTCGGGAATGCCCTCGATCATCGTATGCTTGCGGTACCACTCGTCGAAATAGCGAAGTCCGAGCTCTCGGTCGCCCTCGTCGAGCGCGGCGGTAAGCTTTTCTTTTACCGTTTCGCCGTCGAGATTGCCTTTGTCGTAGATCGGCCATTCGGGCAGGAGAAACATAGTGCGGTGGATGTGCATCGCGCGTTTCTCATCCCCCGTCACCTCGCGAAGCCAATCGAGTCCGCCGAAGCGCATAAGCGTGTCCGAGTAGTCGAAAATCAGATTTTTGATCATTTTTTAGCCTTTTTCTTAAAGATCTTACTTCTGAAAAGAAGGATATTCATTCCCGTGAAGAAGAGAACGAAGATGATCAGCACAAGATAGGGACGCGTGGGTGCGAGAGTCGCAAGGAACATCATCGGGAATCCGAATACGATCGCGGGGAAGTTCTGGTAGACCATATTATCCGACGCGGGGGTCTTGAACTCGCCGTCGATCTCGCGGAGGAGGATGATACCCGTACTCGCGGTGCCCGTCAGCATTCCGTACATCATAAGGAGCTGCTCCTCGTAATAATCGGGGAAGAGCTTCTTGGCGATGAGACGGTTATAAATAAAGGTCGAAACTGCGCCGACGGAGCCGAGAATGAGGATTACACCCCAAGAGCTCTCGAGGATATCAAGTCTGATAGCCGCAACGCCCGCAACGACCATAAGATCGAAGAAGAAGTTCGACGCGCGGGTCATAAGGAAGTTATTGGTATATTTGCGGTGAATGATCTGCTTTTTGTGCAGGAAATTCATCACGAGCTTGATAATTGTTGCCGTAAGTACGCCGAGCAGGAAGTTGAAGCCGTAAATGACCGATCTCATACCCGGAAGCAGATTTCCGAGCAGGAACATCAAGAGATAAGCGGCAATGTAGCCGACGATAATGAGAGCGATCTGAACGGTAAACTTATCAATGCTCTCCTGAAGCGGAATTTCACCCGATTCCTCGACCTCTTCGGAGTGAGTGCTACCGTCCGAGCGGGTGGAAATAACGATTCTTCCACGCTTTTTCATAATATTAAGGTGGATAACTCCGCCGATGGATGCCGAAAGGAAGCCGAGCGCCGCGATCGTCAGACCAAAACTCTTGCCGCCAACGAATCCGTGCTCTACCTCATAGATCGTGCCGTAGTTGAGCGCCTGACCCGTACCCTGACCGTATCCGAAGGGGAGGAGAACTCCTGCGGCTGCGAAGAAGTCCTTGATGATAAAGGTGACGAGGATGGTGATTCCGAGTCCGAGAATACCCTGAAGCAGGTAAGTCGAAACCGTTGTCACACCCGTGTTGAATATCTCGACCGAGCGTTTTTTCGTCAGTTTTGAATTTGTTGTTTTGAATGACGAGGCGATAAATCCGAGGGCGAGCGCGTGGTATGTAATGATTTCGAGGTGCGCCGTGCCGTTCGTGCCGAAAGCCGCAGTGTCAAACATAACCTCACCGGTTATTGCCTTATAGATCGCGGCAACGATCAGAAGAATGATTCCACCGATGACAGACGTAGGAGTCAAAGAGTCGCGAAGGAAGGGGATGCTGCGCTTGAGCATATTGCCCACCAGAAGGCTTCCGAGTAGCACCGCGAAGGTGTTTATCCAAGCCCATACACTAAAGTCCCAAAAATTGCTCATTTCCGTCTCCTTTGATTATGTTTTTATATCTGTGATAGATATGTACGTATTTCAGCGCGTTGAAGCGTTTCGAGCCTTTAAGCTGATAGATCTTTCCGCCGTGGTAGATATTTGCCTTATTCTTACCAAGAACGGTGACGGCTGTCGTTTCGTCAAAGGGAAATTCAAGATCGACGCCCTCTCCGCGCGCCGTTATGCGGTTGCCGCAGAGAGTGATCTCGGCATCCTCGCAGAGCGGGACCTTGCGATCGTAAACTATAACCTCGGAGATGCGCGCACGGTCGGTGTAGATCGTATCCGAGCCGTAAGCGGTGATATCGAGCGAGTTCATAAAGTCCTTTTGCGCATCGTACCAATTGGCAATAAACTTGAAGGGAAACTCAAATCCCACGCCCTCGAGCGTTTTGTTGGGAAGATATCTGATCTCTCTGTCACATTTCTTACATTTAATTATATCGTCGTGGCTTTCGAACTCGGAAAGACCGCACCAGGGGCAGTAGTAGACCGCACGCTCGAGGTATTCGGCGAGCTTTTTGTGCTTGTATTCGTAGTCCTCGCAAGCCTCATCGATGTAGAGTGTGTCACGGATGACGGCGAAAAGCTCGTCGTCGGTCATATTTGCATATTCCTCGGGCTGGATTGCGCGGGCGCAGAAGACCTTGATGTCACCCTTGCGCACAACGTCGCTCCAGCGCGGCTCGCTTCCGTAGCCGCCCTCGATACGGTAGAGGAGAATCGGCATACCGAGCTTGCGCGCAAGCGGAACGATCGAGGGGCTCATATATTCGGTTCGTCCGCTGTAGGTGCGGTTGCCCTCGGGCGCAATACAGATCGAGCCGCCCTCCTTGGCTACCTTAAGGCAGTTGAGGATCGCGCGGACGTCCGTGGTCTGCTTTTTGATCGGGATCGGTTCGATAAGGTACTTGATAACCTTTGAAATCCAGCCGTTCGAGAATATGTCCTCGGTTGCCATATAGTATACGGCGCCCTTCAGCGTCATACCGACAAAGAACTGATCAAAGGGTGTCTGGTGGTTGAGCAGGATCAGATAGGGCCTTTTTTCCTGCTCCTTGAATTTTTCTATCTTGATGCCGTACTTAAAGTGAACGTAAGGTCTTATGATCCAATAGACGACGTTGCGCACGACCAAATGCCTCGGCTTGCGCCACCGTGTATCCTTCTTTTTCTTCTTGTTCTTCATACTAACTCCAAACTTTATAATTAATAATATTATATAACATTTTTCCGCAATTGTCAAGAAAAACCGAATTTATGAATTAATATCACGAAATGTTGACCTGATTTTAGCTGAAAATATAGATTTTACGGTAAAAATGTGATATAATTAATTCAATATTAACTTCGGAGCAAAATCATGCACTCGATAAAACAGTCAATGCGGCGTCCCGCAAGGACTCTGCTCGGAATATTACTGATAACTCTTGCCGCCGCCGTGCTTTGTGTCTGCCTCGGACAGAGTTTTTCCGCAAGTGTGGCTGACGAAGGGATCGACGAAAGATTTATAACCGTCGCCTTCCCATCGGACACGTACTCGCGCGAGGTTCACGATTGGGTACTCGCTTATGCCGCGGAGAACACGGAGATCGTCAAGTCGGTGTCCTCCTCGGTACTCGCCTCGGCGCATATCGGTTCTCTTCGCCACGATAATTACACCGATCATCTGCATTATATCACGACGGATTATCTTACTCGCATCACCTATTCGCCATACGACCGCGCGGTGTTGGAGATAACGCTGACGGGTATCGACGAGGGCGAGGGTGGTCTGCTTCTGCGCGGCGTGATCGATACCGTAGTCGCTCTCGAGGACGGATACTCCGACCCCACGGGGTTTGAAGCCGAAATATCGGTCGGCAATTTCCCTGCATCGGACTTTGAGATCGGTGGCAGATACCTTTTCTGCGCCGGATCCTACGTTGACCGCGACTACCTTTTGCGCAATTCTCTCTCGCGGAAAAAGGAGATGGAGCTTTTCGATGCCTTTGAGCACGATAAATTCGAGGTGCGACGAGGCGGCGCGAGGATAAAGTACGGCGATCTCTTCACATTCCTCAGCGACGCACAGCTCGTTGATTATCGCGAGGTCAGCTTTAAGATTGCAACCGACGGAAGCGCACCGTCATTTGTTCGCCTTGATTCCACTGTTGACGCTTTCCTCTCGAGCGGAGAGGGGGGTGAGTGGAAACGGTATATCGACGATCTCGCGGTTTCCTACCGTACCTTCCCCATCATCGGCGTTGACGATATGATGTACCTTTCGCAGTTCGTCAGAGGTAACGCGGAAATCTTCGAGGGTGAGAATTTCACCGCCGAGCAAGTCGCGTCGGGCGCGAAGGTCTGCATAATTTCCGAGATGCTCGCGCACATCAACGGTATCTCAGTCGGCGATAAGATCGACCTTTCCTACTACGAGAAAAATCTGAGCGACCCAAACGAGGCGATCCTCTCGGAGGGGGTCGGCGTGAACAATCCCACGTCCGCGTACTACGATTCCCTCAACACGCCCCTTTCGGCGAGCGAGGAATATACCGTTGTCGGCATTTACCGCAAGGGCGATGCCTGGTCGGTCTTCGATCTGCAAAATATCACTCCGAATACGGTCTTCGTGCCGAAACCCTCGATCACGGTAGCTTATGAGGAAGCGATCGGCGGTATTTTTACCTCCTTCGTCCTCAAAAACGGCACGATTGAGGAATTCGCGCAGGCGGTCGCCGAGGCAGGATTTGACGAAACTCTTCTCTTCGACGACGGCGGCTACGCCAAAACTATGGCGGGGCTTGAGGAATACGACGAGAGTGCGGACAAGATCGTTCCGCTCGGATTTGCAGTCTGGAGCGTTGTCATTCTGCTCTTTTTGATGCTCTACCCCGCGCGAATGGGCAGGGAGCTCGACACGATGGATTCGCTCGGCGCACCGCGCGTAAAACGTATATTTTTCCTCCTCGGCACCTCCTCGATCATCCTTTTTGCGGGCAGTATTCTCGGTCTCGGCGCGGGACTTCTGCTTTGGAACAGCGTTACCGATTACCTCACCGCCTCGATCAGCGGCGGCCTTGACCTCGGCGCGTCGATCTCGGATTTCGTCAGGATAACGGCAGCACAGCTCGGCATCGCGCTCGTCGCGGTCGCCATCATTGCCCTGCCCCTCACCCGCACGCGCAAGCTCGACCGCAGAAAGTGAGGCGAAAAAATGTTTACCTATATTATTAAAAGACTCAAAAAAGGCGGACTCGCCACCTTTGGTGCGTTCTTTTTCGCCGCGTTGATGACCTTTTCACTCTGCGGACTCAGCGCCGCAAGCGAGGCGGAGATCAGAAAATACGAGGATGCCTACAACACTCTCGAGGTCAAGATGACGGTCACGAGCCTCACAGGCATCCGCCGCGACGGTCTTGCTCTCCCCTCCTGGGTGATCAACGCCTTCACCGACCCGTCGGTAAAGGACCTCTTCCGCGATCTTGAGGTGAAAATGACGGTCACCGCGGGATCAAACGGCATCACATCCGCAAATATGGGGCTCGGCGCGACCGACGACGCGGAATTTGCCCTCGGCGTTCAAAGACTCATCGGTCTGATCTCTCCCGAGCTCGACCGCGATCTCGGAGAGGACGGAGTGACCTATTATTCGGGTCACGATGCCTCGACCTTCCGCGTCGAAGCCGACAATACCTATATCTCCGGCTCGGGCGGCGAGCAGAGAGAGGAGCTTTACGTCGTCGTTCCGATCGAGGTCTACGAAAAGGGATGTGCGGCGGTCACGATGACCTTTTCCTACGACGATTCCTTCGATTCCTATCCGCGCTCGACCGTTACCCGCGAATTTCACGTTATGGGCACGCACACGCTCGGCGAGGGGATCTATTATTGCCCCTATAACACTCTCGTCCGCATCTGCAAGGACATCGGAATGCCGCGCTACGTCGATTCGCTGACGGTCACGGTCGCGGATAACCACAAGCTTGATAAGATCAAGAGTTACACCGAGCAGTGGTTCACCAAGCCGAGCCTCACCGCCGAGCGCATTCCGTGGAATTATTCCTATTACCATTACTACCCCTTCGCCCTCGATATCGACGACACGGCGCTTATCCGTGCGGGCGAGGTGATGAAAACGAATATTATGATCAATAAGCTCGGCACGGCTCTCGTCTTTGCGCTCTCAGCGGGCGCGGGATTCCTCGTCGGATTTCTCATCGTCAACCGACGAAAGCGCGAGATAATGCTGATGCGAACGATGGGTATGCCCGACCGAACCGTTTTCCGTGATCTTTTCCTTGAACAGGGGCTTTGCGCCCTCGCCGGCGGACTCTTTGGCGGAGTCTTCTTCCTCTGGCAACCGCCGCTGAGGATCGCGCTCTTTTTGCTCCTCAACTACGCGGGACTTGCGCTGTCGCTTGCGGTATTTTTGAAGAAAAATCTGCTGACGGCAATTAAGGAAGAATGAGCGAATCGGTTGACAAATACCGAGCTTTGTGATATAATGTAAAAAATGGAGGTGAGAATATGATCTTAGCGCTTGATATCGGCATTTCGGTCATCAATATCGGCGGATTCGAGGGTGACGCGCTCTCTTTCGTTGCGCATATTGCCTCGGATACCAAAAAAACTTATGACGAATACGCCGTTTCTCTGCTATCCATACTTTCGCTTCACTCTGTCGACCGCTTGGCGGTCACGGGCACCGTCATTTCGTCGGTTCTCCCCGAGCTGAATCCCGTTATCAAAAAGGCTCTCGCTTTTCTTTTCGGAAAAGAGCCTCTCACAGTAGGCCCCGGCGTTAAGACCGGACTCGGTATCAGATGCGATATTCCGTCCTCGGTCGGCGGCGACCTCATCTGCGCTTCTCTTGCCGCTCATCAGATCTACTCCTCGCCCTCGCTCATAGTCGATATCGACACGGCGACAAAAATGACGCTCGTCAACTCGGACGGCGCATTTGTCGGAACTTCGATCCTCCCCGGTATTCTGATGGGACTCGGTGCACTTTCAAGCTCCGCGGCACTTCTGCCAACGGTCGAACCCACCGCGCCCGCCCGCGTGATCGGCAAAAACACCGCCGATTGTATGCGCTCGGGAGTGATCTACGGCAACGCCTCAATGATCGACGGTATGATCGACCGCATATTCGCCGAAAACGGTGAAATGCAAGTCATCGTCACGGGAAGTCAGGCTCACCTCGTCGCGCCCTGCCTCGGGCATCCCTTTACACTCGACGAACACCTCGTCCTTCGCGGACTTTACTTCATTTACAATAAAAACGTCTTATCAAATTGAAGGATTCGTTATTTATTATAAAATCCGTTTTTTCGGTGGCTTTGCCGCCGGAAAAACACCTCCCTGACGAGCAAGGCGAGTCCGTGCGCCGAGGGGAGCTGCCAAAATTTTTAATTTTGGCAAGCGGCGATAAGCGCGCGTATCAATTGTAAAACGCAGTTTTACAATTGGTTATAACTGAATATTTTCCCGAAAGGGATTATATAAATTTATTCAGCGTTGTACTGCGAAAGCAGACGACAGCAAGGAGGAATTTATGAAAAACACCAAAAACTCTCAGCGCACCCGCAAGCTCGTTCTGAGCGCAATGATGACGGCTCTCGTTATCGTCTTTCAGCTGCTTGCAACCTACACGACCTTTTTCGGGCCCTTTTCGACCGCAATCGGACTTATCCCGATCGCGATAGGCGCCTGTCTCTGCGGTCCCCTCGTCGGCGCGTGGCTCGGACTCGTGTTTGGAATTGTCGTTCTCGCTACGGGCGGCGCGGCACTCTTCTTCGCTTTCAGCTTCCCCGGCACCGTCATCACCGTCCTTCTCAAAGGCGCGGCTTGCGGCTTCGTCGCGGGACTTGCGTATAAGCTTCTCGAACCCAAACTCAAATTCGTTGCCGCGATCATCGCATCGCTCCTCTGCCCCATTGTCAACACGGGCGTATTCCTTCTCGGAAGCGCGGTGTTTTTTATGCCCTACGCAGAGGCTATCGGCGAACTCGTTGGCGTTGATAAAGCAGGCTTCGGCGTATTCATCGCCCTTGCATTCGGTAATTTCATCATTGAAGTACTTATGAACGGTCTGCTTTCCCCCGTCTTTGTCAGAATTCTTAAAATAGCTAAGCTTTCGAAGACGAAATAAGCGGATCCAATACATTAAAAACTCGGATATTTTGATTTTTCAAGATATCCGAGTTTTTTAAACGGATTTTTACGATTTACAAATAATTCATTGATTATTAACAGTTTATTGATGTAAGAATGATTCATATTTGATATAATATTGTCAGTAGGAAATAGGAATGATTCCTACTATAGATGGAGAATCTTTTTCATGGGAGGGTGCGCGGATGTCGAAGCAAAAGAAACTGATAACCGAAATACTTGCCGCGTCGTACGCGCATCCGACCGCGTCGCAGATCTTTGAGGAGGCGCGGAAGAAAATGCCGAACATTGCGCTCGGCACGGTCTACCGCAACCTCGGAGTCCTCGTTGACGAGGGGACGATAGTCCGCCTCTCGGTCACGGGTCAGCCCGACCGCTTCGACCTCCCCGACGACGCGCATTGGCACGTTATCTGTGACAAGTGCGGACAGGTCAAGGACATCCCCGTCGACCGCGACATTCTCGAGCGAATCGAGCGCGACGCGGACGAGGAGATCACCTCGTACCTACTAACCGCACACTGCACCTGTAAAAAATGCCGCGAGGCAGAATTAAATCAATAAATTAAAAAATTAAGATATTTTTGGAGGACAACAAAATGGAACTTAAGGGTTCAAGAACCGAACAGAATCTTCAGGCCGCTTTCGCAGGCGAGTCCCAGGCAAGAAACAAGTATACTTATTACGCATCCAAGGCAAGAAAAGAGGGCTACGTTCAGATCGCAGATCTCTTTGAGGAGACTGCTAACAACGAAAAGGAGCATGCAAAGATCTGGTTCAAGCTCCTCCATGACGGCGAAGTACCCACCACAGCGGCAAATCTTCTCGACGCAGCAGAGGGCGAGAACTATGAGTGGACCGATATGTACGCTGAGTTTGCACGCGTTGCAAAGGAAGAGGGCTTCACCCGTATCGCATTCCTCTTTGAGAAGGTCGGCGAGATTGAGAAGCATCACGAGGAGAGATACCGCAAGCTTCTCGCAAACGTTGAGGGCGACCTCGTATTCTCCCGCGATGGCGACACCGTATGGCAGTGCGCTAACTGCGGTCACATCGTAATCGGCAAGAAGGCGCCCGTTAAGTGCCCCGTTTGCGATCATCCTCAGGCATACTTCCAGGAGCTCGCGCAGAATTATTGATAAAAGTTGCTAGTTGCTAGGCGATAGTTACTAGTTAAAGGTAAATTTTCGCCCCTTTTGGGGCGGGAATTTTCGGTATTATCAAAACCAGCGGAAAGTTTTTGAAGATTCTTAAGGAACTTTTCTCAAAAAGTTCCTTAAGTCGACCGCCGAAGCGGTCGAAACACTCCCCTGTGATTCGGAATGACGGCGCCCCGCCGGCATTCCGGAAGGAGTAAAACCTACCCCTCGCGGGTAGGTTTTTGCTCCTTCACCTCTTTTTATTGACAAAAACCATCCTTATGTGGTATAATAATAAAAATCCCCCGTCCGAAAGGAAAATTACGATGTCTAAAATCAAAAATCTCTCGCTTTTCTTTGCCCTGACCTTGCTTCTCTGCGCTCTCGTTTCCTGCGCGGAGGGACCCTACTACAAATTCGACCGCAAGCTCGAGGCGTTGACCGACGAGCAGATCGAGGAATGCAACGCGGCTTACAGAGACGAATATTTCGGTTCTTATGACGAATACGTCTCCTCAAAATCCGAGGATATGCGCGAGCAGGCGGAAAAGGTCTATTACGGTATGAAGTTGATTCAGAATAACGTCTACACCCCCTATCTCGGTACGTTCAGCGGTGCAATCGTCGTCGGTACGGCGCTCGGTAACGAGGAAGAGACCTATATGATAGGCGGCAACGCTTTCGAAATGGGCTCGCTGAAGAAGATCACCGTCTATAAGGACGGCGAGTTTGTGTCGCTCTCGCAAGCATATAACAGCGGCTGGCTGACCGACGAGGATATCGCGGGCTTATCCGCAAGAATCGAAACGTACGATAAGGAAATGAAAAAATGAGATTCATATTCCCTCAAAACGGCGATTGTGTAAATAAAAACGACGGCTTACCGCTCAAAGTACTCGTTGAAGCACCTGTCGATGCCGAAATTTACGTCGGCGGCGTGAAAGCTGAATTTTCGGACGGCGTATGGACGGCAACCGTGCCGATATCCGATTATAAAACCACGCTCACGGCTGAAAACAGAAAAAACGGCGAGACCTGCGCCGTCACTCTGCTGAAATTTGCCGATCCCGTAGGCAAATTCCGCCTTTCCTCCGACGATAACATCCTCTTTTTGCAGGATCTTACGAAAAATCAGGATAAATACACATCAATTTTCGATAATCCCTATCTCGCGATGTATAAAAAAGCGCACGACCTCTACGGTGCGTGCGTGCATCTGAATCTTTTTTACGAATATATTCCCAACGAAAAATACTTCTCCGCGCATCCCGATTATTTTAACCTCTTGATGATGACGGACAAATTCAAGTCTGAATTCGAGGCAAATTCGGATTGGCTGAAGCTCGCGTTCCACTCAAATGCCGAATTCCCCGATAAGCCGTATAAATTCGCGACCGCCGAGCAGATCACCGAGGATTTCCTCAAGATCCGCCGCGAGATCGTTCGCTTCGCGGGCGAGAGCTCGATGACGAATTCGACCACCGTCCACTGGGGCGCGGCGAACCGCGAGGTAGTCGGCGCACTGCACACCCTCGGTCTGCGCTCGCTGACGGGGTATTTCAGACGAAACGCAAAGGGCGAGCCGAGTGTTTCCTACTATTTCGAGGACGAAAGGCTTGAACACATCGGCTCGCGAGACTTCTGGTACGATGAGAGCGAGGATATGATCTTCGCGCAGATTGACCTCGTGCTGAACGAAAAGACATACGCGGACGTTATGGAAGCCCTCCCGAAGATCGCGGACGATCCGCATCGAGGCGGTTTCATCTCGCTGATGATTCACGAGCAGTATTTCCACCCCGACTACCGCCGCCACCTGCCCGATTTCGAGTCGCGCGTGCTTGATGCCTGCAAATACCTCGCGGACCGCGGGTACGTTGGCACCCATATTAGTGAATTGACGAGGCAAATATGAAAAATATAGTAGAATCAATGCTGATCGGCGAAATAGATATGCCGGAGTTTATTCTTGAAGTAAGACAAAATCCCGCCGCTATGGATCAGGTTGTAAATACCATTCCGAAAGACGCCATCAGAAATCCCTCGCACGCTCTGTGGAAAAATATCTCCTATGATTGGGCACGGTTGTGCGATTTTAATGCCTGGGAGGGTATATGCAATTTATGTCGCTTTGATAACTCAATAGGCGACAACCTCAACATCTGGGGCACACTTCACGCGATTTACTCATATAGTTACCCTGATCTCCCATATACAACCAAATATAGAGATATGCACGGTTTGTATCTTGAAGCAATAGGTGATTGCTACGGCGGCCCCGAAGTGAAGGATATAATTGAAAGCATAATCATTGATTCACTAAAGCTGAAAACCAAAGCGCAAAGAATTAAATATGCCAAGGAACAAATCAAAAGTATTTTTCATATAGTTGATAACAAAAAGCCTTGGTGGATTCAAGGCGCAGAATGGCCTCGCGGCGTCAATTCGCCAATGCAATACGTTGAGAAAAAGAGAAAAGGCGAAGAGGTGCGCTATATTTTCCAAGATGTAGATACCGGGGAGTTACGAACGGTTATACAGTATTATTGATTGTTGTAGCACAAAATACGAGCAAAAATATGAGAAAATCCGCCCGAATTTCGGGCGGATCAGCTTACTGACAATATCAATCAAATAGCAAAATGCACAAAAAGCAGAAAGCTATGTTCGCACAAACAAAACAGGCCTTCCCCGGTGGGGGAAGGTGCCGCAAAGCGGCGGATGAGGCGCCAATAAGATACAGTTTTTCGCGAAGCGAAAATCTTCCAAAACATACCCAATAAAATATTTCGTTCTGCATTTAGATTGCAAATATACAAAAAACGAAGGATATTTGCCAAATTTGATAAAGAAAAAAGTATTTAGTGCAGGCATTCGGGGAAGATTTTCTCGCTGCGCTCGAAAAACGGTATCTTAAAAGTCGCCTCATTCGTCACGCTTCGCGTGCCACCTTCCCCCACTGGGGAAGGCGTAGTTCGCCTACGGCGAACAGCCGGCTCTGACGAGCCGCTTGGTTGTGCGAACATAGCTGCTGGTTTATTGTTTGTGCAATTAGACAATCTGCGTTTTATTATATAGGTTTGTCAGTAGCCTGATCCGCCCGATTTCGTGCGGATTTTTACTTTGCATCAAGTTTCAAGGCGAGATTAATTATTCTTTTTCCTATTTTTTCAGCGTATTTGATAGCTTGATAAGCTCCGCCGTGAGAGTGGGTGACGTAAGCAATGATCAAATCTGCGTTGTTCGCGATCCATTCATTACGTTTTACAATAGCAACGCGCGGGGGCACTGATTCAAGCGGCGGATATATGCTTGCATCATAAAGACCTATTTGTTCCATTTCTTTGATCTTCTTTTGATAGGATGCAGAAAAATACGGGCTAATAAAAACGGTTTCGGTGTTTGGGAAATCTTTTTTAACACTCCTGCATACTTGTGCAGAAAGTTTATCAAAATCGCCGTAACCGCCGAGGTAAAATGATACTTTTTCATTTGTACAAATTACGCCTCTTATCGTTTCGTTGAGCAAAGCTTTCAAGGTGTTCGAGTCAGTTATAGACGAATGCCCAAAAAATGCGATTATCATATCATCTCTCCTTATCGTGGAATTCCGATATAATAATTATATCCTAAAACAAAATAAATGTCAATATCGTGGAACTCCACGAGAGAAAAAATTCGTTTGGTCATATAATAATTACGGAATCCCACGAAAATGGAGAAGTAATTATGGAACTCAACGAGGCGATAGTGAAACGCATTAACGAAATATGCGAAGAAAAGCACGTTAATATATGTGATGCATCCTTGAAAGGCGGTATGTCGCCCTCTGCGATATACGATCTTGTCAAGGGGAGAACTAAATGCTCCAAGGTGATAACTGTGAAACGCTTTTGCGAGGGGGCGGGAATCACGCTCTCGGAATTTTTCGACAGAGAATATTTTAATGATATAGAGGAATGAAAAAACCCGCTCGAAATTTCGAGCGGATTTTTACCTTTATTTCGCCCGTTAGGGCGAATTATCATTCGGCGCAAGCCGATTATCACTCTCGCGAAGCGAGATTATCACTCCGCCGAAGGCGGATAGTACTCACCCCACCAAGGGTCGCTGACTTAAAACGCTCCTCCCATACGGAGCAAGAAGGTGACGAGGAATACGGTGAGTGCAGATGCGAGGGTGGACCAGACTACAAGCTGACCCGCGAGAGTCACGTCGCCGCCCATTTCCTGTGCCATAGGTACGCTGGGTACTGCAACGGGGGTTGCGAATGCCGCTACGAGGGTTGCAAACTGCGCGGGAGTAAAGCGGTCACGAAGGAAAATGAATGCAACGCCGAGAACGAGCGCGGGAACGATAACGGTACGGGTGATAGTACCGAAAATGATCTCCTTTTTGAGTGCCGCAACTGCGGAGAACTCAAACTGCGCGCCGAGAACGAGGAGTGCAAGCGGGATCGCGAGGTCGGAGAGGTAATTGAGTACCTGGAAGAGCGGTCCGATGTTCGAGAGCTTGAAGGTGATTCCCGCAGGCTCAAGGATAAAGGTACGTACCGCAACGCATACGAGTGCGGCAAAAATACCGATAATGAGGGGGTTCTTGATGATGTCAAGAACGATCTTGACGGGCGAAACCTTTTCACCGCTGTCGTTGCCGAGTGCGGAAAGGCTGATGACTGCGAGCACGTTGAAGCAGGGAATAAGCGCGGCGGAAAGAATGGTCGCCGCCATCATACCCTCATCACCGTAGAGCGAGCCTGCAAGCGGAATACCGATCAGGGAGTAACCCGAGCGGAAGATCGCCTGAACGAGAACGCCGACGCGGTCCTTTTTGCCCGCGATGAGCAGACAAGCGGGGATGGAAAGTCCGAAAATAATGAAAAGTGCGATAAGACAGTAGCCGATGAAGCCGAGATCGACGTCGGAGAGCTTCATATCGTAGATCTTAACGAAGAGCATAACGGGCATAAACGCGCGGAAAACGAGCTTATTTGCCTTCTTGGCAAAATCCTCGTCCATCATGCCGATCTTTTTGAAGAAATAGCCGACGACAACGGCAAGAACGATGGGCGCAACTGCGGAAAGAGCGAAAATTAACGAATCCATAGAATTTACCTTTCTTCCTATTTTATATAACCACAATATTTTACCACTTTTTCCCCCGCGCTTCAAGTACAAATATTGACGATTTTATACATTTTATGCTAATATTTTTGTGCCAAGTGACATCGGGGGCATCTTCTTTCCGCAAATGGAGAAAAAATATTCGTTGGCACAAGGTTCAGAAAGCTACGTTCGCACTCGACGGCGGTTTTGACGGTTTTCCTCCGGAAAACGGAGCCGTAAGCCGACGAGTCAGAACCGACTGTTCGCCGTAAGGCGAACACTGTTATCCTGAGCGAAGCCGAAGAATCTCACGCAGTGGAGGCATTTAAAATAATATCACTATAAAAAGTAGAACAGAGAAAACGTTCACAGCAGACTTGATAGTTGACTCGGCTTCGCCGAGATACTTCGACTCCGCTTCGCTTCACTCAGGATGACAGCGTAGTATTGTTTTTGAGTAATATAATATTTTGTTCTCGTAATGAAGTTTATTTATTACTTAAAAACTTAACTCTATACTCAATGTTAGCACTAACTCATCAGCCTTCCCCGGTGGGGGAAGGTGCCGCAACGCGGCGGATGAGGCGCCGGATAAGATACTGTTTTTCGAGCGAAGCGAGAAAATCTTCCCGCATTGGTATCTCAAAAATCTCATCCTAATCATAAATAAAGCGAATATTGATTGTATATCAGTTCGCACTTGGGTTCGTCAATGCAAAATGTTTTGTGCGGTTATCTTTTGGAAGATTTTCGCTGACGCGAAAAACTATATCTTATCAGGCGCCTCATTCGTCTCGCAAGCGAGCCACCTTCCCCCACCGGGGAAGGCTGATCATACGAGTGCGAACAAAGCATTCTGGGGGATGAGAGGACACCAAGAACGCTTTGTTCGCACTCGCAAAACATAAGTACATAAAAAAGAAAACTATTGACTTATTCCATTGGTTGTGATATTATTGAATTGCACAAGTAATCTTGCACAAAACCGCCTTCCTTATTTTGTGCAAGTCTACAAAAGAAAAATATTTTCATTTTCCGCGCAACCGCGGGCGGTAAAACGCTTCAATATAAGTGAAAGGAGGCGTGAAAATGACGGACGAAAAAATTATCGAGCTTCTCTTTGCCCGCGACGAGCGCGCGCTCGCGGAGATTGAGAAGAAGTATTCAAAACTCTGTAAATTTACTGCAGGAAATTTCCTCAATTCGCGCGAGGACGTTGAGGAATGTCTCAACGATGTCCTCCTGACCGTCTGGAATCATATCCCGCCCGAAAGACCCGAATGTCTGCCCGCCTATCTCACGGTTCTCGCAAGAAACGCGGCGCGGACGCGCTCTCGCGGCAACAACGCCTGGAAGCGCGGGGCGAACGTCACTCTGGTCGGCGAGGAATTTCTATCAATGCTCGAGGACGAATTCAACGTGTGTACAGCGTTTGAATCTCGCCTTGCGGGCGAGGTGATAAATTCCTTTCTCGACCGACTCTCAAAGAACGAGAGGAAGGTGTTTATGATGCGCTATTGGCTCGATGCCGGCATTGAGCAGATAGCAGAGTCGACGGGCTACTCGCACTCAAAGATCAAATCCATGCTCAAAAGACTGCGCGACCGCCTCGCGCAGGCACTCAAAAAGGAAGGTATTATACTATGAGTTTAAAAAGACAAATGAACAACCGGCAGCTTCTTGACGCGCTCGACTGTGTAGACGAACGCTACGTCGCCGAGCTCGTCACCTCAATGAAGCTGCCCGAAGACAAAACCGCGGATCCGAACGCAAAGCGAAATTGGTTCCGCTCCTTCAGATACGCCGCAACGGTAGCCGCCTGCGCGCTTCTTCTGAGCGCGATTATACCGGTGGTCGGGATGATTGTGGGCAGAGTTGCTATCGGCACATCGGGACCGAATCCCGCAGGTAGCATTGCCGATGAAACTTCGGCTCCCCTTGATACCGAAGCACCTGAAACCGAGCAAGTGCCTGATCGGAAAGATCTTATGGTAGAATACGGCTGGAGCCCCAAGGAGATCACGAACGAGGAAGCCGACCAAATAATCAAATCGTACCTTGCAAAGGACACCGATCCGAACAAGCTTGCATATACCTACTCGGTCACCTGCTATGCAAAATACAATTCGGGTAAACCTAACGCAATATACGCGGTTATGATCAATTCGGACAGATGGACTTACGAGGCAAATGAGCGAGTTGAAAAGGTTTTTTACAGACCCGAAAATCCCGATCTGCATATTGATTTCATTTTCCCGAGTGAGCAGCCGCTTTGGATATATACCGAGGGCAAGTTCTACTCTCTGAATGATGCAATGCAGAACTCTTTGCTGAATTTTACGCAGCTTATGAATATCCGTTGGTCCGACAGAAAGGGCGGAGGCTTCTCAAGCTTTGTATATCCCTTATGGCTTTCTCACGACGAACTTGTTGAGATCGTACATTCAAATCCGGAAAGCTACAACGGCGGTTGGAAATTCAGATGTTACGGCAGCTTTAACGGAGTCTACGCAGTTATTGCGGATAAAAAATTCATGGAATATGAACCGAAAACCACCGTGGAGATTGTCGGAACTTACACTTTTGTGTACCCTAACGAGAATAAGATTCAGATCTGCGCCCACGGAAACTTCTATTCACTATCAGATGCGTATAAGACAAGCATTATTACAGATGAAAACCTTGCTGAGATATACAAGATCTACACTATGTCGTCAAAGATCAAGGAAGAATTTTATGCACTGTACGGTGAAAAATTTGCTGATGTCCCGAACAAATATGAACGCATCAGCGTAATGTTCCATGGAATTTATGATGATGTTTACGTAGCTTCTATTGCATCCGATTGCTGTAGTATTGTCAAGAGCCCCAGCGAAACCGTAAACGGTATTACCTTCACGTGGATGCAGCAGTATGATTTGAACGTATACTGTGACGGCAAATTCTACACCCTCACCGAAGCCTTCGAGAATGGACTTCTGACCAATGAACAGCTCTTGGAAGTGCACGAAAAGTATAACACAGCTTTCAATGAAATGTTTGGTGACAGATAAAATTATTCTCTCCCCGCGCCGACCGCAAGGTCGGCGCGGTTTTTTGCGCCTTTGGGGGCGGGGTGAAGGAGCGAAAACCTCCCGCAAGGGGAGGTTTTACTCCTTCCAAACTGTCGACGGGGCGTCGACAGTTTGAAGCACATCGGAGGTTTTGCGCTCTGCGGAGCGCGACTTAAGGCTCTGCCTTAAGAATTCGCAAGCTTTTGAAAAAGCTTGACCAAAACTTCACGCTGCTGTTGTCTTTTGTTTGATTGAAAATTTCCGAGTAAAGCGAGGAAATTCTCCTTAACTCTGCATTCTGCATTCTGCACTCTGCATTTCGCCTCGTCAAATATTGACAACTCGCCCGAATCGTGATATAATAAAACCATTAAATAATGACGGAGGCAGAAATGAAACCCAAGCATATACTTATCATTATGACCGACCAATGCCGCGCCGATGCGCTCGGTGCTTACGGCAATACCTACGCGCAGACTCCCGCGATCGATGCGATCGCCGAAGGTGCCGCGATCTTTAACCGCGCAGTCACGCCCTCCCCCGTTTGCGTTCCCGCGCGTCTTTCGCTTCTTGCGGGACAGTACGTCAACCGCACGGGCAACGCCAACAATAATCCCAAGACCTGCTACACGGGCGAGGGATTTTACTCGATGCTGACAAAGGCGGGCTTTGAGTCCTGCTGTGTAGGCAAGATGCACCACGTCTGGGACAGATACGGTCTGATGGGCTTTGGCAGCCGTCATACTCAGGAGGAGCTTTCGCATCCCGATGACGATTACACGCAGTATATTATGAATTCGCCCTATAAGAACGTCTTTGACTACAACGGCATGCGCAGCGAGATGTATTACGTTCCGCAGGTCAGCCAGCTCCCCGCAGAGGCACATCCGACACAGTGGATCGGCGACCGTTCGGTTGAGTTCATCGAGAAATGCGATCCCGAAAAGCCGATGTTCCTGATGTCCTCCTTCATCCATCCGCATCCCCCGTTCTGCCCGCCCGCGCCCTGGCATAAGCTTTTCCGCGAAATGCCCGAGGCTCCATTTGTTCCCGAGGAGACACCCGAGCTGAAATATCTCTTCCCGCCCGCGTTCGATCTTGATAACTCGATGGATATGACCGATATGGATATCCGCCGCGCGAAGAATTTCTACTACGCCTGCGTTTCCTTTATGGACTATCAGATCGGAAGGATCACCGACGCGCTGAAGGCGAAGGGAATGTACGACGACACCGCCATCCTCTTTATCGCCGACCACGGCGAGACCCTCGGTGACTACCGCCACACGGGCAAGCGCACGATGCTTTCCTGCGCAAACCGAATCCCCTTCATCCTCCGTGTGCCCGGAATGGAGGGCGGCGAGCGGACCGATCCCGTTTCGCTTGTTGACGTTGCGCCCACGCTCCTTTCGCTCTTCGGAGTGGACTACGATCCCGCCGAGTTTGACGGAATCGACATTCTCTCGGGCAAGCATTCCGAGGTATATTCGCAGTACGAATGCGGAGAAAAGGCTTGCTATATGGTCGCGGGAGCAGAGGATAAGCTGATCTATAACGCCTCGAACGATAAATACGCTTATTTCGCCGAGTGCCCCGAGCATATCGACCGCTACGCCGAGGGCGGCGAGCGTGTTGAATATCTCAAGACTCTGCTTGACGCCCACATCGCGGCGGACAGATGCCCCGAGGCAAAGAACCCGAACAAGGGTGCCGGAAAGGCAGAGAAAAAGGAAAAGATCCACGGCTTCGGCCACGCGCGAATGGACCATCAGGCGCGCCACGACGAGGAAGCCGCATGCATCCCCCCGCAGTATAAGATCGACCTCCGCCGATTCGTGGGGGACGATACGTAATTGAATAGACAAAATCAGGTAGCTTTTACTAAGGTCAAAGCTACCTGATTTATTATTAATTTCTCTGCTCCTTTTCCGCATCTATCGCGATGACGAGCGCGAGTGCGGGGAGGGCGTCGGATTCGTTGCGGACGTCGATCGAGTAGGTGTCGGTCCAGTTGAAAAGCTCCTTTGAAATCACCGCTCTTT
Source organism: Eubacteriales bacterium (assembly GCA_045644325.1). Lineage (GTDB taxonomy): Bacteria > Bacillota > Clostridia > Oscillospirales > CAG-272 > CAG-390. The sequence continues at coordinate 1,504 of JAZRGT010000019.1, read as the reverse complement.
GAGTGCCGTCCGCACCGCAGATCGAGTAATCCCATTCCATAAAGTCGCCCTCGACGTCCCATCCCTTGTAGTCTATGGTGAAACGAGGGTGGAAAAAGGAGAATTCCTTGCGGACACAGCCGACGTGTTCCTCACCGATGTAGATATCAAAGGTCGTAAACCAAGAAAACAGTCTTTGCTCAACCGTCGCAACCTCGTTTTCGTTGCGGTCGAAGATCTTGAGGCACTTGCCCCACGAGAGCTGACCTTTAACGGTGTATACGGTATCGCCCACTTCGTTATACACGTCGTAGCTGTCAAACCACGAGAAGGCTCTCTGCTTGAATAAGAGCTTCATAATTATACCTTTTTGGTCTCGCCGGGCGCGATCGAGGAGATTTCTCCGTTATAGAAGTACCAGAGCGTGCGCGCGGTGGGGTTATGTACTATAGTGCCGTCGACGGAGTAGATAAGGCTCTCAAAATCCTTGACGTATTCGAAAATTTCGATGTTGGTTGCGTACCAGATGTCCTCTCGTCCGCCCATAAACTCTGCGAATTCCTCGATGACGTTCCAGTTGTTGTCGCCCTCGAATTCGTAGGTGTGGCCCCAGACGTAGAAGAGCCTTGCGGGGTCCTTGTTGACCTTCATATCGGCAAACTTACGGGCGTATTCCATAAGCTTCGGGTCGGTATGCTTGCAGGTAGCGGGCAGACGGAGCCAATCCGTCGGGATGTTGAACTTGCCCGTGACCTCGGTCGTTCTCGCATAGAGAATGCCGCAAGCGCGGAGGACGTCAACTACGGTATCGTTGTAAGTTCCGTATGGGTAAGCCATACCGCGGATGATCTTGCCGAAGAGAGATTCGAGGTTTTCGCGGTCCTTGACGATCTCGTAAGCGATGCGCTCTGCGGGCATATGCTCGAGGTGGGGATGAGTCAGCGCATGAACGGCAACCTCGTGACCGCCCTTCGAATAAAGCTCCTTGACCATCTTTTCGGTCATCGGACGGTGGATCTGACCGGGCGCGTAAACCTTGCCCTCGGGAGCAAATCTGCCCGAATTGAGGTTGAAGGTACCCTTGAGTCCGTTTTTGTCAAGAATTTCGATGAACTTAATGTCCTGATCGACGCCATCGTCGTAGCTGAAGGTCAGCGCCTTGGGGGCGCCGCCGGGATATCTCATAAATAACTGTGCCATAGTATGACCTCCTTTGAGTGTTGAGATAATTTTATCATAAAATCGGAGAAAATGCAATAGGGTAGGGGAAATATCTCGCGAAGCGAGTGTGATAATCCGCCTTGCGGCGGAGTGATAATCTGCCTGCGGCAGAGTGATGATCCGCCTTCGGCGGAGTGATGATCCGCCTTCGGCGGAGTGATAATCCGCCTTCGGCGGAGTGATGATCCGCCTTCGGCGGAGTGATAATCCGCCTTCGGCGGAGTGATGATCCGCCTTGCGGCGGAGTGATAATCCGCCTTCGGCGGAGTGATGATCCGCCTTCGGCGGAGTGATAATCCGCCTT
>JAZRGT010000018.1:0-17787 GCA_045644325.1 Eubacteriales bacterium | reverse complement strand
GCCAAGTCCAAACACCGAAACCGCAGAAACCGTGAATGTAAGTACCGCATTCAATCTGCCAACTTTACCGTCCACGTTTACAAATGCAAGGATCAGACGGAGAAGCGTGAAAAGGACTATCTTATGAAGGATAACGTATATATACCTGACCGTCGAATCGCTGCCCATAAGGTGGGATTCAAAGTCTTGCGTTATCATCGAGATCACGATGAACAGCGTGCTGCTGACCGCCATCAGCGAAACCCAAAACAAACATACGGCAAGTATTTGTCTGAATGAAATGCTATACGCTGAAAGAGCGGTATACATCAAAGTGATCGCAGCGCACAACAATATTGATACCGTATTAAAATCGGCAAACAGTTTGTCGCAAAAAACGGTTACACATAAAATAAGCAGAACCGCGCCGATCTGATATCTCCTTTTACTTTCAAGCTTACAAAACCTTGTTACGAACCATATCGTGAGGATCGAATCAAAGAGAGTTGCAGCCACCTCAAACATCTGCATCATCTTGAATACCTCCTGCGGACGAATTGCATATAGGTTTCCTTAAACTCGGAACGGCGGGGTGCCGCTACCGAGAGGACGGCGCCATCCTTCATTGTGACCGCGGAGCTGCTATGCGTTTCCGAAACGTGCTCAAGATTGATTATATATGCCGAGTGGATCTTGAAAAATCTCTTATCGGTGCAGATGCTCTCAAGTGCCTTTATCGTTCCGCGGCATTTGTAGATCGCGCCGTTTTCGCAATAGATATTATAGTAGTTTTTGTCGTTTTCAAAATATAGAACGTCGCTTGGGCGGAGCGTTATATTTCCTTCGGTAGAGTTGAAGGAGAGTGCCTGTGTTTCCGAGAGGCATTTCTCTATCGCCTTGTCGAATGCGGACGGGAGTTCTTCCTTAAGATGAAGCTTGCGAAGAAATCGAAATGGGCTGTAAGCGAAGGATTGATAAACGTAATTATCGTAAGCCGAGACGAATATGATGAGTGCTTTCGGATCCTTTTCGGATATTTTCGCCGCGAGATCAAAGCCCGTGATCTTCGGCATATCTATATCAAGAAAGATAATGTCGAAATCCATCTGCTCCATAAACGAAAGAACGAGCTCGGGCGAGGTGAAGGTGGGACCTATCTTGAGATCAAGGTCCCCCTCATATTTCGCGGCAAGCGCAGTCAGCTCGTCGGTTAGAGTCGCGGCAAAGCAGGGATCGTCGTCGCAGATAACTATTCTGATCATGGTTTTACTCCGTTGGGTTGATAAATATATTATAGCATATTGGCGCGAAAATGTAAATGTTTTTATGCTATTATAATTATACACTAAATTTGTGTTGGGCGCGAGTTTTGGGATAAATCGCTTGATTTTTGGGATAATTTATGCGTTATTGATCAAATTATCCCTAAAATTGATCGTTTTATCCCAGAATTTGATATTAATGATATTTTATGATATAATATATACACAGTCGTGAATGAACCGAAAGGAGGCAAAGATGTTATCAAGAGTAGGCGACTATGAAAGAGCTCAAATGTTATATAACTGGATAGTTTTTCTCGGAGAGATAGCACTGTACGTTCTCGCGGGAGTTATGATATACTTCCTTTACAGATACTTGCGCGCGGTAAACAAAAGGGTGAAAGCCGTCAAGAATATAAAGAAGAGTGCAGAAATTGCCGGATTCAAATGCAAAAAGACGGGCAGTTATCTCAACTTTGACTGTCACAATATGGAGACCTGCATCGTGCTTACAAAGGGGTTGACGCAGTATAACGTCAGATTTCTTTCGACTTTCGGTAAAAATCGCAATCTTCGTTTCTATTCCCCCGATGAATACGTCAGCGAGAAGATCGTGGGATACATACTTTTAAACATAAAAGGTTCCGGTTTCCTATCCTGGGCAAAAATATTCAAGCCCAAGAACATCCCCGGGAATCTTCTCAAATGGATACATACCGAGACATTTGCATTTCCTAGCAAAAGAATACACACAACGGGCGTTGAAAACCTGCAGGTCGGAAACATACACGAGGTGGTTATCTTCAATCCCGTTCCGCTGCGAGCGTATTACCTTGATAAAACGATTTGGAAGTTAGTCGTGGGCGGCGAATCATGGCAGAATTTATATTTCCACGATATTTCAACATTTTGTTCAATGATCGAAAGAAGCTAATGAGGTGATTATTATGAAGAAAGCAATAAATTTTGTCGTAAATTCAATAATTCTTTTCGTGTCGTATTTTATAACCGCTTTTCTGGTAATGCTGATACTTCAAGTTCCTATGCGTATTTTTATAGATGCGGAAAGCCAACTTGAATTTTTTTGGAAAGCAGTCACTCAATATGCTTGCATGGTAGCGGTTTGTGTTGTTTTTCTGCTCGTAAGAAATCCGGAACATAAGACTTTATACCTGAAGTATATAGAAAACAGCGAATGGAATATCAAGTATGCATGTCTTTATGTTATCAAAAACAAGCATTTCTGGATAAACACCGCAGGCTTCGCAGTATGGCCTATATTTGTACCTAAATTTTTCGGAGCATTGAACTTGTTTTATGTAAGCAAGGAATTTTTGAGCAGCTTCCCAAGCTCAATTCTTGTGATCTTTACGGTTGATCTTCCATTTATTCTATTTTCCTTTATCGCTTGGCTGTTCGTAACACGGCGTTGGAGTAAAACAAGGATGCACCGGACACATAATGATCAATAAAAACTGCAGAAGCACACCTTTTTTCGGGTGTGCTTTTGTTTTGCGCTCAAAAAATGGGATAAATCGATGGTTGTGGGATAAATTGTGAATTTAAGGGATAATTTGATGCTCCCGTGCGAATTATCCCACGAGGTGCACGATTTATCCCATTTATATTTTTAGCGCTGAATTTGTGTTATAATGACAGTGCGGTCGAGAAAGGCCGGAAAGGAGCATATCATGTTAAGTGCTGAAATTCAAAACTATGAAATCAAAGAAGCGTTAAACAGTTGGATCATTTTCCTCGCTCAGCTTGCGCTGATAATTCTCGGATGTGTCCTGCTCTACTTCATTTATCGTTATCTTCGAACGGTGAAAAAGAGATTGAGCGCTGTCAAAAATCTGAAAAAGAGCGCAGAGCGCGCGGGGTTCAAATGTAAGAAGGTGAACGGTTATTTGAATTTCAACAAGCGCAATATGAAAACTTGCTTTATGCTGTCGAACGGAATTGAGCAGTATAACGTAAGATTCCTTGCTACGTTTGGCAAGAACCAAAATCTTCGTTTCTATGCCACAAACGCTTACGTTCTTGAAAAGGAATGGGGATACACCCTTGCATTAGGAAAACGAAGGATGTTTGCAACTATGATGGCGCAAATGTTTAAACCTGATGATCTTCCTGACGATTTTTTACAAGTAACCCATACGGAAGTTGTAACTTTCCCAAGCAATACAATCTATACTCACGGTACGGAAGTCCTTCGTAACGGTAACATTCACGATATCTTAATTCTCAACCCCGTCCCGCTCAAAGCCTTCTACATGGATAAAAATTCTTGGAAGGAAATCATCGGCGGCGAAATATGGCAGAATCTGAGCTTCCATGATATTTCAAGCTTTTGCTCGATGCTTGAAAGAAAATATTCTTAAAACTTGCGTAAAGTTTCCCCTTGGCGTTCGCCCCATTTGAGAGTGTGGGGGGATTACATCCTTTCTGAACGCCTTGCGGGAAGCTTAGATCGAATACGAAAGCACACTCATTTTCAGAGTGTGCTTTCAGTTTTATTCGTAAATAATTCTTCCTTCTCTTCTGGGTTTGGGCGCGGGGTAATCGCCTGCGCGGTAGCCGAGGATGCAGTTGCCTACGCCGATATAGTTATCGCCTAGTCCCCATTTTGCCTTGAGGGCTTTGCCTTCCTCGGTTTCAAACATCTGGCGGGCGCGGTGTATCCAGCAGGAATCTACGCCGAGGCTGTAAGCGGCGAGCATCATATTGCCGATTACGAGGCTTCCGTCCTCAACGTAGGTGAAGCGGTCGCTGTCCGAGAGAACTACTACAACGGTAGGTGCGCCGTAGAAGGGATCGGCATCGGGGTTGCCGAGGATCTCAGCATTGAGTCGGCGGAGTATCTCGCGCGTTTCGGGGTCTGTGACCGCTACCATAACGGGTGCTTGCCACGCCTTGCCGTTTGCCGCCCAGCTTCCCGCCTTGAGTATTTCATCCAGCAGTTCAGCGGGGACGGGTTTATCTGTATATTTCTTTACACTTCTTCTTTCGTAAATTGCGTTTAAAACTTCGTTCATTATCCATTTCCTCCGTTTTTTCTTTATTGTATCATATTTTCGGCAGTAATGCAAGAGTTTTTCTTGACAATTCTCTTCTTCGGTGTTATAATGTTTTTGAGGTGATGACTATGAGAAAGGCAATTTTCGTCGGAAATTCATTTATTTACTACGGCGGTTGCGTTTATACGGGTAAGACCTGGAAACTTGATGAGACGCAAAAAATCGATTACGAAAGACGGCAGAACGATCGCGCATATTTTTATCAGATCTGCAAGCAATACGGCGTAGGTATAAGCGTAACGGATGCAACACACGGCGGGCGTATTCTTGCCGAGTTTACCGAAGCGGGTGACGGCAAAGATTATCCTACCGCGGGAATAGATCTGCTCGGTGGATACGATCTTTCGTCCTACACGGATGTATTTATCTCCGAGGCTGGGCGCAACAACAAGAATTTCATCCACGATATCGAGGCAGTTATGAGCCGCTTTTCGCCCGATGCGAATTTTTATTATCTTATCCATAATTACACGGTCTCCCAAAGGCACAATGAAATTTACTCGGCACTTCCCTACCTTCGCTCCAAGGGCGTTAAGATCATTCCTTGGGGTCAGCTCATTTATGACATTTGGGTAGGGGATGCAGAGATCGTTGACGCGGAATGTAAGTATAACAAAAATTCCTTTATCGTCAATCAGAGCGAGCGCGACGGATTTCACGAGAATCCCCTTTGCGGATTTATCTGCGCGCAGATGTGCTTCAGCGCTATGACGGGCAAGAGCGCGCTGACAACGGATACTGCTTTTTGCGGCGAGGTTATCGATTTCGATAAGTACATTTCGGATCACTACGGATTTGAAGATTCGAGGACGAATTTTCCAGAAATTCTCGCAAGCCGAGATATGGAGCAGATCAAGAAATACTGCGACGAATATGTTGCAAGGTTCAATTGAAAATAACGGCTGTTGTGCGCAACAGCCGTTATTTTTATGATATATCGTTTCCGCCGAAGGCATACGGCAGAAGCATAGAAAGCGGATAGATATTGGGTCTGCGGGCGTTTCCCGTAACTACGAGGAGGTCACCGATCGGGCTGAATTCAGCCATAAACTGACGGCAAGAGCCGCAGGGGAGACATTCCTCAACCGATTCTTTAACACCGCCGCAGATTGCAATTGCAGCAAAATCGCGTTCGCCCGCGGCGATAGCGGTAGTGATAGCGTTTCTCTCCGCGCAGATCGTTCCTCCGTAAGCGGCGTTTTCTACGTTACATCCGACGAAAATATTGCCGGACTTGCAAAGGAGAGCCGCGCCCACCTTGAATTTAGAATAGGGCGCATACGCATTCTCGCGCGCTTTTTCGGCGAGTGTGAGCAGTTCCGCAACAGTGGGCTCATTGTCCTCGAAGATAAGTCCCGCGACTCCGGGGGCTTCGTAGACGGTCTGAGAGCCAAGCAGAGCGCAAACTGTCGCCGCAACGGTATCCAAACCGTCGATAGTGCCGAGTTCGATGGGAGTTATGCGCTTACCCGCGACGAGCATGGGAACGTACTCGCGGGTGTGGTCGGTGGTTTTCTTATAGGCGGGATCACATCCGTGATCGGCGGTGACGATGAGAACGTCATCATCGCGCATATTGGGGAGGAATTCGCCGAGCCATTCATCGAATTCTGAAATTGCTGCGGCATATCCGTCGATATCGCGGCGGTGGCCGAATTTCGAATCGAAATCAACGAGATTTGTGAAGCAAAGGCCTCTGAAATCGCGCTTGGCAATCTCGCTCGTCTTGCGGAGTCCGTCGGCGTTGCTCTCGCTGTAAGTGTACTCGGTAAGTCCGCGCCCTGCGAAAATATCGTTTATCTTGCCAACTCCGATGACGTCGAATCCTTCTACTTTGAGGGAATCGAGCATAGTGTCCTCGGTGGGCTCAAGCGAAAAATCGTGGCGTCGGGGAGTACGGGTAAAATTACCGGGCTCACCCTCAAACGGACGAGCTATTACTCTGCCGACAGAGTTGTCGCCGACGAGGATGTTTCTTGCTATCCTACAATATTCGTAAAGCTGTTCGGGAGGAACGAGAGATTCGTGCGCGGCGATCTGGAAAACGCTGTCGGATGAGGTATAGACAATGAGATCACCCGTGCGCAGATGTTCCTCACCGTAATCAACGAGAACCTGAGTTCCCGAATATGGCAGATTGCAGAGAACCCCTCTGCCGGTTGCTTCCTTAAATGCATCGATGACTTCGCGCGGAAAGCCGTTCGGATAGGTCGGGAGCGGCTTTTCGGATATGATACCCGTCATTTCCCAATGACCGATGGTGGTATCCTTTCCGTTTGAAAGTTCGCGAAGGCGTGCCACAGCACCGCTAATATTATAGATATCAGCTCCCTTGGGGGCTTTTTCTTTTTGTCCTTCGATAGCAAAGAGTCCGAGCTTTGTAAGATTAGGTGCGTTGAATTTCTCCGACTTTACGACAGCGCCGAGGGTATCCGAGCCGACGTCGCCAAAGCTTGCGGCATCGGGGGCTTCGCCGATTCCAAAGCTGTCGAGAACGATGAGAAATACGCGTTTGATATTATCCTTCATTTCAGCCTCAATTCATCGCGACAGCGACTTCGAGAGCAACCTCCATCATTTGAGTGAAGGAGTTCTGTCTTTCCTCTGCGGTAGTTGCCTCGCCCGTGATAAGGTGGTCGGAGATAGTACAGATTGCAAGAGCATTCTTACCTGCGCGCGCGGCATTCATATAAAGCGCAGCGGCTTCCATTTCGACCGCAAGACAGCCGAGCTTCATCCACTTGCCTGCATCGGTAGCATCGTCGCAGTAGAAGGTATCGGACGAATAAAGGTTTCCGACGTGATATCTCGCGCCCTTTTCCTCGCAAGCCTTTACAGCCTTGCTGAGAAGCTCATAGCTCGAGATTGCGGAATAATTGCCCGAAAGGCAGAACTGCGATGCATAGTTCGAGTTAGTGCAAGCTCCCTGACCGATAACGATATCGCGGACCTTGAGCTTTTCCTGCATAGCACCCGCCGAGCCTACTCGGATGATATTTTCAACTCCGAAGAAATTGTAAAGCTCGTAGCTGTAAATACCGATCGAGGGCATACCCATTCCCGATGCCATTACCGACACGGGAACGCCTTTGTAGGTTCCGGTGTAGCCCTGAACGCCGCGGACGTTATTTACGAGGCGTGCATTTTCAAGGAAATTTTCAGCTATGAATTTAGAGCGCAGAGGATCGCCCGGCATAAGAACCGTCTTGGCAAAATCCTCGGGTGTTGCGTTAATATGAGGGGTGGGGTAAGGCTTATTCATTTCAACATCCTCCAATTTGGAATATATACGTTTTCATTAATTTGATCAATTATATAGGGTATTAAAGCAACTGTTTCGGGCGGTACGGGATCAGGTTGAGTCGAAAACGGAAGGAATACTCCGTTTTGATCGTACATAACGACTAAAACTGCAACGAGCAAAACTAACAGCACAAGTATCGCAATAAACAGCCAGCCAAAGTTTCTGAACAGGTCCATAACTACTCTCCTTCGGTTCTTTCATAGATAGTATATCATAATACTTGTGTTTTTTCAAGTAATTACCGAAAAAAATCATAAAAACATCGTCTCGGATCGGATACCGCATACTTCGACGTTATTTTTCATTATGAAGTGATAAAATTATAGAAAAAAAGAAAGGATACATAAAATGATAAAGAGTAATTGCCGATATCGTTTAAGCGCGGCACCCGAGGGACTTGCCGTCACGATATCGGGTGAAATCGATCACCATTCTGCAGTCGGTATGAGGCGGGAGATCGACAATATTATTTGGAACAGAACACCGACTCACTTGATTCTCGATATGGCAGAAGTCGAATTTATGGACAGCTCAGGGCTCGGGTTTATTATGGGCAGGTATGCGCTGATGAAAGAGATCGGCGGGAATCTTACACTTAGAAATCCTTCAGCTATCGTTATGAAAATGCTGACGATGACGGGATTTGACAAAAAGGTCAAGATCACGGGTACAGTTAACAGTTAAGGAGCAGAAAATGAAAGAAAGAAAAAAGAAAAGTGTTGCACCAGTTTGCAACGAAATGAAGCTCGAATTCCCTTCCCATTCGCGCAACGAAGCCTTTGCTCGCGCTGCAGCAGGAGCTTTCATAGCTTCACTTGATCCGACAGCATCAGAGCTTTCGGATATTAAATGCGCGCTTTCCGAGGCGGTGACAAACTGCACAGTTCACGCTTATCCAAACAAAATTGGAATAATCAGACTATCAATCAAGCTACGCGAGGACGGAACGGTCATAATAACGGTAAAAGACAAAGGAGTCGGCATTTCGGATACGAAAAAGGCTCGCGAACCGCTATTCACAACCGACGCCGCAGGAGAGCGAAGCGGAATGGGATTTACCGTTATGGAAGGATTTTCGGACAGCCTAAAGCTTATATCTAAGCCCGGAAAAGGTACTACGGTAACGATGACGAGAAAATTATCCTGCAAAAGCTCCGATTGAATACATATCATAATCAGGGAGCCGAATAATGAATGCATATTCAATTGAAAACAACAGACTACTCATCGAGCTTGCTCAAGGAGGCAATAAGACTGAAAGTGAGGAAGCGACCGAGAAGCTAATCTGCGATAATATGGGACTCGTGCGCCACATTGCACTGAAATTCTGCGGAAGAGGGTGTGAATACGAAGATCTCGTTCAGATCGGAACGATAGGTATGCTCAAAGCTATACGTTCCTTTGATCTTGAGCGAGGTACGGCTTTTTCCACCTACGCAGTTCCCTTGATTCTTGGTGAAATTCGCCGTCACTTACGCGACGACGGGCCGATAAAGGTAGGACGTGCTGTTAAAAAGCTCGGGGCAGAGCTTATTCGAGAGCAGACAAGGATAATTTCAGAAACAGGAAAAGAACCGCACCTCTCCGAGCTTGCGGAAAGGTGCGGTGTTTCTCCGGAAGAAGCCGCTACTGCGCTTGACGCCATAAGTCCTGTAGCATCGCTTTCAGAAAGCTCGGGCGAGGATGGCGAAGGGCTTTGTCTTTACGACCGTATTCCCGATGGAGATGGTCTGCTTGACATTGAACACGCGCGAGACAGAATAGCTCTCGGGCAAGCCATAAGACTTCTGCCTCCTGAGTGGAGGCAGATAATAGTTCTCAGATATTTCAAGAATATGACTCAGCAAAAGACCGCCGAGGCTCTCGGACTCACTCAAGTCAAGGTTTCGCGCGAGGAGAAAAAGATTGTTGAATTTCTTCGCGCAGAGCTTACGAGATAACGGTCACGGATAAATAGTGAGAATACTGTGCACGTCGTCAACGGTATATGTAAAAGTGCTTGCACCTTTCATGCCATCAAGCTTATAGAACTTGGAGTTTTCTATGATATCATTTACTGCGGCATCAAGAACGATTCCGCTTGAAAACTTGACGGAAAACTCCGTTTTATTTGTCCGAGTTGAAAAAACAGCATTATACGAATTAAATGTGTACTTGTCGAAATAAAGTCCCTCACGTCGGTAATAATTATATTCCTTGCCTGCGGCGAGAGGATAATCGAATAAAGTATCCTTTTGATGAGTGAGCGAAATTTCAGCGTCGTCAAGGCAAAAATAAGAATATAACACATTCCCGTTTTCGTTATCATCCGACCAGGTGGTATCAAGATGATAATACTCTCCGTCGAGATTGATCAAATTCCAGGCGTGTAAACCGTCACTTGTCGCGCCTGTTACGTAAAGTGTATCAATACCGCTACGGTTCAAAATATACGAGGTCGTGCACGCATATCCCCCGCAGAGTGTTTTACGAGCTATCAGCGTTCCGTACGTTGTGTTTGCGAATGCTTGCTCGGCTTCATCCATGCCGGAGGGAGAGTTAAAGCTTGCGCGGTCATAATCCACGTTTTGAGCAAGCCAGCCGTTAAGAAATTTTACCTTTTCATAAGGTTCTTCTATATTATCAACCAAAGCCGTAAGCTCGGACAAAGCCTCATCCAGCTCTCGGCGCGCTTTCGCAATATCGTTCTTCTCCCAATAAGCGTGGATCCCTAACGTAATCTCAACGGTACCCTTGTTATTGACACCAAGAACAGTAGATCTGATCTTGTTGCCGCCATCGAGCCAAAAGATTTCAGGGTGATCGCGGAGCAATGCCTCTGTAGCCCGTTTGCAGCCATTAGCATAATCATCACAATCGACTCCAACGAGCTCAAAAACGTTTTGCTCGGCTTCTATCGCAATTAAAGACGCCGTGTAAATCGTCTTCTGCGAATCTGTCAGTTGATTGTAAAAATACGAACCCGTGGACGGAACTGTCATATCGACGCGAACGCCGTTAATATACAAGCCATCCTCTACGGTAATAACCGTGGCAGGAACGTCTGACGAGAGCGGCATCTTGCATCCTGAGAGCACGGGGAGAACAAGTATCACAATAAGACAAGCGGCAAACACCCTTGTTTTTTTGTTTATAGTCATTGATAATCCTTTCAAGTTCAAAGTCCGTGTGCCTCAGCTGTGTGATCGGGGAGTGCAGACAAATCTACCGTCAGCTTTCTTGCAGAGCCTCCCTCAGACACCACTACCAGGAATGTGGTCGGTTGCATTGAAATTTCAAAACGGGTATAAACCTTACCGCATACAGACACATAATCATAATCCTCATGCCATTTAGCTCCCGTTTCGGGATCATAGCAAAGAGGAATATGCGCTCCTCGAATGAATATCGGCGTGTGAGAAACGCGATTGGCAGTATTGGCAAAATAATAAACGTCCTTATTGCCAACTCGCTTATGTATATGGCTGAACATTCCGCCATCGGGAAGATGCTTATGTAAGCCAAGGCGAGTGTATTCATTGAAGCTTGCATTAAGTGCGCCCGTCGTTTCGTATTTCGGCATCTGAGGCGCGAACACGTCATAGCCGATCTTAAAAGCAGAAAGTGCGCGACGAATGTCAAGACTGCTGACCATACTTACGCCATCGATTCCCGTTTGTGAAAAATACAGGTACAACGCTCGTCCTCCGGCTTGATTGGTATTTTCGCAATGAGTTTTGATTATAGAGCTATCAAGAGCATCCTTGCCGAAAATATGCTCAGAAATCGAGCGCATCTCCTTGTCGTTTTTATCAGGATCGGACGGATCGTATTCAAAGGCTTGAGTGGGAAGCTCTCCGGTCGCGATCAGGCGACCTCCGGCGTCAAAATAATCGCGGAGCACGCGCATACAAGCAAGTGAAGCTATTCTCTGCGAAGGGATGACGACAACTCTGAAACCGCCCTCATCGCTCATTCCGGTCAGACGCAAAAGATCGTTTTCAGCCCTTGCACTTCTTGCAATAACATCGGGATGAAGTAGCGTCACATCATGTCCGGCGCAAAGACATATATTGTTTATAACCGACATATAATCGGCAGCCGCAGGGGTATCTGAATATTCAAATCCCTCAATATCCGCACTATACATATTAACGCAGGAATGAAGGTAGTAGATCGGGTATATTACTGCGATATCTGATACCTGACGTCCACCCCTCAGACAGGTACGCATAGCCGCCGTAAAGCGCAGTATTCTTGATGCATCGTTATGATTTGCGGCAGTTGGCGCAGGAAGATGGAGTGCCGGAAGGTTTGCACCTCTTGCAAATGAGTGCGCCGCATCGCGCATCATTATATCTATATTACATTCCTTGTAATTTTTATATAGCTCGACAAATACGTCCCTTTTTGCTCTGCCAAAGGCTGCACCCGCAGCAAGCTTTACCGAATTGATCCCGTAAAGATAGCCCCTATCAAGCACAGCGCCTGGCGTAGCGGTATTATTAAGCAAAGCATCCCCCATTATGGGTGAGCACTGAGTAGATTTCGATTCGGAGAGCGTTCCAAATAGTAACAGTCCTCTTGTCTCGGCAAAAGACTCTGCAGCGGCAATAAAGCCATCGCGAAGCATTCTCGCGCGGCAATCTGAGAAAAGGGCCTTGTAGCGCGGTGCGTTTTTACTGTCAGGTGTAAAAAGATAGGGATAATACGGTGCCGGATCAAAGCCATATCTCGCCTCGAAACTCTCATTGAAGCCATCACACCAATCGTGTCGATTGATCGCCTTAAAAGCAAGCCCTGAATAATACAGATGGGTAACCGTTGTTCCTAAATATTCTTCTAAAATATCAGAAAACATCGCGTAAGCAGCATTGATGTAGGCTTCAGAGGATACGCGCGAAAGAATGTTGGCGCGGTTTCCGTCGTGGTCAGGTAAGGATACGTATTGCACGATGCGCCAGTTACCGCGAGGACATTTATAAACGACCCTGTCGTCTTCAATATAATCGCGAAGATCTATAACCTCATCTCTGTCCTCATTGTAAGCAACGACAGAAAGAAGCTTTCCGGGGAAGATCTGCCAATTTACATTTTCGTCCTGATTACAGTAATGCGTATGTCGCACAAGCTTACGAGAACGTATTGTATCTTCCCATACAGCATCCTCGGCGAGAACTACAGTCTGCTCAATGCAATCGGCAAGAGTAAATGCTACGGGGAGCCCGTAAGCCGATGAAGCGGGGAGAAGTCTTGAGTAAAACGTCCTGAACCGTTCTGTCTTTTCCTCAGAGTTAAGCACGTCTGAAATGACCGGCAACGGAATAAAACCGCCTACGCCGGCTGCTGCAGAAAGTCTTACCTGCTCTGCTACCTCTTCTCTGCTCTGACCCGAATCACGCCAGAAAACAAAGGGGCGATATTTCTCTATTGTGCTCGGATTGCCGTTTTCACCGTACATTTCGTCACCTCGGAATAAATTTCTATACTAATTATATCATAAACGCGAAAGAAAGTAAACAATTCTCTTGCAGATTTTATTTTTTTATGGTATAATTCATATAACAAATCACCGAGGTGCGAAATGAACAAGAGAATTCTCATAAGCGGCGGCTCGCGAGGTATAGGAGCTGCGACCGTAAAATATTTTGCCGAACACGGCGACAAAGTCGCATTTATATATCACAGCGCCGACGAGAAAGCCCACGAAATTGCCGAATCCACAAACGCTTTCCCGATCAAAGCCGACGTTTCGGACTCACAGAGCTCAATTTCAGCGTTCACAAAGGCAATTGAATTTCTTGGAGGCATCGACGTGCTCGTAAACTGTGCGGGCGTGGCGGGATTTTCGCTTTTTACCGACATTTCTGACGAAGAATGGCGCCGTATGCTTGACACTAACCTCACCTCTGCATTCACACTTTCGCGCGAGACAGCAAAGGTTATGGTTTCGCAAAAAAGCGGAAGAATCATCAACGTCGGCTCGGTATGGGGCAGAATGGGCTCATCCTGTGAGGTTCATTATTCTGCATCAAAAGCAGGTCTGCGCGGACTTACACAAGCACTCGCAAAGGAGCTTGGACCTTCCGGTATCACCGTCAACTGCGTTGAACCTGGAGTTATTGATACGGATATGAATTCAATGCTTGATGAAAGCGCAATGAAGGAGCTTGCCGAGGCAACACCGCTTTGCAGAATCGGTAAGGCAGAGGAAGTAGCCGCTGTGATCGGATTTTTAGCTTCGGACGATGCTTCATTTATAACGGGAGCTTGTATTCCCGTTGACGGGGGATTTCCGGTATAAATTTCACGGGTTTGAATATTCCGATTTAACCGAATGTTGAATATAATGAATGTAAATTTTAAGTAGGCACCAAATGACCACACGCGATGTAGGAAACCAATTAGCTCCCTTTTTCAGTGCGCATGGATTCAAGCGAAAGAGCAATCGCTTTTTTAAGATAATAAACAATGTTGCTTTCTGTATTGATCTTGACCGTCCCGGTGGATTATATGTTCAAAGCTATATTATTCCGTTGTATATGCCTCACGATTTCAGAAGTTTTACATACGGAAATCGTTTACAGGATTTCGAGAAATGTCCGGTTCCGAACGAGAATTGGCTTACCGAAAGAACGGAATGTAACGAGTATGTGGAAAAGACGATCGAATGCTGCGAAAAGTATATTCTGCCTTTTTACGACAGAATATCAACTCCCGAAGACTTGCTCAATTTTCTTGATAAAAATCTCAAAAGCATTCACGAATACTTTTTCACCGGACCAATGCAAATACTGGAATTGAAGGTATATACCAATTTTGTTCTTTCCCGATTTGATGCTGTGCTTGAAGATATTCCAAAATTATTCGTAGAGTATGAAATTCATAGACGTCGTTATATTGATGAAGATAAGGGGCGAATAATAACGCTAAAATCAATGATAAATGCTTCAGAGGAAGAAAGATTGCAATTTATAAATGACACCATAGAACATTCAATAACCGCTTGCAAGTTTAAATAAAATTGTAATCCCGCCGCACTCGGTCGAGCACGGCGGGAATTTTATATTATTCAGGGAGAATATCGCTGAACATAATGAGCTGCGAGGTGATCTTCTCTTCTTCGGTCAAAGGCTTGAAAGTTCCGTTCGAGTAAAGAATGTCCATTACCATTAAAGCTGTCATGTTGCCGATAAAGTGCTTTACTCCATAATAAACGATCAGATCCTGAATCTGCGGCGGGTAGTCTTTAGCCTGAATCATCGCGATTTCAAGAGCAGTATCGGCAAAGCACTTCTTGAGAGATTCATCCAATGACGGCAGTATCTTGAAGAATTCCTTATAGTTGTCCTTCACGATCATAATTGCCGGTTTATTATCGGAAGTGAGGTATCCTCTTTCCTTCAAGCGAGCGATTTTTTCATTATTGGCAATTGTATCGGGCAGTTCACCTCGAATAAACTCGTAAAGATACTCATAATCCGAAACAAGATTGTTCTCCCAATATCCTTCACGCGTACTGTATCTTGAATCGACAGACCACGAAAACACCGACGGATATTTATCAGAACCTCTCTGCATACTGCCGCAAGATCCATAGGAAGGAAGATCCTTCAAAGTAAGTTCGTAGTCAGGATCAGACGGCTTTGACTTTGTATAAACATAGGGAATATAACGGCCTCCATCAGTCGTTTGAACATAATACTTTGAGTGATCTATATCAGTCGTGATTTTGCATTTATTTGCAACGGCATAGAATATTACAGCTGCTTCAAACAACTCTCTATTACCGCTCGGAATATATATATCTTTTACATCCTTGATTGACTCAAGTACCGCAGGAACATAATCACGCACAAGTTTCTCTGCGACACTAAGATGTATCTTTGTGATTCTTTCATTAAACTCACGGGAATATGTGTCAGGTCCGAATCTCACAAGAGTCGTATACTTACCATTCTTTGTTTTGATGATAAATCCGTTGTCTTCGAGCAAGTTAATTTTGTCCTCAATATAAACAAGTGTCATACCGAGCTCTTCAGCAATCTCTTCCTTCGTTCTGGGAGTATGATATACGCTGTAAACAATGTTGAGATTGATCTTATCCTCAAGATAGTATTCGGGACCGCCGTTGTTGCCGGGATTACCGTCGTGACCTATACTAGTTGCTTCAAACGGGTTCAAACCAAGTTTGCCAATTTTTCTTTCCATAGAAAAGCCCTCCTTAAGCTCTTTTCGTGCGCGGTTAAGATGCCATTTAACGGTGCCTTCGGGAATATTCAGCTGCAACGCAATAGAAGAGATCGATTGCTTTGAGAAATAAAACATATAAACGATCTTTCGTCTGACTTCGGTAAGAAACGCGATCTCACGGCGCAGACGCTTAGTTTCTGCTTCAGGATCTTCGCAATATTCTTCTTCGAAATAAGGGATTTCAAGTCCGTCTATTGAGATTCCTTCGTGCTTCTTCTTTGATGAAACAAATTTTGAATATGTATGCTCGCTGATCCTCCAGATATAACCTTCAATGTTAGCGATCTCGTCAGATCGCAATAACGATTGATATACTTCAAGAACGATCTCTGAGCAAATATCCTCCGCTTCATCATACGAGTAAGCTTTCTTCACCGCAAAGCCGTAAATCTTTTGCAGGTATTCCGTTATGATCTTATCCGCTTGTTCTTTAGTCATTTTGTTTTCTCCGGTACCGTTTGACTATATAGTGAGGGCTTTTTTGAAAAGGTTGGCGATTTAGAAAAGTTTTTTAAAAATTTCAAGAGGGCAATATAAAACGTTCGTTTCTTCTATCTGTTCTGCGATAAGTATACTCATCGTCTCCGCAGCCTTGCAAGACAATCATATCGTCGGTATAACGTTTCAGGCACCATATGAGTCCCTTCTCGCTCCGTATGCATTTTCCAAGTTCACATTGCTCAGTAGGAATCTGTATATCCTTAGCTTCATAGGAAAAATCGCAGTGGAATCCGCAATATCTTTCGCTGTTATCCTTATAATTGCGAAGTCTGAAAAACTGACCGCCGCTCATTAGGCCCAAATCAAAAACAATATTGTATGCCGCGCCGCAATAAATATTTGTGTCTTCGGGCTTAATTGAAAAAATGTACTCGGTTTTGCCTGTACACAAGTAGAAATTGAAGTGCTTTGGATTAGCAAAATAGCTGTCAACCATACGCCACAGCTTCAAACATGTAGGAATGCCCGCCTGCTTGACAGTCGGTAATTCATCGGGACCGTGATCTACAAGAAAAGTTTCAAGTCGACGCATTGATTTCTTGAGCGTAGGATCATACGGCATCGCAAGCATCGATTTCATTCGCTCGTTGTTTGCAATGACAGTTTGAGGAGCACTGATGTCAAGTAAATAAGCATATTCCGTCTTCTCTTCAGGAACATTTCTCTCGCAAATTGCAACTAAAAGCTTCATATTTTCATTTCCGCTGTAGAGTTTTGCGCCCAAAATAGTCTTATCGGGCGATGAATAAAGCAGCAAAGCAAATTTTTCTGTTTCGACAATCTCGCAAGTCGAAGAGCGGTAAACTCCACAGGTGAAGTAATCGATTTCAGCTTCAAAAGTAGAGACTCCATCCTTGAGAATAGAATCGGTAGATACAGAAAAAACTCTGCTTATAAGTACAATCTTCGCTATTTCCGGAAAAGTTTGATCAAGTTCCCATCGGGAAACCGTCTGACGGGTAGTACCAAGCTTTTCAGCAAACTGCTCTTGCGAAAGAGCGTGTTCCAATCTGATTTGTTGTATTCTTTGTCCGAGCGTCATAATAATACCTCCTAAATTTGTTTGATATTATTATACAGTTTTCTCCTGAAAAAGTCTACCAAACATATATGGAAATTTGTCACGCACAGCGTGACAAGACTATTATATCAAAAAAGCTTACAAATGTCAATTATAAAACAAAAAAGGAACGGAGAAATCCGTTCCTTTTGTTTGACCTATTCTTTGAAAACCGAATAAAGTATAGAGTGTAAGAGAAACTCAAGAAATTGAATATGTGTGTTTGAACCGTGAGGTTCAAGCCCTCGGTCTATTAGTATCGGTCAGCTGAACACATTACTGTGCTTACACCTCCGACCTATCGAACTTGTAGTCTACAAGTGACCTTACTCAATAAATGATGGGATATCTAATCTTGAAGCATGTTTCACG
>JAZRGT010000017.1:0-19762 GCA_045644325.1 Eubacteriales bacterium | reverse complement strand
ATGTTATTCATACCAACACAAAACGGGATGACCTTTGGTCATCCCGTTTTGTGTTGGTGCGGATGAAGGGACTTGAACCCATATGGAGTTGCCCCCACTAGAACCTGAATCTAGCGCGTCTGCCAATTCCGCCACATCCGCTTATTTAATTTTGTTTCCGCGATACGGCTTGCAACATAGTCGATTTGCTCCTTTCAGTCGCAAATCTCGTTGTTGCTGCGCTTTCTCAGGCTCGCTTCATCGCCCACCGGGCGCGCTCGCCTTCGAAACTGCCAATTCCGCCACATCCGCAAGTGTACGAGTGGATGTGGTGGAATTGTTTCCGCTCACATCCGCATATTATTTTTATATAAGTAAAGCAGCCATACGGCTGCTCTACTTGGTGCGAGAAACGGGACTTGAACCCGTACGGTGTGAACCACACGCCCCTCAAACGTGCGCGTCTGCCAGTTCCGCCACTCTCGCGTGTTGCTTTCGACAACGCTAATATTATAGCACTTTCAAGTCCTTTTGTCAATACCTTTTTTCAACTTTTTTCAGATTTTTGAAAGTTTTTTACGCGGTCGAAAGCTATAATTTGATTATTGAGGTATATTTCCTATATCACTGCGCTTTTTGCCGTTTTTTACGAGTTTTTTGCCCCATCCAAGTTCTGCAGCAAATTTGAAAACAAATCGAGGGATATTGATGCTTGCGTAATAATTTTCAAAAGCTTTTTGCTCCGTCACTTCATTGATCAGCCTTTTGAGAGCCTTGGTATACGTCGAGGTACAAGCTCTGCTGATAGAAGTATTTGCTAACTCGGGAACAGCGCCTCCCCCTCCGAGGCCTACGCCTCCGCAAAAGTCAAAGCCCATATGGCGTGACCAGTGCGAAACGATCTCGATCGACCATTCGCATTGCTGTCCGTCGTGGAAGCCGCAGTTCGAGACAGCGTAGATACGCTTTTTATCGAACATATCCTTGTGTTCCTCGAGGAATTTCAGACAAGAAACAAGATGACTCGGAACGCCGTCGACATAGAGCGGATAGAACACAATCCAAGCCTCGCACTCACAAAGCGCGGTTAAGCTATCAGACGTCGGTTCAGGCTTGTTCATCTTTATCTCAACGCATTCGCACTTTTGATCAGCAAGCTTTTTTGCAAGCGACGAAAGGAAACCACTTGCGCTGTTTTTATGCTTCGGGCTTCCGTTAATGAGCGCAACCTTCATCACAGCGACACCTCCGCAAGCTCATTGTAGCTTTTCAGGAAGATAACCTTCTCGACGATCGCGTAAAAATTCTTCGCATTTGCACGGACGATACTTTCCGCGGTGCGCTTCTCTTCCTCGCTGATTCCGTCACCGTAAAAATACGCCGTGATCTTGATTTTGTTATTATACCGTCTTCTGTGACGCATCTCACCCTTTGCGATATCAAAATCGCCGCGAACGTACGAGATTGCTCTGTCCTGAACCTTTTTAACAAACGCGCTGAAACCTCCGTAAAGGCATTCGCTGATCATAATCAGCTCCTCACACTTGCCCATTTCACATCCCGTGCGGTCGATTCCATCCTTTATAACGCACTCGCCGGGAGTTTTTATCCAGCATCCGAAGCATCCGATACAATGCTTTTCGTTATTTTCGGTAGGTTTAATGATCTTATGCTCGCCAATCACGCGCAGAGCAAGATCCTTGACGTCTGAAATTATCAATTTCATTTAGTTTCCTCTTTCAATTTTTTAAATACCGATTCGTATATATAGCTCATCCCCTCGGCATCGGGATGAAGAGTGTCGGGAAGCATTGAGAGCGTCAAACCCGAGCTTCGGATATCCACGCATTTTACTTTATAATACGAACATATCTCAAGCGCGAGATCGGCGAATTCCGAAAGCCGCGAGTTATCGTAATATCCGCCGCTGATAGATGGCGACACAGCAACGATCTCGGCCTCGGGGTAAAAATGCTTCAATCGAAGCAACGCCTCGGCATAAGCCTCGGCAAAGGAATTCCATTTATAAGCGGAAATATCCATACGGTAAGACGGATCGAAAGCACCCTTTTCTATCATCTTTCCCGCGTCGTTTGTTCCGCCGAAAAAAAGTATAAGGTCGGGCGTACCGCGGGCGCCGAGATTGCGTATTCTCGTCAATGACGCCATAGCGGCATCCGGGCCGAAATCCTTTTCGTTAATCTCGCGAAAGTTAGAGACGGTAGAGCCCGCCCAGCTGTCATTCACTCCGAGTCTTGCGCCGAGCGTGTTGACGAGCTTCATCCACCAGGTATCGTTTACGTCGGTAAGTAGATTATCCTGCGGGTAGCGGGGACGGTGCTCAAGATTTACGCCGTCAGCTTGCGGAATATAGCCCGCGTAGGTAGAAATGCTATCGCCGAGGATCGATATTACTTTATCCTTATACTGATTCATTTTATACCGCCGTGATCGTTATTTTATATTATTATACAACAAAAAAATGACTATTTTGCGAACATTAATAAAAAAAATACATTAAGTTCAATTTTTTATTTTTATTGTTGACAATGAGTTTACTTTTTGGGTATATAATAAAATTAACATATTATTACTTATTGGAGGCAACGATGCTTCAGATCAAAGGCTTGAAGAAAACATTCAAGACGGGAGAGCTCACGCAGGTCGCTCTTGACGGCGTTTCTCTCAATCTGCGCGACAACGAATTTGTCGCGATCCTCGGTCCCTCGGGATCAGGAAAAACAACTCTGCTTAATATGATTGGCGGTCTTGACCGATATGATAGCGGAGACCTTATCATCAACGGTATTTCGACCAAAAAGTATAAAGATCGAGATTGGGATTCCTACCGTAACCACACAATCGGCTTTGTATTCCAAAGCTACAACCTCATCCCTCATCAGTCCATTCTTGCAAACGTCGAGCTTGCTCTGACTATCTCGGGTGTAGGTCGCAAAGAAAGACGAGCAAAGGCAAAGAAGGCACTTGAGGCAGTCGGACTCGGCGATCAGCTTCACAAGAAGCCCAACCAGATGTCGGGCGGACAGATGCAGAGAGTTGCGATCGCGCGTGCCCTCATCAACGATCCCGATATCCTTCTTGCAGACGAGCCCACGGGCGCACTTGACAGTGAAACCAGTGTTCAGGTAATGGAGCTTCTCAAGGAGGTCGCAAAGGACCGCCTTGTCGTTATGGTCACTCACAACCCCGAGCTTGCTGAGGAATATGCAAACAGAATCGTCAAGCTCCGCGACGGTAGGATCATCGGCGACACCAATCCCTTTGAGATTGACGAAAGCACTCTTGAGGCTCCCAAGCACAAGAATATGGGTAAGTCCTCAATGTCGCTCTTCACCTCATTCGGACTTTCGCTTCGCAATCTTTTCACAAAGAAGGGCAGAACGCTGCTCACCTCCTTTGCGGGAAGCATCGGTATAATCGGTATCGCGCTCATTTACGCAGTTTCCAACGGTCTTACAGCATATATCAATACCGTTCAGGAAGATACCCTCTCCTCTTCCCCCATCACCCTCGAATCCACACATATCGACCTTGGCAGTATTATGCTCACTATGATGGATTTGGCAGAGTCGAAGGAAAACCACGAGATGGATGCCGTTTACACAAAAACGGTAATGTATGATTTTGTAAACGTACTTAACAGTATTGAAGCGCAGGAAAACGACCTCAAGTCCTTCAAGGAATTCCTTGAGCGTGAATACGCAGACGAAGACTCCGAGCTCGGTCTCCGCGATGCACTCAGCGGCGTTCACTACGGTTATCACCTCACGCCCCTCCTTTACACCAAAAACGTAGACGGAACAATCATCCATTCCGACATTAATACTCAGATCGGCGAGATCATGGGTAAATTCATCGGCAAGATGCTCTCGGACAGTGATGAGCTTAAGAATTCCGGATCATCCTCGAACAGTTCAATGGTTTCGATGATGGGCGGATCTATGGGTTATACTAACCTTTGGCAGGAGATGCTTCCCGGCGACGGCGAGATGATCAACCCCGTTGTCAAGAAACAGTACGATATAGTCGAGGGTAAATGGCCCGAGGCTTACAACGAAGTAGTTCTCGTTCTGGACTCCAATAATGAGATCACGGATATGGCTCTCTACGCCCTCGGTCTTATCTCCGAGGAAGAGATCGACATTATCGTCGATGCGGCTATCAACAAGAGCCCTCTCACCGTTAATACAAACCGCTGGACTTACGCGGAGATCTTTGATATGGAATTCCGCACTATCTTCCCCGCTGATTGCTACACTCTTGACGAGCGCACCGGCCTTTACACAGATATGCGCGATACAAGCGCAGGCCTGAAGTACCTTTACGATAAGGGCACGCCCATCAAGGTAGTCGGTATCATCAAGCCCAACGAGGATGCCGTTTCAGGTATGCTTTCCGGCTCTATCGCTTACACAAGCGAGCTCACCGAATTTATAGTAGAAAAATCCAAGTCCTCCGCTGCCATCCAGGCTCAACTCAATGACAGCGCAAACGATATCTTCACAGGTCTTCCCTTCGATCTCAGCGATGGCAACCTCACCGATGCTGAAAAGGCAGAGATCTTCCGCGCATACGTCTCCGAGCTTGACACCAAGGGTAAGGCAGAAACCTACGTTACCGTTATGGGCATTCCCGACAAGGCTTGGCTTGACGGTCAGGTCAGCGTATACCTCGGTCAGATGAGCGAGGATATGAAGCGAAATTATCTCATCACCGCGCTCACCGAGCAGATGGGAATGGATACAGAAACCGTCACCGAATACGTTAACGAAATGACCGTTGAGGATCTTGACGGACTTCTCTCCGAGGGCATCGCTGAAATGGTCAAGGAGCAGTACCGCAAGGGCGTTGAGGCTCAGCTGGCAGCATTGACCGACGAACAGCGCGCGGGTGCTCTCGATATGGCTCTTCCCACATACACCGACGAGCTTGCGGCGATTTACTATGAGGAAGCAATCGACTTTGCACCCACCTCTTATGAATTCAACCTCAGAACTCTCGGCTACGTTGAGCTTGACGATCCCGCGACCATCAGCCTTTACGCATCCACCTTCTCGGATAAGGATATCATCGAGGAGGCTATCGCAAAATACAACGAGGGCGTTGACGAGCTTGAAAAGATCGGTTATACCGATTATCTCGGAATCCTTATGTCCTCTATCGCAGACATCATCGACGCGATCACTTACGTTCTTATCGGCTTCGTATCGGTATCTCTCATAGTTTCTTCGATCATGATCGGCGTTATCACGCTCATCTCTGTTCAGGAAAGAACCAAGGAGATCGGTATCCTCCGCGCGATCGGTGCGTCAAAGAAGAATGTTTCGAGCATGTTCAACGCGGAGACCGTCATCATCGGCTTTGCATCGGGCATCGTCGGTGTCGGCGTGACCTACCTGCTCTGCATCCCGCTCAATGCAATTCTCGTCTTCCTGACGGGCATTCCGAACCTTACCGCGCAGCTTCCCATCCTCGTTGCGGCAATCCTCGTCGTGATCAGTATGTGCCTTACGCTCATTTCGGGTCTTATCCCCTCCAGAAGTGCTGCGAAGAAGGACCCCGTTACTGCACTCAGAACCGAATAATTTCTCTTAAAAATATATCGCAGCGCTCAATAAATGAGCGCGGCGTTCTTATTTATTATTGACAAGATGCGATATTCGTGGTAAAATATCTCCATATAAACAAGGAGCTTATGATATGAAAAAATATTCACACGTTATAGTCGTCGGCATAGACGGCGCGGGCGCATTTATAAAAGATGCAGTCACCCCTAATTTTGATAAAATATTCGAACGCGGAGCCAAAACCTTCGACGCCCTTGCTTCCAATCCCACTATCAGCGCGGAATGCTGGGGATCGATGCTGTTAGGCGTCGGACCGGAGATACACAAGCTTAACAACGGAATAGTTTCAAGTACCCCGTATCCCGTTGACTCCGCCTTTCCTTCTGTATTCAGAAGAATACGCGAGGTGTATCCCGACGCCGTACTCGGATCTTATTGCGATTGGAATCCCATAACCTACGGTATCGTTGAAAACAACATCGGCGTTTCTCACGACACCGCAAGGGATTATGAGCTCACACCGAGAATTTGTAATTATATCAAAGAAAATCGCCCCGATTTTCTATTCGTTCAGCTTGACAGTGTCGACGGAGCGGGACATAGAAAGGGATACGGAACGCCCGAGCATTTTGAAAGCATAACCAACGCCGACAAGCTTGTAGGTGATATTTACAGCGCCGCACGCGAGGCACTGGATATGAGCGAAACCTTATTTTTGGTCATAGCAGATCACGGCGGAGCAAATAATGAAAACGGCGGCGGATCTCACGGCGGCTGGAGCGACACGGAAAAATACGTGACCTTTGCCGCGGCGGGACAAAACGTGAAATGCGGTTTTATTCCCGAAATGAACATCCGAGATCTTGCCGCCATCGTATTATACTCCTTCGGGATCGATCTTCCCGAATTCGACGAAAAAGGATGGACAGCGCAAATCCCCGACGGTATATTTGAAGATGACGGGATCCCTGAATACAAGAATATCTCACACTTAACCGGCGCCGCGCCGCGCATTTCAAGGATACCGCACACATCCGAACCCGTATAAGAGAAAAGAGAGAGCTTTGCACTCTCTCTTTTCTCTTTTATTCAACTCCACTCTGGAGTAGCTCAAAGCTCATATCTGCCGTATCAAGCTTTGCCTTCACGGAAATGGGCAAGATCGCGCCGTTTGCTCCGTGGCCGAAGTCCTCGTTACGAATCACGGGAATGCCGTAACGCTTGCCGATTCGTGTAAGGATATCGTCAATGACGGGACGCTCTTCAAGAGAATAATGACCGAAGATAAGAGCCTTCGCTCTCTTGAACACGCCCTTGTGCTCGAGCATTGTGAACCATTTTGAGATCATTGCGGGATTGGAGAATTTTTCGTGATCTTCGATAAAGAGGATGATATCCTCGTCAGGGAGGCTCTCATACCATTCGAGTCCGAGCAAGGTAGCAAAGTTAATGAGATAACCGCCGACGAGTATTCCCTCTGCTTTGCCGGGTGTGAGCACGCGCCATTCGCTGTTTTTAACGTATTCGAGATCGGTCGAGCAGAGGCGTTTTTCAAAATTGATAAGAGTATACTCGATCGGGTCGTTTTCAAAGAATCTCGGGGAAGATCCGTAGAACGTCACGAGCCCCGTCTGTTTGTTTACCGCGTTGAGAACAGTGGTGCTGTCACTGTAGCTGCAAAGGATCTTGGGGTTCTTCTTGATGTTTTCGTAATCAATGAAGGGCAGAATTTCGTTACCGACCTCTCCACCGCCAAAAAAGACCATCTTAACCTCAGGATCTGCTATCATAGCGTTGAAGTCCTCGGCTCTCTCCTCTATGCTCCCTGCATAGTCATTGGTAGTTGAAAAGAGATTCTTTGAGAATTTTACCTTATATCCGAGCTTGCGCAGATTATCCGCAGAACGCTCGATCGGGTCACGTTTGGGTTTATATGATGGAGCGATGAATCCTATGGTGTCGCCCTTTTGTAGCATTTTCGGTTTTATCATTGTCGTTTCCTCCGTGATTGATTGCAATTATTATAATGCTAAAAGAATAAAAAGTCAAGCAATTTTCAAAAATAGGTTGACCTGCACTCGGTTTTGTGTTAAAATATTGAAAATCAATAATCGGAGTTGCAGCATCAATGTTAGTTCCCGTTTATAAAGAAAGCGTTCGCATCGACAGAATAAAGAAATTTGACACAGAACTTTTCTTATTCAATGAGAATCAAAGCAAGCCCATTGCGTTTCGAGCATCCGACGTCGGCAAATCTTTTGTCTTGGTATCTATCCCGCACCCGCCTTCATCGGTAATCGGCGCGTTTTCGCTTTATCGTAACAATAGCGCGTTTTACTGCACTTATGAGGGCTCACGCAAGATCATCGCGCATATTGCCAACCCCGATACTCGGACGGTGAATATAATTGAGGATTATCTGCGCAAGGCTTACGGTCTTGACCCATATGCGATCTCGGCGAGGGCGGCTTTCGAGAGATTTGAAGAGATTGTTTGCATCGCTTCGGAATTTTGCGGGTGCCTTACCGACATTGTTCACAGCGAAGAGATCGCTGACCGTTTTCCTATCTACGGCGCATCTCTCCAAAACGTCAACTGCGAACAGATCGCGCTTTCTCTGCCGATAGTTGCGCTGATGTTCAGGCGCATATCCGCACTCCGCGGATTTAATTTCAAGGTCACTCTGAAGGATTCTCTGCCCTGCCTGATCTTTTCGGCAAAGTCGTTGCCGGGTAAGATTGACACGCCGTCCGATATACCCGAATATTCCGCGCTCACCGATATTCTCGGAAACGACGGACTTGTTATCGGCGTCAAGCTGAAGGAGATTGACGAATACACCGAAGACGGTGAACCGCTTTACAGGCTTTCGGTCGCCATTTGTCCGCAGAGCTTTGATCCCCGCGGTATTCTCCGCGCCTCTGCCTGGCGACAGCGCGTGAAAACTTTAATTGAAGATCTTGATATCCACCTTGAGGGAAAATATTAACAGCCGCGATCATCGCGGCTGTTTTTATTTAAGGATCAGCTCCATTCCGATCTTTTGCTTTTGAAGTCCGAGCGCCTCGTAAAATCCAAGTGCGGAAGTGTTATCTGCCCATACGTTCAGAGTAAGATTATAGCATCCGTTGTCTTTGGCGTAATTTACCGCGAAATTGTAAAGCTTTCGTCCTATCCCCTTGCCGCGCGCTCCCTCGTCGACACAAAGATCGTCGATATAGAGCGTTTTAATGTCTGTCAGTATATTATCTTTGACGTGCTGTACGAAGATGCAGAAGGCATATCCCAAGACGGTTCCGTCCTCCTCGGCTACGAATATCGGACGGGCATCATCTGTGATTATTGCGTCAAGCTCATCCGAAGTATATTTCTTTGTACCGCTTTTGAAAATATCCGGGCGCGCGTTATGATGCACCTCGAGCACCTGGCAGAGCAGCTCCTCGATTCTTGTTTTGTCATTTGCATTGGCTCTTCTGATATTCATATCACACCTCCGATTTTCGAATATTATAGCACAGTTTTTCGCAACCGTCAAGAGCTCGGAGAAAAAACAGCACATCTCCCGGGATTCGGAGATGTGCCGTTTATATATTAATAAGTAAAATCGTCTCTTACGACCGCCTCGAGGTCGTGGTAATTCTTCTCAATGAAATTCATCGATCCGCAGACTATCATAACGACATCATCGTTATGCTTGACGTCACGGAGATAAGGAAATGCATTTATCGCGGTGGAGAAATTTGTAGTGCATTCACAATTTGCAAATTCGGCTTCAGCCTCACCGACCACCACTACGCGATCAAGCTTTTGAGAAATCTCCTCTTCCGAATTCATACGGTCGATGATCATACTATCGCGCGCCGCCGAGGATTCGATTATCATATTGATACGTCTTCCGCGCTCTTCTACGATGTTTTTCAAATCGCTGATTATCAGGTCGATTGACTGAACGTCGGCGTGCTCGACAGTACAGCAAAGGGTGAAGGGCTTGATCGATACGATCTCGCCTCTGCCGTGCATTTTTCGGCAGTTGATAGCAACGTAAGCATCATCGTCGGAGATCTTGATGCGAAGCTTTGCCAGATCGCGGATCGTGACGAGCGCCGTCGCCGCAAGCGCAACCGTAGACTGAAGCTGTGTTCCCGCTATTGCGCTGAAATTACGGTAAGTGAAAGGAATGCCTCGGAAACTCGGAGTTTCGGTTTCAATCTCTCCGCGCGCAACTACTGCATGGTAGCAGTTAAGCTCGTTGCAGAGATTATAAAGAGCACGTCTGCTTTCTTTCTGCTGAGGTGCGCTGACGATCTCCTCGACACCCTTGCGAGCGATAAATCTGATTATCTCGGCTTCCTCGGGGAAGATCTCGTTCGCTTGGATCATTTTGGGCTGAGGTACAATAGAAGCAACTGCAGAGGGGATGCGTCCGAGAGGTATCTGGATTATAATATGCGACACACCCATCTCGGAGCAAGCGCAGAGCGCACCGAGGAGAAACACCTCGTAAACGCAGGGTTGCGCGAATTCCTCGGCGTTCTTTGAACAGAGTGAACGCTCGACGGTTCGGATCGCCGTGATAATTCTCGAGATAACCTCCGAGGGAAGCTGCTCGCCGTTGACGGTAACGGCAGTTTCGGGCGAGACCGAAATATCGAAATTGATCGTTGCGCTGCTGCAGCCCGCGTGGCGGAGCGCCGCACTGACTGTCGAAGCGGTATATTCGGAATCCTGACCGACAACTGCAAGGGTAACGGAATTCACGGGGCGAACTCCGAGATTCTTGCAAACTGCATCGGTGAGGATCTTATAGTGTGCGGAAAGATTTTTAACGGGTTCTTTGGTAAGCTGTGCCAGATATTTTCTGACGGTGTGGATCTTCATTGATTCCTCCGAGGTAGTGCGTGCCCAACGGGAAAATATTCCCATCGGTATGGTTAGCGTTTATTATTTAAGGAACGTAAGTGTTTTTCCATCGCCTCCGAGCAGGAAGGCGGCGGTGTTTTCAAAATCCTCGCGAAGCTTTTTCGCTCGGGCGCTTTCGGGATCAAAATTCTTGATCCTTACTGCGCGGAGAAGAATATTTTTCGGCGTATCTTCGGGATCGACAAGCTCGCAAGCCTCTACGTTATATCCCTTACTTAAAAGGTAGGAAAGGCGGAGCGAGTCGGTCAGCGCATCGCAGAGCTTACGGCGAAGTATCGGATACCTTGCCACGAAATCAAGCTCGGCACAATCTATCTTTGACGAGAGCTCGCGCTGACAGCAGGGAGTTGACAGGATAACTCCCGCGCGGTGAGAAGCGGCATAACGCAATACTATATCCGTCGCGACGTCACAGGCGTGGAGCGACACAACAAGGTGCGGCTCTGTGCCGGGGGCAAACTCGTTGATATCGCCGCAGATAAAATTCAGATCGCGGTATCCGAGTCTTGATGCAACGCCGGAGCAATATTCAATAACGTCTGCTTTGAGGTCAACTCCGGTCATTTCGACCTTACGGTTTTTGATTACGGTAAAATAGTGATAGATAGCGAACGAAAGGTAGCTTTTTCCGCAGCAAAGATCGTATATCAGAAGCGTTCCTTCGTGAGGAAGATGCTTGTAAATATCCTCGACGTATTCGAGGAAGCGGCATATCTGACGGAATTTATGCTGTTTTTTATCGTGGATCCTGCCCGAGCGGTCGGAAATACCGAGCTCGACGAGGAAGCTTTCGTTGCCCTCGAGAATGTGATTCTTTTTTCTGTCGTTTTGCTGTATCTCGGCTTTTTTGCCGTCCGCCGCCCCCGTTTTGAGTGCGTTCAATATCTTTCCCGCACCCGCCAGATTTTCCTTTCCGGACTTCGAGGTGCGAAGCTCTGCGTCACCGAGGGTGGTCATTATATTGATCTGTCCGTGGGATAGGATAAGCTCCGACATTGCTTCGCTTTCGTCGGCGCCGTGGTTCTTCTGTATCGCTTTACCGTCGCGCATATAGGAGACCTTGCGAAGCATCGTCCTTCCGCCGATCATTACGGGAGAGAGCTCGGTCTTTATCTCACTGTCCGACACAGGCTTTGAGAACACCGCCTTGCGGAGCACTCCGGAGTTTGCGGCTGCCAATAAAAGCTCAAGAGTCTGATTTCTTATTGCGGAAAGTGCCATTACTTTTTATCCCCTTTTTTCTTTTCCCAAGGCATTTTCACGCGGGGCTCTTCTCTGTTCATAATGCGCTTGAGGTTGGGAAGGTGAAGAAGTACTACGGTCAGGGTAACAAGGAATGCTACCGGAATTCTGATGCCCGCAAAGGCACCGTCGTTGTATATCAAAGTATACCATATATCAATAAATATCGGGAGCAAGAATGCAGTCATAACCGATGCCATAGAAACGAGACGGGTACCGATAAGTATGATCGCAAAGACGAGTATCATCATTCCGAATACGGGAATGTCACACATAAACATCATCGCGAACATTGCAAGCACGCCCTTACCGCCCTTGAACTTATAGTAAATGGGGAAGCAATGTCCGAGGACTACGAAAAGTCCTGCGAGATAGGAACCGTCGTATCCGAGGAAAAGATATCCGAGCAGGATCGGGACGATCGTTTTAGCTACGTCGCCGAAAAGGGTAAGGAAGCCCCCCTTTTTGCCGAAGGTACGGAACATATTCGTCATGCCTGCGTTACCGCTTCCGTGAGTGCGGATGTCGCTGCCGAATTTTTTGGTCGATATGATTATTGCGGAATTGATGCTTCCGAGGAAATAACCCGAGGCTATACAAAGCACTACCGCCAAGAGCAGCAGAAGCCAATAACCGATATGCTCCGCAGTAACCGACAGAGCGTTACAGACTATTCCGAAAAGTCCTCTTTCAATAATTTTAGTAAGCATTTCGCACCCTTTCAAAAGTTTACGGTTTGTTAGGATTTATCAAGGCAAACTGTCAATTTCTCTATGTTATATTATATCAAATCACGAGGAAAAATTTATGATAAAATTGAAACTAAATTGTTATAGAAAGAATAATTTTTATTCACGAATTTTGTCAAAATCAATTGCATTCTTTCGAAATATGTGCTATAATATATCGTATATTCCCCGCGCACCCCAAAAAGGGGGTGCAGAAAGGTCAGAAATATGAAAAGATTAATGCTCGGAAACGAGGCAATCGCACGCGGTCTTTACGAGGCGGGATGCGAGCTTGTTTCCTCTTATCCCGGTACTCCTTCAACCGAGATCACCGAATTTACCGCTAAATACGCGGAGATAGATTGCGAATGGGCACCCAATGAAAAGGTCGCGCTCGAGGTCGCCTTCGGCGCATCGCTTGCAGGTCACAGATCCGCTTGTGCTATGAAGCACGTCGGTCTTAACGTCGCAGCAGACCCGCTCTTCACCCTTTCCTACACCGGCATCAACGGCGGACTTATTATATTCGTTGCAGACGATCCCGCTATGCATTCCTCGCAGAATGAGCAGGATTCGCGCAACTACGCTATTGCATCCAAGATTCCTATGTTCGAGCCCTCCGATTCAGACGAGGCTCGCAGAATGGTACATACCGCTTACGAGGTATCCGAAAAGTTCGATACCCCCGTTCTCTTCCGTATCTGCACAAGAGCCGCGCATTCGCAGAGCCTTGTCACCGAAGAAGATCGCATCGAGCCCACTCCAGTTCCCTACGAAAAGAAGCCCGCGAAGTACGTTATGATGCCCGGATATGCAAAGCTGAAGCATCCCGTGGTTGAGGAAAGAACTCTCAAGCTCACCGACTACGCCAACGAATCAGGCATCAACGAGATCAGCGGCACGTCCTCCGAGCTCGGTATCATCACCTCGGGTATCTGCTATCAGTACGTCCGCGAGACCTTCACAGAGGACGAGGCAAAGGTACTCAAGATAGGTATGCATAATCCTCTTCCCGACGAGCTCCTTCGTGATTTCTGCGCATCGGTAAAGCGCGTTGTCGTAGTTGAAGAGCTTGACGCCATTATCGAAAAGCATTGTAAGTCGCTCGGTCTTGATGTTGAGGGCAGAAACCTCTTCTCCCCCATCGGCGAGTATTCACAGCAGACCGTCGCAAAGGCGTTCGGCAAGGCTCTCCCCGATGCTCACGCGCCCGAAACTCTTCCCGCGCGTCCTCCCGTAATGTGCTCGGGATGCCCGCACAGAGGTCTGTTCTACGTCATCTCCAAAATGAAGCTGACCGTTCTCGGCGATATCGGATGCTATACCCTTGGTGCACAGAAGCCTCTTGATGCGCTCGATTCCGTACTTTGTATGGGTGCGTCTGTTTCGGGACTCCACGGCTTCGTCAAGTCCACTCCCGGCGCAGAAAAGAAGACTGTTGCCGTTATCGGTGACTCGACCTTTATGCATTCGGGTATGACCGGACTTTGCAATATTGCTTATAACGGAACCAACTCCACCGTTCTTATTCTCGACAACTCGATCACCGGTATGACGGGTCATCAGCAGAATCCCACCACGGGCTTCAACCTCCGCGGTGAGCCTGCGGCTAAGATCGACCTTGAGGCACTCTGCCACGCGCTCGGAATCAACCGCGTTCGCGTTATCGATCCCTATAACCTCGACGAATGCAAGACCGCGCTCACCGAAGAGCTTGCCGCTGACGAGCCCTCGGTCATCATCTCGCGCCGTCCTTGCGTACTCCTCAAATCCGTAAAGACACCGCCTGCAATGCACGTTGAGAGCGACAAATGCCGTTCCTGCCGCCGTTGCATGGGACTTGGATGCCCTTCCCTCTCCTTCAAGGACGGTAAGGCTGTGATCGATCAGACACTTTGCACCGGCTGCGGAGTTTGCGCACAGCTTTGCGCATTTGATGCTATTAAGGAGGGCAACTGATATGAAAAGCACTAACATTATGATAGTCGGAGTCGGCGGTCAGGGAACGCTCCTTGCCAGCAAGCTCCTCGGTAAAATCCTCATCGGTCTCGGATATGACGTTAAAGTTTCCGAGCTTCACGGAATGAGCCAGCGCGGCGGTAGCGTTACCACCTACGTCAAGTATGGCGAAAAGGTATACTCTCCCGTTATCGAAAGCGGCGAGGCTGACTATATCGTTTCCTTTGAAAAGCTCGAGGCGGCTCGTTGGGCACATTGCCTTAAGACCGGCGGTAAGCTCATCACCAACACGCAGGAGATCTCGCCCATGCCCGTAACCTCGGGTGCGGCTGAATATCCCACCGAGATCCTCGACACCCTCTCAGCGCGCGGAGTTGACGTTGATGCGTTCGACGCACTCACCCCCGCACTCGAGGCGGGCTCGCAGAAGGCTGTTAACATCGTTCTGATGGGCAGACTTGCAAAGCACCTCGGCATTGACGCAGAGCTTTGGCTCGAAGCGATCAAGACGAGCGTTGCACCCAAGTTTGTGGAAATGAACCTCAAGGCGTTTGAGGCAGGTTATAACGGTTAATATTAAAGGGAGCCGATATCGGCTCCCTTTATATTTATTAAATTTCATACAATCAAAATTGTTAATAGCTATTGACAAATTCGTTCAAAAGTGCTATCATTATTTTGTCAAGCG
This sequence comes from Eubacteriales bacterium, assembly GCA_045644325.1. Lineage (GTDB taxonomy): Bacteria > Bacillota > Clostridia > Oscillospirales > CAG-272 > CAG-390. The sequence continues at coordinate 4,658 of JAZRGT010000017.1, read as the reverse complement.
ACAAACCACAAAAAGGAGAAAAAATCATGAAAAAGATTATTTCCATCATCATCTCGCTTCTCTTCGTCATCTCGGCTATTCTTCCTATGACCGCAGTCAGCGCGGCTGACAGCCTCATCGACCTTCAGCCCGACGGATCTATCGTATTCGTTCCCGACTTCAACGGCGAAGTTGGCGTTTACGAGCCCGGTCTTCTTTCCGGTACTCCTCAGGTTGACGTTGATCCCTCCAACTCCAACACCATCACCGTTCAGACCACAAAGGACAAGACCGCTTCCTATTGGGGCGGCTTCATTGAGACTCTTCCCCTCAATGAAAACACCTGCTACACCATTTACTACACCGTCACCCGTACCGGCAACCACGCTATCGGCGTTTACGCTGACTCGGTTTACGGTGCGTACGGCTATCCCGACAAGATCAGACTTATGAACAAGGGAAGCTCCCTTACCGGTCACGAATACGTAAGCTTTGCAACCGTATGCAACGCTCCCATTGATGCAGATCCCGTTACCGGTACTATCGTTCAGGAATACGCTCTCGAGGTAAACGGCGTTAACTGCACTACCGCTATCTATATCAAGGACGTAAACGGTCAGTACGCTCTCGTTGACCAGGGAATCGAGGGTCAGATCGAATTCTTTATGGCTGACGTTCTCGGTCTCTTCTTCTACTCCTACTATGCAGGCCACATTGTTACCGTAAGCGATTGCTACGTCGTTAAAGGACTTTCCTTCGGAGAGGTAGTTTATCCCGAGACCACCGAAGCACCCGAGACCACTGCCGCTCCCGAGACCAAGGCACCCGAAACCACCAAGGCTCCCGAGACCACCGTTGCTCCCGAGACTGAGGCTCCCACGGCTACAGAAGCTCCTGCAGGTACCAAGGCTCCCGAGACTCAGAAGACCGATGATTCCAAGAAATCCGGTTGCGGTTCGGTTATCTCCGGCTCCGCACTCCTTGTAGTTGCAGCTCTCGCGGCTCCCATCGTTATCCGCAGAAAGAGAAAGTAATTTCTCACTCCATAAAAATGCCGACTCAAAAGAGTCGGCATTTTGTTGCAAATATTAAATTTTTAGCAAAAACGCAATCAAAATATGTTAATAAGTATTGACTTTTTCGTTCAAAAGTGATATCATTATTAAGTCAAGCGACCAAAAATTAAAAAGGAGAAAAAATCATGAAAAAGATTATTTCCATCATCATCTCGCTTATCTTCATCGTTTCGGCAATTCTTCCCCTGACCTCTGTCAGTGCAGCCGATAACATGATAGACCTCCAGCCCGACGGCGCAGTTGTATTCGTTCCCGATTTTAACGGTACCGCAGGCATTTACGAGCCCGGTCTTCTCTCCGGTACTCCCCAGGCAGACGTTGATCCCGCTAACTCCAACACCGTAACCATCCAGACCACCAAGGATAAGAGCGCTTCTTATTGGGGCGGCTTCATCGAGACTCTTCCTCTCAACGAGACCACTTGCTACACCATCTACTTCACCGCTACCCGTAACGGTAAGCACTCCATCGGTCTTCACGTTGACTCTGTATACGGTGTTTACGGCTACCCCGAGAGAATGAAGCTTATGAACAAGGGCAGTTCCCTTTCCGGCCACGATTACGTTTACTATGAGCAGATGGCTATGGACGTTCCCACCTACGACCCCGTTACCGGTATGGTAACTCACGAGTATGCTCTTGAGGTCAACGGCGTTAACACCACCCTCGCTCTCTACATCAAGGATAACTCCGGCAAGTACGTCCTCATCGACCAGTCTCTTGAAGGTACTATCGAATACTTCATGGCTGACGTTCTCGGTATCTTCTTCTACTCCTACTACGCAAACCACATTGTAACCGTCAGCGATTGTTACGTTGTTAAGGGACTTTCCTTCGGCGAGGTAGTTTACCCCGAGACCACCGTTGCTCCCGAGACTACCAAGGCTCCCGAGACCAAGGCTCCCGAAACCACCAAGGCTCCCGAGACTACCGCTGCTCCCGAGACCGAGGCTCCCGCAGTTGAGACCGAAGCTCCCGCAGCTACCAAGGCTCCCGAGACTCAGGCTCCCGCAGCTCCCGCTAAGTCCGGATGCGGTTCGGTTATCTCCGGTTCTGCACTTCTCGTAGTTGCAGCTCTCGCAGCTCCCATCGTTATCCGCAGAAAGAGAAAGTAATTTCTTGAAACCATAAAAATGCCGACTCGCAAGAGTCGGCATTTTGCATTTTAATAATAAAATCTCCAAGGACGTATGCGGTCCTTTTCATCGGCATAGTCGATACCGATGCGAGGAGAGGTATCGATATTTTCGGGATCAAATCCGTCGTCCTCGATCCATAGCTCGTCCGAGAAGACAACGTCCGCGCCATTATGGCGACGTTCGATCGAGAGCTTTTTCGTCAGCTTACCGGGACCGTTGGCGGTTTCGATTCCGCGAATGAGCACGGCTTGGGGTTCCCCTTTTGCGCCCGTTACAATGTTAAGCATATTGTGCATACCGTAGCAAAGGTAGACGTAAACCGTTCCCCCTTTATCCCACATCACGGATGTGCGCGGAGTTTTGCCTTTTGAAGCGTGGCAGGCGGTGTCGTCCTCGCCTCGGTATGCTTCGGTTTCGGTGATCCGATATTTCATCACTTCCCCGTTCTCGTTCTTTCTGCAAAGAAGCTTACCAAGAAGCGCGGGAGCAACGTCGAGGACGTCTTTCGTATAGAAATCGCGTCCGAGGCGTTTTGATTTATTCTTTTCCACTTGATTCGCTGCACGGCGAGTGGCGAAAAAAGAATCGAGAATTGCTTTGCATTCGTCCTCGAGAACACCTCTTTCAACAACCGTTTTGCATCCGAGCGGGTAATCGAGGAGCGAAAAAAGTCCGCCGAGAGCGCCCATTTTGATGTCGCTCGCGCCGTAAACGACACGGTCAAGCCTTGCATTCACTATTGCCCCCGCACACATCGGGCAGGGCTCAAGTGTGACATAGAGCTCGCATCCCGTAAGCCGCCATCCGCCGAGGTGAGCACACGCTTCATTGATAGCAAGCATCTCCGCGTGCGCAGAGGCTCCACCGCCGCTCTCACGGCGATTTTGACCTCTGCCTACAATCTCTCCGTTTTTTACAACAACTGCGCCCACGGGGATTTCTCCCGCGTCACGCGCGGCTTCCGCAAGTCGGAGAGCCTCTTTCATAAAAGTTATATCCTTCTCCGCCATATCAACTTCCAAGTGCCATCAGTACGGTTGAGCCCGCGAGGAAAAGAGTTACTCCTATGTGAACAATCATTATGGGATTGAGCAAGCCCTTGAAGACCTTTATATTCTCGCTCTCACATATCTTCGTCGGCACAGCACCGCACGAGCGCTTGCCGTTTTTCAGTCGCAGATATATAAGCCACGCGCCGATTGCAAGTCCCGCGACGGGGATCATAACCTCCATAACAAAGATCACGATATTGATCTCATCGGTCTTACCCGCGCGCTCGTAGATGACCTGCTGGATTATGCTGTAAAAGTTATTGAAAAGGTGGATAAACGTGCAAGGCCAGATTGATCCGGTCTCAACGTAAACCGCACCGAGAACGAGACCCGCAACGAACGTATAAAAGAATTGCGCAAAGTTTCCATGCATCATTGAAAAAAGTGCGGCTGATACGAATATCGCGGTTCCTTTTCCGTAAGGAAGGAGGTTTGAAAGAATACATCCGCGGAAGAGGAATTCCTCGCAAAGCGCAGGAACTATCGCAACGGATATGAAAGCCATCAGTATCTTTATCGGAGTGTCAAGCGGATCGTTTGCGAATATCTCGCTGAAATCTATAAACGACACCATAAATGAGTTGAGATACGCCGCGGGAAGGATAATTCCTATCGCCGCGATGATAACGAGAGGAGTTTCGGGCTCGAGTCTGATCTCAAGGCGAAGCGGTTGGCGGTTATCATTTCTCGTCAGATACATAAAAATGAAGGCGGGGATCAAAAAAGCGGCAAGATAAGCCATAAGGAAAAGCGTTTCTTCAAAGGCATAATAAAGATCGGTGTATTTCATCGAAAGGCTTCTCGCCGCAGTAGCGATAAGCGGTTCAAAAAGCATAGACACCAGCATGGCAATAACAGTTAAAATCTGAAGAAGCAAAGAATTCAGAAGCACCGCTATCGCTATATTTTTACAAGTTCGTTTATAATTAAGTTCGTTCAATTTTACGCCTCGTTTCGTAAGTGATATAATTGATTATACACCAAAACCAAAGATTTGTCAAGATAAAAAACAGACCTGCACGGGGCAGGTCTGTTTTTTATGTAAGAATTAGTGAACGATGCAACGCTCGGTATCCTTATCGAAGATGTGGAGACGGCTCATGTCGAAGGCAACCTTGATGGTATCGCCTGCACGAGAGGTGGATCTGGAGGATACACGCGCGATAAGTCTGGTCTCCTCACCAACGTTGAGGTAGAGGTAGATCTCAGCACCCATAAGCTCGGTTACATCAACGTAAGCCTCGAGCTGGCTTTCGGGATGGTTAGCGAGATGGATGGGCTCGTCGTGAATAGCCTCGGGACGGAGACCTGCAACAACTTCCTGACCGATGTAATCCTTGAGGTCGGGGTTGTTAGCCTTCTCTGCGGGAAGCTTGATGGAGAGGTTCTCGAAGTTGAAGTATACGTCCTCA